>DASPMY010000001.1:0-33656 GCA_035626815.1 Croceibacterium sp.
CGTGCGCCGGACCTTCCAGAACAGCACCACGGTGACGAGCACGGCCACGTCGAGCACGCCGATCACCGCCAGCGCGATGGTCATCTCGTGCTCGGCGAAGAACACCGGCGACCACGCGAGGTTGAGCAGCAGCTGCAGGACGAAGGCGAGGATCGCCGGCACCCGGTAGCGCGCGCCCCATGCGGCGCAGACCAGGGCGAAAGCGAAGCCCATCAGCGCGTAAAGCAAAGGCCAGACGATCGCGAACACGACCGGCGGCGGGAAAATCGCCGGCTTGTCGAGCGCGACGAACCACGGGTCTTCCGCCGCCGGCCCGCCGAGCCAGCCCGAGACGCGGCCGAGCAGCAGCACCGCCGGCACCACGAACAGCGCCCAGCGGATGAAGCTGGCGCGCAACTGGGCGGGCGAGGCGAGGCGGTTCATGCGACCAAGGCTCCGGGGGTCCGAATCGGTGCGCGGTATGGCGGGCGGGCGGACGCCGCGCAATCAGCCGCGGCGGGCGGCGACGAGGAACTCGACGTTGCCCTCGGTCCCCTTGATCGGGCTTTGGGTGATGCCGAGCACCCGCCAGCCGCCGCCTTCGAGCCATTCGTGCGTCTCGTCGCACACGCGCGCATGCAACGCCGGGTCGCGGACGATCCCGCCCTTGCCGACCTCGTCGCGCCCGACCTCGAACTGCGGCTTGATCAGCGCCACCAGCGTGCATTCGGGCGCGGCCAGGCGTAGCGGCACCTCCAGTACCTTGGCGAGGCCGATGAACGAGGCGTCGCACACCACCCAGTCGCACGGGCGGTCGATCAACGCCGGGGTGAGCGCGCGCGCGTTGGTCTGCTCGAGCACCGTCACCCGCGGGTCCTGGCGCAGCTTCCAGGCCAGCTGGTTGGTGCCGACGTCGACCGCGAAGACGTGCGCCGCCCCGTGCGCCAACAGAACTTCGGTAAAGCCGCCGGTCGAGCTGCCGATGTCCATCGCCACCGCGCCCTTGGGATCGAGCCCGAAATGCGCGATCGCGTACGCCAGCTTGATCCCGCCGCGTCCGACCCACGGATGGTCGCGCCCGCGCACCTCGATCGGGGCGTCGTCGCGGACCGCATGGCCGGGCTTGTCGACGCGCGCCTCGCCCACGTAGACCAGCCCCGCCATCACCAGCGCCTGCGCGCGGGCGCGGCTCCCGGCCAGCCCGCGCTCGACGAGCAATTGGTCGATCCGTCGCTTGGCGCTCATCGCCTGGCGCGATACGGCGACGGAACCGGGCAAGCCAGCGCTTGTTGCTTTCACGACGGACGGTCCATCGACTGGAGTGCTTGCATGACGCCGCCCCGCCGCCCGCGCCCGCCGGCGAGCCGCCTCGCCGCCCTGCCGCTGGCGGTGTGCCTCGCGCTCGCCGCGTGCGTGGCGCCCGCACCCGAGCCGACGCCCGCCCCTTCTCCCATGCCTACGCCGACGCCGACGCCCGTGGCCACCCCGACGCCGGTCCCGTCGTTCGCGAACTGGATGGATGCTCCGCAGACGGCCGGTGACTGGACCTACCAGGCCGGCCTCGCGCGCTTCGGGGAGACCGCTGCGGAACCGCGCCTCACGCTGCGCTGCGACCGCGCGAGCGGGGTCGTCGAGATCGTCCGCGCCGGCACCGCCGCGGCGGCGCTGCCGATGATCGTGCGCGCCGAGGCGATGGAGCGCAGCGTCGATGCCCGGCCCGCCAGAAGCGATCCACCGAGCATCGTCGCGCAAGTCCCGGCGCGCGACCCGCTGCTCGACGCGATGGCGTTTTCGAAGGGGCGCTTCGCGATCGAGGTCGCTGGGCTGGAGACGCTCTACGTGCCCGCGTATCCGGAGGTCACGCGCGTGATCGAGGACTGCCGCTAGGGCGCATCCCCGGCTGTGGAAAGTCGGGATTCTGACGCCGAAAAATCAAATTACAAGTCTTGCGTTAACCGCCTTGCTGACTCACATATCAGCACAGGCCAGCGGTGCACGCCGGCCCGGCCCACGGTGAAACGGGGGGTCTGGCTTCCAAGCGCGAAAGGAGGTGATCCGATGTCTCATGGTTCAGCAGGGAGGTCGGTGACGACCCGCGCGGAGCATTATCGGTAATCCACTTTTCGCCGATAAAGGCTCCGTGAGCGGTCCTTCCGACCGCTGACCATGCGAAGGGTCGCTTCGGGTTACCGGAGCGGCCCTTCTCATTTCTGGCGACCCCTTCCCACCCGCTTCGGGGAGGTTCTTGCCGCCCTTGCCTCTCCCGGGCCTTCGTCTTACCCGCCTTTCCCATGACAACCGACACTCCTCTCGCTCCAGCACTCGATTTCGCCCGCCAGCCTCATCCCGCTCCGGTGCCGGGGGCCACGCGTCAGCAGGCCATCGCCGACCCTGGCTTCGGCAAGGTCTTCACCGACCACATGGTCACCATCGAGTGGAGCGAGGGGCGCGGGTGGCATGACGCGACGCTCGGCCCGCGCGGGCCGCTGACGCTCGATCCGGCCGCCGCGGTGCTGCATTACGCGCAGGAAATCTTCGAGGGGATGAAGGCCTATCGGCTCGACGACGGGGCGATGGCGCTGTTCCGGCCGGAGCAGAACGCGCGCCGCTTCAATGCCTCGGCCGACCGCCTGGCGATGCCCAAAGTGCCCGAGGATGCCTTCGTCGAGGCGGTGCGCCAGCTCGTGCTCGCCGACCGCGAGTGGTTCCCGACGGTCGACGGCGGATCGCTCTACTTGCGCCCGTTCATGTTCGCCTCCGAGGCGTTCCTCGGCGTGCGCCCGGCCAAGCAGTACAAGTTCCTGGTCATCGCCAGCGCCGCCGGCAACTACTTCAAGGCGGGCGTCCCGGCGGTGTCGATCTGGGTCTCGCGCGACTATACCCGCGCGGCGCCCGGCGGCACCGGCGCCGCCAAGTGCGGGGGCAACTATGCCGCCAGCCTGGTGCCGCACGCCCGCGCGGTCGCCGCCGGCTACGACCAGGTGTGCTTCCTCGATGCCGCCGAGCACCGCTGGGTCGAGGAGCTCGGCGGGATGAACCTGTTCTTCGCGTTCGACGACGGCAGCCTGCTCACGCCGCCGCTCGGCGGCACGATCCTGCCCGGGATCACCCGCGACAGCCTGATCACGCTGGCCCGCGAGGACGGGCTCGAGGTGCGCGAGGAGCCGTACGGCTTCGACCAGTGGCGGACCGACGCGCGGAGCGGCCGGCTGGTCGAATGCTTCGCCTGCGGCACGGCGGCGGTGGTGACCTCGATCGGCCGCGTGGCGAGCGACGACGGCGAGTTCACCATCGGCTCGGGCGGGCCGGGCCAGCTGACC
Organism: Croceibacterium sp.; assembly: GCA_035626815.1. GTDB lineage: Bacteria > Pseudomonadota > Alphaproteobacteria > Sphingomonadales > Sphingomonadaceae > Croceibacterium_A. The sequence goes on from DASPMY010000001.1 coordinate 3,300, forward strand.
GGCTCGCTGCGGCAGAAGCTCGTCGCGATCCAGCGCGGCACGGCCGAGGACAGGCACGGCTGGGTGGTGCGGCTCGACTGAGAGCCCTTCCCCTTGATGGGGCACAGGCGTCAGTCGGCGCGGCGCACCAGCAGCGCCTGGGGCACCACGTTGTCGTCGATCCGGTAGAGCCGGAGGCGGTGCGCCCCTCGCGCAAGCGTGCCGAGCGGGCGCGTGAGCTCGACGCCGTTGGCGATGACCGCGTCGTACCAGGCCTGCATCAGCGGCGTGTCCGGCCCGCCTCCGGTCGGCTCGAGCCGGACGGTGACGACCTCCACCGGGCCGTCGTCGACTTGCAGGCCGAGCCGCTGCCCGTCAGCGCCGACCGTGTCGAGCGTCGGGACCAGCCGGATCTCGATCTCGTAGTCCCCTGCTTCGCGCAAACGCAGCGGATATTCGAGGTAGACGCCGTCCTCGGGCGAAGTGGCCGGCCGGCCTTGCGGCAGCGCCAGCGGCGCGCCGCCCCAGTGCCCGAGATGCGGGACCCGCGTCCACTCGAAGCGGCCGCCGCCCTCGGCGCGCGCGAACGCCGCGGCGGGGATGAGGAGCGTGGGTTCGGGCGCAGCAGGGTCCTCGAACGGCACGGCCGCGCCGGCGTCGCCGCGCGACACCGCGGGCATGACGTCGGCGGGGGGATCGTTCCAGCTCGTGTAGCCGATGTGCACCTGATTCATCATCCCGGCCCACTTGCCGCCGGCGATCTCGTGGTAGCGGCGGGTCAGCGCCGCGTCGCGGGCGAAGGCGCGCTCGACCTCGGCCGCGTTCGCTTCGGCGCGCGCCGCGTCACGCCTTGCCTCGCGGGCGTTCCAAGCGGCCGCGGCGTACATCCGGTAGAGATTGGCAAGCGACAGCACGCGGTGCTCGACCAGCTGGTAGAAGGCGTCGTGATACGCGGGCGGCAGCTTCGCGCGCGCTTGCGCCGCGCGGCTGACGAGATCGTCCCACTGCGCGGCCAGCGCGCGGTATTCCTCGGGCGGAAAGGTGGCGGCGTCGAGCAACTCGGGTTTCCGCAATGAGGCCATCGAGCCGTAATCGAGCAGCACGTCGCCGATCGCCTGGCCGTGCTGCGCGCCGAACTGCGCGCTCGCCCACTGCGCCGAGTGCGCCGCGACCGCCTCCGGCGTCATGCCGGCGGGATCCCATGCCATATCGAGGAAGAAGTCGAGCGGGTATTCCATCGGTTTGATGTCGCCGACGTTGACGACCCACAGCGCCCGCGCGCCGCGTTCCCACGCGAGGTTCATCTGCTGCCAGACTTTCGCCACCTGGTTGGTGTCGGTCCACTTGTAGTTGCGCGGGGCGCCGACGTAATCGAAGTGGTAATAGACGCCGTAGCCGCCCGCACGCGGAGGCGCGGCAGGGTCGGGCAGGCGGCGGATCTGGCCCCAGTTGTCGTCGGCGAACAGCAGCGTCACGTCGTCGGGGACGCGCATGCCCTGGTCGTAATAGTCCTGCACTTCCTTGTAGAGCGCCCACACCTGCGGGGTCTCGGCAGCGGGGCGGCCGGTGACGTCGGCGACGATCGCGCGCTGGTCGGTGACGATCCGCTCGAGCAGCGGGATCGCGGTGTCGTCGCTCATCGCCTCGTCGCCGTCGCCGCGCATGCCGACCGTGGCGACGTAGTCGAGCCCGGGGGCGGCTTCGGCGCGCTCCATCCCCGCGCGCCAGAAGCGGCGCAGTTGCTCGGCATTGGTCTCGTAGTTCCAAGCGCCGGAGGCGGTCCCGGCGGCGAGCGCACGCTCCCATTCGACGTGCGCGCGGGTCAGCGGCTCGTGGTGCGAGGTGCCGAGCACCACGCCCATCCGCGCCGCCAGCGTGAGGCTGGCCGGATCGTCCTCGGCGATCGACTTGCCCCACATCGCCGGCCACAGGTAGTTGCCCTTGAGGCGCAGCAGCAGCTCGAAAACGTGTTCGTAGACCCGGGCATTCACGCCGCCGAACCTGGCCCGCGCCCAGCCGCCGAACGCCGGGTCCTCGTCGTTGATGAAGAAGCCGCGATAGCGCACCGCGGGCGCGTCGGTGCGCCCGCCGGCGGTCAGGTAGAGCGTCGCGCGCCGCTCCACGGGCACGTCGGCCCACCAGTGCCACGGCGAGACCCCGATCTTCTCCGACAAGTCGTAAAGCCCGTACGCCGCGCCGCGGCGGTCGCTGCCGGCGATGACCAGCGCACGATCGACCCCCGGCAGCGGCGCGTCGACCACGAACTGGCCGAACGCTTCCCAGCGGCCGGCCACCGGCGCCAGGTCGATCTTGCCCGCCGCCGCGAGGGCATCGACCATGCCGCCTTGCCCGGCGACCCCGACGATGACGGCGGCGCGCGCTCCGGCCGGCACCGTCTCGGCCACTATCGGCGCCGTGCCGCCGACGCGGCCGAGGTCTTTGGCGAACCTTTGCGCCGCGTCGCGCACGGCGGCATCCGCATCCGCCCCGACGACGACCGGCAGGGCCCGTCCGTCGACGATGAGCCCCAGCGAGCCGGCCGCGCCCTCGCCACAAACCGCCACCGCGCCCTCGCAAGCCCACGCCGGGCGCGGCAGGCAGGCCAGCAGCAGGGCCAGGGCGACAACCGTCAGAGTGTGCAAGGCAGATCGGGTCAAGCATTCCTCTCCAGCGCAGCGCATGTCCTACCGGCCCTCGCGCCGCTCGTCGAACGCAAATCGCCGGTCGAGCGCCCTTCCCATCGCGCGCCGACGATGCGATTACAGGCGAAACGATCGTTGGGGGGACTATCGCCATGAATCGCAGGCTTGCCGTTGCCGGGGGCGCGCTCGCGCTGGTGCTCGCCGCGCCCGCCGTCGCGCAGGAAACGCCGGCGTGGATCGAGCGCAGCAACGAATACACGATGCAGCTGCTCGAGATGGACGCGCAGTTCTCGCCCGAAGGCGCCGCGCAGACGGGGCTCGAGCAGTACGACGGGCTGGCGATGGACATCGGGCCCGACCTCTCCGAGCGCTACGCCGCCGCCGCCCGGGCGCAGCTCGCCGAGTTCGAGGCGGCGCAGGCGCGCGAGAGCGACCCGCTGCTCAAGCAGGACCTGCAGATCCTCATCGACTCGCTCGAGCAGAGCATCGAAGGCACCGAGCTGAGCGACCGCCTGACGCTCGACTGGTACGACATCCCGCGCACCGTGTTCGGAGTGATGAACGGCCTGCTCGACGACCAGATCGCCCCGGCGCGGCGCCAGACCGCCAAAGTCCTGCTCGAGCGCTACACCGGGCTCCACCCGGGCTCGATCTCGCTGGCCGAGCAGGGCCGCGCGCGCTGGGCCGAGAGCCTCGGGCCGGGCAAGGTCGGGCCCTACAAGGGCAGCGTCGAGGACACGCTGGGCAAGACCGACACCTACATCGCCGGCATCCGCGAGCTGTTCACCCGCTTTCAGATCGAAGGCGCCGACGCGGCGCTCGACGCGATGGAGCGGCAATTGCGCGACTACGCCGAATGGGAGCGCACGACGGTGCTGCCGGCGGCGCGCGAGGACTTCCGCCTGCCACCCGAGATCTACGCCTACCGCCTCAAGACCGTCGGCATCGACCTGCCGCCCGAGCAGCTGATCGCGCGGGCGCGGCGCGAGTTCTATTCGACGCGCCAGCAGATGGAGGCGCTGGCGCCGCTGGTGGCCGCCAGGCTCGGCTACGCGGCGACCGACTACCCGTCGGTCATCGCCGAGCTGAAGAAGGACAAGATTGCGCCCGAGCGGATGGAGGCGCACTACGCCGAGGTGCTCGGCCAGATCCAGGAGATCGCCGGGCGCGAGCGGATCGTCAGCCTGCCCGACTATCCGGTGCTGATGCGCCTCGGCACCGAGGCCGAGAACGCTGCCAGCCCGGCGCCGCACATGCGCCCGCCGCGGCTGATCGGCAACACCGGCGAGCGCGGCACGTTCGTGCTGACCACGGCCGTCTCGCCGGTTCCGGGCGAGGAGCCCAACGACTTCAACTTCGGCGCCGCCGCCTGGACGCTGAGCGTCCACGAAGGCCGCCCCGGGCACGAGCTGCAGTTCGCGCAGATGGTCGAGCGCGGAGTCAGCCAGGCGCGCGTTCTCTACGCCTTCAACAGCGTCAACGTCGAAGGCTGGGCGCTCTACGCCGAAGCGGAGATGCTGCCGTACGAGCCGCTCGAAGGCCAGCTGATCGCCCTCCAGCACCGCCTGCTGCGCGCCAGCCGGACGATGCTCGACCCGATGCTCAACCTCGGCCTCACCGACATGGCCACCGCCGAGCGCGTGCTGCGCGAGGAAGCGCGCTTCTCGCCGTCGATGGTCAAGCAGGAGGTCGACCGATACACCTTCCGCGCGCCGGGACAGGCGGGCAGCTACTTCTACGGCTACAGCCAGCTGATCGACTTGCGCACCGAGACCGAGCTGGCCCTGGGTGACAAGTTCGACCGGATGGCGTTCAACGACTTCATCGTCGGCCAGGGGCTGCTGCCGATCGGCTTGCTGCGCGAGGCGGTGCGCGAGCAGTTCATCCCGGCCCAGCAGGCGAACGGTTCCTAGACCGGCCTAATCTCCCGCTCGCCGCCGCTTGCCCTCGTACCATGCCGCGAGCACGGCGAAGGCCAGCTTGGGCTCGCCGAGCTCGCTGATCAGGCCCTTGCGGTTCCACCCGTCCTGTACCCCGGCAAGCTGCCGCCGCGGCGAGCGGAAATCCTTGAGGATCCACGGCGAAAGCCCGGCCAGCGTCGGGATGCGCTCCGCCATTGCCAGCGTGTGGCGGTAGTAATCGGCCTGGTATTCCTCCGAGAACTTGTGCGGCGTTGCGCCTTGCTCGCGCAGGCCCCGTTTGGCGTCGGCGCCGAATTCGGAGAGGATCAGCGGACGGTCGGCCGGCAGGCGCCATTCGAACCGCGCCAGGTCAGCCGGCCGGTCGGGCCCGTACCAGCCGTTGTAGGTGTTGACCGCCAGCACATCGACCGCGCTCGCCAGCGGATCGGCCAGGACCATCACGGGGTGGCCCTCGCTTTCGTCGCGCTCGGTCAGCAGCGCGGCGGTGACCAGCCGGTGCGGATCGAGCGCGCGCACGTCCGCCGCGAGCCGCGCCATGAACACGTTGCGCGCGCCGGTCACCGGGGTTTCGTTGCCGACGCTCCACAACGCCACCGAGGCGCGGTTGCGGTCGCGCAGGATGTTCTCCGCCAGCATCCGCCGCGCGGTGGCGAGCGTCTCCGGATCGTCCCACGCGATGCGCCAGTAGACCGGCACCTCGCTCCACACCAGCAGGCCCATTTCGTCCGCGGCCCGGACCATCGCCTCGTCGTGCGGATAGTGCGCCAGGCGGACGAAATTGCCGTGCAGCCCGTCCTTCACGCGGGCGAGCAGGGCGTGCGCCGCCTGCGGGGTGATGCGGCGCGCCGGGTCGGGACCGATCTCCTCCTCGTGCAGGCTGATCCCGCGCAGGAACACCGGCTCGCCGTTGAGCAGGATTTGCGAGCCCCGGACCGCGACGGTGCGCAAGCCGACGCGGTCGCGCCAGCGGTCCTCGCCCACCGTTACCGTCACGTCGTAGAGCGTCGGGGCTTCGGGCGACCAGCGGCGGAGGCCGGCGGGAGCCGGAACTGCGAAGCGCACCTTGCCATCCGCGCCGGCGGTCGCCTGCCGCCGAATGCCGAGCTCCGCGATCGCCAGCTCGACCGCAGCGCCCGCCGCCTGCGGTCCGTCGAGCGCGACGTCGACCGCGATCCGCCCGTCGTCGGTCAGCCGCACCCAGGCGTCGTCGACGAACGTCTCGGGGACCTCGATCAGCCGGACCGGGCGGGTGATCCCACCGTAGGTCTCCCAGTCGGTCACCGGCGGCGGCACGGTGCGCCCAGTGTGGGTCGAATCGACTCCCAGCACCAGCCGGTTGCCGCTCGGGCGCAGCAGCCCGGTCACCTCGAACGCGAACGGGGTGAAGCCGCCCTCGTGGCGCCCCAGGCGCCGGCCGTTGAGCCACGCCTCGGCGACGTAGTTCGCCGCCCCGAACCGCACGAAGTAGCGCTTGCCGGCCCGCGGCGCGGCGTCGAACCGGCGCTGGTACCACACCAGCCCTTGGTAGTGCCGCATCTCGGGCGCATGGGTCAGCCAGCTCGCCGGCAGCTCGGCGCGCGGCGCGGTGTCCATGTCATACTCGTAGAGCGCCAGCGGATCGGCCCGGCGGGCCTCATCGACATCGACGTCGTCCCAGCGCCGGTGCCCCGTTCCGGCCTCGCTGCCGTGGAAGCCGGCCACGCCGTCGCGATAGGGATCGATCGACCAGCTCCAGGTGCCGTCGAGCGAAGCGCCTTCGCGCAAGTCGGCCGCGGCGAGAATCGGGCCCTCGGGCCTGACTTGCGCGGTCGCGGCCGCACCGCCGAGCGCGGCGACCAGCAATGCGGCCAGCAGCAGGACCAGACGGGCGGCGGCTCGAATCATATCACCCCTATGGAACATTCCATTCATAGAGAAAGGCTGTCTGGAGCGCGTGGGCCGATCAAGCCGGGCGTTCCATCACCCCCTTGCCCGGGAGCCGCGCGCGGTCGTGCCGCGTCGACAGGTCGAGCTCCGGCCCGATCGGGTACAGCCGGTGCTTGTCCGTCAGCGCGTAGTAGTTGCGCTTGATCTCGTCGAGCTTCACCGTCGCGGCCACGCCGGGCCACTGGTAGAGCTCGCGCAAGTAGCCCGACAGCGCTGGGTAATCCTCGATCCGCCTGAGGTTGCACTTGAAGGCGCCGTGATAGCCGACGTCGAACCGCACCAGCGTGGTGAAGGCGCGCCAGTCGGCTTCGGTCAGCCACTCGCCGGCGAGGTAGCGGGTGCGCGAAAGCTGCTCCTCCATCGCATCGAGCGTGGCGAAGACCTCGCGGGCGGCTTCCTCGTAAGCGGGCTGCCGGCGGGCGAAGCCGGCGCGGTAAACCCCGTTGTTGAGCCCCGGATAGATCAGCGCGTTCCATCGTTCGATCTCCTCGCGTAGCGGCTCGGGATAGAAATCCAGCCGGTTGCCGGTCAGGTGATCGAACGCCGAGCCGAGCATGCGGATGATGTCGGCGCTCTCGTTGTTGACGATCCGCCGCGTCTTCTTGTCCCACAGCGTCGGCACGGTGGCCTTGCCGGTGAAGTGGGGGTCGTGCTCCTGGTAGACGCGGTAGAGCGGGTGCGGGACAGTGAACGGCGGGATCGTGTCGTCGACGAACATCCAGCCCTGATCGCCGATCACGCCGTGCGAGGCCGACAGCGAGATCAGCCCCTCGAGCCCCTTGAGCACGCGGTAGGCCGTGACCCGCGAGGCCCACGGGCAGACCCAGGCGACGAACAGGTGGTAGCGGCCGGCCTCGGCCGGAAACGCGGAATCCGGGTCGGGAGAGATCCACTCGCGCAACGGGCTGTCGATGCGCCGGAAGCGGCCGTCCTCGCCGATCTCCTCGGCCGCCGGCGCGGTGTCCGCCCATTTGCCGTCGTACAACTGCGCCATTCTCGCTCTCCGCCGGGAACACTCGCCCATGCCGCTCGCTTGGAGGGATACGCAATCCCCATTGGAGCAAGCCGATGTCAATCCTCGACAAACTCGCCGCCACCGTCATGCCCGAAGCCAGCGACCAGGACCGCGCCGAGGCCCGCGCCCGGGCGGAGCGACTGAGCCACGGCCACGGCTGGCTGGCGATGGCGCTCGACCATCACCGCCGGATCGAAGGCGCCTTCGAGCGCGCGCGCAACGGCCTCGACGCGGCTGCCCGCAAGCAGGCGATGAAGGAGCTGGCGCTGGTGCTCAACGGGCACTCGCTGGCGGAGGAGACAGTGCTCTATCCGGCGCTGGTCGAGCGCTCCGAGAAGCTGCACGCGGCGATGGCCTACGAAGAGCACACGATGACCAAGATCCAAATGCACAAGCTTGAGCATCTCGATCCGATGAGCCCGGAATGGCGCGACAAGCTCGAGCACATCCGCGGCGCGGTGCTGCACCACGTCTACCACGAGGAAGGCAACTGGTTTGTCGACCTCGCCGAGAAGGCCGGCGCCGAAAGTGCCGTGCTGACCCAGCGCTTCGCCGAGGAGTTCGAGCGCTACGCGAGCGGCGCCGCGGTCGAGGAGCCGCTGTCCGAGCTGGCCTGACGCGCACGCTCAGGCCGCCAGCAGCGTTTTCGCCCGCGGGCTCTTGTCGAGCAGCCGAATCAGCGCGCGCTCGTAGCGGTCGAGCCACTTGCCGTCGCGCGGCAGCTTGAGCCGCGCGCGCCACTTCTGCTGCCGCTCGACCAGCGCGATCACCGCCGGGTGGATATAGCTCTTGCGCGCCATCGCCGGGGTGTTGCCGAGGTGCGCCCCGACTTCGGCGGTCAGCTCCTTGAGCGTCAGCGGCCGCTCGGCGTCGGCGAGCAGGCGCAAGGCCAGCACGCTGGCATGCCAGGTGCGGAAGTTCTTCGCGGTGAAACGCTCGCCCATCGCCTCGCCGATGTAGTCGTTGACGTCGCTCGAGCCGACCGGATGCGCCTCGCCGTCGCCGTTGACGTACTGGAACAAATGCTGGCCCGGCAGGTCCTGCATCCTGCGCACCAGCGACGACAGGCGCGTGTCGCTGATCGTCGCCTCGCGCAACACCCCGCTCTTCGCCTTGAAGCGCAGCTTGACCTTGCCGCCCGACACTTTCGCGTGGCGCTGCCGCAGCGTGGTCGCGCCGAAGCTGTTGTTCGACTTCGCGTAGCTTTCGTTGCCGACACGGATCGCCCCGAGGTCGAGCAGGCGCACCACGCTGGCAACGACCCGCTCGCGCGACAGCGTCCGTCGCGACAGGTCCTTCGTCACCCGCTTGCGGACCTTCGGCAGCAGCCGTCCGAACTCCGCGCAGCCGTCGAACTTCTCGGCCTCCTGCCGGGCTCGGAACTCGGGGTTGTAGCGATATTGCTTGCGCCCGCGGGCATCGATCCCGGTGGCGAGCAGGTGGCCGCAGTCCTTCGCGCAGAACCACGCGTCGGTGTAGGCCGGCGGCAGCGCGATTCGGTTGAGCCGGTCGATCTCGTCGCGGTCGGTGATGCGTTTGCCCGCGGGGTCGAAATAGGCCCACCCATGGCCCGACTTTTTCCTCGTTATTCCCGGGCCTTGATCGTCGACGAATTCGAGCGCGCGGGATTTCGAGGTCATCGAGCGGCGCAACGGACGCGAGGCGCTTGCGGTTCCGTCGCGCGCACGCCATTTCCCCGCGGCACGATCCTGATCTGGAGCTTCGCCCGATGTCCGACGTCTATACCCCGCCCGCAGTCTGGACGTTCGATCCCGAGAACGGCGGCCAGTTCGCCGGGATCAACCGCCCGACGGCGGGCGCGCGCGAGGAGCACGCGCTGCCGCTGGGCGAGCACCCGTTCCAACTCTACTCGCTCGGCACGCCCAACGGGGTCAAGGCGACGATCATGTTCGAGGAGCTGCTCGAGGCCGGCTTCTCGGACGCAGAGTACGACGCGTGGATCGTCAAGATCTTCGAAGGGGCGCAGTTCTGGTCGGGCTTCGTCGAACTCAATCCGAACTCGAAGATACCGGCGCTGCTCGACCGCTCCGGCCAGGAGCCGTTCCGAGTGTTCGAGAGCGGCGCGATCCTGGTCCATCTGGCCGAGAAGTTCGACTACCTCCTGCCCAAGGCCAATCCGGCGCGGGCGGAGACGTTCAGCTGGCTGATGTGGCAGATGGGCAGCGCGCCGTTCATCGGCGGCGGGTTCGGCCATTTCTACGTCTACGCGCCCGAGCGCTACAAGTATTCGATCGACCGCTACGCGATGGAGACCAAGCGGCTGTTCGACGTGGCCAACAACCAGCTCGCGAGGACCGAGTACCTCGCCGGGGCGGATTACACGATCGCCGACATCGCCGCCTACACCTGGCTCGGCAACCTCTACCACGGCGCCTACAACGGCTCGGACAAGTTCCTCTCGCTGCACGAATATGAGAACGTCGGGCGCTGGGTGAAAGCGATCGACGCGCGGCCGGGCGCGATCCGCGGGCGGCTGGTCAACACCCAGGCGATGGCCGAGCGCCACTCGGCGGCCGATTTCGACGCGGTCGAGGACAAGTCGCTGTTCGCGTCCGTCCGCAAACGCGCCGACGTGTAACCATTGCGCGGCGTCGGCGAGCCGGTATAGGGGCACGCCTTCGCGCCACTGGGGCGTAGCCAAGCGGTAAGGCACCGGTTTTTGGTACCGGCATGCGCAGGTTCGAATCCTGCCGCCCCAGCCATTCGCGTGCCGCCTCGCTTGCAGCGGCGATGAAGACCAGCGCCGCCGCCGATGCCGCCGGCCACGACCATTTCGTCGCGCCGGCGCTGGCCGACTTCAACGAGGCTGGCCCGGTCCGGGGCGCACGCCGCCAGCTCACCCGATAACCCGATCTTAACCCCATGTTTGCCGCTGCCGTGGCAGAGAGCCGGGCATGTTCGCCAAGTTCCTCGCCTGCTGCCTCGCCATCCTCGCCGCGTTGTGGTGGCTGGGGTTCGACTATCACGCGGCCAAGGATAGCGTCACCGGGGCCGCCGACGGCAACGCCGCGACGCTGACCGGCCAGGCCGACAGCGACTGGGGCTGACCGGGCCCGGCCGGTTCAGAACTCGAACGTCCCCTCGACGCCGTAGACCCGCGGGCGCGCCTTGAACACGAAGCCGCCGGGCGAGAACTCGGCGTTGTATTCTTCGTCGAACAGGTTCTTCGCAAAGGCGAACAGCCCCCAATTGCTGCCCTCCACCCCGGCGCGCGCGTCGACGAGATCGATCGGATCGCGCGAGGTCGAGTTGGGCACGTCCCACCAGGTGCGGCCGGTGCGGCGGTAGTCGATCCGCAACAGGCCATCGAGGGCGTCGGAAAGCTGCGGCGTCCATTGCGCGCCGAGGTTGATCGTCGAGCGCGAGATCAGTGGAGCCTCGTTGCCTTCCCACGCCGGGTTGGGGAAATCCTTGATGTCGCTCCAGGTCATGCCCAGCGCAGCGCTGAGCTGGACGTCGCGCGTCGGCCGCAGGGCGGCTTCCAGCTCGAAGCCGTCGATGCGCGTCTTCGGCACGTTGCCGAGGTTCTGCGTCGAGCTCTGGAACAGGAACTGGAAGAAATAGCTGTTCTTCGACTCGGTGGTGTAGGCCGCGCCGTTGAGCGTCAGCATGTTGTCGAGCCACTGGGTCTTGAAGCCGATCTCGAAGGTTTCGGCGGTTTCCGCCTGGTAGATGTCGTTGACGCCGACGATGCCCGCCGCCGCCGCCTCGGCGCCGACGCCGGTCTGGTTGAAGCCGCCGCTGCGGAAGCCGCGCGACCACCCGCCATAGAGGGTGATGTCGGGCGTCGGCATGTAGGTCAGGGTGATCTTCGGCTGCCACGCGTCGAACGTCACCTCGCGCACTTCGCCGGTGGTGCCCTGCCGGACGCCGCCGACCACGGGAAGGAACGCGGTCGGTGTGAGCGTGGTGTTCTCGCGGTGATCGCGGTCGTAGCGCAACGACGCGTCGACGCGGAATTCGGGCGAGAACTCGTAGCCGAGGTTGGCGAACACCGCCCAGGCGAAGTTGTCCTGCCCGTCGGAGAGGAAGGTGGTCTGGGGATTGACCGGGTTGGTGCTCGGCGTGCGGTAGACGGGGAACACTCCGGCGCCGGTGTCGAGCATGTTGCCGGTCGAGATGAACCGGTCGGTGTCGATCAGGTAGCCGCCGAACATCCAGAACAGCTGCTCGTCGGACGGCGATTCCACCCTCAGCTCCTGGCTGATGGCTTCGACGTCGAGGAACTGGCTCTGGTTGAGATCGATGCCCAACCCGAGCCCGCCCTGCGACGGCGGCCGGTAAAGGAACGATTCGGTGATCGGCAGGAAGTCGAATGCGTCGCCGGTGAGGATCTCCTCGAGCGTGTCGTAGGAGGTGATCGAGGTGACCGTGAAGTCGTCATGCTCGTAAGCGATCCTGGCGGCGGCATTGTAGATGTCGCGGTCGTTCTGGCCGGCGTTGTTGACCCGCACCGGCAGGCTGGTGTCGTTCACGTCGGTGACGATGTTGAAGTACAGCGCCTGCGTGCGCAGCCGGTCCATCGAGGCGCGCAGGTCGATCTCCCAGCCGCCGCCGGGCTCGAACAGCAGGTTACCGCGCAGCGCGGTGTCCTGGTAAGGATCGGCCTCCTCCCCGAGGAACGTGTTGTTGATATAACCCTCGGTGTCGTAGAACTGGCCCGAAAGGCGGAACTTGACGTCGTCCGAGATCGGCCCGCTGACCCCGCCGCGGACCAGCCAGCCCGGGCCGTTGTCGATGCCGGCGGTGAACTTGCCCTCGAACTCGTCGGTCGGCTTCTTGGTGTTGATAATGATCGCGCCGCCGATCGCGTTGCGGCCGTAGAGCCCGCCTTGCGGGCCCTTGAGCACCTCGATCTGCTCGATGTCGAACAGGTCCTGGTTGAACTGCGCCGGATTGACCTGTTGGACGCCGTCGACGACCACCGCGACCGACGGCTCGCTGTTGCGCGCCTGGGTGATGCCGCGGATGATGATGAAGGCGTTGCCCGCGTTCTGCGTCTCGACCAGGTTGACGTTGGGGGTACGGTTGACGAAGTCGATCGGCTTGGTGATGCCCGCGTCCTCGATCGCGTCGGCGGTGAAGGCGGTGATCGCGGCCGAAGTGTCCTGCAATTCGTCGGTGCGCCTCAGGCCGGTGACGAAAATGGCGTTGCCGCTGGCGTCCTCGTTGGTCGCGGCCTGCTCGGGCTCGAGATCTTGCGCCTGGGCCGGCGATGCCACGGCGAGTGCCGCGAGCGAAAGCGAAGCGCACCACACGGTGCGCAGGCGAGATCGAGCCATCATTTCCCTCCCCATCGTTATCGTTCTTGGTGCGACGATACCGCTATTTCGGTTCAAGGGGAATCCCGCGCGCACCGCGCTCGCGATTGGCGATCGTCAGGCCGGCGACCGACAGCAGGCTGGCGCACAGCACCGCCCCGGCAGCCGCGGCCGCGCCGGCCCAGGGCACGACGAACGGCAGGGCGGCGACCGCCAGCAGCGTCGGCACCGCGCGCAGCATGAAGTTGCGCAATGCATGCCCGCGCGCGACCAGCAACGCGTCGAGCGACGCCCCGGCGAGCTCGATCGTCGCGGCGGCGGACAACAGGATCATCGGCAGATAGGCGGCGGCGTATTCACGGCCGGCGATGGCCAAGATCACCCAATGGCCGGCGAACACCGCCAGCACGACCGCCCCGAGCCCGGTGGCGAGCGCGATCTGGCCGATCCGCCGGGCGATGTGCCGCGCCGCCTCGGGATCGCGCACCAGCTCGGGATATGTCGCGCGGACCAACGCCTGGGCGAGCTTGAGCAGCCCTTCGCCGAGCTGCGCGGCGACGCGGTAGATGCCGGCGAGCGCGGCGCCTCCGAACGCGCCGACCAGCAGCACGAGAATCTGCCGCGAGGCGATCAGCAGCGAGCCCGACAGCCCGGTGCCCCACACGAATCCCCATGCGCCGCGCTCGGCGCGCGGCAGCCGCGTCAGGCTGACGCGGCGGAGCTCGAGCGGCTGGTGGCGCCACGCGTAGCGCCAGTACACCGTCGCGGTCACCACCTCGCCAGCCGCCCACACCAGCAGGAACGCCGGGATCGACGGGGAGACCACCACGGCCACGCCGGCGCCGAGGATACGCACGATCGACGGCACCGAGTCTGCCGCCGCGCCTTGCGCGTAGCGATCGTAGAGCCGCAGGATGCCGGTCGGGGTCGAGCGAACCGCCAGCAGGTAGACCAGGGTCAGCCAGAATGTCTCCCGGCGCAACTCGAACGGCACCGGCAGCCAGTCGCCGGCGAAGGCCAGCAGCAGTGCGGCGGCGATGGCCCCGCCGACCATGCCGGCGAGGTCGAGCGCGAGCGCGAAGCCGACCGCTTCAGCCACGGTGTCGCGCCGCTGGCCCCAGCGGACCACCGCCTGCCACGTCTGGAAAGAGGCGAGCCCGGTTATCGCCTGGGCGAAAGTCACGCACAGCACGAACCGGCCGTAGCCCTCGAGGCCGAGCGCGCGGGTGGCGAGCGCGAGGTAGCCCAGGCTCAGCACTGCGTTGATCCCGCGCGCGCCCATCAGCCAGCCGGTATTGGTCAGTGCGCGGCGGATCATCGACGCGGCTTTGAACCAAGGCGGGGAGGATTGCAAAGCCGCGCGGGCTCCCGCACACACCGGCGATGGACATCCCCACCGCCCGCCTCGGCTTCTTCAAGCTCAACGTTCCCGACCTCGAGCAGGCGACCGCGTTCTGGCGCGAGGCGTTCGGGTTCGCGGTCACCGGCCACGTCGACGAGTCCGTGTTCCTCGAGAACATCCTCACGCTGCCGGGACAGGAGTCCGGGCCGAACCTGATGCTGGTGCAGTACAAGGACGGGCGTGACGTCACCGTCGGGCCGGGGCACGGCTCGGTCGGCTTGGTGTGCGACGATATCGAGGCGAGCAACGACCGCGCCTTGCTGTGCAATGCCGAGAAGGTCCTCGACGTATTTGAGGCCGGCGGCGTGCGGATCGCAGTGCTCAAGAGCCCGCAGGGCCACGAGATCGAGCTGATCCAGCTGCCCGGCTAACCGGGCAGCTCGAGGAATCGCCCCAGCACCGCCGGGCGCAGCTCGTGCTGGAGCTGGTCGAGCGTGCACTGACGCGGCGCCTTGTCGGGCCGCCAGCGCAGGAAAGTCGTGCCATGGCGGAAGCGCTGGCCGGTGACCTGGTCATAGCTCACTTCGGCGACCAGCTCCGGCTTGAGCGCAATCCATTCGCTGCTCCGGCCCCGGCTCCACCGGCTCGGGCCGCCGGGTGAGCTGCCGGTGAACGCGGAGTCGCCCCGCAGCGGCCGGAGCCTGGCCAGCAATTCGGCGCGCGCGGCGGCCGAGAACGACGAGGTGAAGCCGACGTAGTCGAGCTTCCCGGCCGCGTCGTAGAGCCCGAGCAGCAGCGAGCCGACGGTTTCGCCCGACAGGCGATAGCCGCCGACCACGCAATCGGCGGTGCGCTGCTGCTTGACCTTGATCATCGCCCGCTCGCCCGGCTGGTAGGGCGCATCGAGCCGCTTGGCGACAATTCCGTCGAGCGCGCCGCCGGTGTGGGCGAACCACCTTTCGGCCACCTCCCGCTCGGTGGTGCACGGCGACAGCAGCAGCCGCGGACCGGCGGCCTCGGCCATGAACCGCTCGAGCGCCGCGCGGCGCGCCGACAGCGGCTCATCCGCGAGTCCCCGTTCGCCCGCTTGCAGGCAATCGAACAGCATCAGCTGCGCCGGCGTCTCGCGCGCCAGCTTCGCGATCCGAGAGGCCGCGGGGTGCAATCGTAGCTGGAGGTCGGCGAACGACAGGATCTTGCCCCGCGGCAGCACCAGCTCGCCATCGAGCACGAAGCGGCGCTCCCTTAGCGCCGCCAGCGCGGCGACGATCTCCGGGAAGTAGCGCCCGAGCGGCTTGCCCGACTTCGACCGCAGCTCGACCGCGTCGCCGTCGCGGAACGCGAGGCAGCGGAAGCCGTCCCACTTGGGCTCGAACTGCCAGCCATCGCCCGACGGAATCTCCTCGCTCAGCTTCGCTTCCATCGGCGGGGTGTTGAGCGGGAGCGAGAGACCGACCATTGTCTGGCAATGCCCGCGCGGACCCGGCAGTTCCGCAGCCCTCTCGCCAAGCGGCGCGACGCTCTGTAGGCTTGCGCGGATGAGGGACACCGGCCTTACCCGGCGCACCGCGCTCGCCGGCGCGCTCGGCACCGCCGCGCTGGCCGCGGCCGGCCCGGCGCTGGCGCAAGCCGCCGGACGCCACCCCAACGTCCTCTACATCATGGCCGACGACCTCGGGTACGCCGACCTGTCATGCTACGGCAGGCGCGATTACCAGACCCCGGTGCTCGATGCGCTGGCGAGCGAAGGCATGATGTTCACGCACGCCTATGCCAACAGCGCGGTATGCACCGCGACCCGCGTCGGCCTGATCACCGGGCGCTACCAGTATCGGTTGCCGGTCGGCCTGCACGAGCCGCTCGGCGCGGGCGATGTCGGCCTGCCGCCCGAGCATCCGACGATCGCCTCGCTGATGCGCGAGGCCGGCTACCGCACCACGCTGATCGGCAAGTGGCACATGGGCTCGCTGCCCAAGTACGGTCCGCTCAAGAGTGGCTACGACGAGTTCTGGGGGCTCTACGGCGGCGGCGTCGATTATTTTCGCCACGGCTTCGGCGGCCGGGCCGACTTGTGGGACGGCGAGACCCGCGTCGAGGACGCGGGGTACCTGACCGACCTCCTCGCCGAGCGCACGATCGAGACGCTGGGCAAGCGCCAGGCCGACGGCCGGCCGTACTTCGTCAGCCTGCATTTCACCGCGCCGCATTGGCCGTGGGAAGCGAACGATGCGCAAGGGCGGGCCGAAAGCGACCGCCTGGCGGCGAATCCGGGGCCGGGCGCCGGCGGCATCCAGCACTACGATGGCGGCACGCTCGAGACTTATGCCAAGATGATGCGATCGCTCGACGACAACATCGGCCGCGTGCTGGCGAAGCTGCGCGAGCTCGGCATGGCGGAGAACACCATCGTCGTGTTCACCAGCGACAACGGCGGCGAGCGGTTCAGCGACACCTGGCCGTTCACCGGCAAGAAGACCGAGCTGCTCGAAGGCGGCATCCGCATCCCTGCCATCGTGCGCTGGCCCGGCGTGGTCGGTGCGGGCACGCAAAGCACCGTGCCGATCATCTCGATGGACTGGCTGCCGACGTTCCTCGCCGCAGCTGGCGGAGCCCAGGACCCGGCCTTTCCGAGCGACGGGCTCGACATCCGCGCGGCGCTCGCCGGCGGCGCGCTGCCCGAGCGTTCGCTGTTCTGGCGCTACGGCAACAAGGGCCAGCGCGCGCACCGCCGCGGCGCCTACAAATACCTCAAGATTAACGACAACGAGTTCCTGTTCGACGTCGTCGCCGATCCGCTGGAGCGCGCCAACCTCAAGGGCCGCCAGCCCGAGCGCTTCGCCCCAATGAAAGCGGCCTGGGAGCGGTGGGACGAGGGTATGCTGCACGATCCCGCGGCGCCGAGCGCCGGCAGCTCGCCACAATACCTCGCCGATCACTTCACTTCGCCGCCGCCTCCCCCGCCCCCGCCGGCTACGGCAAACTAAGCGAACGCCGGCTCGGGCCGCGCCGCGGCGTTGCGCCGCTCGACGCGGCCGAGCAGCAGGATCAGCAGCGCCACCAGGACCGCCGGGACCGCGATCAGCAGCATGATCGGCTGCAATGACAACGTGGTGCCGAGGGCGAGGCCCCCGGCGAGCGGGAACATGATCCCGCCGATCCGGCCGAGCGCCCCGGCCCAGCCGATGCCGCTCGAACGCATCTCGGGCGGGTAGCCGAGCGTCGCTAGCGTGTTGATGCCGGTCTGACCGCCAACCTGGCAGAAGTTCCACACGACGAGGCCGAGCACGAACGCCACGGTCGCGGGCGGAAGGTAGCCGAGCGCAGCGACCGCCACGGCGTCGAGGAAGAAGAATCCGGCGATGAGGACGTAAGGGTTCACCCGGTCCATAAGCCGGCCCATCGTCAGCGTGCCGAGCGCGCCGCCGAGGAAGCCGATCATCATGTACTTGGCGAATTCCTGGATCGGCAGGCCGCCAAGCTCGTGGAAATAGGTCGGCAGCCAGTTGGCGAGCAGCGCGATGTTGCCCATCGCCAGGAAGCAGGCGCCGAACAGGATCGCGGTCTTGAGCCGGTACGGCGCGCCGAACATCGCCAGCGGGCCGAGCTTCTCGACCGGCCGCGCGCGCTCGCCGAGATGGAACAGCTCGCCGACGACGATCCCAGCGCCCGGGTCGATGCGCCGAACGACCGCGCCGATGCGCGGGTCGGCCGGGTTGCGGGTCACGCGGAACGGCAGCGATTCAGGAATCAGCAGCAGCAGCAGCGGCAGCCCGAGCAGCGGCAGCACGCCGCCGAGCCAGAAGCCAATCTGCCAGCCGTAGATGTCGAGCAGCCAGGCGGTCATTGCCCCGCTGGCGATGTTCGCGCCTGAAAAGCACACCAGCGCGATCGAGATGAACGAAGCGCGGCGGCGGCGCGGGGTCATCTCGGACAGCAGCGCCATCCCGACCGGCAGCATCGCGGAAAAGAAAATCCCCGAGATCCCGCGCAGCCACGCCATCATCGCCGGGGTCGTGGCAAATGCCGCCCACAGCGTCAGCGTGCCGAACGCCAGCAGGCACAGCGCAAGCACCGGCTTGCGGCCGATCCTGTCGGCCAGCGGCGGCATGACGATGGCGCCGGCGAACATCCCGACTTGCTGGCGGTGACGACGCCGGTCATCCCGGCGGGCGTGACCCCGAGGCCTTCGGCGATCGCCGGTAGCATCTTGCCGAAGAAGTACATGTCGAAGCCGTCGATGAAGAGCACGATCGAGACCACCGCCAGCGTGGTGATCTCGCGCCAGCCGATCGGGCGCTGGTCGATGAAGGCGGCGACGTCGAAACGCGCGCCGGTCGTGGCGGTCATGCTTTCTCTCGCAGGACTCGTTCCCGGCCCAGAAGAGTGGCCGGCCATCGGGCTTGCGTCAACGCGGGGCTATCCGTCAGTAATCGGTCTCGAGCGGCGGCTGCGGGTGGTGCGGCACGAGGATCATCGTGTCGCCCTCCAGACGCACCGATTCGAGGCGCGAGAGGAAGTTCATGCCGATGACGTTGGTCGGCCCGAGGCCGGGGGCGATGATCGCGTCGAGGCCCCGGGCGGCGACGTTGCCGAAGCGCAGCTCGCCGATCGTCGTCAGCTCCGCCGCGACCGCGCCGTTGGCGGTCTGCATCCGCACCGGCAGCCCGGCCTCGCGCGGCTCGAGCCCGGCCGCCGCGGCCGTCTCGGACGAGACCGCGGTCAGCGTCGCGCCGGTGTCGACGAGGAAATTGGCCGGGTGGCCGTTGATCTCGGCGCGCAGCCAGTAATGCCCGTCGGGCGCGCGCCGCACGCGCGTCTCGGCCCCTTCGACGACTTGCTCGGGCAGGCCGATCTCGGGCACGGCGAGGTCGAAGCGGGGGTCCATCCGCGACAGCTGCAGCACCACCATCACCAGGATGCCCATCAGCCCGAGCGTGCTCGCCGCGCGCAGCAGCTTGCCGAGCGCCGGCATGCGGCCGATCAGCATCGAGCCGAGCACGCCGAGCAGCATCGCCGCCACCGCCGCCATCAGCAGGCCGGAGCGCGGCAGCTCGCGCAGGCTGTGAGCCAGCTGGTCCCAGATGGGGGCGAAATCCATAGCGGCTATATAGGGTGCCCCGGCTTGCTTGGCGATGAGCGACAATCGCTCACGGCGCATGCCTCGGCGGCGTCGCTTCGGCCAGGATCAGCGAGAAGCGCTCCTCGGAATCGAGCCAGCGCTCGACGGGCGTCCAGCCCCCGGCGAGCAACAGGGTATACTGGCTGCGGCGGTCGAACTTGTGGCTGTTCTCGGTGTGGATGGTCTCGCCGCGGGCGAGCTCGAAGCGGCGGCCCGAGACTTCGAACTCAATCGGTTCGAGCGCTTCCAGATGCATCTCGATCCGCGCCCAGGTGTCGTTCCACCGCGCCGTGTGGCGCAGCTTGTCGAGCGTGAGCGTGCCGCCGAGCTCGCGGTTGATCCGCCGGGCGAGGTTGAGATTGAACGCGGCGGTGACGCCTTGCGCGTCGTCGTACGCCGCCTCGAGCACGGCGACGTCCTTGATCAGGTCCATGCCGATCAGCAGCAGCGAATCGGGCCCGAGCGTCGCGCGCATCGAGCGCAGCAGGTCGACCGCGGTCGGGGCGACCATGTTGCCTATCGTCGAGCCGGGGAAGAAGCCGAGCTTGGGGATGCCGGCCACCTCGCCGGGCAGCGTGAAGGGCTGCATGAAGTCAGCCTCGACCGGATGGACCGGCAATCCGGGGAACTTGCCGGCGAGGTCGGCCGCCGCCGCGCGCAGGAAATCGCCGGAGATGTCGAGCGGCACGTAGGCCGCGGGCTCGATGCAGCCGAGCAGCAGCGGGGTTTTGAACGAGGAGCCCGAGCCGAATTCGACCACCGCGCGGCCCGGGGCGATCAGGCGCCGGAAATCGTCGCACCGGGCGGTCAGGATCTCGGTCTCTGCGCGCGTCAGGTAGTATTCGGCGAGCCGGGTGATTTCCTCGAACAGCCGCGAGCCCTCGTCGTCGTAAAACCACCGCGCGGGGACGGCCTTGGGCACTTGCGCCAGGCCGTCGAGCACGTCTGCGCGGAACGCTTTGCTAATCCCCTCGCCGTCGCGCTCGACCAGCGCCAGCCCGCGCACCGATGCCGTCACAAGTCCCTCGCCAGCCGCAGGCCGGTGAACTGCCAGCGCTGGTGCGGATAAAAGAAATTGCGGTAGCTCACCCGCGAGTGGCCGCGCGGCGTCGCGCAGCTGGCGCCTTTCAGCACCCACTGCCCCGCCATGAACTTGCCGTTGTACTCGCCCACCGCGCCCGCCGCCGGGGCGAAGCGCGGATAAGGCAGGTAGGCCGAGCGGGTGAACTGCCAGCAGTCGCCGAACAGCGCGCCGCCGCCAAGGGGCAGCGGCGGCGCGGCGCCGTCGAGCTGATTGCCGCCGGCCGCGTCGTGCCCGTGGGCGATGACCTCCCACTCGAACTCGGTCGGCAGCCGCGCGCCGGCCCAGGCGGCGAAGGCGTCGGCTTCGTAGTACGAGATGTGGCAGACCGGACCGCTGGGGTCGCGCGGCTGCCACCCCGCGTGGGTGAAGTGCTCACCGCCACGCCAGTAGAGGGGCCTGTCGATCCGCTCGCGTTTCACCCAGTCCCAGCCATCCGACAGCCACAGCGAGGCGGTCCCGTAGCCACCGTCGGCAATGAATTGCTCCCACTCGCCGTTGCTCACCAACGGGCCGGCAAGCGCGAACGGCTCGAGCAGCACGCGATGGGAGGGACCTTCGTTGTCGAACGCGAAGCCCTCGCCCTTATGCCCGACCAGCGCGATGCCGCCGGGATGTTCGTGCCAGGCAAAGCCGCTCCCCTTAGGGCGCGGGGTTGGGATCGGGGGTGTCCGGCCGGCGTCGACATGCCCCACCCCCGACCCCTCTCCTGAATGGGAGGGGGGCGTAGGCCACATCGTCGGTCCGAGCGGGTTCTGGAACAGCGCGTGCTTGATGTCGGTCAGCAACAGCTCCTGGTGCTGCTGCTCGTGAGCGATGCCGAGCTCGATCAGACCGAGGCTCGCCGGATCGGCCAGCAGCGCCTCCATGGCTTCGTCGACGTGCGCGCGCCATTCGCGAATTTCGGCCAGCGTCGGCCGCGACAGCATCCCGCGCCGGTCGCGCGCGATGCGCTCGCCTTCGCATTCGTAATACGAGTTGAACAGGAACGGCCAGCGCTGGTCGAACAGGCGGTACCCGGGCAGCCGATCGCGGAGCAGGAAAGCCTCGAAGAACCAGTTCGTGTGAGCCAGGTGCCACTTGGCCGGGGAAGCGTCGGGCATCGACTGCAGCGTGGCGTCGGCTTCCGAGAGCGGCTCGGCCAGCGTCAGGCTCAGAGAGCGCGTCGCCGCGTAGCGCTCGGCGAGCGACGGAGCGGTGGTCGGCTGGCGCTCGGCTTCGGGCAAATTCGGCCTCCCGTGGCCCGGTCGGGCGAAGATGCCGGAGCCAGGCGGCAAAGGGAAGCCCTCAGGCGGCGTGCTTTTGCCGCTCGGTCATCTCGAGGTTGAGCATCTCCGCGAGCAGGAACGCGAGCTCGAGCGACTGCGCCGCGTTAAGCCGCGGGTCGCAGTGCGTGTGGTAGCGGTCGGCGAGCCCCTCGTCGGTGATCGCCACCGCGCCGCCGGTGCATTCGGTCACGTCCTGCCCGGTCATCTCGATGTGGACGCCGCCCGCGTGGGTGCCTTCCGCGCGATGGACCGCGAAGAATCCCTTCACTTCGGACAGGATGCGGTCGAACGGGCGCGTCTTGTAGCCACTTTCGGTCTTGATCACGTTGCCGTGCATCGGGTCGCAGCTCCACACCACCGGGTGCCCTTCGCGCTGCACCGCGCGCACCAGCCGCGGCAGCCCGGCCTCGACCTTGTCGTGGCCGAAGCGGCTGATCAGCGTGATACGCCCCGGATCGCGCGCGGGGTTGAGCGTGTCGAGCAGCCCGAGCAGCGCGTCGGGCTCGAGGGTCGGCCCGCATTTCATGCCGATCGGATTGCCGACGCCGCGCAGGAACTCGACGTGCGCGCTGCCGGCGAAGCGGGTGCGGTCGCCGATCCACAGCATGTGCGCGCTGGTGTCGTACCACTGGCCGGTCAGCGAATCCTGCCGCGCCAGCGCCTGCTCGTACGGCAGCAGCAGCGCCTCGTGGCTGGTGTAGAACGCCGTCGACTGCAGTTGCGGCACCGTCTGCGGATCGATCCCGCAGGCTTCCATGAAGTCGAGCGCCTCGCCGATGCGGTCGGCGACGTCCTTGAAGCGCGCGGCCCACGGGCTGCGACCCATGAAGTCAAGTGTCCACTGGTGGACCTGGCGCAAGTTGGCGTAGCCGCCCGTGGCGAAGGCGCGCAGCAGGTTGAGCGTCGCCGCCGACTGGCTGTAGGCGCGGATCATCCGCATCGGATCGTTGCGGCGGGCTTCGGCGGTGAACTCGATCGCGTTGACGTTGT
This sequence comes from Croceibacterium sp., assembly GCA_035626815.1. GTDB lineage: Bacteria > Pseudomonadota > Alphaproteobacteria > Sphingomonadales > Sphingomonadaceae > Croceibacterium_A. The sequence continues at coordinate 25,866 of DASPMY010000001.1, forward strand.
CGCCGAGGTAGCTCGGCAGGGTGACGTCGCCGATCGTCTCGGTCGGCGAGCTGCGCGGCTTGGCGAACTGGCCGGCCATGCGCCCGACCTTGACCACCGGCAGCTTGCTGGCGAACGTCAGCACCACCGCCATCTGCAGCAGCACGCGGAAGGTGTCGCGGATGTTGTTCGGGTGGAACTCGGCGAAGCTTTCGGCGCAGTCGCCGCCCTGCAGCAGGAAGCCCTTGCCCGCGGCGACCTCGGCGAGCGAGGCCTTGAGCGCGCGCGCCTCGCCGGCGAACACCAGCGGCGGGAAGTTTGCCATCGTCGCCTCGGCCTCGGCCAGCGCCCCGGCGTCGGCGTACGCCGGCAAGTGCTTCGCCTCGTGGCGCTTCCAGCCTTCGGGGGTCCAGTTCTTGGGCACGCTCACAGAATTCCGCCGTTCGAGGAAAGGCCGCGCCCCTACTCTGCGCGGCGCGCCCGCGCAAATGTTACATCCGTTACCGGCCTCCGCTCGCCGCCCCGGCCTCCGGCAGCACCGCCACGCGATAGCCCCCGTGGCCGCCGAGATAGCGCGCCGCGAGCGCCCGCACCTCCTCGGGCGTGACGTCGGTGTAGTCGCTGAACACGGTCGGCAGGTAGGCCAGGCGGTTGCGGTCGAACGTCGCGCCCTGCAGCTGGTTGAGCCAGAACGTGTGCCCGGTCTGCAGCCGCGCCAGCAACTGCTTCATCGGCTCGGTCACCCGCGCCAGCTCGTCGGCGGTCGGCCCGGCGGTGGCGAGATCCTCGGCGATGTCCTCGGCGGCTGCGAAGAACGCCGGGACCTGCTCGGGCGGCAGCTGCGCAAGCGCCAGCAGGTTGCCGCCGGTCGGTGCATCGAGCGGCCAGCTCGCGCCGACGTAAGGCGAATAGCTCGCCCCCAGCCGCTCGCGCAGCGCATCGAGCAGGCGGTTGGAGAAGATCTGCGCCAGTATCTCGAGCTTGCGGCTCTGCGGCAATGCCTGCGAGCCGCCCCCGGTCGGCCAGGCGATCGCCGCCGCCGCCTGGTCGGCCTCGCCGCGATGGGTCAGCACTTGCGGCGTGGCGTTGGCTTGCGGGAACCGCGACGCCGGGCTCGGCGCGGCCGCGCTGGGCCGCGGCGGCAGCGCGCCGAAAGTCCGCGACAGCGCTGCGACGACGGTCTCGCGGTCGAAGTCCCCGAACACGTCGACCTCGACCGGCCCCTGCGCTAGCAGCCGCGACCAGACCCGCTGGAAGCCTTCCGGCGTCGCCTGCCGCAGCGCTTCAGGGCCCGGGGTGCCGTAACGCGGGTCGCGGCCGTTGAGCAGCCAGGCGAGATCGCGGTTGATGACCCCGTCGGGATTGCCGGCGTAGCTGTCGTACGACAGCAGCGCGCTGGCCTTGGCCCGTTCGACCGGCGCGGTGTCCCACCGCGGCATCGCCAGCTTGGCCGCGAACAGGTAGAGCTGGTCGGCGACGTCCTCGGCGCGGGTCAGGCCCTCGAACACGAAGCTGCCTTCCTCGACGCGGAAGCCGAAGGTCAGCTTGCGCCCCGCGGCGAGCAGCTCGAGCTGGTCCTGCGTGAGCGGCCCGACCCCCGCGCTGACCAGCGCCAGCTGGCCGAGCAGGTCGTAGACCGCATCGTCGGGCGCGAACGCCTGCCGGCCGCCGCCGAAGCGCACGCGCACGGTGGCACGGCCGGGCTCGTTGTCGGTCGGCCACAGCAGCGCGTGGACGCCGTTCGCGAACTCGATCTTCTCGAAGTCGCCGCGGTCGAATGCGCCGAGCGGCTCGCGCAGCACCGGGTCGGCCGGCGGGCCGATCGGCGGCAGGTCGGCGAACTCGACCGCCTCGACGGCGTTGCGGGCGTTGGCGTCGCGCGCGACCGGGTCCGCCATGGCCACGCGCAGCGCGGCGGCGTCCGCCTCGCCCGGCTCGGGCGTGAGCAGCAGCGCGCGCACCACGTCGCCTTCGAACAAGGCCCGCGTGTGCCGATGGATTTCTTCCGGCGTGAAGCGGTCGCGCATCGAGCGGAACACCTCGAGCACCGTTTCGGGCGACGCCACCGCCTCGCGGATATCGACCGCGTTGACGATGTTGTCGGCCAGCTCGGCGCCGGCCTGGATGCGGCTCTGCTCGACCTGGTTGGCGAAAATGACGTCGTACTCGGCGAGCTCGCGGTCGATCTCGGCCTGGCTCGGCGGGTTGGCCACGGCGTCGGCGATGACCGCGCGCACCTCGGCCAGCGGCGTCCGCCAGTCGTCGGTCAGCGGGGCGAAGGCGACATAGGTGCCGTCGGCCGAGCGGCTCGTCTTGTCCTGCTCGACCTGGGCGTAAAGGAAGCTGCCGCCCGAGCGCGCCCGAGCCTCGAGCCGGCGATTGAGGATCGCCTCGGCGATGGCGTCGAGCAGCAGGCCGCGGTTGTATTCGATGTTGTCGGTCACCTGGTGCCACGGCCGCAGGAAGGCGAACGTCACCCCGCGCGGCTGGCCCGGCTCGACCACCACGCGGGTCTCGCCGACGGGGTTGGCGGGATCGGCCCCGCGCGGCGCCGTTGGGTCGCCGAAGTCGGGCTCGGGCGTGGCCTCGCCCGGGACTTGCCAATCGGCGAAATAGCGCTCGACCAAGGCGGCCAGCGCCACCGGATCGGCATCGCCGACGACCACCACGGTCGTCTTGTCGGGGCGGTACCAGCGGCGGTGGAACGCCTGGACCGACTGCGCGGTGGCCTTCTCGAGCGTCTCGACCGCGCCGATCGGGCTGCGCTCGGCGAGCCGCTGACCGGCGAAGAACACCTCGCGCGTGGCTTCGGCGATGCGCCGGTCGGGGCCGTTGCGCTCGCGCCGCTCGGCGAGCACGATCGGCACCTCGGCTTCGAGGTTGGCGGCGCTCAGCGTCGGCTCGCGGATCATGCTGGCGAACAGCCGGAGGCTTTCGTCGAGCGTGGCCGGCGTCGCGTTGGGCAGATCGAGCTGGTAGACCGTGGCGGTCGGGCTGGTGGTGGCGTTGGTGTCGTTGCCGAGGCTCGCGCCGAGGCGCTGGAAATGCGGGATCGCCTCGCCGTTGCCGAGGTATTTCGACTGGCGGAAGGTCAGGTGCTCTACCAGGTGGGCGAAGCCGAGCTCGCTGTCGCGCTCGTGCAGCGAGCCGGCGTCGATCCGCACCCGGATCGAGATCTGCCCGGGCGGGACGCCGTTGCGCCGGACCGCGTAGCGCAGCCCGTTGGGCACCTCGCCGAACAGCCATTCGCGGTCGACCGGGATGTCGGTGCCGCGGTAGATCCACGGATCGTCGGGCTGCGTGTAGCGCGGCCGGGCGAGCGGGGCGCCCGGCGACGGCTGGGCAGCGCCGTCCTGCTGCGCCTGGAGCGGCAGCGGGGCGAGCAGGAGCAGGGCGGCGAAGGCGCCGAAGGCGCGCTGGGGGAGCGGCATGACGGGCCCAATAGGCGAGCGAGCCATGAAGGTATAGTGAATGAGCGGCCCAATTCGCGGGTGTCGCCCCGCTTGCTAGGAGCGTGCGCGGTCCCTACATCGCCGCCATGTTCATCGAGACCGAAACCACTCCCAATCCGGCGACGCTGAAGTTCCTCCCGGGACAGCCGGTGATGCCGTCCGGAACCCGCGACTTCGCCTCGCCCGAGGACGCCGAGGCTTCGCCGCTGGCGCAGGCCCTGTTCGACACCGGCGAGGTGACCGGGGTGTTCTTCGGCCGCGACTTCGTTTCGGTCACCGCCGCGCCCGGGGCCGACTGGTCGGCGCTCAAGCCGCAAGTCGTGGCCGTGCTGCTCGACCACTTCGTCAGCCAGGCGCCGCTGTTCGCCGGTGGCGGTGCCGGCGGCTTCGCGGTCCCGCCCGAGGAGGACATGGTCGAGGAGAATCCGGCCGACGCCGAGATCGTCGAGCAGATCAAGGAGCTGATCGAGAGCCGCGTGCGCCCGGCGGTGGCCGGCGACGGCGGCGACATCGTCTACCGCGGCTTCCGCGACGGCGTCGTTTACCTGACGATGCACGGGGCCTGCTCGGGCTGCCCGAGCTCGACCGCGACGCTCAAGCACGGCATCGAGGGGCTGCTCAAGCACTACGTCCCCGAGGTGACCGAGGTCCGCGCGGCGTGAGCGGCCAGGAACCGGTTGGGCCGCTCGACGACGCCGCGCTCGACCAGCTGTTCCGCGCGGCGCGCAGCTACAACGCCTGGCTCCACCGCGATGTCACCGAGGCGCAAGTCCACGCGATCTGGGAGCTGATGAAGTTCGGCCCGACCTCGGTCAACCAGTTGCCCGCGCGGCTGCTGTGGCTCAAGTCCCCCGAAGCCAAGGCGCGGCTGGCGCAACACGCGATGGGCAAGAACCAGCCGAAGATCACCGGCGCCCCGGTGTGCGTGATCGTCGGCATGGACCTCGAGTTCCACGAGCAGCTGCCGTGGCTGTTCCCGCATACCGACGCGCGCAGCTGGTTCGCGGGCGACACGCCCGAGCGGCTTGCCAATCGCGAAAGCCAGGCGTTCCGCAATTCCTCGCTCCAGGGCGCCTACCTGATGCTCGCGGCGCGCGCGCTCGGGCTCGACTGCGGGCCGATGTCGGGGTTCGACAATGCCGCGGTCGACTCCGAGTTCTTCGCCGATCAGCCGAACGTGAAGTCGAACTTCATCTGCGCGATCGGCTATGGCGACCCGGCAAGCATCTTCGGCCGCAGCCCGCGGCCCGAGTTCGACGTGTTCAATCGCATCCTGTAACGCCACCGCGTGCGCATGCTGGCAATCGAGACCGCTACCGAAGCCTGTTCGGTCGCCTTGTTTCGCGACGGATTGCGCACCGAAGCGCGCTACGAGGTGATCGGGCGCGGTCACGCCGAGCGGCTCGTGCCGATGATTGCCGAGCTTCCCGACAAGGGGCGCGCCGAGCGTATCCTGGTCTCGCTCGGGCCGGGCAGCTTCACCGGCGTGCGCATCGGCCTGGCCGCCGCCCGCGCGCTCGGGCTGGCATGGGGCGCCGAGGTGCTGGGCTATCCGACCCTCCAGCTCGTGGCGCACATGGACGTCGCCTGCGGCCCCTTGGAGCGTCTGTCCTGCGAGAATCCCGACCCGCCCGATTTCATCGTGTGCATGGCGGGCGGGCACGGCGAATGGTTCGTGCAGCCGTTCAATCCTGCCCGGGAGCCGATCGGGCCGGCCCGCTCGATGCGGCCCGCAGACGCGGTCGAGGCCTATCCCCAACCGGTGGTGGTCGGGTCGCGCGCGCACGACCTCGTCGCCTTGAGGGGATCGGGCAAGGCCTACCCGGCGCTGCCCGATGCCCTCTACGCGGGTGGCCTGCCCGACACTATCCTGACCACAGACCTCGCCCCGATCTACGGTCGTCCGCCCGACGCGCGGCTCCCGGCATGACCGACGACCTCGACCGCATCATGGCGGTGATGGAGGCCGCATTCGACCCCGCCTTCGGCGAGGCATGGAACCGGCGCCAGGTCGAGGACGCGCTGGCGCTGCCCGGGACGCATTACCTGCTGGTCGACGCCGCCGGCGGCCCTCCCGCGGAAGGCGCCGCCGCCGCCGGCTTCGCGCTTTCGCGCGGCGCGCTCGACGAGGAGGAGCTGCTGCTGATCGCGGTCGTCCCAGGGCACCGCGGCCGCGGCATCGGCACAATGCTGCTCGAACGCTTCATTGGCCAAGCGCGGGCCCGCGGCGCGACCCGCTTGTTCCTGGAAATGCGCGAGGGCAACCCGGCGGATTCGCTGTATCGCCGGCACGGATTCGAACGCGTCGGGCGCCGGCGGCACTATTACCGCCGCGGAACCGCCGCGCCGCTCGATGCGATTACCTTCGCGCTTGGAACTTGATGGGCGCGACTACTGCTCGCCGCCCGTCCAGGTAAATACAGTTCCCGGCACTTGTAATGATTCGGCGGAAGGCGCAAGCCTCGCCTCAACCGAGGGAGCAACAGACTCACCCGGGGTCTAGGCTGGTCGCAAGATAAAGAGGAAACAAATGGCTACGATCGAAAACGATATGTCCGAAACGTTGATCACGCTGACCTCGGACATCGTTGCTGCGCACGTCAGCAACAACAGCGTGGCGGTAGATGAGGTGACCGCCCTGATCCAGAACGTCTACGGCGCGCTCGCCGGCCTCGGCGCAGCGCCGCAAGTCGAAGAAAAGCCCGAACCCGCGGTGTCGATCCGCTCCTCGGTCAAGAACGACCACATCGTCTGCCTCGAGGACGGCAAGAAGATGAAGATGCTCAAGCGTCACCTGATGACCGACCACGGCCTCACGCCGGCGGAGTATCGCGCGCGGTGGAGCCTGCCGGCCGACTATCCGATGGTCGCGCCCGACTATGCCGAGAAGCGCCGCACGCTGGCCAAGGAGATCGGCCTCGGCCGCAAGCCGGGCCAGAAGCGCGGACGGAAGAAGAAGGCGGCGTAACCCAGCGCCGGTTGAAAAAGCGCCCCGCCCCTTCCATAGTGGCGGGGCGCTTTAGCATCTGGACCGCGGCACCTTGCACCAACCGATCGACCTCGAAACGCTGTGCACCGAGCGCGGCCTGAGGATCACCGAGCAGCGGCGGGTGATCGCACGGGTGCTGTCGGAGGCCGAGGACCATCCCGACGTCGAGGCCCTCCACGCCCGCGCCGCGGCGATCGATCCGAAGATCTCGATCGCCACCGTTTACCGCACGGTGCGCCTGTTCGAGGAGGCGGGGATTCTCGACCGCCACGATTTCGGCGACGGCCGCGCGCGCTACGAGGCCGCGCCCGAAGCCCACCACGACCACCTGATCGACGTCGAGAGCGGCAAGGTAGTCGAGTTCGTCGATCCCGAGCTCGAGGCGCTGCAGCGGCAGATTGCCGAGAAGCTCGGCTATCGGCTCGTCGACCACCGGATGGAGCTCTACGGCGTCCGCATCGACCGCGAGGACTAGGGGCTGATCCTGACAGGATTGCGCGCCGGACTGAGGTGGCTCGGGGTCGCGCTCGGCTTCCTCGTGCTCGTGCCGCTGCACGTGCTGGCCAAGCTGGTCGGGCTGCGCGACCTTGTGCCGCCGCTGTTTCTCGGGTCGATGGGCCGCATCGCCGGCGTGCGCGTTCGTATCGAAGGCTCGCTGCGGCCGCGCGCGCTGCTAATCGCCAACCACGTCAGCTGGCTCGACGTCCTCGCCCTCGCGGGCGTGAGCAGGGCGAAGTTCGTCGCGCATAGCGGACTGACGGTGCACGGCGGCCTCAAGTGGCTGTGCGACCAGAACGACACGGTGTTCGTCACGCGCGAGAAGCGCGGCTCGGTCGCCGCCCAGGTCGAGCAGGTCCGCCGCGCGCTGGGCGAGCGGCCGGTGGCGATCTTTCCCGAAGGCACGACCAACGACGGCACGGCGCTGCTACCGTTCAAGAGCTCGCTGCTCTCGGCGGTCGAGCCGCTCGCCGGAGAGGTGCCGATCCAGCCGGTCGCGCTCGATTATCGCGACGCGGGGGAGATCGCCTGGCACGGCGCCGAGCCGGGCCTGGCCAATGTCCGCCGGATCCTCGCGCGGCGCCGCCCGGTCGAGCTGACCATCCGCTTCCTCGAGCCGCTCTCCGGCGCAGCGCTGGCCAACCGCAAGACGATGACCGCCGCGGCGCAGCAGGCCATCGCCGCGGCCTTGCGGCTTTAATTGCCGCGGCAAATCGCTTAAGGGCCCGGCCCCATGCGACAGTCCCGCGCCCCCGAGACCTTCCGGGTCAAGAGCTTCGGCTGCCAGATGAACGCCTACGACGGCGAGCGCATGGCCGAGCTGCTGGCCGACAATGGCCTGCGCGCCGCGCCTGAAGGCGAGGAGGCGGACCT
>DASPMY010000002.1:0-70104 GCA_035626815.1 Croceibacterium sp.
GGCCGGAACGCAAAACGGCCCGCGCGCGGCGGGCCGCTAGCCGAGCGCGGTCAGCTCAGTCGGCGTTGAGCCGCTCGCGCATTTCCTTGCCCGGCTTGAAGTACGGCACGTGCTTGGCGGGCACGTCGACCGGCTCGCCGGTGCGCGGGTTGCGGCCGGTGCGCGCGTCGCGCTGGCGGGTCGAGAAAGTCCCGAAGCCGCGCAGCTCGACGCGGCCGCCCTCGGCTAGCCGCGCGGCGATCTCGTCGAAAAAAATGTCGACGACCTGCTCCACTTCCTCAGGGCGCAGGTCGGGGTTGTCGGCAGACAGCGCCTGCAGCAGCTCGGATCTTATCATCGACGTCCTTTTCCCGGCCGTAGCCTGGCCCGGTTGCATGCCGCCGCCTCCGGGCGACGGCCGTCACGACCCCGCGAGGCAATCTGGCAGAGAGCCCGCCGCCGCGCAATCGGCAGCGCCACAAAAGTTGCTCATCGCCATTGAATGCCGCGCGGCGGCTCAGGCCTGGTCGAGCACGTCCGCCGGCTCGATCCCGAGCCGCGCCATGCGCTCGCGCACTTGCGGCCATTCGTGCTCGAGGAACTGTGCCCGCTCGGCCGCGCGGAGTTGATCGGCGGCGCCCTCGCGGACGAACATGCCGACCCCGCGCTGGACGCGGATCAGGCCGTCGGCCTGGAACTGCTGGTAGGCCTTGGCCACCGTCAGCGGGTTGGCCCCCTGCTCGGCGGCGAAGGCGCGCACCGAGGGGAGCATGTCGCCTTCGGGATAACGCCCGTCGATGATCGCCGCGGCGATCTGCTCGCGCAGGCGGAGGTAGACGGGGCGGTTGTCGGCCATCGGTGATGCAGTGCCATAATACAGCGCGGCGGGTCAAGCGCGGCGAGCGCCCGAGCGACGGTTTCCGCTGCAACGAAAGTCCCTTCACAGGGTTGAAACAGGCGTTAGGTTGCCGCCCTTCAGCGAGCAAATGGGGTCGAGAACGAACATGGCAAGCTCACCCGCCGCCGGCGGCTCCGCCCACGGCACTCTCCTTGGCCATCCCAAGGGCCTGTTCGTCCTGTTCTTCGCCGAGATGTGGGAGCGCTTCTCGTATTACGGGATGCGCGCGCTGCTCATCCTCTACCTGACCAAGCACTGGCTGTTTTCCGACGGCGACGCCTCGCTGGTCTACGGCGCCTACACCTCGCTGGTCTACATCACCCCGGTGCTCGGCGGCTATCTCGCCGACCGCTGGCTCGGCCAGCGCAAGGCGGTGCTGTTCGGCGGCATCGTCATCGCCATCGGCCACTTCCTGATGACCTTCGAGGGCGACGGCGGGCAAGGCGACCCGACGATGAACGTGTTCTGGCTGGCGCTCGCCTTCATCATCGTCGGCACCGGATTCCTCAAGGGCAACATCTCGGTGATCGTCGGCAAGCTGTACCCGCGCACCGACGTGCGCCGCGACGGCGCCTACACGATCTTCTACATGGGCATCAATCTCGGCTCGTTCATCGGCGTGCTGATCGCCGGCTACCTCGGCGAGGTCTACGGCTGGAAGTACGGCTTCGGCGCCGCCGGCGTCGGCATGGTGCTCGGGCTGATCGTGTTCGTGCTCGGCCGGCCGCTGCTGCTGGGCCGCGCCGAGCCGCCGACCCCGCAGGCGCTCAGCGGCCGCGTCGTCGGCATCCCGACCGAGTGGTTCATCTACCTGATCAGCCTGCTGGCGATCGGGGTCATCTGGACGCTGATCCAGTACCAGGAAGTGGTCGGCACCCTGCTGCTCGTGTCCGGCCTCGCGCTGCTCGGCTACATCCTCTACATCGCCCACACGCAGCTTCCCCGGGAAGACCGCCACCGCATCTACGCGATCGCCTTCCTGCTGCTGCTCCAGCCGGTGTTCTGGGGCCTGTTCGAGCAGCACGGCGCCGGGCTGACGCTGTTCACCGACCGCTACGTCGACCGCCACATCCTCGGCTTCGAGGTGCCGGCGTCGCTGTTCAACTCGATCAACGCCGCCTTCATCATCCTGCTCGCGCCGCTGTTCGCCTGGCTGTGGACCACGCTCGGGCGCCGCGGGCTCGAGCCGTCGACCCCGGCCAAGTTCGGCTTGGCGATCGTCCAGATCGGCCTGTCGTTCCTGGTCCTCGCGTGGGGCGCGGAAGCCGCCGGCCTGGCCAACCCGACGCCGGTGATCTTCATCTTCCTGCTCTACCTGCTGGCGACGACCGGCGAGCTGTGCCTGTCGCCGGTCGGCCTCTCGGCGATGAACCGGCTGGCGCCGTGGCACATGGCCGGCCTGATCATGGGCGCGTGGTTCTTCGCCACCGCCGGCGGCAACTTCGCCGCCGGGCTCATATCCGCCGCCGCCGGGGCCGAGAGCGCCGAAGGGGGCGGGGCCTCGAAGGACCTTTATCTCGAGGTGTGGACCACCGTCGGCTGGATCGCCGTGGTCATCGGCGTGTTCGTGCTGTTCGTGGCGCCGCTGGTGAAGAAGCTGATGCACCTCGACACGCTGCGCGACGCCAACGTCGGCGACGACCTCGAAGGGCAGTCGCAAGCCGGCGAAGCCGAGGCCGGGGGCATCCACCCGGCGACGCGGCCGCAAGGCTGAGCCGCGCCGCTACGGCGGCGGCGCGCCGAGCGGGGGCGGGACGATGAACCAGCCGCTGCCGAGCATCGCGTCGAGCCCAGCGGCGCCCGCCGGGTCGCGCAGATAGTCGAACAGCTCGTCGAAGTCGGCCCGCTCGTCGCCGGCGATGGCCACCACGCAGACGTCGAGCTGGGCCTCGTCGCGCAACGCCTGCTTGCGGTCGCCGGGGTTGCGGACCAGCAGCAGTTGGTCCTTGCCGTCGGGATCGAGCCCCGACGCGCGCAGCGCGCCGGCGACCTCGGCGACGCGCGACGCGGGCAGCTGGGTCATCCACAACACCACCACGCCGGCCTCGCGCAGCCGCGCCAGCCCTGCGGCGAGGCCGGGCGGCGGCGCCGTCGCCTGGCCCGGCGCGAACGCCGCCTGCGCCCGGTCGAGGTCGAGGATCACCGCCGGGTGGCGCTCGCTGCACGCGCGCCGGTTGGGCGCAGCGAACAGCCCGTCCTGGACGAGCAGCGCCGACGGCGGCCGCTGGTTCTCGCCGGCCAGCTCGGCCTGCGCCAGCGCGTAGGACACGAACGGGGACCACGGGCCGTCAGCGGCGGCGCCGGGCGCCGCGCCCGACGGCGGCGGCAGCTCGGTCAGGTTGGTCAATTGCACGCCGGGAGCCGCCTCGCCGGCGATCGCTGCCGAGTTCGGCCGCGCGGGACCCGCGGCATAGCCTTCCACGGGCGTCGTCGGCGTCGCCGCGCGCACCCGGATGGACTTGTTGCGCGCATAGATCGTGCCCCCCGCGAGCAGCGGAATGGCCACCGCCGCGACGCAGCCCGACAGCAGCGGCACCAGCGCGAGGGCCAGCAACGATCTTCGCATGCGACCGCCGTTACACGATTCGCGCCTGGGACGGCTAGCCACGGGATGATGGCGACGCGCCGCGCGGGCGACGCGCGATCTTCTCGAGGAATTCGAGCTCCAGGCGCTGCACCGCGGGGTCGGCCGCCATGTTGTGGCCGCGGCCCGGCAGCGAGACCAGCTCGGCGCGCGGATTGGCTTCCGCCAGCAGCTCGGCCTGGGCGTGCGGGATCAGCCGGTCGGCCTCGCCATGCAGGATCAGCACCGGCGCCTCGACCCGCGGCAGCTTGGCGAGGTTGTCGTAGCGGTCGCGCAGCACCAGCCGGGCCGGGAGCCACGGATAGGCGGCGCTCGCGGTCGCGGTGAGGCTGGCGAACGGCGACACCAGGATCAGCGCGCGCACCCGGTGCTCGCTCGCCAGCTGCACCGCGGGGCCGGAGCCGACCGAGAGGCCCATGACGACCACATCGGCGCCGGCCACCCCCTGCTCCGCGAGGAACTCGAGCGCGGCGCGGCCGTCGCGGTAGAGCCCTTCTTCGGACGGCTCGCCGGGATTGCCGTTGTAGCCGCGATACTCGGCCAGCAGCAGGCCGTAGCCGCGCGCGGCCAGCCGCTCGGTCACGTGGACGCCGTCGGGCCAGACCATGCCGTTGCCGTGGAAGAACAGCACCGTCGGGGGCCCGTCGCGCGCCGGGCGGTAGCCGGCGGTGAGCGTCAGCCCGTCGGCGGTGCGCAGGGCGACCGGCGCAAAGCCGGGCGGCACGCCTTGCGCCGGGGGCGCGGGATAGATCAGCTTGCCCTGGTTGGCCGCGAGCAAGGCGACGAGCGCGAGATACCCCACCAGCACGGCGGCGAGCAGCCAGACGACGATCATCCGCGAACGGCGCGGCCGAGCCGGCGAGCTCAAGCCCGCGCTTCCTCCACTCCGGCGCTGTTGTGGCGCAGCGCGCCGAGCACCGTGTCGACGATGTGCGGCGCGTTCAGCCGCGCCTGGTCGTATTGCCGCTCGGGCGCGTCCTGGTCCTGGAACCGGTCGGGCAGGCGCATCGTGCGGATCTTGAGGCCGGCGTCGGTCAGCCCCTCGTCGCTGGCGAGGGTGAGCACGTGCGCGCCGAGGCCGCCGATGCTGGCTTCCTCGATCGTCACGACGACCTCGTGCGTCGCCATCAGCTTGCGGATCAGCTCCGAATCGAGCGGCTTGGCGAAGCGCAAGTCGGCGACGGTGGTCGACAGGCCCCTGGCCTCGAGCTGCTCGGCGGCCTTGAGCGCCTCGCCGAGCCGCGTGCCGAGCGAGAGGATCGCCACCTTGCTGCCGTGGCGGACCACGCGGCCCTTGCCGATCTCGAGCCGCTCGGGCGTCTCGGGCAGCGCCGCGCCGGTGCCGTTGCCGCGCGGGTAGCGGAAGGCGATCGGCCCGGAGTCGTGGAGCGCGGCGGTGTGGACCATGTGCACCAGCTCGGCCTCGTCGGCGGCGGCCATGACCACGAAATTGGGCAGCGTGGCGAGGTAGGTCACATCGAAGCTGCCGGCGTGAGTCGCGCCGTCGGCGCCGACCAGCCCGGCGCGGTCGATCGCGAAGCGCACCGGCAGATTCTGGATCGCCACGTCGTGCACGACCTGGTCGTAGGCGCGCTGCAGGAAGGTCGAGTAGATCGCGCAGAACGGGCGCATGCCTTGCGCGGCGAGGCCGGCGGCGAAGGTGACCGCGTGCTGCTCGGCGATGCCGACGTCGAAGCTGCGCTCGGGGAACTGGGCGGCGAACTTGTCGAGCCCGGTGCCGCTCGGCATCGCCGCGGTGATCGCGCAGATCGTCGCGTCGCGCCTGGCCTCGGCCATCAGCGCCTGGGCGAACACCCCGGTGTAGCTCGGCGGGCCGGCCGCGCCCTTGGCCTGCTCGCCGGTGATGACGTCGAACTTCTGCACCCCGTGGTACTTGTCGGCGCTGTTCTCGGCCGGGGCGTAGCCCTTGCCCTTCTGCGTCACGACATGGACCAGGCACGGCCCTTCGGCGGCGTCGCGCACGTTCTCGAGCACCGGGACGAGCTGGTCGAGGTCGTGCCCGTCGATCGGGCCGACGTAGTAGAACCCCAATTCCTCGAACAACGTGCCGCCCATCGCCATGCCGCGGGCGTACTCGTCGGTCAGCCGCGCGGCGCGGTGGAGCGGCTCGGGCAGCTTGCGGGCGAAGCGCCGGGCGAGCTCGCGCAAGCCGAGAAACCGGCCCGAGCTGACCAGCCGCGCGAGGTAGCCCGACAGGCCGCCGACCGGCGGCGCGATCGACATGTCGTTGTCGTTGAGGATCACCACCAGGCGGTTGCCGGCGGCCTCGGCGTTGTTCATCGCCTCGTAGGCCATGCCGGCGCTCATCGCCCCGTCGCCGATCACCGCGATCGCCTTGCCCGGCGCACCTGACAGCTTGTTGGCGATGGCGAAGCCGAGCCCGGCCGAGATCGAGGTGGAGGAGTGCGCGGCGCCGAACGGGTCGTATTCGCTCTCGGAGCGCCTGGTGAAGCCGCTCAGTCCGCCCGCCTGGCGCAGCGTGCGGATGCGGTCGCGCCGGCCGGTGAGGATCTTGTGCGGGTAGGCCTGGTGCCCGACGTCCCAGATCAGCCGGTCGGTCGGGGTGTCGAACACGTAGTGCACCGCCACGGTCAGCTCGACCACGCCGAGGCCCGAGCCGAGGTGCCCGCCGGTGGTGCCGACCGCGTCGATCATCTCGGCGCGCAGCTCGTCGGCGAGCTGGCGCAAGTCCTTGCGCTCGAGCCGGCGCAGCGCCTCGGGCGTGGCGGCCGTGTCGAGCAGCGGGGTCACGGGGCGGGAGGTCATGAGGGGCGCTTACACCCGCGATTCCGGCCTGTCGATGAACGGCCGGTGATGTTTTCCTGAGGAATTCGTGAGTGCCATGGACGGCTCAGCCGGCGCATTCCTCGCAGATGCCGCGCAGCTCGACCACCGGGCGCACGTCGGCGAACCCGGCGCCGCGCCCGGCCTCGCGCAGCGCGCCGGTCAGGCGGTCGTCGTCGAAGTGCGTCGCCTGCCCGCAGTCGTCGCAGATCAGGAAGATGCAGTCGTGCCGGCAGCCCGGGTGGGTGTTGGCGAGGTAGGCGTTGGCGCTCTCGACCCGGTTGGCGAGGTTGGTGCGCACGAACAGATCGAGGATGCGGTAGACGCTGTTGGCCGCGACGCGCTTGCCGCGCCGCTGGCCGACGGCTTCGGCGATGTCGTAGGCCGAGGCCGGGCGATCCTGCGCGGCGAGCGCCTCGAACACGTCGGCGCGCATCGCGGTCCACTGCTCGCCGGCGGCGGTGAGCACGGATTCGGCCTCGGCGACGAGCTTGTCGCCCGAGTGTTCGTGATGCGCATGGCCGCCCATCGCCCCGATATAGGGCGCCGCGGGCGCGCGGGCAATCAGCCGGTCTGGAAGGTCGCCCGGTAAAGGTTCGGGTACATCGCCCGGAACGCCACCACCTTGGGCGCGTCCCACCGCTGGATGTACGGGTGGTCCGGATTCTTGCGGGCGAAGTCCTGGTGGTAGGCCTCGGCCGGATAGAACCGCCGGGCGTTCTCGATCGCGACCACGATCGGCTTGTCCCACACGCCGCTCGAGCGCATTTGCGCGAGGTAGGCGGTGGCGACCTGGCGCTGCTCGGCCGTCAGCGGGACGATCGCCGCGCGGTATTGCGGGCCGTGGTCGGGCCCTTGCGCGTTGCGCAGCGTCGGATCGGCGATCACCGAGAACAGCACGCGCAGCAGCTGGTCGTAGCGCACGACCTTGGGGTCGTAGGTCACCCGGACCGCTTCGGCATGACCGGTCCGGCCCGACGACACTTCGTCGTAAGTCGCTTCCTCGGCGGTGCCGCCGTGATAGCCGGAGACCGCGCTCGAGACGCCCTTGGTGTGGCTGAACACCGCCTCGACGCCCCAGAAGCAGCCGCCGGCGAAGATCGCGGTCTTGAGCCCGCTTTCCCGGGCGACCCGCTTGGCGGCGGGCGCGTTGAACGTGCTTTCGGCGGCGACGGCCGACGAGCACGCGGCCAGCGCCATCGCGCCGGCGGCGATCGCGGCGGTGAGGCCGTTCACGCCAGCTGCGGGACGATGTGCGCCGCCAGCACCGCCGCGGTCACGCCGAAGCCGACGAAGAAGGAGCGGAAGAAGTCTGCGGTGAAGAGGCCCATTGGTCGGTTCCGAAGCTGTCTCGATCTGTTCCATCGGTCCTATCCCACACGAAATTGAAAGACTGTGAACGCGCGCGTTGGCAGCCGTTCATATAGGTTTACGGGCGCGGAATTGCACCCCCGGAGCGGTTCGCTCAATGGCGGAAGTGGCGCATCCCGGTGAACGCCATGGCGATTCCGGCCTCGTCGGCGCGGGCGATCACCTCGTCGTCGCGCAGCGCGCCGCCCGGCTGGATGACCGCGGTGGCGCCGGCCTCGATCGCCACGTCGAGCCCGTCGGCGAACGGCAGGAACGCGTCCGAGGCCATCGCGCCGCCGATGGTGCGCGGGTGCTTCCACCCGGCGGCTGCGGCCGCTTCCTGCGCGCGCATCGCCGCAATCCGCGCCGAATCGCGGCGGTTCATCTGTCCCGCACCGATTCCCGCGGTGGCGCCGTCGCGCGCGAACACGATGGCGTTCGACTTGACGTGGCGGGCGACGGTCCAGGCGAACAGCATGTCCTTCAGCTGGCGCTCCGTCGGCTCCAGCTGGGTCACGACCTTGAGGTCGGGGGCCGCGGCCGCGCCGTTGTCGCGCATCTGCGCCAGCAGCCCGCCGGCGATGAACTTGAGGTGCAAGCCGCCGCGCCGCGGCGTGAGCAGGTCGTCCACCAGCAGCAGGCGCAGGTTCGGCTTGCCGGCGAACACCGCCCGCGCCTCGGCGTCGGCCCCGGGCGCGACCACGACTTCGGTGAAGATCTCGCAGATCGCCCGGGCGGTGGCGCCGTCGAGCGCGCGGTTGCTGGCGACGATCCCGCCGAACGCCGAGACCGGGTCGCATGCCAGCGCTTCCTGCCACGCCTCGAGCAGCGTCGCGCGTTGCGCCACCCCGCACGGGTTGGCGTGCTTGATGATGGCGATGGCCGCGTCGCCCTCGTCGAACTCGGAGATCAGCTCGAGCGCGGCGTCGGCGTCGGCATAGTTGTTGTAGCTGAGGTCCTTGCCCTGGACCTGCTCGGCTTGCGCCACGCCTTTCGTGTGCGGCCAGAGCGGCGTGTAGAGCGCGGCCTTCTGGTGGGGGTTCTCGCCATAGCGCAGCTCGCCGACGAGGCGCCCGTTGACCGCGAGCATCTCCGGGAACAGGCGCTGCTGGTCGGCGAAGGCGAACCACTGGCTGATCATCGAATCGTAGGCCGCCGTGGCCGCGAAGGCCTTGGCCGCCATCGCCTTGCGGAACTCGGGCGAGGTCGCCCCGTCGTTCCCGGCGAGCTCCTCGAGCAGCAGCGGGTAGTCCTCGGGATCGGTCACCACCGTCACGTAGGCGTGGTTCTTCGCCCCCGAGCGGATCATCGCCGGGCCGCCGATGTCGATGTTCTCGATGATCTCGTCGCGCCCGGCGCCGCGCATCACCGTTTCCTCGAACGGGTAGAGGTTCGAGACGAGCAGGTCGATCGCGCCGATCTCGTGCGCGTCCATCGCCGCCGCGTGGTCGGGGTCCTCGCGCACCGCCAGCAGCCCGCCGTGGACCGCCGGATGGAGCGTCTTGACCCGCCCGTCCATCATCTCGGGAAAGCCGGTCACGTCGGCCACGTCGCGCACCGGCAGCCCGGCCTCGCGCAGCGCGCGCGCGGTGCCGCCGGTCGAGACCAGCTCGACCCCGCCCTTGGCCAGCCGCGAGGCCAGCTCGACCACGCCGCTCTTGTCGGACACCGAGAGCAGGGCCCGCCGGATCGTCACTTCTGTCATGGGAGAGCTAACTAATCTTTTTGAGCAGCCAGGAGAAGCTGCCGCCGCCGCGCGAGACCAGGCCCTGGACGACGAGCTGCTGCACCGGGTGCGGACGGCCCTCGCCGTCGACCCACAGGCTTTCCTCGACCTCCAGCGCATCGGCCTTGGCGTGGAACTGCCAGTGGCTGCCGTCGGCCAGCACCAGGCTGGCGCCGCGGCCGCTGCGGCTCGGGGCGACCTCGATTCCCGGACCGAGGTGGAAGCGGATCGCATAGGGCACCTTGCCGCGCTTGCCCTTGCGCCCGGCCGGCACCAGCAGGTCCTCGCCGCGCAGCTCGCTGCCGTCGTCGCGCAGGATCAGGATGCGCCGGTGAACGAGGCCGTAGCGGGCGACGTAGCCGTCGTGGCTGGCCTCGAGCCGCGTGGCCGCGCCGCCGCCGTCGAGCGCGAGCATGCGCCGGTCGACCTCGACCTCGCCGACCCCCTGGCCGAGCTTGCCGCCGACGAGCACGGCGGTCGAGTTGGCGTCGCCGAGCACCAGCGTCGAGTGCGCCGCGGTGGCGCGCAGGCCCTGCTCGATCCGCAGCGGAACCTGCCCGCCGGCGAACGCCGCGCCGCCGCAGTTGACCACCAGCCGGTGGGAGGCGTGCGACAACTCGAACGCCAGCGTCGAGGCGCAGCCGTGGCGGGCATGGCGCGCGAGCGGCGGCGGCGCGGCGTCGAACTGCAGCACGCTCCTGCCGGCGGCGACCCGCTGGTAGCCCCATTGGCGGGCATCGCGCAGCGGCCGGGTGCGCACCCGGCTGGCCTCGACCAGCGCGGCGACTCGCGCCGCCGGCACCGCCCCGGCGCCCTGCCAGTTGCCGAGGCCGCCGTCGCCGTGAGCCAGCGCCAGCAGCGGCGGGACCAGCAGCTGCAGCATCGCGTCCACCGCTTGCGGGGGATCGCGCCGCGTCGCCCGGTAGCAGGCCGACAGCTCGACCAGCAGCCCGATCGCTTCCATCTGCGCCAGCGGGCTGCGCGACAGCACGCCGCCGTCGTGGCCGACCAGCTCGCCGAGCGCCCGCGCCAGGCCGGCCTCGCCGAACAGGCGCCGCGGTTTGCCCTCGGGCAGCAGCAGCCCGGCCGCGGCGATCGCGCACCATCCGGCGACCGCGTCGAGCGCGTCGTCGGCCTTGCCGACGTGGCGGTCGAGCCAGCGCGCCGTCTCCTCCATCGTGGCGAGGATGCGCCCGCGCAGCGCCTTGTCGCTGCCCGACAGGATCAGCGGGGCATGGGCGAGCCAGCCGAGCAGCCGGTGGCCGGCATGGCCGACCTTCCACGCCGCGCCGGCCTTGCGCCGGCTTGGGCCGGTTCCGGCATTGGCCTCGAGCCAGGCAAGCATCACGCGCTCGGCGGTCGGCGTGCACTGGGCGCGCGGCGCCGAGGCCTCGAGATCGCGCAGCCAGGTGAAGCCGTGGAGCGCGCGCTCGAACGGCGGGCTGTGCTTGGCGGCGGGCGAGAAATCGACTTGCGCGATCGGCGCCTTGACGCCGTGGACCAGGAAATGCCCTGCGCGCAGCGCCATGCCGGCGACGCGGTCGCCGGCGAGCGGGCTCTCGACCGTCGCCAGCAGCCGCGGCCGCACCGGTTTGCGGAACGGCGCGGTCAGCGCGTGGCTCGAGATGCCGAGGCGATAGACGAGGCGGACGATGCGTTCGCCGAGCGTGGTGTCGGGCGGCTCGAAATCGGCCAGCGCCAGCGCCCGGCCAGGCTCGACGATCCGTTCCGCGGCGGGCACGGCCGCGGCCTCGGCGATCTGCACCAGGGGTTCCTCGACTCCGCCGGCGAGCGGAATGGCCATCGCATCCGATCCTTCCGCCGAGCTGCGCGCCACCGGAAGCGCGCCGGTGACGAACCGGTTCCGGGGCGCGATCTCGGTCATCCGAGCCCTCGCAGCGCGGCGATGTTGGCGGCGTAGCGGTCGGGCCCGCCGGCGAACGTCGCCGACCCGGCGACGAGCACGTCGGCGCCGGCTTCGGCGCACTGGCGCGCGGTCTGCGGATTGATGCCGCCGTCGACCTCGAGCCGGATGTCGCGCCCGGCCTTGTCGATCATCTTGCGCACCGCCTCGACCTTGCGCAGTTGCCCGGCGATGAAGCTCTGCCCGCCGAAGCCGGGGTTGACGCTCATCACCAGCACGAGGTCGATATCGTCGATCAGGTAGTCGAGCATTTTCGCCGGCGTGCCCGGGTTGAGCGACACCCCGGCCTGCTTGCCGAGCGCCTTGATCGCCTGGACCGTGCGGTGGACGTGCGGCCCCGCCTCGGGATGAACGGTGATCACGTCCGCCCCGGCGCGGGCGAACGGCTCGATCCACGCGTCGACCGGGGCGACCATCAGGTGCACGTCGAACGGCTTGGCGGTGTGCGGCCGCAGCGCCGCGACCACGCCGGGGCCGATCGTCAGGTTGGGCACGAAATGGCCGTCCATCACGTCGACGTGGATCCAATCGGCGCCGGCCGCGTCGATCGCGCGCACCTCCTCGCCGAGCCGGGCGAAGTCGGCCGACAGGATCGAGGGGGAGATCAGCACGTCGCGCATGGGACTGCCCCAGGTGACTAGGCCCCGCCGAATCGGTTAACAACGAGCCGATGTCTCTTTTCCACACAGCGCGCGGGGCGTTTTCGCCCATGCCATGCCCGACCGGAAACGGCTTTGCGGCGCCCATGGCGAAGGCTACCGCGTCCATACGGCCGGCAAGGGGCATGAACATGGCGGGCACTCCGCGGAAGATCGCCGCACGCTTCATCGAGACCGAGATCGACGACGAGATCGTCGTCCTGCGGCTGAGCGACGCCGACGTGTTCTCGCTGCTCGGGACCTCGCGCGAAATCTGGGCTTGCATCGATGGCGTGCGCAGCCTGGCGGCGATCATCGATGCGCTCGCCGACCGCCACGGCATGGCCCGGGAACGCGTCGCGGCCGATGTCGAGCGGTTCGTCGCCGAATTGTGCGATGCAGGCTTCGTCGAGCTCGCCTGACCCCGCCGCGCGATGGCCGCACAGGCTGCGGGTCGCCGAGGCGATCGCGCTGATGGCCATTGCCAAGGGCCTGGTCGCCTGGGTGCCGTTCGCTTTCTGGCGGGCGAGCCTCGGCGAGGTCGTCGAGCGGCCCGCCGCGATGGCCGGGACGCCCGGTCCCCGGCTGCGATCCGTGGTCGCCGCCGTTCGGCGCGCCGTCGCCAGAGCGCCGTTCCCCGTCAAATGCCTGCCCCAGGCGATGGCGTTGCAATGGATGTTGCGTCGCCGCGGACTGGGCAGCGTCCTCACCGTCGGTACTTTGCCGAAGGCCGGGCGCGGCACGCTCGACGACCTGCATGCATGGGTGACCGTCGCGGGCCGGATTTGCCTCGGGCAGAGCGAGCGCGGGTACGTGCCCGTGCTGCACCTCAGCTCGTGCCGGTAGGTAACGAAGCGACCGATTCTTGTGCGGCAGCGAAAAGAAGCATATGCCGTATCGGATCGCTTCTCCGGACGGACATGCAGGGGGATTCGCATGAACCAGGATGTTTCGCGCACCGGCTGGAACACGCCGACGCTCGTCCGTCTCGGCCGCATTGCCGACGTGAGGGGAAGCAACAGCACCGTCAACAATCCCACCTCGGCGCAGTGCTCGCAGAACAACGGCGGGGGAACGTGCTCCTCGTGATCGCGGTGCGCCCCGTTCGCGCCTTCCTTCGCTAACGGTTTCCTGACGTGCTGGCCGCGTGCCGCTCTCCGGCGGGGCACGATAGCGCCGCGCTGGCGCCCCGGGTCGCGGCCTCGCTCGGGCTGTTCGATCGAGCGGCGGCGCCCCATGCGATTGCCGACGGCTGGGTTCTCGCGCGCTCGCAGGCCCGGGCCGGCGCCGCCGCGACAGCAGCCGCAGCCCGCTTTCCGCTGGCCGTCCCTCGGGCTCCCGACGGAAGCCATGTGCTGTTCGAAGGCCGCATCGACAATGCCGGCGAGATCGCCGCCGCCCTCGGCGCGTCACCGCACGACATGGCCGAGCTCTACGGCCGCGCCGTGGCGCAATGGGGCGATCGGGCCGACCGCCGGTTGATCGGCGATTACGCCGCCATCCTCGTGCATCCGCAAAACGGCCTGCGCCTCGCCCGTTCGCCGTGGAGAGCCCCGCCGATCCTGTTCTGCGACCGCGACGGCATCCTCGCCGCGGCCTCGGTCGCGCGCGTCATCCATGCCTGCGGCCTTCCGCGCGTGCTCAACCGCCAGCGCGTCGCCGACAACCTGATCCAGAACCTCGTGCCCGCCGAAGGCTGGTTTGCCGGCATCGAGCGGGTCCAGCGCGGGCTGATCGTCCATCTGGCCCCCGGCTCGCGCCGCGTGGTCCCGTTCTACGACGAGCTCGCCGCGTGGCCGGTGCTGCGGTTGCGCGATGCGCGCGAATATGTCGAGGCCACCGACGCGTTGCTCACCGAAGCGGTCACGGCGGCATTGCGCGGCATCCGGCGCCCGGCCATGTCATTGTCGGGCGGGCTCGATTCTCCCAACGTCGCGGCCCGCATCTGCCGCGCCTTGCCCGCCGGCGGGACGCTCCGCAGCTACACCTTCGTTCCCCATCGCGACTGGTCGGGCTTCGTCTCGCCGCTGCACATCGCGGACGAAAGGCCGCAGGTCGAGGCCCTGGCCGAGCGCTACGCCAACCTCGTCCCGACGTTCCTCGACAATCCCGACGAGGATTTCGACGCGAGGCTCCCGGAGATGTTCCTGGCCATGGACGGGGCGCCGATCGGCCTGCCCAACGTGGCTCCGCTGCACGGGCTCTACCAGGCCGCCGCGGCGGACGGTTGCGACGTCATGTTCAATGCCAACCTCGGCAACTATTCGTTCAGCGAGGGCGGCGCGTGGGCGCACTGCGAATTCTTCACGACCGGCCGCTGGCGGCAGTTGTACCTGCTGTACCGCGACCGCCCTTTCCGCCAGCGCAGCGTCCACCGGCTGTTCCTGCAACTGTCGGTGCTGCCGTTGCTGCCGCTCGCCTTCCAGAAGGTGTGGCGGCGCAAATGGCAGAAGGTCACCTTCGACCGGCTCCGCGACATCATTCCGCTCAAGAACGAGGCGTGGCGGCGCTTCGACCTCGAACGCCGCGGCCGGGCGGCGGGCCGGCTCGACGATCGCTACTACTGGCGCAGCCGGGAGATATGCTGGCGCGAGGGGATCGGCCGGGGGGAGATGGAAGACGGCGACGTCGCGCTTGCCTTCGAGCAGATCCACGGGCTGCCCACCCGCGATCCGACCGCCTATCGCCCGCTGATCGAGTTCTGCCGCCAGATACCGACCGAAATTTTCGTGCGCGACGGCGTGAGCCGCTGGCTCGGGCGCGAAGTCGGCCGACCGTACCTGCCCGCCTGCATCGTCGACGAGCGGCGCGACGCCAACAGCGGAATCGATTGGCACTGGCGGGTGCGGCGGCGGCTTCCCGCCTTGCGCGCGGAACTGCGCCAGGCCCGCGCGATACCGGAGCTCGAGGAACTGCTCGACTTCGACGAGCTCGAACGGCGCTTCGAGGCGTTTCCCGAAGAAGCGTGGACCACCACCGACGGGGTCAAGTACAGCTTCGCCGTGGCGCGAGCCGTGGTGGCCGCGCGTTTCGTCAATTGGGCCACCGGCCGCAACGCGATATAGCGGACCGGTGATCGCACGGATCAAGCATGCCCTGCGCGTCTCCGCGACGCCGAGGGGCTGACGCCATGGAGGGGGAAGCGCGGGCCCGGCGTTCGGACGAACCCGCCGCCTGGCGGGTGCTGCTCGCCGCCGGCGGGGCGCGCCTGACGGCGCTGGTGCTGGCCCTGACGTTTGTCAGCAGTGTGACCGAAGGGCTCGGCTTGATGCTGCTGGTCCCACTGCTCGGCAGCCTCGGAGGCGAGGCAGCCAGCGGCGCGGCGTCGGGCATTCTGGCGGGGTACCGGCCCGGCCTGCCCGTCCTGCTGCTGGTCTTCGTCGGCCTGGTCGCGCTGCGGGTGGTGGCCTCGTTCCTGCGCGGACTGGCGGCATTCCGGTTGGAGGTCAGGATCGTCGACGGCCTGCGCGACCGCGCGATGGCCGCGCTGCTGGCGGCCGACTGGCGGGCATTGTCGCGCAGGCGGCGCAGCGACCTTCGCGCGATGCTGATCAGCTCGATCGACCGGGCGAGCAGCTCGGTCAATTACGGCCTGACGCTGATCAACACGGGCTTCAGCCTGGCGGCGGCATGCGCGGCCGGCCTGGCGCTGTCGTGGCGATTCATGCTCGCCGGCATGGTCGTCGGAGCGGCGATCCACGTGCTGTTTCGCGGCCTGCGCCGCAGCGCCCGCCAGCTCGGCAGCGGGCTCAACCGGGGCTTCCGGGTGATCCATGCCCGGCTCGACGAAAGCCTCGACGGGCTGCGGCTGATCAAGAGCTTCGAGCGCGAAGCGCGCACGCGGGCGGAGGTTGCCGCCGCCTTCTCGGGCTTTCGCGGCTTCCAGCACCGTTATTTCGTCATCGCCGGTCGGGCCCGGATCATCCGCCAGGTGGTCGGCGCGGCGTTGCTGGCGGCGCTGGTGTGGGTGGCGTTCGAGCGCTGGGGATACCCGCTGGCGGTGCTCCTGCCGCTGGTCGCGCTGTTCGCCCGCGCGGTGCCGCTGCTCGGCACCTTCCAGGACCACTTGCAGTACTACGCCCACGACGCGCCCGCGGTCGAGGAGGCGGCGCGCCTGATCGCCGAGGTCGAGGCGCAGGCCGAGCCGAACGATCCGGCGCTTCGGCCGCCCACGCTCGAGCGATCCATCCGCCTCGAGCGGGTCGACCTGGACTTCGGCGACGGCCGCTTCGCGCTCCGCCAGATCGATCTCGAGATTCCGGCGCTGTCGACTTTCGCGCTGCTCGGGCACTCGGGCGCCGGCAAGAGCACCCTGGCGGACATCCTCGGTGGCCTGCTCGGGCCCGATTCCGGCCGCGTGCTGATCGACGGCGTCGAGCTCGACGCCGGCGCCCGCCGCGCGTGGCGCAGCCAGGTCGCCTACATGCAGCAGGAGGCGGTGCTGTTCGCCGGCAGCGTGCGCGACAACCTGCGGTGGGCGCGGCCCGAGGCCGACGAGGCAGCGCTGCGCCGGGCGCTCGAGCGCGCCGCCGCGCAGTTCGCCTTTGCCTTGCCCGGCGGGATCGACTGCGATCTCGGCGAGGGCGGCCGCCAGCTGTCGGGCGGCGAGCGCCAGCGGATCGCGCTCGCCCGGGCGCTGCTGCGCGAGCCGCGGCTGCTGATCCTCGACGAGGCGACCAGCGCGATCGACGCCGCCGCCGAGCGCGAGGTCGCCGCCGCGGTCGAGCGGCTCAAGGGCTCGCTGACGATCGTCGTCATCGGCCATCGCGGACTGCTGACCGACCTGGCCGAGCGCCGGATCACGCTCGAGCACGGACGGCTGGTGGCCGCCGCCTGACGCGTGAATTCACCGCCAATTCACCGGCGCGCGGCCATGTCCGCGCCGGGTCACCCGCGCCCGTCCGTTTTTTCGCACCCTTGGCCGCAGCCGCCCGCCCCCCTACATAGCCGCCGGATCGTGATGAACCTGACCGCCCGCCTTCGCCCTGCCGCTTCCGCGCTGGCCCTCGCGGGCCTCGCCGCCGCGCTCGCCCAGGCGACGCCGGCCGCGGCGCAGTACAATCGCGAGATCAGCCACGATCCGGCGAAGTGCCGCGGCAACGGGCCGGCGGTGCGCATCAGCGTGACCGGCGTCAAGCGCAGCTCGGGCAAGCTGCGGGTGCAGCTCTACCGCGCGACCAAGCAGGACTGGCTGGAAACCGGCCGCTGGCTCAACCGGATGGAGCTGCCGGCGCGCGCCGGGACGATGAGCGTGTGCATGCCGGTGCCGGCCCCCGGCACTTACGGCATCGCCATCCGCCACGACGTCAACGGCAACAACGAGACCGACCTGACGCAGGATGGCGGCGGGGCGTCGAACAACCCCAGCTTCAACATCTTCAACCTGGGCAAGCCGAGCCACAGCAAGGTCGGCTTCGCCGTCGGCCAGGAAGTCAAGGCGATCACCATCCGCCTGCACTACCTCTAGCCTAGCGGGCGCCGCTCTCCCGCCGGGCGCGCCGCCGCGAGCGCCACAACAGCCACACCACGCCCGGCGCCGCGACCAGCGGGAACCGCTCGCGCAATGGCGTGACCTTGACCGGCATCCCGGTGTGCCGCTCAACCTTCCACGCGGCGTAGCGCATGCCGCCGTCGAAGGTCGTGGTCGCCCGGGCCAGCCGCGCGAGGTTGAGCAGCTTGCCAAGGCGCCGCCGCCGGTTCCACCACGTCAGGATGCGCCGGCGCTCGGCGGGGTCGAGCCGCGGCGCAATCGTCGCCCCGTCGCGGGCGAAGGCGATGCCCGCCTCGCCCAGCGCCACCGGCAGCAGCCCGTCGAAATGCGCGGCGTTGGCCGCGAGAATGGCGTTCTCGCGCCCGGCCGGCTCGACCCGCAGCTCGGCGCGGTAAGTGGCGCGGAACAGCGCGCGCCAGAATTCCTCCTCGCGCCCCCGCGCCGGGCCGACGATCGCCGCGAGCCGCGCGGCGGTGGCGGCGGCCGCGGCGAACGCGCGGACGACCGCGGCCTCGGCCGGCTTGCCGCGCGACCAGGTGAGCGCGCACGGCTGCACGAAGCGCGCCCAGATCGTCGTGTCGAGCGTCTCGCCCGCCGCCGCGGCGGCGAACGTCGCCAGCCGCATCGTGGCGATCTTGGCGCGCAGCCTGACGCCCGCATGGTCCCATTCGCGGTACGATACGCGCGGCCACAGCCCGCGCTCGCGCGGCCCCGGCAGGAGCACGTAGAAATCGAGCACCCCGTCGAGCGAGCCGGTCCGCAGGTTGGAGCCGTAGAACAGCACGGCGAGCGCCCCGGCTTCCTCGCCGAGCCGCCGCGCGAACGCCGCGACGGCGGGATCGAGCCGACGGTCCAGCGCCGCGCCGAGCCGCGCGGCGAGGGCGCCGCTCACGGGACGACGAAGCGCAGCTTGGGGCCGAGCGAAAGGCGGTAGCGGCCGGCGGGAAAGGCCTCGCCGTCGAGGATGAAGCGGCCGGCGATGTCGAGCTGCAACGCCTCGGGCGCGAGCACGTGGTAACCGCGGCGGCGCAGCCCCTCACCGACGACGCCCTTGAACACTTGCGGCAGGCGCACCAGCAGCCCGAGCCGGGAATTGTCGAGCACCGCCACCCGCAAGGCCCCGGCGGCCTGCCCGAACGGATGGATCCGCGCGGGGAAGCGGTCGAGCGTCGAGGCGAACACCAGGTAGCGCTCGGCGGGGTCGCCGAGGCCGCTGTGCGGCAGCTCGCGGCCCTCGCCGTCGTGCAGGCGCATCGCGGTGCCGCGCCGCCAGACGTTGGCAGTGCCGCCGAACACCGCCTGCGCCAGGCTCCACAGCGCGGTCACGCCGACGGCGAGGGCGTTGAACGCGCCGCGCTCGTGCGTCTCCTGGCCGAGGCCGATGGCGGCGGTGTAGGCGCCGGCGCCGAACACGAAGCCCTGCACCCGCGCGTCGGCATTGTCGTGCCGGGCGACGACCAGCGGGCGGCGCAGCTCGATCCGGCCGGCCTGGAGCGCCGCGAGCGCGTCGGCCAGCGACCAGGCCAGCGGCACGCCGAGGTCCGCCGCCAGCGCGTTGGTCTTGCCGTTGGGCAGCACGATCAGCGGCGGCCAGCATTCGCCGAAGATTCCCGCGCCGATCGTCAGCACGTCGCGCACGGTGCCGTCGCCGCCGTCGACGACGACATAGTCGACCCGCCGCTCGGCGAACTTGCCGAGGATCGCCGGCAGCTCGTCGCGGGTTTCCGGGGTCTCGACCAGCAGGCTCGCGCGGCCGGTCCATTCGGCGGGCGTGCCGCCGTTGCGGTGGCTGCGCGGGTTGCGGATGACGCCGACCAGCGGCACCGGGCGCGCCGGCGCCGGAGCGGCCCCCGGGCGCGCGGCGGGCCGGCTGACTTCCGGCAGGCTGTCGAACAGATGGACGGTCCCGTGCATTCGCGACGCCTTAACCCGGTGGACCCCTGAAATACTACGGTTCTGGCACATTTGCCAAACGCTGTCGTCGCCTTGCCACAGTCGCGCGTTGGCGGACCGGGCGCCTAGCCGGGCGCGATGGCTGCAGCCTGAACCGCCGGGCCCGGGCCGGGGCGGGTTGCAAGGCCGGGCCGGCAGGCTACGGTGAAGCCATGTGGGCCGGACCCTTGCTCGACGAGGCGCGCGAGATCGCGCCGCGCATCATCGCGCTGCGCCGCGCGATCCATGCCGAGCCCGAGCTTGGCCTCGACACCCCGCTCACGCTCGCCAAGGCGCGCGCCGAGCTCGCCGGCCTGCCGCTCGCATGGCGCGAGGGGACGGCCTGCACCGGCGCCGTGGCGGTGCTCGCCGGGGCCCGCCCCGGGCCGGCGGTGTTGCTGCGCGGCGACATGGACGCGCTGCCGATGAGCGAGGACACCGGGCTCGCCTTCGCCTCGGCCGTCCCCGGGCGGATGCACGCCTGCGGGCACGACACGCATACCGCGATGCTCGCCGGGGCGGCGCGCCTGCTCGCCGCGCGGCGCGAGGAGCTCGCCGGCGAGGTGCGCTTCATGTTCCAGCCGGGCGAGGAAGGCTTCCACGGCGCGCGGCACATGATCGACGACGGCCTGCTCGACCCGCTGCCCGACGCCGCGTTCGCGCTGCATATCATGCCCAATTACCGGCACGGCGTGCTCGCCGGCCGCCCCGGCGCGCTGCTCGCCGCCGCCGACAAGCTCGAGATCGTCGTCGAAGGCCGCGGCGGGCATGCCTCGATGCCGCACCAGACGCGCGACCCGGTGCCGGTGGCGTGCGAGATCGTCACCGCGATCCAGGCGCTGGTGACGCGGCGCTACGAAGCCGCCGAAGCGACCGTGGTGACGGTCACCCAGCTCGACGCCGGCAGCGCGCACAACGTCATCCCCGACCGCGCGGTGCTCAAGGGCACCATCCGCACGCTCACGCCCGAGCGCCGCCAGGTCGTCCGCGACGACTTGCGCCGCCTCGCCGAGGGCATCGCCGCGGCGCACGAGTGCCGCGCCGAGGTCACCGTGGTCGACGGCTTCCCGCCGACGATCAACGATCCGCGCGCGGTCGAGCTGTTCGCGGCGGTGGCCGAGGCGCTTCCCGGCGGCGCGTTCGAGCGGCTGGCGCACCCGATCATGGGCGCCGAGGATTTCTCCTACGTGCTCGAGCAGGTGCCCGGCGCGATGGCCTTCCTCGGCGTCGCCGCCGAAGGCTCGGACTGGGCGCACTGCTGCGGCATCCATTCGGCGCGGATGGTGGTCGACGAAAGCGCCCTGCCGCGCGGCGCCGCGATCCTGGCCGGGTGCGCGCTGCGCTTTCTCGAGCGCGGTTGGGATTAACCCCGCGCGACGGTTGCCCTCGCCGCCCATATCGGGCAACGGCGGGGCACACTAGCGTCGCGGGGAGACCGAAGTGTTTGGCTGGTTCCAGCGCTTGCTGCCCCAATCGGGCGATTTCTTCGTCATGTTCGAGCGCCATGCCGCGGCCTGCACCGCCGCGGCCGAGGCGCTCGCCCAGCTGATTCGCGGCGAGGGCGACCGCGAGGCCCACATCACCGCCATCCGCGACCGCGAGCACGAGGCCGACGACATCATCCGCGAGGTGCTCGGCGAGGTCCGCCGGACATTCCTCACCCCGTTCGACCGCGGCGCCATCATCGGCCTGATCGGCTCGATGGACGACACCATCGACGAGGTCCAGGCCTGCGCCTCGGCGATCGAGCTGTACCAGTTCACCGCCTTCGAGCCGGAGATGGAGCGGATGGCGGCCGAGATCTGCACCGCGGTCAGGCTGATGGAGCAGGCGCTGCCGCTGCTGCGCGACATCACCCGCAACGGGCGCCAGCTGCACGAGCTGACCGCGCGGCTGGTCACGCTCGAGGGCCAGGTCGACGGGATCCACACCGAAGGCCTCAAGGCCAACTTCTCGCGCGCGAAAGCCGACGGCGACCCGCTGATGTTCATCGTCAAGCGCGAGGTCTACAAGCATCTCGAGAAGATCGCCGATGCGTTCGAGGACGTCGCCAACCAGATCGACGGCCTCGCTGTCGATCACGCCTGACGCGTAGGCGACCGTGCACGAGCTTGCCCTGCCGTTGCTGGTCGGCCTGATCGCGCTGGCGCTGGCGTTCGACTTCCTCAACGGACTGCACGACGCGGCCAATTCGATCGCCACCGTCGTCTCGACGCAGCTGCTGTCGCCGCTGATGGCGGTGGTGTTCGCCGCGGCGGGCAATTTCGCGGCCTACTGGATCGTCGGCCTCCATGTCGCCGAGACGGTCGGCAAGGGCATCATCGACAAGGACGTGGTCACCCCGGCGGTGGTGTTCGGCGCGCTCGTCGGGGCGATGTCGTGGAACGTGGTGACCTGGCTCAAGGGCATTCCCTCGTCGTCGAGCCATGCCCTGATCGGCGGCCTGCTCGGCGCCGGCATCACCCACAGCGGCTTCGCCGCGGTCGAGAGCGAGGGCACGACCAAGACGCTGCTGGCGATCTTCATGTCGCCGATGCTCGGGTTCGTCATCGCCATGGTGCTAGTGCTGCTGACCAGCTGGCTGTTCCGCGGAGTGCAGCCGCGCCGCGCGGAAGGCGTGTTCAAGTCGCTGCACCTGGTCTCGTCGGCGGCCTACTCGATCAGCCACGGCGGCAACGACGCGCAGAAGACCATGGGGATCATCACCGTGCTGCTCTATTCGACCGGCTACCTCGGCGGCGAGTTCCATGTGCCCGAATGGGTGGTGATCAGCTGCTACCTGGCGATCTCGCTCGGCACGCTGTCGGGCGGCTGGCGGATCATCCGCACGATGGGCACGCGGCTGACCCGGCTCAACCACCACACCGGCTTCTGCGCCTCGACCGCGGGCTCGATCGTGGTGTTCGGGGCGAGCGCGATGGGCATCCCGGTCTCGACCACCCACGCGATAACCGGCAGCGTGGTCGGCACCGGCGCCGCCCGCCGGGCCAGCGCGGTGCGCTGGACCGTCGCCACCCGCGTGGTGATGGCGTGGTTCATCACCATTCCGGCGAGCGCGCTGGTCGGCGCCGGCTTCTACCTGCTGACGCGGCTGTTCGACTGACGCGAGAGGGCTGGCGCACCCGACAGGATTCGAACCTGTGACCTCTGCCTTCGGAGGGCAGCGCTCTATCCAGCTGAGCTACGGGTGCCCAAGACGCTTAGGCCGGGCGCGGGGTTAGCAATGCGGCGGACGCGCGCCAAGCGGTAATCCGGGGGGAACGGTTACTCGCGGACCGGGAGCTGCTGCAGCCGGGTGCCGTTGGCGCGCGTGACGGTGACGTTGAACCCGCCATGGCGCCCGTCGCGCAGCTTGTAGTAAGTCAGGTCGATCTTCTCGCCCGGCGACAGCGAGCGCTTCGACCAGCCCGCGCGCGACAGGTGGTTGGGGCTCATCCCTTCGAACGCCCAGCGCTGGCCGCTAGCGTCGCGGACGTAGAGGAACGTGTGCGGATTGGTCCACACCCACCGCTCGACGGTGACGTTCTTCATCTCGGTCGAGGTGCCCCATTCGAACATCGCGGTCGAATGATGCGCCTGGCCGGGCGTGGCGAGCGCCGCGGCGCCCAACAGGGCGGCCCCGGCGAGCGCGAAGGTCGATTGGCTGAACATGCGTCCTCTCCTGCGCCGCGCCGCTCTGGCTCGCGGCAGGCGCTTGGCGCCGTCTTGCCAGCAAATGCCGGACCGAATCAACCCGCCGCTTGACTTCGCCGCGCTCCGCGCCCCACTCTTTTCGCCGGACGCGGATGGCGGAGGGATCGATGCAGGGATGGGCGATCATGGCGCGCGCGCTGGCGGGCGGCGCCGCGCTGGCGATGGCGGCCGCGGCGCCGGCGCAGGACGCGGCGATTCCGCGCGCCCAGGGCTATGCCGCGCTCGAGCGCCTGCCCGACTGGAGCGGCGTGTGGAACCCCGACTGGTCGCTGCTGTTCGGCGCCGGCGGCGGCCGCGCCCCCGTCCAGCCCAAGCTGACCCCGGCGGCGCAGCAACGGCTCGACGCGTTCCGCGCCCGGCAGGCGGCGGAAGGCGTCGACCAGAGCGACCAGATCCACTGCGTTCCGCCGGGGATGCCGGGCATCATGCGCCAGCCCTATCCGATGGAAATCCTGTTCACGCCGGGGCGCGTGACGATCTTCGCCGAGACGTACAGCCAGGCGCGGCGGATCTACACCGACGGGCGCGCGCTGCCCGAAGACCCCGATCCTTACTTCAACGGCAATTCGGTCGGCCGCTGGGACGGCGACACGCTGCTCGTCGACACGATCGGCTTCAGCCCGGTGACCGACATCGCCGCGGGCATCGCTCACGGCGAGAACATGCGCATCCACGAGCGCATCTGGCTCGAGAAGCCCGACGTGCTGCGCATCGAGACCACGATCACCGACCCCGACGTGCTCGCCGAGCCGCTGGTCCAGCAGCTCGCCTTCCGCAAGCAGCCCGACTGGCAGATCCGGGAATACGTCTGCGAGGAGAACAACCGCCTCACCGCCGGCGAGAACGGGGCCAACATCGAGCTCGACCTCGAGTTCGACCCCGACGATCCGTTCGGCCCGCCGCCGGAGGAGTAGGCGGCGGGCGGCCGACCGCTAACCAATCGGCAACCACGCGCGGGCTATTGCGGCGGCCGATGAACGCCGTCCCGCCCTCCTTCACCCCCGCGCCGGGCCCGTCGCGGGCGAGCTTCGCGGCCAGCTCGGCGAATGCGACGAGCATGCGCTGGGCGGCGCTGGCCGACGCCGCCAACCTGGTGGCCATTCTCGCCGGGATCGAGCCCGAGCGCTCGACCGCCGAAGTGCGCAATTTCCCGGCGTTGATCCGCGACGCCGAAGCGTGGCGCCGCGAGCGGGCGGAGAACGGCATCGCCGACCTCGCCGCGATCATGGAGCCCGGCATCGCCGCGCTGCTGGCGGTGAACGCCCGCGGCGCCGACGCCAAGCCCGCCGCGCTGGCGCTGTGGCGCGAGTTCAGCGCCGCCCGGGCCGCGATTCTCGCGCTGTTGCCGCCGAGCGGCGCGCTGGGCCCGCGCCGCACCGCCTGACGGGCACAGTCCGCCGCGCGCCGGCGGCGAATAGACTTTGCCTCAACTTGCCGTAGAAGGCCGGGGCATGGGATCCGGGCCGCCGCAATCGCGCATCCTCGAGGCGATCGCGCTGCTCAGGCGCTACGAGCGCGACGCCGCCGCCGCCCTGCTCGAGCAGGAACTGCGCCACGGCCCGCCCACGGGCGAGCGCTGGAAGAGCATCGCGATGCTGGCGCGGCAGATCGGCGAGACCGCCATCGCCACCGAGGCGGCCCGGCGCTATGCCCATACCGCGCCGACGACGCTGGAACGGCTGCTCTATTATTGGGGCGAGCTGGCGCACAACGACCGCACCGACCTCGTGCGCAAGGAAGTCCTGCGGCTCCCGGCCGAGGTGCGGCGGCACAGCAACGTGCTCCACTTGCTCGGCACGGTGGCGGGCCAGGAAGGCGACTTCCGGCGGGCCGAGCAGCTCTATCGCGAGGCGCTGGCGCAGACGCCGTACCTGCCGCAGACGTGGTTCGCGCTGGCGATGATCAAGACCTTCGACCCGGGGGACGCGGACATCGCCGCGATGGAGCGGGTCCGCCCGGCGATGGATTCGGTCGAGCCGGCGATCCGCGCGCGGTTCCTCTATGGGCTCGCCAAGGCCCGGCACGACTGCGGCGAGTTCGACGCCGCTTTCGCGCTCTATGCCGAAGGCGCGGCGCTGCGCCGGGCGGAGGAGAAGTTCGACCCGGCCGCGCTGACGCGCTTCGTCGACGGCCTGATCCGCGACTTCACGCCGGCCGCGCTGGCGCAGCTCAGGCCCTCGGGCGACGAGCGCCCGGCGCTGTTCGTGACCGGCCTGCCGCGCTCCGGCACCACGCTCGTCGAGCAGATCCTCGTCAGCCATTCGCGGGTGGCCGAAGGCGGCGAGGTCAACCTGTTGCGCGCGGCGCTGATCCCGACCGGCGACCATACGCTGGCCGGCGCGCTGGCCTACCAGCAGCGCGCGGCGACGCGGCCCGATCCGTGGGGCGAGTTGGCGGCGAGCTATTTCCGCCTGCTCGAGCTGCGCTTCCCGACCGCCAAGCTGGTGGTCGACAAGACGCTCGGCCATTCGCATTTCATGGGGCTGCTGCTGCACGCGCTGCCGGGCGCCCGGGTCGTGTGGCTGCGCCGCAACCCGGAGGACTCGGCGCTGTCGTGCTTCCGGACGTTCTTCACCTCGAGCGTGCCGTGGAGCTGGTCGCTCGCGGATATCGGCCACTTCTTCCGCCTCGAGGACCGGCTGCACGCGCATTGGAGCGCGCTGTTCCCGGAGCGCATCCTGACCGTGCCGTACGAGCAGCTGGCGGCCGAGCCGGGCCAGTGGATCCCGCGGATAGCGGCGCACTGCGGGCTCGAGCCGGAGCCGCGGATGTTCGATTCGCACAAGACCAAGCGCGCGGTGATGACGGCGAGCGTGCAACAGGTCCGCTCGCCGATCAGCACCGCCCGGATCGGCCTGTCCGCCGCTTATGCGGCGCACCTCGAGCCGTTCCGGCAGGCCTATTCGGCCTGAGCCCGCGGGGTCGCCCGGTCCCGGCGCGCGACTTTCCCTTCCCCCAAAAGAAAAGGCGGGCCCGCAGGCCCGCCTCCCCCTTTCCCCTCTCGCGTGAGAGTTAGAAATTGATGTCCAGGCCGAGCCGGACCGAACGCGCCGACTGGTAGAGACGCGGCAGCCCGAAGTTCGGGTCCGGAGTGAACGCGTCGTCGAGATCACCGAACTCCCAACGGTCCTGCACCGCGCGGGTATTCAACAGGTTGAACACGTCTGCGCGGAGAGTCACGAGTTGGCCGGTCGGGATTTCGATATTGTACCGGGCCGAGAGGTCGATCTGATAGACCCACGCGCTCTTCTGCGCCGTGCCGCGCGGGCTCAGCACACCGCCGCAGTAGTGCGACGCCTGGTCGTAACCGTTCTCGAACGAACCGTCGGTGACGTCGCTGCCCGGGTGATAGCCGATGCAGCTCAGCGGACGCGGCGATTCGATGGAGACGTTGCTGCCGAGGATGAAGGCGTCGGTCACCGCAAAGGCGCCCCAGGCCTTGAACCGGTGACGACGGTGGTTCGGCAGCAGACCATACGCACCGTCGATGAAGCCCGGCTGGTCGAAGTCCTGCGTGATGCCGGAGTCGTCCTGCTGGAAGTCCGACTGCACGAAGCCTTCCGAGTTACCCCTGCTCTTCGACCAGGTGTAGTTGGCGTTGAAGCTCCACATCCCGTCCCAGGGCCGGGCAATGGCCAACTCGACCGCGTCGTACTTGCGCGTCGCCTTCGGGAAGCCGATCGCCGCGAGCTCTGCGGCCGTGAAGGTCACCAGGCGACCGTCCAGACCCCGCAAGTTGACGACGACGTCCTCACCCGGGTTGGCGATCACGTACTGGTTGTAGCCCGTCCAGGTGTGCGAGCACCCGGCGATGCCATTGTCCTCGCAGTAGTTGAGCACCGCACGGTCGATCGCCATGTCCTCGGCCGAAACGTCGAGGTTGCGATGGGTGTAGGTGATGGCCGCCGTCCAATCGCCCAGCTGATGCTCGTAGCCGACGATGATTTCGGTTTCGCGGGTCGCCTTGAGGTTGTGCGCAATCGCGGCGCTCGTGTCCGGAACCGTGCCGTCGCCGGTCACCGAGCAATTCCCGCCGGTGGAACCGGGAGTCAGCCCGAAGGGACACGTCGCGGCATAGCTGCTCGATCCGGGGACGACGGGCAGGTACTGCCCGGTCAGGACCGGGAGCCCGTTCGCATCGAAGCCGTCGTAGTACCAGCGTTCGCGGAAATAGAGCTCCGGGCTGGCCTGGCGGAACGAGCTGTTGCTGGCGACGGGGAGGAAATACCGGCCCCAGAACGCCCTGACCTTGCCCGAGCGGTCCGGCCACAACTCGTATGTTGCCCCGAGCCGCGGCGCGTAGTTCTCGTCGAGGTCGACGAGCGGCGACCCATCGGCCTTGTCGAGCGCGAAGTCGTCGCGACGAAGCCCCAGGCTGAGCGTCAGCCGGTCGAACGGCTGCCATTCGTCCTGGATGTAGAACGCGCGGTTCTGCGCATCATAATTGCCGCCCGAGTTGTAGTACTCCAGCTGAACGATCGGCGAGCCGACGAACGCCGGGTTGACGCCGGTGGCCACCGCGGTTGCGGCCGTCAGCGCCGGAAGGAAGATGAAGCGAACGCCCGCGCCGCCCGCCGGCCCCATCGTACATGCCGCGGTGCTGACAAAGCCGGCGTCACACTCGATGTCCCGGCCCGGCGTCGATGAGACGTGATTGAGCGTGTTGTTTTCCTGGTCGAAGCCGAAGCGAACATGGTGGTCGCCGAAGGCCGTGAAGAACAGGTCGGCATCAGCGCGCCAGAACTCGCGCTCGGTGCGGTAGGGACGGTCGTAGATCGATTCGGTCTGCCCATTGAGAAGACCGCCGTTCACCACCCCGTTGACCGTAGAGCCGCTCGAGTTGACCGAATAGAACAAGCCGGAGTTGAGATCGACCGCCGTCGTATCGAACCGGTCGCGCATGCGGCCGTAGGCGCCCGACAGGGTCAGCCAATCGGTGAACCGGCCGGTGTACTTGCCGACATAGTTCACGCCGCCGGAGTTGTTATCGATAGTCAGCTCCGAGGGGCCAAAGGTCCAATTGCCGTTGGCATCTTCGGTGTAGGTGCGGTTGCTCTGGGTCTCGGCATTGCGACTGTCGAACACGGTGAGCTCGAAGTGATGGTCGTCGAGCGGGAACGCATCGACCTTGAACGCCCAGAACGGGTCGTTCTCCTCGCGCTGGATGGCGAGTCCCGACGAACGCGCGGCCACGATCGACCTGCTGTGGCGCATCTCGAGCAGGCCATAGACGAACAGACGATCCTGGATGATCGGCCCGCTGGCCTCGACGATCGCAGAATAGCTCTCGTTATAATCGGCCCGACGGTTAGTGTAGGGTTGGCAGTTGCTGCCCGCACTCGGATCCGAGGCGTCGATGAATTCGCAGGTGAGCAGGTCCTTGCCGTTTTCGCGCAGCATGTCCGGCGACCAGTTCAGGTGCACGGCCGCTTCGAACTCGTTGCCGCCCGACTTCGACACCGCGTTGACGATGCCGCCGGTCGCACGACCGAATTCGGCCGGGTAGCCGCCCGACTTCACCTCGACCGACTGATAGAACTCGAACGGCACATTCGCGCCGCCGAGGTAATTGTCGAAGTTGGTGATGTTCAGGCCGTTGATGTAGTAAGCGTTCTCGGCGACCGACGAGCCGTTGATGGCGACGAAGTTCGCCGCCTTGCCGCCAAAGATCGACTCGCCGCGGTTGGTGCCCGGCGCCAGCAGCATGATGTTGGTGATGTCGCGGCCCACGGGAACGCGCTGGGTGAGTTCCTCGACGTTGACGCTGACGCCGCTGGTGGTGCCGCTGAAGGGCGCCTGGATGGTCGCCGCGGTGACGACGATCTCGTTGCCGGTGGCGGTCAGCGCGACGTTGAGGTCGGCGTTCTGCGAGGCCACGACGCGGACGTCGTTGGCGGTGAACGCGTCACGGTCCGCGGCGGTGACGTTGAGGGTGTAGCTGCCGACCGGCAAGCTCGAGAAGCGGAACGTACCGCCCGAGCTGGTGGTCGTGGTGCGGGTGAAGCCCTGGTCGTTCGACGTCAGCGTGACGGTCGCGCCGGCGACGGAGTTGCCCGCTTCGTCGGTGACGGTGCCGCCGACCGAACCCGAGGTGTAGTCCTGCGCGGCGGCAGGGGCGACGGCAATACCGCTGACAGCGGCACCTGCGCCGACGAGCGCCAGGATGCGCAGCGCGCTTCCGGTCTCGAGCATGCGCTTGCGGAAATCTTTGCTTGTCATTCTGTGCAGTCCCTTTTCGCAATGAAGCGCCGACGCGCCCACCCCCATGCCCGCTGCGATTGCGGTGATGGATGGTTCATCCTGCCGCAAGGAACGCCCGCGGCAAAGTTCGCGCTTGTCGCGGCGTCAATATTAGGTTGCCTCTGTAACCAATGTGCAACAGGTGCAAGAGGCCGCCTTTTCAAGGTCTTGGGCGCGCCCTCGCAACATGGTTACAAGACGGACACGGTCCGCGCGCCGAACATTTCGCGGCGAGGCCGATCCACGCGCCTGGAGGGCGGACGGCCGGTTGACTTCGTTCCGTCTCTGTTCCAGCAGATCGCCATGGCCAGCCGCCCTTCCGAGCCGTTCGTTGCCAGCGAGAGCCGCCGGGCCGCGGCGGTGGCGCGGGGAATCTGCCGGCTGCTCGCGCGCAACGACGTGTGGTGCCTGGCGGAGATGCCGCTGCGCAACGGCCGCCGCGCCGACCTGTTGGGCATCGACGCGAAAGGCCAGGTGCTGATCGTCGAGATCAAGACCGCGCGCAGCGACCTGCTCGGCGACGGCAAGTGGCCCGACTACCTCGAGTTCTGCGACCGCTTCTACTGGGGCCTGCCGCCCGAGCTCGATCGCGGGTGCCTCGACGGGGCGGACTTCCGGCCCGAGTGCTGCGGCGTCATCGTCGCCGACGAATACGACGCCGAGATCGTCCGCCCGGCGCCGAGCCGGCCGCTCGCCGCCGCGCGGCGCAAGGTCGAGATCGAGCGGCTCGCGCGCACCGCGCTGCGCCGCCAGCTGGTCGGGCTCGACCCGTACTGCTCGGCGTGGGGCCAGGGGCACGGCTAGCCCCCGTCCGCCTGCCGCGCCGCGCCGCGGTTCCGGCGCGACTTTACGGTTAATTAACTATGTCGCGCCGATAAGCCCCTCGAGACGGACGAACGGGGGCACTCTCGGATGGACACGATGCGCGGCGGTTTCGGTTCGCTGGCCGAATCGGAAAGCTACGATCAGGCCGACGACGACGCCGGCCGCCCGGCCCCGCCGGCCGCGATCGGCCAGGACGAGCGGCGCATGCAGGTGCGCGCCTACAACCACTGGGCGAGCCTGCTGACCGACCGCAACCTGCCGGCGATCGAGGACCTCGAGCCCGACAACCTGCCCGATTTCGGGCCGTTCAGCGTGCTGCTCGATTTCAGCACCGGGATCGAGAACCCCGGCATCTCGTACCTCGGCGACAAGCTGGCCGAGGAATGCGACGTCGACGGCGCCGAGCTGCAGACGCTGGCCGACGTGCCGAGCCGCTCGCTGCTGACCCGCATCACCGACCACTACATGCAGATCCTCGCCAACCAGGCGCCGATCGGGTTCGAGGCCGAGTTCGTCAACCAGCGCGGCGCGACGATCGCCTATCGCGGCATCCTGCTGCCGTTCTCGAGCGACGACGACACGATCGACTTCATCTACGGCGTGATCAACTGGAAGGAGCTGGCCGACGCGCAAGCCTCGGACGAGCTGCTGCTCGAGGTCGACCAGGTGCTCGAGCCCAAGGTTCCGCCGCACCGCGACGACGACACGCCGCTGACCGACTGGGCCGATGGGCCCGGCGCCGAGCCGGCCAACGACGTCGCCGAGTTCGCCGCCGACGACAGCCCGGCCGACCCGTTCGCCGCCCCGGCGTTCGGCGACGACGAGCCGGACGACGACGACGGCCTGCCGGTCCCCTCGTTCGGCCTCGACGACGACGACGAGGACGACGAGCCGGCGAGCGGCCCGTCGTTCGGCTCGCTGCTCAGGATGCCGATGCAGGCGCCCAAGGTGCCGATCGAGCTGACCGAGGACTACGCCGGCGACGACGATACCGAATTCGGCGAGCCGCTCGAGCTGACCGAGGCGGTGCTCGACGAGCCTGCCGAAGCGGGCGTTCCGGATTTCCACGAGCCTGTGGCAGTTGCCGTCGACGAGCCGTTCGACGAGCCGGATGTCGGGAGCCCGCACGTCATCGAGCTGCCCGAGCTCGATCCCGCGGAAATGGGCCTCGGCGACTGGCTCGCCGTCGCCCGCGAGATGGCCGCGGTGGCGGGAAGCAGCGAGGACCGCACCCGCAACGCGCTCTACGAGGCGATCGGCCGGGCCTACGACTTCTCGCTCGCGGCGGCCGACGCGCCGGGCGAGTTCGAGGAGCTGGTGGCCGATTCCGGGCTGACGATGCAGGACCGCGCGCCGATGACGCCGGTGGTCAAGCTGGTGTTCGGCGCCGATTACGACAAGACGCGGCTCACCGAATACGCCGCCGCGCTGACCCACGCCCACCGGCTGCAATTGCCGCTCGGCACGCTGGGCGAGTTCCTCGCCGGGCACGACGGCGGCCTCAAGGGCGTGGTCAAGGCCGAGCGCCGCCTTCGCAAGGAAGCGGCCGGCAAGGAAGTCGAGGCGCTCGACGCCCCTCGCCAGGCGCTGGCGAAGAAGCTGCGCGCGATGCCGGCGCAGGCGTTCGAGGCGATCGCGGCCGACGGCAGCGAGTTCGCGCTGGTGATGATCCGGCGCACCGAGGCCGGCGAGGTGGTCATGCTCGGGGAGGTGCCCGACGACGTCGCGCTGGTCGAGCGCGCGGCGCGCAAGCTGATCGGCTGACCGGCGCCCACGCCGCGTCGCGCTCGCGCGCGCGGCAAGCGGAACCTTTCGCGCGGGGCGGCGCTCTCTAGCCGGCCGCGCATGGATTTCCTTCTCGCTCCTCCCGTCCGCATCCACCCGTACTTCGGCTACCGCAGCCGCGACCGGCTGGTGATCCGCGCCCGCGCGCTGCGCT
Source organism: Croceibacterium sp. (assembly GCA_035626815.1). GTDB lineage: Bacteria > Pseudomonadota > Alphaproteobacteria > Sphingomonadales > Sphingomonadaceae > Croceibacterium_A. Next base: position 32,025 of record DASPMY010000002.1, read on the forward strand.
CGGGCCGCGACGGCTTCACCCGCGGCGGCCGGCTCAAGGCGATGCGCACGATGCTGGCGCAGTTCGCCTCGCGCGAGGAAGCCGGCGTCCCGGTCACGCTCGAGATCGAGGCCCGCGGCAAGGTGCTGGTCCGGCACCACGGCGAAACCGACCGCGAAGGCTTCGTCCACTTCGACGTCGCGCTCGAGCCGCCGTTCGACCTGCCGCCGCAGCCGGTGTGGGAGGTGGTCGCGCTGCACTGGCTCAACCGCGACGGGCCGCAGTGCGTCGAAGGCCACGTGCTCGCGCCCGGGGCGACCAGCCGGCTGGCCGTGATCTCCGACATCGACGACACGATCGTCGAGACCGGCGTGACCGGGGGCATGCGCTCGATCGCGCGCAACTGGCGCCGGCTGATCGCCGAATTGCCCGACGAGCGCATCGCCGTGCCCGGGGCCGACGCGTTCTACGGCGCGCTCGGCGGCGGGCAGGTGCTGCCGCCCGGCGAGCTGCGCCCGGGCAAGCGCGTTCCGGCGACGCACCGGCCGTTCTTCTACGTCTCGTCGAGCCCGTGGAATCTGTTCGCCTACCTGGTCGCCTTCCAGCGCGCCAAAGGCCTGCCGCTCGGGCCGCTGCTGCTGCGCGACTGGGGCTTTGACCGCGCCACGCTCGGCTCGGCCGGGCACGGGGCGCACAAGGGCGCGGCGATCGCGGCGATCCTGGCGATGTACCCCGATCTCCGCTTCGCGCTGATCGGCGACGACACCCAGGGCGACCTGCCGGCTTACGCCGCGGCGGTCGAGCAGAACCGCCAGCGCGTGGCGGCGATCTTCATCCGCACGACCGCGGCCGACCGCCTGTCGCCGCAGGAGACGGCGGCGCGGGCGCTGATCGAGGCCGCCGGCGTCCCGCTGTGGCTCGGCGACACCTATTCGGTCGGCGAGGATTTCCTGCACGCGGTCGGCTTCACCCCCGGCGGCGAGACCGAGCAGATCGTCCGCGCGGTCGAGAAGCGGCCGACCGAGGCGGACAAGCAGGCAACCGTGGCCTGAGCGCACGGCTTCAGTTCCCATTCAGGCCGCGATGGGCTAGCCCTCGTTGCGATGCGATCCGTTGCCCGCCTGCTCGCCCGGATTGCCGCGTTCGCGGCGATGCTGTGCCTCCTCGCCCAGCCGGCGGCCGCCCAGCGGGCGATCCTGCGCGACGCCGAGACCGAGGCCCTGCTGCAGGAGCTGGTCGACCCGCTGGCCGCCGCCGCCGGCTTGCCGAAGGGCGCGGTCGAGGTGGTGCTGGTCAACGACCCGTCGATCAACGCCTTCGTCGCCGGGGGCCAGCGGATCTACGTCCATTCGGGGCTGATCAACGCCGCCGACAGCGCCAACGAGGTCCAGGGGGTGCTGGCGCACGAGCTCGGCCACATCACCGGCGGGCACATGATCAGCATCTACGACGGCGCCGGCAAGGCGATGAAGATCCAGCTGATCTCGATGCTGGTCGGGATCGCGGCGACGCTCGCCGGAGCCGGCGAGGCCGGGATGGGCGCGATGGCGCTCGGCGAGCAGGCCGCGCTCGGCTCGTTCCTGACCTTCAGTCGGACGCAGGAATCGAGCGCGGACGCGGCGGGCGCCGAATACCTGTCGGCGGCGGGCATCTCGGGCAAGGGCTCGATCACGTTCTTCAAGAAGCTGCAGAACCAGGAGTTCCGCTACGGCTTCAGCCAGGACGACGAGCAGACTTTCGCCCGCAGCCACCCGCTTTCGGGCGACCGCATCTCGCGGCTGGAGGCGGGCTACTCGGCCGATCCCGCATGGGACCGTCCGCCCGACGCCGGGCAGCAGGCGCGGTTCGAGCGCATCAAGGCCAAGCTCTACGGCTATCTCGCCGAGCCGGCGCGGACGCTCAACGCCTATCCGGCCTACCTGACCTCGGTGCCCGCGCGCTACGCCCGCGCTTATGCCTACCACAAGGAATCCAAGATGGCCGAGGCGCTGGCGGAAACCGATGCGCTGATCGCCGCCGATCCCGACGATCCCTACTTCCTCGAGCTGAAGGGCCAGGTGCTGCTCGAATCGGGCCGGCCGGGCGAGGCGCTCGCGCCGCTGCGGCGGGCGACCGAGATCACCGGCAACGATCCGCTCATCGCCAGCACCTTCGGCCATGCCCTGATCGCCACCGAGGACAAGGCCAACCTCGACGAGGCCGAGACCGTGCTCCGGGCCGCGGTCGGCCGCGACCGGGAGAACCCGATGGCGTGGTACCAGCTCGGCGTGGTCTACGGCGCGCGCGGCGACATCCCCCGCGCCCAGCTGGCCAGCGCCGAGCAGCAGATCATGAGCGGCAACGCCCGCCAGGCGCTGCAGAACGCCGAGAGCGCCGAGCGCAGCCTGCCGACCGGCTCGCCCGACTGGATCCGGGCGCAGGACGTCGCCCTGCAGGCTCGTGCCGAGATCGAGCGCGAGCGCGAGCGGAACTAGCCCGCCGACGATGCGCTGGCTGCTGACCCTGGTCATCGCCCTGGCGGCCGGCTTCGCCGGCGCCGCCGCGTGGGACCTGGCCGGGCTCGGCGGCCGCGCGACGCGCGACTACCTGCTGGCCAATCCCGAAGTGCTGCCCGAGGCGATGGACGTGCTCCAGCGGCGCGAGCAGCAGGCGCGCATCGAGCCGCTGCGCCGCGAGCTCGAGACGCCGTTCCCCGGCGCGGTGCTCGGCAATCCGGCCGGCACCGTCACGCTGGTCGAGTTCAGCGACTATGCCTGCACTTATTGCCGCCAGAGCGTGGCTGACGTCGCCGCGCTGATCGCCGCCAACCCCGACTTGCGCGTGGTCATCCGCGAGTACCCGATCCTCGCCCCCGAGAGCGTCGATGCCGCGCGGATGGCGCTCGCCGCGGCGCAGCAGGGGCGCTTCGCCGCGTTCCACGACGCGATGTACCGCCTCGGCCCGCCGAGCGCCGAGTCGATCGAGGCGGCGGCCACCGAGGCCGGCGTCGACCTCGCCCGCGCGCGCGCGGCGATCGCCGGCGGCGGGCTCGACGCGCAGCTGCAGGCCAACCACGCCCTGGCCTCGCAGCTCGGCATTTCCGGCACGCCCGGCTGGGTCGTCGGCGACCAGGCGCTCAACGGCGCGCTCGGCCGCGCGGCGCTCGGCGAGGCGGTGGCGGAGGCGCGCCGCTCCTGAGCCTGGCGCTGCCCTTCGCGGCCCGGCGCGCCGAAAAGGTTGCGCCCGACGGAGCCCGACCCGATAAAGCGCGTTCCATGGCGATGCTGCAGTTCCGCCCCGCGCCGTTCTTCCGGGACAAGGACAAGGCCTTCTGGCGCCTGCAGTTCATCGGCTGGGGCGGCTCGGCGCTGCTGCGGGCGATGACCAACATCGCCAACGAGAAGCCGCTGTCGTTCCTCGTGCTGACGCTGATCGCCACCGTCACCGGGTTCTCGATCAGCCTGATCCTGTCGGTCATCTACAGCAAGCTGATCAACCGCCGCCCGCTGGTCACCTGGGGCCTGACGGCGCTGGCGCTGGCGATCGCGGTGGTCGTCTCGGCGACGATCAACGGCTGGACCATCAGCCTCTACCAGGCCGGCAGCGAGGCCAGCTTCACCTCGCTGGTGCTCGGCGTGTTCTATCTCGACATGACGCTGCTCGGGGCGTGGTCGGCGCTGTACTACGCGATCAACTACTACCTCCAGGTCGAGGAGCAGACCGACCGGCTCGAGCGGCTCGAGGCGCAGGCGACGAGCGCTCAGCTCGCCATGTTGCGCTACCAGCTCAACCCGCATTTCCTGTTCAACACCTTGAACTCGATCAGCACGCTTGTTCTGCTCAAGCAGACGGAACCCGCCAACGCGATGCTCACCCGCCTGTCCAGCTTCCTGCGCCACACGCTGGTGACCCAGCCGGGCGGCAAGGTCTCGGTCGCGCAGGAAGTCGAGACGCTCAAGCTGTACCTCGACATCGAGCGGATGCGCTTCGAGGAGCGGCTGCGCACGGTGTTCCGGATCGAGCCCGCCGCGGCCAACGCCAGCCTGCCCTCGCTGCTGCTCCAGCCGCTGGTCGAGAACGCCATCAAGTACGCCGTCTCGCCGCAGGAGGAAGGCGCGCGGATCAGCCTGACCGCGCAAGTGCTCGGCAGCCGCCTGCGCGTGACCGTCGCCGACACCGGGCCGGGGCTGCAGGGGCAGGCGGCGGCGATGCGCGCCGGCGACGGCATCCCGGCCAGCCAGACCTCGACCGGCCTCGGCCTCGCCAACATCCGCGACCGCCTGGCGCAAGCCTATGGCGAGGACCACCGCTTCGAGATCGACACGCCGCCCGAAGGCGGCTTCACGGTGATCATCGAGCTGCCCTACGAAGTGCACCACGAGCCGGGCGCCGCCCGCCCGGCCGAACCGAAACCGACCGCGGCGCCGGCCGTTACCAACTTGCCCGGGCAACGGGCCATGGGAACCAACGCATGACCATCCGAACGCTGCTCGTCGATGACGAGAAACTCGCCATCCAGGGGCTCCAGCTGCGGCTCGAGCCTTATGCCGACGTCGAGATCATCGGCACCTGCGCCAACGGGCGCGAGGCGATCCGCGCGATCAAGACCGAGAAGCCGGACCTGGTGTTCCTCGACATCCAGATGCCCGGCTTCGACGGCTTCTCGGTGGTCAAGGGGGTGATGGAGATCGAGCCGCCGCTGTTCGTCTTCGTCACCGCCTACGAGGAGCACGCGATCCGCGCATTCGAGGCCAACGCGGTCAACTACCTGATGAAGCCGGTCGACGAGGACAAGCTCGCCGACACGCTCGACCGCGTGCGCACGCGCCTGGCCGAAAAGCGCTCGGCCGAGGAAGCCAGGAAGCTGCAGGACGTGCTCGCCGAGATCGCCCCCGACGCGATCGACAACATGCCGGCCGACGACGAAAGCGCCGGCCGCTACGAGCGGATGATCAACATCAAGGACCGCGGGCAGATCTTCCGCGTCGACGTCGAGTCGATCGAGCACATCGAGGCCGCCGGCGACTACATGTGCATCTACACCGGCGACAACTCGCTGATCCTGCGCGAGACGATGAAGGACCTCGAACGGCGGCTCGACCCGCGGGTGTTCCAGCGCGTCCACCGCTCGACGATCGTCAACCTCGACCAGGTCCGCCAGGTCAAGCCGCACACCAACGGCGAATGCTTCCTGGTGCTCGGCTCGGGCGCCGAGGTGAAGGTCAGCCGGTCCTACCGGGATGTCGTGGCCAGGTTCGTCCACTAGCCCCCTCATCCCCACGTCCCGTTCGCATCGAGCGAAGTCGAGATGTGTGCGCCCAACGTGTCTCGACTTCGCTCGACACGAACGGATAGGGGAGGGGCGTGACTGAATTCTCCCTCCCCGGCTTCGACCTCGACCGCTTCGTCCGCGAGACGCTGGATGAGGATTTGGGCGCCGGCCTTCCCGGCGGCGGGCATGACGTCACGGCGGAAAGCGTGATCCCCGCCGACGCGCGGTTCGCCGGCGTGATGGACAGCCGCGACGCCATCGTCGTCGCCGGCCTGCCGATCGCGGCCGCGTTCTTCCGCGCGCTCGACCCGGCGATCGAGATCGAGCTGCTGGCCGGGGAAGGCGCCGAAGTCCCGGCCGGCAGCGACCTGATGCGGCTCGCCGGTACCGCCCGCGCGCTGCTCACCGCCGAGCGCAGCGCGCTCAACACCGTGCAGCACCTCAGCGGCATCGCCACGCTGACCCGGCAGTATGTCGCCGCGATGGGCGACGCGCGCTGCGTGCTGCTCGACACCCGCAAGACCATCCCCGGCCTCAGGCACCTCGAGAAATACGCCACGCGCATGGGCGGGGCGCAGAACCACCGCCTCGGCCTGTGGGACGCGGCGATGATCAAGGACAACCACATTCTCGTCGCCGGCGGCGTCGGCGAGGCGGTGCGGCGGGCGCGCGCGGCGGGCGTCGGGCGAATCGTCTGCGAGGTCGACCGGCTCGACCAGATCGAGCCCGCGCTGGCGGCCGGGGCGACCCACCTGCTGCTCGACAACATGGCGCCGGCGACCTTGCGCGAGGCGGTGGCGCGGGTCGCTGGCCGCGTGCCGAGCGAAGCCTCGGGCGGGGTGCGGCTCGACACCATCGGCGCGATCGCCGCGACCGGGGTCGACTACGTCTCGGTCGGGCGCCTGACCCAGAGCGCGCCGGCCGCCGACATCGGCCTCGACTTCACCCCGCTGTGAGGCGCATCGCGGCCCTCGCGGCGCTAGCGGGCGCCGTTCCGGGCAGCGCCCTGGCCCAGGCCTACCAGTGCCGCGCGCCGCAAGCCGCCGTCGCCGTGCCGTCGGTCGAGCGCGACGGGCCGGTCCGGCGAGTCCCGGTGACCGGCTACACGCTGGCGCTGACCTGGTCGCCCGAGTTCTGCCGCGGGCGCGAGGGCCGCGCCGCGGACCGGCGGCAATGCTCGGGCCGGGCCGGGCGATTCGGCTTCGTCGTCCACGGCCTGTGGCCCGAAGGGCGCGGCGCCGACTGGCCGCAATGGTGCCCGGCGCGGCGCGCGCTCACCGGCCGCGAGCTGGCGCGCAACTTGTGCATGACGCCCTCGGCCGCGCTGCTGGCGAACGAGTGGGCCAAGCACGGCGCGTGCATGACGCACCGGCCGGAAAGCTACTTGCGCATCACCCGCATCCTGTGGAACAGCTTGCGCTGGCCCGACTTCGACCGCCTTTCGCGCGACGACGCGCTGACCGCCGGCGACCTCCGCCGGGCGTTCGCCGACGCCAACCGCTACTGGGAGCCCGAGCATGTGGGCCTGGTCGTCAACGAGCGCGGCTGGCTGCGCGAGCTGCGGCTGTGCTACGGCAAGGACTTCATGCCGGCGAAGTGCGACGCCCGCCGGTTCGGCCCGGGCGATTCGACGCCGATGAAGATCTGGCGCGGGCTCTAGACAAAGCGCTGTCCTACACGCCGCGCGTGTGACAGAACCCGCCCGGCTCTTTCCCATCGTCGTTCCCCTGTCCGGCCGCCTTCTCGCCGCCGGCCCGGAGCCGTTTTCTGCGGGCAAAGTGTCGCCCGCGTCGCGACCTGGTCCGTTCCCGTCCAAGCCATTGAAAAACCGGTAAAATCCCGCTCGCCAGGGCGCGGCGGACAAGGCGACGCCCTGTCGCTTTTGTCGCCTTTGTCGCCCGGATCGAGCGCGCTAGCGCCTGTCCCGAAAGAATCCGCGCAGCAGCGCCGCCGCCGGCTCCTCGCCGATGCCCGGATAGACCTCGGGCCGGTGGAGGCACTGCGGCTGCTCGAACACCCGCGCGCCGTGCTCGACCGCGCCGCCCTTGGGATCGCCGGCGCCGTAGTACAGCCGCGCGATCCGCGCGTGGGCGATGGCCCCGGCGCACATCGCGCACGGCTCGAGCGTGACCCACAGCTCGCACCCGTCGAGCCGCTCGCTGCCCAGCGCCGCGGCCGCGCGGCGCAACGCGAGGACCTCGGCGTGGGCGGTCGGGTCGGCCAGCCCGCGCGGCGCGTTGTGCCCCTCGCCCAGCACCACGCCGTCCTTGACCACCACCGCGCCGACCGGCACTTCGCCGGCCGCCGCCGCCTGGCGCGCCAGCGCCAGCGCGCGCGCCATCGGGTCCGGAAGCGGCCAGCGGGTCATGGCGAGGGCGCTAGGGCGCGCGATTGCTTGACGCAAGCGGGCCTCGCCGCTATGCGCGCCGCTTTCCGAGACACCCCGAAGCTTCGATTTTCGAGAGACGAACCATGTCGCGCATCTGCGAACTGACCGGCAAGGGCCGCCAGGTCGGCCACAACGTGAGCCACGCCAACAACAAGACCAAGCGGGTCTTCCTGCCCAACCTGCAGAACGTGACGCTGCTGAGCGAGAAGCTCGACCGGAGCTTCAAGTTCCGCGTCTCGACCCACGGGCTGCGCTCGGTCGAGCACAACGGCGGGCTCGACAACTGGCTGCTCAAGACTTCGGACGACAAGCTCAGCCCGGCCGCGCTCAAGGTCAAGCGCGAGCTCAAGAAGGCCGCCCAGGCCGCCTGAGCCCTCGGCGCCCGGCGGCGCCGGCTCCCTCCGAAAGAGGCCATCAGCGAGGCGCGCGGCCGGTTGCGCGCGCCCTGGCGGGTGGCCGCCACTCGAGCTTGAGCAGCAGCGTGCGCTGCAGTTTGGACGCGTTGTCGTCCGAGATCACCCACACCACCACGCCGCCGCCCGCGGCCGGCTCGATCGCCAGCCCCTCGTAGTTGTCGCTCGGCAGCGGCTCGGCGAGCTCGGCGACGACCTCGCCGCGCCACGTCTTCCCGGCGCGGATCTCCGCCGGGTCGACCAGCACCAGCTTGCCGGAGAAGCTCGGCGGCAGCAGCGTGAAGCGCCGCACGAGGACCAGCGCGCGCCCGTCGGGCAATTGCGCGATGTCGACCGGGCGGAAGCCGCGCGGCGGGCGAAAGCGGAACCGCACCGGCTCGGCCCCCGCCACCGGGTCGCCCGGAAACAGCAGCGCCGGCAGATCGCGGGCGAACCACCGCGGGCTGCCTTCGGCCAGCACGACGAAGCGGCCGTCGCCGAGCCGGACGATGGCCTCGGGTCCGGTGTTCGACGGCCAGTTGCGCATCGCGCCGGGAAAGACCTGCCCCGCCGAGCGGCGCGCGGCGGTGTAGCGCGCGATCATGTTCTGCTGCTCGTAGGCCGCCCACAGCGCCCCGCTTTCCGGATCGCGCGTCAGCCCCTCGATGTCGGCCATCGTCTTCTCGCCCCAGCGGACGTGGATGAAATAGTCGAGCCGCACGGTTCGGCCGGGCCGCCCGGGCGGCGTGAAGCGCAGCAGGCGGCCGTGATCGCTCGCTGCCAGCAGGCTGCCGTCGGGCAGCGCGAGCAGCGCCGAATAGCCGCCGAAATGCGAGTTCGGGCTGCTCAGCGACCACACGCCGGCGACGCGGAACCGGCCGAGCCGGGCGACCGGGACCGCCAGCGGCTCGAGCGCCAGGATCTGCCGGTAGTCGGCCTCCTCGGCCTCGGGCGGCGAGCGCACCCACGTGCCGGGCGCCAAGCCGGCCATCACGAGCAGCAGGAGGAACAGCCGGCGCATCCGCCCGCGCGACTCGCAAGCGCGGCCGCGGCGGTCAAGCGCCGAGCGCGGCTAGCCCATCGGTCCGGTGAACAGCAGCGGGTCGAGCCGCGCGCCGCGCCACACCAGCGCCCAGTGCAGGTGCGGGCCGGTCGCGCGCCCGGTCATCCCGATGCGCCCGAGCGGCTGCCCCTGGCGCACCGCCTCGCCTTCGCGCACCAGCAGCTCCGAGCTGTGCAGGAAGGCGCTGTTGAGCCCCATGCCGTGGTCGACGATCAGCAGGTTGCCCTCGAGCGTGAACGGCGCGTCCGCCGCCAGCACCACCACGCCGTCGGCCGGGGCGACGTACGTCGTGCCGCTCCCGCCGGCGATGTCGATCCCGGAATGATAGCTGCCAGGCTCGCCGCGATAGACCCGCTGCGAGCCGAACCGCCCCGAGATCCGCCCGGCGGCGGGCCACACGAAGCTCTGCCGCCACCCCTGGCTGCCGGTGTCGACCTGGCGCGCGGCGGCGATGCGCTGGAGCTCGGGCTGGCGCCGCCGGGTGAACTCGGCGCTCGGCACGTTGGCGGTCGGCGAGGCGTCGATGTGCTCGATCTGCCACTCGCGCGGGGCGACGGCGAGCGCGGCGCGCACGCTGCGCCCGTCGCGCAACGTCGCGGTAAGCGCGGTCTCGCGCCCGGCGTCGCGGTCGAACGCGGCGAAGAAGCGCCCGTCGGGAGCGAACGCCAGGTCCCTGTCGCCGAGCCGGGCGGAGGCCGTCCCCGCGGGGACCTCGCCGCGGATCCACCCGCCCTGGGTCAGCTCGCCGTGGTAGAGGAACGTCGCCGGGCCGGCCGGGGCGGGCGGCGGCGCCGGCGCGGGCGCCACGTTCGCCACCGCCACGGGCGGGAGCGCCGCAGGCTCGTCCGCGGTCACGGCGCAGGCGGCGCCTACCACGGAAAGCGCTGCCGTGGCGGCGAGGCGCCTCACGCCCCGCCGAGCATCCGCCGCGTGGCCAGCTCGGGCGTGGCATAAGCCTCCTGCCGCTCGACGCTCCAGTAGCGCAGCTCCTCGAGCGCGATCGGCTCGCCGGTCACCGCGCAAGGGACGAACCGGCCGGGCTTGACCACGCGGAATCCGTTGGCGCCGTAGATCAGGGTGGCGGCGTGCTCGCCGGACGACATCAGCATGGGCACGGCTTAACAAGCCCCCGGCATCAAAGCAATTTGCCCTGCGCGCCGGAAGCCGGCGGCGGCGATGGGGCGGCCTTGGGGCGCGACGGGCGGCGGACGGCCGGCGACACCTCGAGCGTGCCGTCGGCGAACTCGAGCGTCAGCCGCTCCTGCGCCGCGGCGATGTCGCGGCTGGCGATAACCGGCAGGCCCGGCGCGCAGACCAGCGCGTAGCCGCGCGCCAGCGGCGCCTTGGGGTCGAGCTGGCGCCGCAGCCGGTCGAGCGCCGCCAGCCGCTGGGCGCGCTCGGCGATCGGCCGGGTCAGCAGCGCCGGGCTCAGCCGAACCGCGCCGAGCCGGTCCTGGGCCCGCGCCACTCGGGCGCGCAGCAACGGCGCCGAGAGGCGCGCGGCGTCGGCCTGCAGCTGGTCGCGCGCCCTGGCCGCGCGGTCGCCGAGGCCGCGCCGCAGCCGCTCGCCGAGCTCGTCGAGCTTCTGAGCCGGGGCCGCTGCGAGCGCCTCCGGCCGGGGCAGGCGGGCGACGCGCGCCGCCAGCCGCTCGCGCCCGAGCTCGACCGGGCGCAGCGCGCACTTGCGCTGGCGCAAGCCGAGCTCGTCGAGCGTCGCGGCCAGCTCGCGCCGCACCGGCACGGCGATCTCGGCGGCGGCGGTCGGCGTCGGCGCGCGGCGGTCGGCGGCGTGGTCGGCGAGCGTGGTGTCGGTCTCGTGCCCGACCGCGCTGATCACCGGGATCGGCGAGCCGGCGATGGCGCGGACCACGATCTCCTCGTTGAACGCCCACAAGTCCTCGATCGAGCCGCCGCCGCGCGCGACGATCAGCAGGTCAGGGCGCGGCACCGCGCCGCCGGGCTCGATCCCGCCGAAGCCGCGCACCGCCGCGGCGACCTGCTCGGCGGCGCCGTGGCCCTGGACCAGCACCGGCCACACCAGCACCCGGCTCGGGAAGCGGTCGGCGAGGCGGTGGAGGATGTCGCGGATCACTGCTCCGGTCGGCGAGGTCACGACGCCGATGACTCGCGGCAGGAACGGCAGCGGCCGCTTGCGCTCGCTCGCGAACAGCCCTTCGGCCTCGAGCCGCCGCCGGGTCTTCTCGAGCAGCGCCAGCAGCGCGCCCTCGCCGGCGATCTCCATCGCCTCGATGACGATCTGGTATTTCGAGCGGCCCGGATACGTCGTCAGCTTGCCGCTGGCGACGACCTCGATACCGTCCTCGGGCACGAACCCCAGCCGCTGCGCGCCGCCCTTCCACATCACCCCGTCGATCACCGCGCCTTCGTCCTTGAGGCAGCAGTAGAGATGGCCGGAGGCGGCGCGCTTGACGCCCGACAGCTCGCCGCGCAGCCGGATGAACCCGAAGCGATCCTCGACCGTGCGCTTGAGCAGGTTGGAAATCTCGGTGATCGTCAGCGGCGCGGCGTTGTCGCCGGGCTGGCCCTTGGCTACCAGCCCGCCCATTGCGTCGTGATCGTCATCAGAATCGTCGAAAGAAGAGCCGGGCATGAACATCCTGCTGGTGGGATCGGGCGGACGCGAACATGCGCTGGCGTGGAAGCTGGCGCAATCCCGCCTGCTCGAGGATGGCGGCCGGCTCTACGCCGCGCCGGGCAATCCAGGCATCGCCGAGCATGCCGAGCTGGTCGCGCTCGATCCCGCCGACCACGCCGGAGTCGCCGCCTTCTGCGCCGAGCGCGCGATCGGGCTGGTGGTGATCGGGCCCGAGGCGCCGCTGGTCGACGGGCTCGGCGATTCGCTGCGCGCCGCCGGGCTGGCGGTGTTCGGCCCGTCGCAGGCGGCCGCCCGGCTCGAAGGGAGCAAGGGCTTCACCAAGGACTTGTGCGCCCGCGCCGGCATCCCCACCGCCGGCTACGTGCGCACCGGGGCGCTGCCCGAAGCGGTCGCGGCGCTCGACCGCTTCCAGCCGCCGTACGTGCTCAAGGCCGATGGCCTCGCTGCGGGCAAGGGCGTGGTCATCGCCGCCACCCGGCCGGAGGCCGAGGCGGCGCTCGGCGAGATGTTCGCCGGCGGGGGCGAGGTGGTGATCGAGGAATTCATGGAGGGCGAGGAAGTCAGCTTCTTCGCCCTGACCGACGGGGCGATGATCCTGCCGTTCGGCTCGGCGCAAGACCACAAGCGCGTCGGCGACGGCGACACCGGGCCCAACACCGGCGGGATGGGCGCCTACAGCCCGGCGCGGGTGCTCACTCCGGACCTGCGCAGCGAGGTCATGCGCGACATCATCGCCCCGACGGTGAAGACGCTGGCCGAGGACGGGACGCCGTACGCCGGGGTGCTCTACGCCGGGCTGATGCTGACCGCCGAGGGGCCCAAGCTGGTCGAGTACAACTGCCGCTTCGGCGACCCCGAGTGCCAGGTGCTGATGATGCGGCTGGAAAGCGACCTCGGCGAATACCTGCTCGCCTGCGCCGACTACAGCCTCGGCTCGCTGCGCCCGCCGCGCTTCTCCGACGAGCGCGCGCTGACGGTGGTGATGGCGGCCAACGGCTATCCCGGCACGCCCGAGAAAGGCGGCGCGATCGGCGGCATCGAGGCCGCCGACGCCCGCGGCGCCAAAGTCTTCCACGCCGGCACCGCGCTCGTCGACGGCCGGCTCGTCGCCCGCGGCGGGCGTGTGCTCAACGTGACCGCGCGGGGGTCGAGCGTGGCGGAGGCCCGGGCCAACGCCTACCGCGCCATCGAGGCGCTCGACTTCCCGACCGGCTTCTGCCGCCGCGACATCGGCTGGCGCGAGATCGAGCGCGAGGGCTAGCCCAGCCTCTCCGCCATCAGCGCCTGCAGGTCGGTCTCGGGCCGGGCGCCGTAGTGGCTGATGATCTCGGCGGCGGCAATCGCGCCGCGGCGCAGGCAGCGCTCGAGCGGCTCGCCGCGGACGTGGCCGTAGAGGAAACCGGCGGCGAACAGGTCGCCGGCGCCGGTAGTGTCGACGACTTGCGCGATCGGCTCGGCGGCGACCTCGGCGTGCTCGCCTTGCGAAACCGCCACAGCGCCGTCGGCGCTGCGGGTGACGACGAGCGTCGGGACCTTGCCCTTGAGCGCGGCGATGCCGTCGTGGAAATCGGGCAGCCCGGTCAGCGCCGCCAATTCAAGGTGGTTGGCGAACAGGATGTCGATCAGCCCGTCCGCGATCAGCGCGCGGAAATCGTCGCCGTGGCGGTCGATGACGAACACCTCGCTGAGCGTGAAGGCGACCTTGCGCCCGGCGGCGCGCGCCGCCTCGATCGCCCGGCGCATCGCCGCGCGCGGCTCCTCCGGGTCCCACAGGTAGCCTTCGAGGTAGAGCACGCTGGCCCCGCCAATGGCTTCCTCGTCGAGCGCTGCAGCAGGGAGGAACTGCGAGGCGCCGAGGAAGGTGTTCATCGTCCGCTGGCCGTCGGGGGTGACGAAGATCAGGCAGCGCGCGGTCGGCGGCTCGCCTTCGCGCGGCGCGGTGTCGAAGTCGATCCCGACCGCGTGAATGTCGTGCGCGAAGACCTCGCCGAGCTGGTCCTTGGCGACCTGGCCGATGAACGCGCACTGCGCGCCGAGCGCGGCGAGCCCGGCGAGCGTGTTGGCCGCCGAGCCGCCGGAGATCTCGCGCGCCGGGCCCATCGCGTCGTAGAGCTCCTGCGCTCGCGCGGTGTCGACCAGCGTCATCCCGCCGCGGTTGAGCTGGAGCTCGTCGATCAGCTCGTCGTCGCACGGGGCCATCACGTCGACGATGGCGTTGCCGATCGCGATCACGTCGTATCTCGGTTCCTTCATGGGTCCTTCCGGGTCTCGCGGGGAGAAAGCGGCCGAGCCGGCCGCCGTTGCGGCGTTGACTTGGCCTGCCGCGCGGGCAATCGCAAGCACCGATGGGTGCGGTCGTCACGTCGCTGCTGCTCGCGCTCGGCCAGCTGGCCGATCCGCGGGTGCTCAGGATCCTCGCCAAGAGCCTGGCGGTGACGGTGGTGCTGTTCGCGGCGGTGGCGTGGGCCGGGTGGCACGCGCTCGACCGGCTGCTCGAAGCGGCCGGGCTCGGCGACGCGTCGTTCGCGGGCGCCGAGGGAGTGCGCGGGCTGGCCTCGCTGGTGCTGGCGCTGATCGGGCTGTGGCTCGCCTGGCGCGTGGTGGCGATGGCGGTGATCGAGTTCTTCGCCGACGAGGTGGTCCAGGCGGTCGAGGGTCGCCATTATCCGCAAGCGGCGCTGACCGCGCGCGACCTGCCGCTCGGCGAGCAGCTCTCGACCAGCCTCAAGAGCGCGCTGCGGGCGCTGCTGGTCAACCTCGTCGCGCTGCCGTTCGCGCTCGTGCTGCTGGTCACCGGCGTCGGCACGGCGCTGCTATTCTGGCTGGTCAACGCGGTGCTCGTCGGCCGCGAGCTGCAGCAGATGGTGTGGCTGCGGCACCGGCGCGACGCCGCCGACCCGGCGCCGGTTGGCCGCGCCGAGCGCTTCCTGCTCGGCGGGGCGATCGCCGCGCTGCTGGCGTTGCCTGGCGTCAATCTCCTCGCCCCGATCCTCGGCGCGGCCGCCGCGACGCACCTGATTCATCGGAAGGACCGTGCCTGACATGCCCCGCCTGACCTTGCCCGCGCTGCTCTCGCTGCTGATCGCCGGCTGTGCCGCCGCGCCCACGCCGGAGCCGCAGCCGGGCGCGCCGCCGGTGGCCGCACCGCGCGCGCAGCCGACGGTGCCGCCGACGCTGCCCACGCCGCGGCTGGCGACCGGGTTCCGCACGCCGACGGTGCTACGCGTGCCCGGCCTCGAAGGGGTGATCGAGAGCGATGCCGCGAGCCTCGTCCGCAGCTTCGGCAACCCGCGGCTCGACGTCAGCGAAGGCGACATGCGCAAGCTGCAATTCACCGGCGAGGCGTGCGTGCTCGACGTGTTCCTCTATCCGCTGCGCGACGGCGGCGAGCCGGTCGCCACCTATCTCGAGGCGCGCCGCGCGAGGGACGGGCAGGAGGTCGACCGCGTGGCGTGCGTGCAGGCGCTGCAGCGGCGCTAGTCGCCGACGCGCGCCAGGCTGCGGGTTATACCGTGAAGCTCTCGCCGCAGCCGCAGGCGCCCTTGGCATTGGGATTGGCGAACACGAAGCCGGCAGCGAAATCGTCCTCCTGCCAATCCATCCGTGAGCCGATCAGGTAGAGCACGCTGGCGCCGTCGATGTAGAACACCCCGCCCGGGGTCTCGATCTTCTCGTCGAACGGGTGCGCCTCGCTGACGTAGTCGACCGAGTAGGCGAGCCCCGAGCAGCCGCGCCGCGGCGTCGACAGCTTGACCCCGACTGAGCCCTCGGGCGCCTTGGCCATCAGCTCGGCGATGCGCGCCTCGGCGGCGGCCGTCAGGGTGACGGCGGCGGGGCGCTGGCGGAGCTTGGTCTCAGTCACAAGCCAATACCTGAAATCCGTTCGGTTCGAGCGAGATGCGGGCAGATAGCATGATTCACAACATTCCCAGCTCGAGGCGCGCCTCGTCGCTCATCTTGGACGGATCCCACGGCGGATCCCACACGATCTCGACCTGGGCGTCGCGCACGCCGGGGACCGAGCCGACGCGCAGCTCGACCTCGCCGGGCATCGATTCGGCGACCGGGCAATGCGGCGTGGTCAGCGTCATCACGATCATCACGTCCGCCTCGTCGGACACGTCGACCCCGTAGATCAGCCCGAGATCGTAGATGTTCACGGGGATCTCTGGGTCGTAGATATCCTTGAGCGCCGCGAGCACGCTTTCGTAAAGCGCGCCGCCGGGCTCCGTGGCGACCGCGGCCGGCGGCTTCTGCGCCAGGAACCCCTCGAGGTAGTCCTTCTTGCGCTCGAGCTTCTCGGCCGGCGTCTCGGCGTCCTCGACGCGCGCGCGGGGGGGCGTCTCGACGCCGTCGACCTCCTCGACGCGGAAAGGCTTTTCCTCGTTCATCCGAAAATCCTCTTGGTCCGCTCGATCCCGCGCAGCAACGCGGCGACGTCGTCCGCGTCGCTGTAGAGCCCAAAGCTGGCGCGCGCCGTCGCCGGCACGCCGAGCCGCTCCATCAGCGGCTGCGCGCAGTGGTGGCCGGCGCGGATCGCGACGTCCTCCTCGTCGAGGATCGTGCCGAGATCGTGCGGGTGAATGCCGTCGAGCGCGAAGCTGACGATGCCGGCGCTGTCTTCCGGCCCGAACAGGCGCACGTCGTTCATGCCGCGCAACGCGTCGCGCAGGCTGGCGACGAGGCGCGCCTCGTGCGCGTGAATCGCGTCGAGGCCGATCCCGGCGACGTAGTCGCACGCCGCCCCGAAGCCGATCGCCTCGACGATCGCCGGGGTTCCCGCCTCGAACCGCTGCGGCGCGGCGGCGTACGTCGTCCGCTCGAAGGTGACCTTCTCGATCATCGCCCCGCCGCCCTGCCACGGCGGCATCGCGGCGAGATGCTCTGCCCTCGCCCACAGCGCGCCGATCCCGGTCGGGCCGTAGAGCTTGTGGCCGGAGAAGGCGTAGAAATCGCAGCCGAGCGCGGCGACGTCGACCGGCAGACGCGGCACCGCCTGGCAGCCGTCGAGCAGCAACCTGGCGCCGACCGCATGAGTGAGATCGGCCGCGCGCGGGGCGTCGAGCACCGAGCCGAGCACGTTCGAGACATGCGCGAAGGCGACCATCCGGTGCTCGGGCGTGAGCATCCGCTCGGCGACGTCGAGGTCGATCCGGCCGTCCCCGGTGAGCGGGCAGACGTCGACCTGCCAGCCGGCGAGCTGCCACGGGACGATGTTCGAATGGTGCTCGAGCTCGCTGAGCAGCACCCGCCCCTTGTCCGGCCACGAGTACGCGACGAGGTTGATCGCCTCGGTCGCGCCGCGGGTGAACACCAGCTCCTCCTCGCGCCCGCCGACAAACGCCGCCACCTTGCGCCGCGCCGCCTCGTAGCCGAGCGTCATCTCGGCCGAGCGGGTGTACACCCCGCGGTGGACCGTGGCGTAGTCGGCACCGATCGCCCTGGACACGGCGTCGATCACGACTTGCGGCTTCTGCGCGGTGGCGGCCGAATCGAGGTAGTGCCACGGCGAGCCGTCGGCGTTCAGAAGGCCCGGGAAGTTTGATTTTATACCAACCCCGTTCGCCTCGAGCGAAGTCGAGAGGCCGCGCGCAGGTGTCTCGACTTCGCTCGACACGAACGGCGAAAGATTGCTGGCGCTCATACCGCGTCCCCCAGCGCGGCGAGCGCCGCATCGAGCAGCTTGTCGCGCTCGCCGTCGTCCTCGAGCGCGACGAAAGCATCGGCGACGAAGGCGCGGACCAGCAGCTTCCTGGCCGCCGCGGGCGGGATGCCGCGCGCGGCCATGTAGTAGCCGGCCATCTCGTCCATCTGCCCGATGGCCGCGCCATGGGCGCATTTGACGTCGTCGGCGAAGATCTCGAGCTCGGGCTTGGCATTGGCCGAGGCGCCGCGCTCGAGCAGCAGGCCCTTGAAGTCCTGCCCCGCGTCGGTCTGCTGGGCATCGCGCGCGACATCGATGCGGCCGAGGAAGTTGCCGATCGCCGTGCCCCAGTGGACCGCGCGCACGACCTGGCGCGAGGTCGCCCCGGGCTCGGCGTGGACGGTGCGGGTGACGAACTCGCGGGTCGCCGCCCCGCCGCCGATGGTCACCCCGCCGAACTGGAAATGCGCGCCACGGGCGAGCCGGACCTCGACCTCGAGGCGGGTGTAGTCGCCGCCGGCGTTGACGGCGAACAGCTCCGCCCGCGCACCCTCGCCCACGGTCAGGCGGACCCGGTGCAGCTCGGGCCCGGCGCCGTCGAGCACCAGGCACCTGACGCGCGTTTCGCCGGGCGCGAGCGCGATTTCCTTCCATTCGCCGAACCGCTCGGGAGCGAGCGTCGCAAGCGCCGCGAAGTCGGCGTAGCGCCAGACCTCGTCCTTGATGGTGGGCAGAGCCGCGACCGTCATCGCTGCGCCTCGATGGTCGGCCGCTCGAACGGCTTCTGCAGCTCGGCCTTGATCTCGGCGACGACCGCGTCGGTCTCGCGCAGCACGCGCTCGTCCGCGAACCGCAGCACGCGCACGCCGACATCGGCGAGCTTGCGGTCCGACAGCGCGGCCAGCGTACCGTCGACCTCGCCGTCGCCGCCGGTCTCGACCACCAGCCAGCGGGTCTTGCAGGCGAAATCGACGATCGCGCTGCCCATCACGACCTCGCGGTTGAAGGTGAACCCGCACTGCTTGTCCTTGAGCCGCTGCCACAGCGCGGCCTGCGCCGGCGTGGGATTGCGCCGCCGGTCGCGCGCCTGGTCCTTGAGCGCTTCGGCGCGCTGGGGGGAAACCTTCCACGCGCGCGCGGCCTCGGCGGCGGAGCGGCCTTCGGCGCGGTCGTTGACCTGGCCCAACGAGAGCTTGCGGCGTTCGGCCATTACGCCACCGCCTCGTAGCCTTCGCTCTCGAGCTGGTGCGCGAGCTCGGGCCCGCCGCTCTTGACGATGCGCCCTTTCGACAGGACGTGGACGCAATCGGGCCGCACGTAGTCGAGCAGGCGCTGGTAGTGGGTGATTAGCAGCACGCCCTTGTCGGGCTTGCGCATGATCGCGTTGATGCCCTCGCCGACGATCCGCAGCGCATCGATGTCGAGGCCGGAGTCGGTCTCGTCGAGCACCGCGAACGCGGGGTCGAGGATGCCCATCTGCACCATCTCGGCGCGCTTCTTCTCGCCGCCCGAGAAGCCGACGTTCACCGGCCGCTTGAGCATCTCCATGTCGAACCGCAGCAGCCCGGCCTTTTCGCGCGCCAGCTTGAGGAAATCGCCGCCCGACAGCGGCGCCTGCCCCCGCGCCTTGCGCTTCGCGTTGAGCGCCTCGCGCAGGAACTGCACGTTGGACACGCCCGGGATCTCGACCGGATACTGGAACCCGAGAAACAGCCCCAGCGCCGCGCGCTCGTGGGGTTCGAGGGCCAGGAGGTCGATTCCCCTCCCGCTCGCGGGAGGGGTTAGGGGTGGGTAAGTCTGGTCGGGCGCGGCGCTAGCCGAAACAGGCCCACCCCCGGCCCCTCCCGCAAGCGGGAGAGGGGTGAAGGTGACGCTACCCCCGGTCACCTCGTACCCCGGCCGGCCGCCGAGCACATAGGCGAGCGTCGACTTGCCCGCCCCGTTCGGCCCCATGATCGCATGCACCTCGCCCGCGTTCACGGCGAGCGAGAGCCCGTTGAGGATCGCCGTGCCGCCGACGGTGGCGTGGAGGTTATCGATCTGGAGCATCGTTACTCGTTCTTACTTCAGGCGCCGTGGTGGGCTCGGTCGTGCGCGGTGCCTCGGGACACCTCACGCGTTCGACGTTGATACGGTTTTCGCGAAAGTCGAGTTCGGTGGCGAACTCCATGTCTTCCGGTGACGGGTCTTCGGTGTCGACCTTGGCCCGAACCCGCCCCAGCTCTTGCATCGCCTGCTCGACATACGCCGCGCGCTCCCGTTCGAGTTCGGCGATCTTGGCGACGCAGTCGGATTGCGGCTCCGATGCCGAACAGCCGAGGAGAACCGCGGGCACGAGCGCAATGGAGAAGCGAGTCGTGATCACCCCACGCTCCCCTCGAGGCTGATCCCGAGTAGCTTCTGCGCCTCGACCGCGAACTCCATCGGCAGCTGCTGCAGCACCTCCTTGGCGAAGCCGTTGACGATCAGCGCCACCGCTTCCTCCTGGCCCAACCCGCGCTGCATCGCGTAGAACAGTTGGTCGTCGCTGATCTTGCTGGTGGTCGCCTCGTGCTCGACTTGCGCGGTCGGGTTCTTGACCTCGATGTAGGGCACGGTGTGCGCGCCGCACTCGGAGCCGAGCAGCAAGCTGTCGCACTGGGTGAAGTTGCGCACCCCGTCGGCGTTGGCGGCGACGCGCACCAGGCCGCGGTAAGTGTTGCTGCTCTTGCCCGCGCTGATCCCCTTGGAGACGATCGTCGAGCGCGTGCCGCGCGCGTTGTGGATCATCTTGGTGCCGGTATCGGCCTGCTGGTAATTGTTGGTGACCGCGACCGAGTAGAACTCGCCGACCGAATCCTCGCCGTTCAAGACGCAGCTCGGGTACTTCCAGGTGACCGCGCTGCCGGTCTCGACCTGGGTCCAGCTGATCTTGCTCCGCGCGCCCTGGCACAGCCCGCGCTTGGTGACGAAGTTGTAGATTCCGCCGAGCCCTTCGGCGTTGCCGGGGTACCAGTTCTGCACGGTCGAGTACTTGATCTCGGCGTCCTCGAGCGCGACCAGCTCGACCACCGCGGCATGTAGCTGGTTCTCGTCGCGCATCGGCGCGGTGCAGCCTTCGAGGTAGCTGACGTAGCTGCCCTTGTCGGCGACGATCAGAGTGCGCTCGAACTGGCCGGTGTTTTCCGCATTGATGCGGAAATAGGTGCTCAGCTCCATCGGGCAGCGCACGCCCTCGGGGATGTACACGAACGTCCCGTCGGAGAAGACCGCGCTGTTGAGCGTGGCGAAGAAGTTGTCGCGCTGCGGCACCACTTTGCCGAGCCATTTCCTGACCAGCTCGGGGTGCTCGCGGATCGCCTCGCTGATCGACAGGAAGATGACTCCGGCCTTCTTGAGCTCCTCCCGGAAGGTCGTGGCGACCGAAACGCTGTCGAACACCGCGTCGACCGCCACCTTGCGCGCGCCTTCGACCCCGGCGAGCACCTTCTGCTCCTCGATCGGGATGCCGAGCTTCTGGTAGACCTCGAGGATCTCGGGATCGAGCTCGTCGAGGCTCTTCAGCGCCGCCTTCTTCTTCGGCGCGGCGTAGTAGTACGCGTCCTGGTAGTCGATCGCCGGATAACCGAGCTTGGCCCATTCCGGCTCCGCCATCTCCTGCCAAAGGCGGAACGCCTTCAGCCGCCACTCGAGCATCCACTCGGGCTCGTTCTTCTTGGCCGAGATGAACCGCACGGTCGATTCGTCGAGGCCCTTGGGCGCGAACTCGGTGTCGATCTCGGCCGACCAGCCATGCTCGTACTCGGCCGCGCGCGCGGCGGCCTCGCGGGCTTCCTGGTCGCGAAGTTCGATGTCTTCGCTCACGCCACGACTCCGTTCGTGTCGAGCGAAGTCGGGACACCCTGGCGCCGCCGACTCTCGCGTTGGCCTTCGGCCGCCTGCAGCTCGCTTGAGGCGAACGGAGAGGAGAGCCGGGTCAGGGGAATGTCGGCCAAAGCCCCGCGCAGCGCCTCGTTGACCACGCCCCAGTGCGGCCGCACGCTGCAGCAGGCCTCGAGCGCGCAATCGTGGCGGCCGTGCTCGACGCAAGTGGTCAGCGCGATCGGCCCTTCGACCGCCTCGACGATGTCGGCCAATGTGATCGCCGCGGCGGGCCGCGCCAGTTGCAGCCCGCCGCCGGCGCCTCGGGTGGCGCGCAGCAGGCCGGCGCGCGACAGCAGGCTGACGAGCTTCTGCACGGTCGGCGCGGGCAGGCCGGTCTCGCAGGCCAGCTCGGCCGCCGAGACGCGCGCGCCGCCGCAATGGCGCGCGGCGGCGCACATCGTGACGACGGCATAGTCGGCCATGCTCGACAGGCGCATTGTTATTGCGATCCGTTCTCAAATCGGAGCGATTCGCTCCGATTTGCACTTAGGTGCCCCGCCCGCCGATTTCAAACAAGCGCGGCTTTCAGGCGGCCAAATCGGCGCTCGCCTCGACGGGCGAAAAAAGAGGCGGCCCCGCGCACGGAGCCGCCCTGTATAGTCGAGAACCCGCCGCATCGCGCGCCGGGCCCTTCGGGTCGCAACGGCTCGCTAGCCGGTTTCGCCGCGCCACACTTGTATGAATGCGACACTGCCCGGCGAAAAGCGTTGCAAAACAGCCACGCATCGCGGGATTCGTGGCGGGATCGAAGTCCGGCGGCGCCGTCGACAGCCCCGGGCCTCGCTGTCATAGGCGCGCGATGCTCTACCGCCTCGCCCGGCCCGGCCTGTTCGCGCTCGACGCGGAGCGCGCGCATCGCGTGGCGGTCGCCGCCTTGCGCGCGCTGCCGGGCCGGCCGGTCGCCCCCGGCGGGCCGCTGGCGATCCGCGTAGCCGGCATCGACTTTCCCAATCCGCTCGGCATGGCCCCGGGCTTCGACAAGGACGCCCAACTGCCCGACGCCCTGCTCGGGCTCGGCTTCGGCTTCGTCGAGGTCGGTTCGATCACCCCGCGACCGCAGGCCGGCAACCCGAAGCCGCGGCTGTTCCGCCTCGCCGAGGACCGGGCGGTGATCAACCGGATGGGCTTCAACAACGGCGGCGCGCCGGCCGCGGCGGCGCGGCTGGCGGCGCGGGAGCAGCGCGGCATCGTCGGCATCAACGTCGGCGCCAACAAGGACTCGGCCGACCGCATCGCCGATTATGTCCAAATGACGCAGGTCATGGCGCCGCTCGCCTCGTACCTCGCGATCAACATCTCCAGCCCGAACACGCCCGGCCTGCGCGCGCTCCAGGACGAAGGCGCGCTTGCCGCCTTGCTCGATGCCGTGCTGGCGGCGCGCGGCGAGGCGGCACCGCCGGTGTTCCTGAAAGTCGCGCCGGACCTCGAGCCCGCCGACATCGACGCCATCGCCCGGATCGCGCTCGACAAGCGGCTCGATGCGCTGATCGTGGCCAACACCACCGTGTCGCGCCCACCGCTGCGCTCGCGCCACGCGGGCGAGGCGGGCGGCCTGTCGGGCGCGCCGCTCAAGCCGCTGGCGCTGGAACGGCTGCGCGACTTCCGCCGCGCGACCGGCGGCGCGTTGCCGCTGGTCGGGGTCGGCGGGATCTTCACCGCCGAGGACGCCTGGCAGCGCATCCGTGCCGGGGCGAGCCTGGTCCAGCTGTACAGCGCGATGGTATTCGAAGGGCCCGGCATCGCGCGGCGGATCGTGCACGGCCTCGAGGCGCTGATGCGGCGCGACGGGTTCGCCTCGGTTGCCGAGGCGGTGGGAAGCGAATAGCAGGCCCACCGATGCCTCGCCATTTCCTGGTCCTCCTCGCTCCGCTTGCGCTGGGCGCTTGCGCCACCGTTCCCGCTCCCGCCGAAGCGCCGCTGGTCGCCGGGGCGCCGGACCCCTTCGCCCGCGGAGCCGCCGCCGCCAACGACCCGCGCGCCGGAGCGATCGGTGAGGAGATTCTGCGGCGCGGCGGCAGCGCGACAGATGCCGCCATCGCGATGCTCATGGTTCTCGCGGTGATCGAGCCGCAGAGCACCGGGCTCGGCGGCGGCGGGCTGTGGGTACGCGGTGCGCCCGACGGCACGGTCGAGACCCTCGATGGGCGTGAGGCGGCGCCGGCGGCGGCTACCGCCGAGTGGTTCCTCGGCGAAGACGGCCGCCCGCTCAACCGCACCGCAGCGACGCTGAGCGGGCTGAGCGTCGGGGTGCCCGGAAACGTCGCGCTCGCCGCCGAGGCGCATCGGCGCCATGGGCGGCTGCCATGGGCCGAGCTGCTGGCCCCGGCGATCGCGATGGCGCGCGATGGCTTCGCCGTCACTCCGCGCCTGAGCGGCTCACTGGCAGCCTTTCCCCAGCGCGCCGGACGCGACCAGGACGGCCGCGCCATGTTCTATCCCGGCGGCCGCGCTCCGGGCGCGGGCACCGTGGTCCGCCTTCCCGAGCTTGCCCAGACCTTGCAGCGGATTGCCGATGCGGGGCCCCAGGCGTTCTACTCGGGCGCCTTCGCGCAAGACCTTGCCGCCGAGATCGCCGCCGACACGCCGCGTCCGGCCGGGATGACCCCCGCCGACATCGCGGGCTACCGGGTCGAGCTACGCGCGCCGGCGTGCACCGATTACCGCCGCCACAAGGTCTGCACGATGGGCCCGCCATCGTCGGGCGGCTACGCGCTGCTGGCGATTCTCGAGCAACTCGAGCGCTTTGACCTTGTCGCGCTCGGGGTCCGCAGTCCGGTTACTTGGCACCTCTTCCTCGAAGCACAGCGGCTCGCCTATGCCGACCGCGAGTTCTACGTCGCGGACCCGAAGTTCGTGGACGTGCCCCTCGCCGGGCTGCTCGACGCGGACTACCTCGCCGCTCGCTCGGCGTTGATCGATCCGGCGACGACGATCGCCGCCGCCGCGCCCGGGCAGCCGCCGGGCGCGGTCCCGCCGCTGGCGCGCGGCGAGGGCTGGCCCGAGCAGGGCACCACTCATGTGGTCGCGGTCGACGCCGCCGGCGACATGGTCAGCGTGGGCTCCACGGTCGAGGGTGCGTTTGGCTCGGGGCTCGCCTACGGCGGCTTCTATCTCAATAATGAATTGACCGATTTCTCGTTCGTGCCCCAGCGCAATGGGGCGCCGGTTGCCAACCGGGTCGAGGGTGGCAAACGCCCGGCAAGCTCGATGACGCCGACCGTTGTCTATGGCCCCGACGGCGCGCCATTGTTCGCGATCGGCGCGGCGGGCGGCGCGCTGATCCCGGTGCAGACCGCGCGCGCCATCGTGGCCGTGATCGACTTCGGCCTGCCACTCGAGGACGCGCTTGGCCTGCCGTTCGTGATGGCAAGCAGCGACGGCGGGGTACTGGCCGAGAAAGGCACTTGGATGGAGGCGCTCGCGCCAGAGTTCCTGCGCCTCGGCCATCCGCGGGTGACGCCGTTCGATCAATTGCTGCGCACCACCGGCGCGTTGCGCACCGCCGAGGGCTGGCGCGCGGCGCACGATCCGCGCCTGACCCCTTTGGTGACGATCCCCGCCGTGCCCGAAGAGTCCCCCGCGATGGAGGCAGGGTTCAGCGAGGGCTGAGCGCTTGCCGGAG
Organism: Croceibacterium sp.; assembly: GCA_035626815.1. Taxonomy (GTDB): domain Bacteria; phylum Pseudomonadota; class Alphaproteobacteria; order Sphingomonadales; family Sphingomonadaceae; genus Croceibacterium_A. Next base: position 56,885 of record DASPMY010000002.1, read on the forward strand.
CCGACACGGCCCCCTAACCATTGGCCATAACAAGCCGGCCCACCGGCACCTGGGATGGAGACGCTGCCCGTGCAGCTGACGGATTTCGAGGCCGCCAACAACCTGGTCGAGCTGTTCCTGCGCCGCGCCGACGAGCGGGGCGAACGGCCGTTCCTGACGGCAAAGCAGGACGGCGAATGGCGCTCGCAGAGCTGGCGCGAGGCGGCCGCGGAAGTGTGCCTGCTTGCCGAGTCATTGCGCAAGCTAGGCCTGAACGACGGCGACCGCGTCGTCATCGTGTCGGAGAACCGGCCCAAGTGGGCGCTCGCCGACCTCGCGATCATGGCCGCGGGCGGCATCACCACGCCCGCCTACACCACCAACACCGAGCGCGATCACCTGCATATCCTGCAGGATTCGGGCGCGCGCATGGTGATCGTCTCGACCCAGAAGCTCGCCGACGTGCTGCTCCCGGCGATGGTCCGGTCCGGCGCGGCCGAGCACCTGATCGGGATCGATCCGATACGCGCCGGGCAAAGCGGCAGCTTCGCGTGCCACGCCTGGAGCAACCTCGTCACGGGCGATGCCGCCGCCGCGCGCCAGGCGGTCGAGGCGCGGATCGCCGGGATCGGGCGGAGCGATCCGGCCTGCATCATCTACACCAGCGGCACCAGCGGGAGCCCCCGCGGCGTGCTGCTTTCCCACGGCGCGATCCTGCGCAATGTCGACGGCGCCGCCGAAGTGCTGATGGGGGATTTCGGGTGGGGCGAGGAGCGCTTCCTGTCGTTCCTGCCATTGAGCCACGCGCTCGAACACACCGCCGGACTGTACCTGCCGATCGCGCTCGGGGCCGACGTCTGGTTCGCCGAGGGGCTCGACAAGCTCGGCAGCAACATCGAGGAGGCCAGGCCGACTTTCATGATCGTGGTGCCGCGGCTGTTCGAGGTGCTGCGCGACCGAATCATCCGCCAGGTCGAGAAGCAGGGGAAGTTTGCCAACTTCCTGCTCGACCAGGCGCTCGCGTTGGCCGAGCGGCGCGCGGCGAACCAGCGCCGCCTGACCGACTGGCCGATCGAACGGCTGCTCGACCTGACCTTGCGTCCCAAGATCCGGGCGCGCTTCGGCGGGCGGATCAAGGCGCTGGTCTCGGGCGGCGCGCCGCTCAATCCCGAAGTCGGCGCCTTCTTCGAATCGATGGGCTTGATCATGCTGCAAGGCTACGGCCAGACCGAAACCGCGCCGGTGGTGAGCTGCAACTACCCCTCGGCCGGGATCAAGCTCGACACCGTCGGCCCGCCGCTGCGCGGCGTCGAGGTCAGGATCGCCGACGACGGCGAGATCCTCGTGCGCGGCGAGCTGGTCATGCTCGGCTACTGGAACAACGAGGCCGAGACCGCCAAGGCGATCGTCGACGGCTGGTTGCACACCGGCGACATCGGCCATCTCGACGATCGCGGCCGGATCATGATCACCGACCGCAAGAGGGATATCATCGTCAACGACAAGGGCGACAACATCGCCCCGCAGAAGCTCGAAGGCATGCTGACGCTGCAGCGCGAGATCGTCCAGGCGATGGTCAGCGGCGACAAGCGGCCGAACGTGGTCGGCCTGGTCGTGCCCGACACCCAGTGGGCGTTCGACTGGGCCCAGGCCAACGGCGAGCCGTGCGACCTGACCGAGCTGCAGAAGCTCCCCGCGTTCCGCAGCGCGGTGCGCGCGGCGATCGACCGGGTCAACGCCGAGTTGTCGGTGGTCGAAAAGGTCCGCCAGTTTGCTTTCGCCGACGAGCCGTTCACGATCGACAACGGCGAGATGACCCCGACGCTCAAGATCCGCCGTCACGCCATCCGCCAGCGTTACGCGGAGCGGATCGACGCGCTGTACAAAGGTTGAGCGGTCAGGCCGCCTCGGCTTCGACCTTCTCGGGATAGAAGCACGGCTCGCGCTCGGACCAGCCGGGCGCGGTGGCGGCGGCCTCGCTGAGCGACTGGAGCAGCATCTTGCGGCGCCCGGGGCGGATTTGCGGCAGCGCGGCGGCGCCGCAGAACGCCGCCGGCAGCCACGGCCGCGCGCGCGCGCCGAGCAGGCGCTCGTAAAGGAAGCGGTAGGCCGAGAAGCTCGACAGTTGCTCCTGCGCCAGATCCTGCGCGGTGATCCTCAGCAACGCGCCGATGAAGTCCTGCACGCCATCGAACGCGGTTTCGCCGGGGATCGCCTCGCGCAACGTCTTCAGCTCGCGGTAGGCGAGGTACTGCGCGCGGATCGCCGCCTTGTCGCCGGCGCGGCGCGACCACAACTTGAACGCGTCGCCACGGCCAAGCCCGATATCGAGCCCGCGCTCGATGAACAGCTGCTCGTCCTCGGTGAAGCTGGCGAACTCGCGCAGCTCGGCAATCGTCAGTGATGCAGTCCCCGGCTTGGCCATGACAGCCCCCCTTTGCGTCGGGGGCGAGTGTCACCGAGTTTGGTTAGCGTCGGGTAAACGCCGGCGATGAAATTCGCCGCCGGGGGCTGGCCAGGATCAGATCAGGCCGGCGAGCGGGCTCGAGGGGTCGGCGTACTTGCGCGTCGCCATGCGTCCGGCGAGGTATGCGGCCCGGCCGGCTTCGACGGCGAGCTTCATCGCGCGGGCCATGCGCACCGGTTCCTTCGCCTCGGCGATCGCGGTGTTCATCAGCACACCGTCGCAGCCGAGCTCCATCGCCACCGCAGCGTCGCTGGCGGTGCCGACGCCGGCGTCGACCAGGACCGGCACATTGGCGCCCTCGACGATCAGCCGGATCGTGACCCGGTTCTGGATCCCGAGTCCCGAGCCGATCGGCGCGCCGAGCGGCATGACCGCGACCGCGCCCGCTTCCTCGAGCTGCCTGGCCGCGATCGGGTCGTCCACGCAGTAAACCATCGGCTTGAAGCCTTCGGCGACCAGCACCTCGGTCGCCTTGAGCGTTTCGCGCATGTCGGGGTAGAGCGTGCGCGCCTCGCCGAGCACCTCGAGCTTGACCAAGTCCCAGCCGCCCGCCTCGCGCGCCAGCCGCAAGGTGCGGATCGCCTCCTCGGCGGTGAAGCATCCGGCGGTGTTGGGAAGATAGGTCACCTTCTGCGGATCGATGAAGTCGGTCAGCATCGGCGCGCTCGGGTCGGAGACGTTGACCCGCCGCACCGCGACGGTGACGATCTCCGCCCCGCTTGCCTCGAGCGCGGCGGCGTTCTGCGCGAAGTCCTTGTACTTGCCGGTGCCGACGATCAGCCGCGACCGGAACGTGCGGCCGGCGACGCTCCAGCTGTCGTCCCCAAGGCCGACCGGGTCGCTCCCGCCACCGACGAAATGGACGATCTCGAGCACGTCGCCCTCGGCCAGCGCGGCCTCGGCAAGCGTCGAGCGCGGCACGATCGTGCCGTTGCGCTCGACCGCGACCTTTTCCGGCTTGAGGCCGAGCTCGGCGACGAGCGCGGCGATGGTCGCGGCATCGGAGCGCCGGGATTCGCCGTTGACGGTGAGATTGAGCGGCGCGGACATGCCCCGCGCAGATAGCGGTTGCTACGCCTTGCGCAAGTTGAGCACGTGGCCGGCGGCGACCAGCGTGACGCCGATGATCGTCAGCAGCGCCTCTTCCACGCCGTGCTCGACCGCCAGTCCGCCGCCCATGAAGGTGAGGCCCATCATCGCCACCACGAACGGGGCTGCCCGGCGGTGCTGGATGGCGCCGATTCCGATCGCGACGCCGGCGATCAGCGTCGCCACAAGCAGCCCGATCCGGTGTATCGCCGGATCGAGCAGCAGCCCGCCGCCGAGCCCGAGGCCGGCGACGATGACGATTCCGAGCACGCAGTGCACCGCGCACAGGCTCGAGAGCACCATGCCGGCACGGTCCAGCCGGCCGCGAATCTGCGGGAAGATCTGACCCATTGCCGCTCCATCTATGTAACCATATAACGTTGCGCAAGCCCCAAGCTGCGGCGGCTCGTCGCGTCGGGCTTGCGCTTCGCCGACGTCCGGCGCAGGAAAACCGCGATGGTCGGGCAGGCGGGGAACATGGCGGGTGAGCTGCGCGCGCGCGTCACGCGGGCGCGCCCGCTGGCGCTGGCGCGCTGGCTGCTCGCGGTCGCCGCGCTGGTCGTGCTGATGGTCGCGGTCGGCGGCATCACCCGGCTCACCGAGAGCGGGCTGTCGATCACCGAGTGGAAGCCGGTCACCGGGGCGATCCCGCCGCTGAGCGAGGCGCAATGGCAGGCCGAGTTCGCCGCCTACCAGCGAATCGGCGAATACCGCCAGGTCAACGGCCCCGCGGGGATGACTCTGGGTGACTACAAGTTCATCTACTTCTGGGAATGGTCGCATCGCCTGCTCGGACGGCTGATCGGGCTCGCCTTCGCGCTGCCGCTGGCGTGGTTCTGGGCGCGGCGGGCGATCCCCGCCGGATACACGCCGCGGCTGCTGGTGCTGCTCGCGCTGGGCGGCCTGCAGGGGGTGTTCGGCTGGTACATGGTCCGCTCGGGCCTGTCCGAGCAGGTCACCGACGTCAGCCACTTCTGGCTCTCGCTCCATCTGTTGACCGCGTTCCTCACCCTGGCGCTGCTGGTGTGGACCGCGCTCGACCTCGTCGTGCTGGCGCGCGAGCCGGCCGCCCGCCCGGCGCGGGTGACCGGCCTCGCGGCGCTCGTCGGCGCCGTGCTGTTCGTCCAGCTGCTGCTCGGGGCGTGGGTCGCGGGGCTCAACGCCGGCCTCGCCTCGGATACCTGGCCGCTGATGCAGGGCCGGCTGGTGCCAGAAGTCGACTGGTCGAACGGCGTGCCGTGGGCCTTCGCCAACGATCCGTACCTGCTGCACTTCCTCCATCGCTGGTGGGCGTGGATCGCGGTCGCCGAGCTGGTCGTGCTCGCGCGCAAGGCTCGCACCATGGGCGGGCGGCCGGCCTCGATCGCCATCCACTCCGCGTTCGGGACGCAAATCCTGCTCGGCATCGCCACGGTGCTGACCGGCGTCGCGCTGTGGCTGGCGGTGCTCCACCAGCTGGTTGGCGCGCTGCTCGTCGCCGCGACCGCATGGGGCGCGCACGTTATCGGACGGCGGCCGGAGGCGCGGCCATGAGCGCGTTGATCTGGTGCCCGTTCGCCGACGAGGCCAGCGCCGCCGCGGCCGCCGGCCAGCTGCTCGACGAAGGCCTCGTCGCCTGCGCCAACATCCTCCCCCCGATGCGCTCGCTCTACCGGTGGCAGGGGGAGCGCGGAGAGGCGCGCGAGGTCGGCGTGCTGTTCAAGACCGACGCGGCGCTGCTCGACCGGGCGACCGGCCGGCTCGGCGAGATTCATCCTTACGAGGCGCCGGCGGTGCTCGGCTGGCGCGCCGACACCGCAACCGCCGCCACCGGCGACTGGTTGCGCGCGCTGGTCCAGGGCGAGGCGCCGCGGTGAGCGCGACCGACCGCCGCGCGCTGCTCCGCCTCGGGGCCGCCGCGCTGCTGCTGCCGCTCGTTTCGGTGGGCTCGGCGAGCGTGGCCGCCGCCGCGGCGCGCTTTGCCCCGCCGGAGGGACCGATGCGCTACTCCCGCCGGCTCGAGCGCGGCCTGGCCGGCGGTGCCAGCTTCGTGGTCAGCCGCGGCTTCGCCGTCCGCTTCCGCGCGCGCGACGGCGGGTTCCATCTCGACGGCGAACAGGTCGCGGTCGAGTGCGAGGCGCCCGAGGCGCTCGCCGCGTTCGCCCGCATCGAGCGCGAGCGTGTCGAGCAAGGGCTGTTCCCCATGCTGCTCGACACGGCCGGGCGGATTACCGGGACCGAGGCGCCGATGGCCGCGCAGATCGACGCAGCAGTGCGCGAGGCGATCGCCACGATCGACCGGCGCCCGCGCGATCCGGCCGCCCGGGCGGCGCTGCTGCAGTACGTCAACGCCATTCACCAGAGCGCCGGGCGGGTCATCACCGAGCTGCCGCGCGACTTGTTCGCGCCGCCTCTCGCCCCGCGCAGCGAGAGCCGCGCGGTGGCCCTGCCGGACGGCGGCATCGGTCAGGTCAGGGTCACCTTCGCCGCCGCGGCCGATCCGGTCACCGGGCTGATGCGGACCGCGTCGCGCGAGGTCGTCACCGAGCTCGAGGGCGATGAGCGGCGGACCGTCGAAAGCTGGAGGCTCGAGCCGCTCGGCTGATGCACGGTATTATTTTACCTCTCCGCAAAGCCGCGGAAACGCTTGACTAACCGGCCGCCGGTCGACAAATGGCGCCCTTCCGCGCGACTCAGGCCTCAGCGCTCGCGCATCCGTTCCGTCAACAAGGTACCAGAGCCATGAAGGCGCTCAGCAAGGTGACCCGGTCGATCAAGCCGGCCGAGGTCGAGAAGAAATGGCATCTGATCGATGCCGAGGGGCTGGTCGTCGGCCGCCTCGCCGCGATCGTCGCCAACATCCTGCGCGGCAAGCACAAGCCGAGCTTCACTCCGCACGTCGATTGCGGCGATCATGTCGTGATCGTCAACGTCGACAAGGTCCGCTTCACCGGCAACAAGCGCCAGGCGAAGACCTACTACAAGCACACCGGCTACGCCGGCGGGATCAAGGAAGTGACCGCCGACAAGGTCCTCGACGGGCGCTTCCCCGAGCGCGTGCTCGAAAAGGCGGTCGAGCGGATGATCCCGCGCGGGCCGCTCGGGCGCCAGCAGATGAAGGCGCTGCACCTCTACGCCGGCACCGAGCATCCACACGCGGGCACCCAGCCCCAGCCGCTCGACGTCGCTTCGCTCAATCGCAAGAACAAGGCTGCCGCATGATGGCTACCGAACAGAATACCGAAACCGCCACCGAGGCCGAAGCCGCGGTCGCGACCCCGACCGTGGGCGACTTGGCCGACCTCGGCGCGCTCACCCGCGGCGAAGCTCCGGCCGGCGAGGCGCCCGCGACGCCTCCGGTGAAGTCCACTCCCGCCGTGCTGCGCGAGCAGGAGCTCGACCCGCAGGGCCGTGCTTACGCCACCGGCCGCCGCAAGGACGCGGTCGCCCGCGTGTGGATCAAGCCGGGCAAGGGCACGATCACCGTCAACGGCCGCGACCAGGAAGTCTACTTCGCCCGGCCGACGCTGCGCCTGGTGATCAACCAGCCGTTCGCGATCGCCGAGCGCGAGGGCCAGTACGACGTGGTCTGCACCGTCTCCGGCGGCGGCCTCTCGGGCCAGGCCGGCGCGGTCAAGCACGGCATCAGCCAGGCGCTCGCCAAGTTCGAGCCGGCGCTGCGCACGACCGTCAAGGCGGCCGGCTTCCTGACCCGCGACAGCCGCGTCGTAGAGCGCAAGAAGTACGGCCGCGCCAAGGCCCGCCGCAGCTTCCAGTTCTCGAAGCGCTGATCGGCGACACGGCGAATGCGAAGGGCGGTCCCTCGGGGCCGCCCTTTTCGTGTGCGGCCGCTGACGCGGCGCCGGATACTTCGGGCCGCGCCGCAGTTGAATCCGCGCGCGATTTCCCCCATCGCCCCCGGCGACAGCGGCGGCAGAAAACGCCCGAAGCAAAGGATCATCGCCATGCGCCATCGCAGCCTGAGACAGCACCTCGCCAGCGCGGCCGTCGCGGCGACGGCCTTCATCGTCGTCCCATCGCCCGGCCTGGCGCAGCAACCGGGCGCCGACCTCACGGTGATGCCGCCGGTACCGCACGACTATCAGCCGGAGAAGACCGCGTGGGGCGACCCGGATTTGCGCGGCACCTGGCCGATCAACGACGTCGCCGAGCTGCCGGTCAACCGCCCCGACCAGTTCGGCGACCGGTTCTTCAAGACCGACGAGGAGCTGGCCGCGGAGCAGGCCCGCGCGGACCAGCTCGAGCAGGCCTACGAGAAGGAGGACCAGCAAGACACGATCGGCAGCGGGCACTGGATCGAGTACCTCGCCGGGGCGCGCCGCACTTCGATGATCGTCGAGCCGGCGACGGGCAAGCTCCCGCCGATGACGCCGCAGGGCGAGGCGCTCTACCGCGCCGGGCGGTCGAGCTGGACCCCCAACACCAAGTTCGACTGGGTGACCGATTTCGATTCGTGGGACCGCTGCATCAGCCGCGGCTTTCCCGCCTCGATGCTGCCGTTCCGCTACAACAATGGCATCCGCATCTACCAGGCGCCCGGCTACGTCACGATCGCGCTCGAGATGCTCGGGACACGGATCATCCCGATCGGCCGCGAAGGCCACTGGCCCCAGCCGGTCGAAGCCTGGCTCGGCAACAGCCTGGGCCACTGGGAAGGCAACACGCTGGTCATCGAGACGACCAACCTGAAGACCGGCGACAGCGCCACCCACGACATGTTCGCCCGCAACGGCAGCCCGCTCAACATGGCTACGCGCGGGATCCCGCCGTGGAACACCATCCCGACCAGCGCTCGGGCGAAAGTCACCGAGCGGCTGACGATGACCGGCCCCGACACGATCACGTACGAAATGACCTACGACGATCCGGAAGTGTTCACCGGGCCGTGGACCGTGCGCTTCGACTGGACGCGCGACGACGATTACGCGTTCTACGAATACGCCTGCCACGAGGGCAACGTGCAAGTCCGCAACTACATCACCTCGTCGCGCGCCGGCCGGCTCGAAGCCGCCTCGCAGGACGATCTCGAGGCCGAAGGTGGCGGCTGAGGCCTAGTGCACCGGCGGATCGGTGCGCGGGACCTGATTGACCGGAGCGACCGGCTCGCCCGGCTCGCGCGGCGGCAGCGCGTTCTCCGGCACGTCGTCGATCTGCATGGCTTTGGTCGGCACCTCGTCGAGGTTGCGCGCCCGCACCTTGAGCGTCGCGCCGTCCCATGACAGCTCGTTGAAGCTCGGCGGGGTCGAGCGGACCCGCTGCGACAGCGTTCCGGCGCCGATCATCCGCACCGGGCCGTTGATGGTTTGCTCGACCAGATCGAACGGGTCGTGGACATGGCCGCTGAGCACTGCCAGCACCGGCCGCCGGGCCAGCGCGCACAGCGCGCGGTAGCCGTTCGCGGTCAGCGCGGTGCCCTTGGTGCCGACTTCGCGCAAGGGGTGGTGCGCGGCGACCAGCGCCCGGGTTCCCGGCGGAAGCGCGTCGATCGCCGCGAGGCACCTGGCCAGTGCCGACCGGCTGACCCAGCCTTTCGACCAGTTCAACCGCGGCTGCGCCCGCACCGCGGTCTTCAGCGGGACGATGGCAAGGTCGTGCAAGTCGATCTCGCGCTCGACCAGCCCTTCGATCGCCCGGAACCGCCGATACGGCGCGAAGAACCGTTCGATCAGGTTGAAATACGGCATGTCGTGGTTGCCGACCTCGACCGTCACCGGGACTTCGAGCGACCGGATCCAGCGGCACGCGGCGGCGAACTCGTGATGCCGCGCGCGCATCGTCAGGTCGCCGGTGATCGCCACCGCCTGCGGACGCCGCTCGGCGATCTCCTGCTTGACCCAGTCGAGCGCCTTGTTGTCCTCGAGCCCGAAGTGGATGTCGCTCAGGTGGAAAAGCAGCGTTTCAGTCGGCATCGAATTGGGTCGCTAACAGGTCGACCTCGCACCGCGCCAGCCTGATGTCGATTTGCGGACCGGCCTCGGCCTGCTCGCCGTCGAGCAGCAGGCCGAAACGGTTGCCCCGCGTGCTGCCCAGCCGCAGCGAATCGGCTTGCCCGAGCGTATCGTGCGGCCCCTCGCGGAAGTTGCGCCGCAGCAGCGCCCACGCCTGCTCGAGGTACTGACCGGCCGTCTCGGCGAAGTAAGCCTCGACCTCGATGCCGCCATCGTGCGGGGTCAGGCTCAGCAGCGGATAGCCCTCGGCACGCCCCAACGGCGGCTCGACGCAGACGATCATCTCGCCGGTGAGCGTCTCGTCGATCGCCTCGACGGTGCTTTCGGCGAGCTCGGCCAGTGCTTTGTCGCGCATCGCCTCGCGCACCCGCCCCCAGCTCGTTCCCGGGCCGGCGAGCAGCCCGGCATAGGCATCGCCCAGTGGGGTGCGGATGACGCCCGGCCGATGCACCCGCGCGGCGCCTCTGGCGACCGCCGCGACCACCTGGTCAAGCGAGCGTTCGCCGTGAAGCCGGTTGTAAAGCAGGTTCATCGTCCCGCCGGGCAACACCAGCACCGCACCGCCCCACCCGGCCAGCGCGGCGATCAGCGCGTTGACCGTGCCGTCGCCGGCGAACACCGCCACGCGCCCAATCCCGGCGGCCTCGAGCGCGGCCGGGGTCGGCAGATCCTCGGCCGGGAAGACCGTGCGCCGCGCCACGCGAAATCCATGCTCGCCGCAGCACTGTTCGAGCGCCGCCAGCGCCGCGTCGTCGTTGCTGCCGCTCGAGGCGTTGTTGACCAGCCACAGCGCGCGTTCGCCTTGCATCGCGATCATACCCGGCGCGACAGGATGAGCCACGCCGACAGGCCGTTGAGCGCGCTGTAGGCGAGATAGGCCAGCCCCCACTCGGGATGGCCGCTGGCGACCAACAGCAGCGCTCCCAACAGCAGCACGAACTCGGCGATCATGCTTGCGCGGCCGCCGAGCAGGCGCAGCGCGCGCGGCACTTCGGCGAGCAGCGGGTGGCGGCTGTCGAGCACAGCTTTGTGCATCGCGAAGTTGCCGATCCCGAGCAGGAACGTGAACAGGATGGCCATGCCCCTGCAACTGGCGAAACGTTCGTCGGTTGCCAACCGCCGTTCGTGGACCGGCGGCGACTCTTCGTCGCCCGCGGGGACGCCGGTCGACCGACCGACGGCGCTTGGTCGAGCGGGGCGCGCGGGACAAACTCGTTTCGGGTTAGACACTTAATTGCGCCGCGGCCCTTACAGTCCCACGGGCTGCGGCGCGACCCGGATGCCGAATGAGGAGTAGACCATGAAGATTCAATCGCTCGCGCTGGCCCTGGCAGCCGCCGCCATCGCCGTTCCGGCCGCCGCGGCCGATACCAAGCAGACCCGCGTCGAGGTCAGCTACACCGACCTCGACCTGTCGACCGAAGCGGGCCGCAAGGAGCTCGACAACCGCTTCGACAAGGCCGCGCGCGAAATGTGTGGCGTCAGCGAGACCGGCGCCGGCTCGCGCTACGCCCGCGACTGTTACAAGCGGACCAGCCAGCAAATGGACGTGCGCGTCGCCGCCATCCTGCGCCAGCAGGGCGAAGCCGCCGGCGGCTGACCCGCCCGTCTTGGCCGAACCCCCGGAGGGGCGTCCAGCGTCGGGCGCCCCTTCTTCATTGGCGCGAAAGAGCCGCCTAACGGCCGGCCATCGCCTTGACCTTGCGCAAGTAAGTTCGCCCGATCCGCAGCGTCTCGCCGTTGTCGAGCTCGGCGGACCACACCCCGAGCCCTTCGTGCCTGAGCCCGCGAATGCGGTCTCGGCGCAGGATCGTCGAGCGGTGAATGCGAATGAAACGCGTCGGATCGAGGCGGCCCTCGAGGCCGGCGATCGTTTGCAACAGCAGATAGCTGCGCGCTTGGCCCTCGGCGCCGCCGACGTGCAGCCGGACATAATCCCGCTCGGCGTCGATGCGCTCGACCTGGTCGACGGCGATGCGCAGCAGCTCCGAGCGGTGCGGCACCCAGAATTCGCTCAGCCATTCGCCCGACGAGCCGATGGCCCCTCGCTCGCGCCGGGCGATGGCGCGGTCGATCGCCCGTTCCAGGCGCTCGGCGGCGACCGGCTTGAGCACATAGTCGACCGCTTCGAGGTCGAACGCCTCGACCGCGAAATCCTCGTGCGCGGTGACGAAGATGACCGCCGGCGGATTGTCGCGCTTGCCCAGCAGGCGGGCGACCGAGAGGCCGTCCATCCCCGGCATCGTCATGTCGAGCAGCAGCAAGTCGGGCTTGAGCTTGTCGGCCAGCCGCAACGCGGCCTCGCCGTCGCTGGCGGTGCCGATCACCGCCAGCTGGTCGAGCTCCGCGCACAGCACCTGCATCCGCTCGATCGCCAGCGGCTCGTCGTCGACGATCATCGTGCGCAGCGCCGGTTCGTCGGGCAAGCTCATCCGCCGTTCTCCGCCTGGCGCAATATCGGCATCCTCAGCTGGGTGGAATAGCCGGCGCCCGGCGCCGGGCCGGAGACGATCGCCGCCTCGGTGCCGAAGCGCGCCTCGAGCCGCTCGCGCACGTTGGCGAGGCCGATGCTGTGGCCCGAGCGCTTCTCGGCGTCGTCGGCCGCTCCGCTGCCGTCATCGGACACCGTGATGACCAGGCGGCCGTATTCCTCGTACGCCGCCAGGGTGATCGTGACTTGCCCGGAGCTGGGCGCGATCGCGTGCTTGACCGAGTTCTCGACCAGCGGCTGCAGGATCATCCCCGGAACCTTGGCGTCCTCGAGCTCGCGCGGCAGCTGGTAGGTGGCGCGCAGGCGATGCGGGAATCGCACCGCCTCGATGTCGAGATAGAGCTTCTGCAGCGCGAATTCCTCGCGCAAGGGCACGTCGGCGGTGGGGTCCTCGGCTAGGCTGCGGCGATAGAATGTCGACAGCGACTGGATCATCCGCTCGGCGGCCTGGGTCTTGCCGGTCAGGACCAGCGCCGACAGCGAGTTGAGCGTGTTGAACAGGAAGTGCGGGTTCACCTGGTAGCGCAAGCTGCGCAGCTCGGCGGCCTTGGCGGCGCGCCGGTAGGCCCCTTCGCGCCGCTCCGCCGCGCGGGCTTTCTCGCCGGTGAGCAGCGCGAGATAGAGCGCGCACCACGCCAGCATCATGAAATAGCGCCCGAAGGCGACCTCGGTGATCTCCTGCCAGGCGCTGGCGAAGACCGGCTGGGTGGCCTCGATCACGTCGGAATCGCCGGTCAGCGCCTCGTCGCCGCCGTTCGGCACGCGCATGCCCGGAATATCGGTCAGCATGTCGCCGCTGTCGCGCGAATCGCCGACCGAGCGCTCGACCGCGAGTTGCGCGATGTAGCGCTTCTCGAGATCCTCCATGATCATCTGGTTGACATGGGCGATGCTGACCGCGACCGGCAGCGACAACACCACCGCGGCGAGCACCTTGGCCCACTGTGGCCGGGCGTCGAACAGCCGCAGGATCAGCCACAGCCCCAGCGTGATCATGACGCCCGCCGCCGAGGCCAGCGCCCGCCGCCACAGCATCTCCTGGGCGAAGCCGAGGTCGAGCAGCTCGGCGCGCAGCGTCGTGAGCAGGAAATAACACAGCCACAGCCCCGCGATCGACGCGAGCACCGTGGCGAACGGCACGCGCGTGGTGAAGTGTTCCGGGCGCTCGGCTTCCATCACCCGCGTGTAGCGAGCGCGCCGCCGTCTGCGCCAGCCCTGCCGTCGATGCGAATCGCGCCTTGGTCGA
>DASPMY010000003.1:0-9374 GCA_035626815.1 Croceibacterium sp.
CCGCGGGCGCCTACTCGCTCTACGCTCTGCCGCAAGCCAACTACCTGCGCGGGTTGCAGCCGGCCGATGCCGCCGGGCGGGTGCGCTTCACCGCGATCGTCCCGGGCTGCTACGGCGGGCGCTCGCCGCATTGCCATCTCGAGGTCTTCGAGGGCGTCGAGGCGGCGCTCGGGGGAGCGGCTCCGCTGCTGGTCTCGCAGCTCGCCTTCCCCGATGCCGAATGCCGCGCGATCTATGCGGCGGACGCGCGCTACGGCGACAGCCTGGCCAACCTCGAGCGCCGCCCGCTGGCGCGCGATCTCGTGTTCGGCGACGGCGGCGCGGCGGGGCAGACGGTGGCGCTGAGCGGCGATCCGGCGAGGGGTTATCGCGGGTCGGCGCGCATCACGCTGGCATAATCGGGCATCGCCAGGCCGAGCTTGCCGAGCGGGCCGCCGGTGAGCCCGGAGACCATGCTCGCCTGCACGCGCGGGCCGGGCGGGATGCGCGACAGCGGCGCGAGGACCACGTCGCGCAGCAGCGCAGGCCACGCCGAATCGCTCTGGTAGGCGGGCGTGAACAGCCGGGTGAGGCGCTGGTAGAGCCGCACATGGTCGCGGCGCAGCGCCGCGGCGCGCGCGAGGCGCGCGGCGAGCGGGCCGTCGCCGGCCAGCGCTTGCGCCAGCGCCCACGCATCGAGCAGCGCCATGTTGGCGCCCTGGCCGAGCTGCGGGCTGGCCGAATGCCACGCGTCGCCGATGTGGATCAGGCGCTCCGCGGCCGGCCGGCGGTGGGTGCGATGCGCGTAGCGGGCGAACGCCAGCGCGGCGGGGTCGTCGATACGCTCGAGCAGCCCGGCGCTTTCAGGCCACAGCGCGCGGAACTCGGCCTTCCACGCCGCGAGACCGCGCGCGCGCCAGGCTTGCAGCCGGTCGGCGCGCAGCGACCAGAACAGCGCCAGCTCGCGGCGGCCGGTGCCACGCCGCACGCCGGTCGGCAGGACGCCCGCCATCCGCCGCGCGCGCTCGTAGCGCTGCTCGAGCCAGCCGCCCCGAAACGGTCCGTCGGGCGGCCATTCGAGCGTGATCCACAGCGCGCGTAGGGCAGCCAGCCGTCGCCGGCGGCGACCAGCGGCGAGGCGACGCCGAGCGCATCGACCACCAGCGCGTGCGGCGGCGAAGCGTCGCCTCCGGCGAACAGCAGGCGGCGGCCCCGGTCGGCGATCTCGCTGCCGACGACCTCGCGCCCGGTGCGGATCGGTACCCCGCCAGCGAGCACCGCGTCGTACAGCGCGCCGAACAGGCTCGCGCGCTGAATGCCGAGGCCGACCGCGCCAGGCACGTCGAGGTCGGCGTAGCGCGCATCCAGCACCACTTCGCCGAGCGTGTTGCGCCCGTGGATGTGGGTGATCGGCGCCGCGTGGGCAGCGACTTCCCCGGCCAGCCCGAGCGCGGCCAGCACGGCCAGCCCGGTCGGCTGGACCAGCAGGCCCGAGCCGAGCGGGCGGGGCTCGGCGAACCGCTCGTAGAGCGTCACCGCGTGGCCCCGGCGATGCAGCGCCAGCGCCGCGGCCAGCCCGGCGATGCCGCACCCGGCGACGGCGATGTCGAGCTCCCCCATGGCGCGGGATTAGCGGCTGTCGCCGGCGGATCCTAGCGCGTGGGCGGTGACGGGCTCGAACCGCCGACCCTCTCGGTGTAAACGAGATGCTCTACCAACTGAGCTAACCGCCCGCGCCCGCGCCCTTAGCGGAGGCGGCGGCGGTCAGACAAGCGGCGCCGCGCCGCCGGCGACGGGCGCGTCCGCGCGGAAACCCTTTCGGGCGAGCGCCGTTTTCCGGTGGCGGAGGGCAAACTGACAGGTGCCCTATGAAGAAATACTTCGCTCTCGCCGCCGCCACGACGATGGCGCTGGCCGCCGGGCAAGCCTCGGCGCAGGCGACCAGCAATTCCCCCAGCGAAGCGATCGGCGCGATCTTCGGCGCGCTGTTCGGCGACCGCGCCGGCGTGACCACCTCGATCGAAACGCAATGGGCCGCCGGGCAGACCCCGCTGGCCAACCAGCGGGCGCAGTTCGAGAGCCGCGTCGACAGCGAGATCAGCACCGGGGCCGTCAGCCAGGCGACCGGGGCGCGGCTCAAGTCCGACTACTACGAGCTGGTCCAGCTCGAGGCCCGCTACGCCGCCGACCGGCGCTTCACCTCGCGCGAACGGACCGAGCTGGCCGACCGCTACGGCGCGCTGACCCAGGTCCTCGCCGAGCGCGGCTACGCCGACAACGCGACCTCCGCGACCGCGCAAGTCGCCGACGGCCGCGTGGAGTTCGACAGCCGCGTCGACGCCGCGGTCTCGGCCCGCCGGATCACGCGCGCCGAGGGCCGGCGGCTCAAGCGCGACTATTCGAACCTGGCGGGGCTCGAGGCCGGCTACCTCGGCGACGGCGCGCTCAGCAGCAACGAGCGGGCCGATCTCGACGCGCGCCTGGCGGCGATCGATGCGCGGGTCGGCGACGCCACTTTCGCGGCGCTGACGCCGCGCGCGCGGCTCGACGCGATCGGCCGCGCCTTGGCCTCGACCGGGCTGTCGCGGGCGGCGCGGGCGCAGCTGCAGGTCGAATACGACGACCTGACGCGGCTTGAATCGGCCTATGCGCGGCTCAGCGTGTCGGCCGACGAGCGGGCCTATCTCGACCGCCGCCTCGCCGAGCTCGAGGCGCGCGCGGGCGTGCGGCAGGCCGCCAGCGGCTTCTAGACGAGCTGCGCGGCGCTGCGGCCCGCTTCGGCGAAATAGCGCGCCATCGCCTCGGCCGCGCGGTCGGTCAGGGCGATGAACGCGCGGCGCCGGTCGGTCTCGTCCTCGACCCGCTCGAACAGGCCGGCCTCGGTCAGCTGGCCGATCCACCGCAGCGCGGTGGTCGGCGGCACCCCGCTGGCGATGCACAGCGAGGTCACCGACACGCGCGTGTGCTCGGCCCGCGCGGCGGTCAGATCGAGCAGCATGTCCCACGCCGGATCGGCGAACAGCTCGCCGTCGAAGAACCGCGCGCGCAGCTGACGCTGGCGGATGATCCGCCGGACCAGCCGCGGATCGGGCAGCGCCGGGCGCGCGGCGCGCGTCAGCCGCTCGCTGCCGTCGCCTTCGGGCGGCCCGCTGTAGGCCGGCGCCGGGCTCTCGAACCGGAACGCGCGATCCTCGCCCGAGATGCCCGGTCGGCGCTGGTCGAGCCGCTCCAGCCGCTGGGCGATCTGCCCGACCTGCTCGGTCAGCCGCAGCAAGGTCATGCGGTCGGTCTCGTTGAGCTCGCGCAGGCGCAGGTTGGGCGCTTTCGCCAGCACCCGGCCGAGCGCGATCACCCGCTCGGCGCGGCTCGGGTCGACGAGGATCTGAGGCCCCGACTGGTCGCAGCAGGCGAATACAGCGTCGAGCGCCGCGACGCTGGTGGCGATGACCAGCTGCGCGCCCGCGCGCGCCGCGCGCACGTCGAGCCGGGCGAGCGCCGCGAGCGCGGCGCCGTCGACCGCCGGGCAATCGAGCAGCACGACCTCGCCGAGCGGGCGCGGCTCGCCTTCGAGCAGGGCCGCGACCGAGCCGCACTCGCGCAACGCCAGGCCGGCCGCGGCGGCATCGTCGCGCATCTCGTCGCGCACGTGCGGGCGGTCGGCGAAGATCGACACCGCGAGCGGTTGGGCTTCGGGATCGTCGGCCCGATCGCGGGCGGGCGCGTAGGCCCAATCGACCTGAGGCATGCAGGGCTCTCCTGATTCGCGCGAACAGAATGAGAACAAACAGCGATCAAGTCAAGAAGTGTGCTAGGCCGTGATCTCAATCGGCGTGCCATCGGGCACCAGCCGCCAGAGCTCCTGGATCTCGGCGTTGGAGAGCGCGATGCAGCCGTCGGTCCAGTCGCCGGGCAGGCGGCCCAGCGGAAGCCCGTTGGGCTGGCCGTGGAGGAAGATCGCGCCACCCGGCGAGCGGCCCTGCGCGGCCGCGTAGGCGCGGTCGGCGGCATCGGGGTAGGACACGTGCAGGCTCAGGTGATAGGCGCTGGCGGGGTTGCGGTAGTCGATCGTGTAGCGGCCCTCGGGCGTGCGCTCGTCGCCCTCGAAGCGCTTGGCCCCTTCGGGCGCGTCGCCGAGCTGCAGCCCGCGGTAGGTCCGCACCGGCTTGCCCTTCGAATAGAGCGTCAGGCGGCGCTCCGACTTGTCGACCACGACCAGGTCGGCGCGCGCGAGCGGCGGAGCGTCGTCGGCCAAGGGCGAGCAGGCGGCCAGCAGCAACAGTCCGGGAATGATCGCGCGGCGCATCGGTGCTCGTTACACCCTCAGCCCGCCCTCGCCCAGGGGGACGGGGCTTAGCGCAGCCGCTCGCCGACCAGCGTGCCCTTGGCGCCGGGCATCAGGGTGAAGCGGAACTGCGGCCAGTCGCGCCGCCAGCGCGCGGCGACGACCCGTTCCCCGGGACGCGCGGCGTCGTCGAGCAGGATCATGCCGCCCGGCGCGATGCGCTCGAACAACGTCTCCGCCCGCCCGCGCACGAACGGGTTGAGCGTCCACGGCGGGCCGTCGATCACCAGCAGGTCGATCGCGCGCGGCAGCGCATGGAGATCGTACCAGGTGTGCGACCATGCGGTCGGGTCCTCGACGAGCGGCGCGTGGCGGACGGCGGCGTGGAGGCCGTGGCCGGCCAGCCATTGCGCGGTGGATTCGGCGAAGCCGGCGTGCTGGTCGTAGCTCGACAGGCGGCCGCCCCCGTTCTGCTCGAGCGCCTTGGCGACCACCAGCGTCGAGGCGCCGCAGCCGAGCTCGACCACCTCGCGCGGGCGCAGCTTCTCGATCGCCCGGACGATGCGCCACAGAAAGAACGTGTCGGCCTTCCAGCTCCCCAGATGCGGCAGCGCGTCGTGCGGCAGCCCGAGCCGGTCGAGCAGCGCGTGCTTGTCGACCAGCTTGCCGCCCCACAGGCTGCGCGCCAGCCACGGCCACTGGATCGCGCCCCACGCCAGGGTCAGCGCCTTCTCCTGCCACGGGCGTTCCGGTCCGGCGTCGTCGAGCGGCAGCAACGCCGTCTTGTCACGCGATGTCATGAGTGCTGCAATCTCCGGCGGGTCGGCATCGTTCCCGTACCGTCAATCGGCGAACGGGTCACGCACGAGGATGGTGTCGTCGCGCTCGGGGCTGGTCGACACCGAGGCGACCGGGCATTCGATCAGCTCCTCGATCCGGCGGATGTACTTGATCGCCTGCGCCGGCAAGTCGGCCCAGCGGCGCGCCCCGGCGGTGGTTTCGCTCCACCCGTCCATTTCCTCGTAGACCGGCTCGACGGCCTGCTGGTCGGCGGCATTGGCCGGGAGATAGTCGATCGCCTGGCCGTGGAGCCGATATCCGGTGCAGATGCGGATCGTCTCGAACCCGTCGAGCACGTCGAGCTTGGTCAGCGCCACGCCGGTGACGCCGCTGATCGCGCAGCTCTGCCGCACCAGCACGGCATCGAACCAGCCGCAGCGGCGCTTGCGCGCGGTGACGGTGCCGAACTCGTGCCCGCGCTCGCCGAGCCGCTCGCCGATTTCGTCCTCGAGCTCGGTCGGGAACGGTCCGGAGCCGACGCGGGTGGTGTAGGCCTTGACGATGCCGAGCACGAAGCCGGCGGCGTTGGGCCCGAGCCCGCTGCCCGAGGCGACCGTGCCGCTGACCGTGTTCGAGCTGGTGACGAACGGGTAGGTGCCGTGGTCGACGTCGAGCAGCACCCCTTGCGCGCCTTCGAACAGGATGCGCGAGCCCTTGTGCCGCTCCGCGCGCAGCCGCAGCCACACCGGCTGCGCGTACTGCTGCACAAACGGGGCGATCTCGCGCAAGTCGGCGAGCAGGCGGGCGCGGTCGACCGGCGGCTCGCCGAAGCCGGCGCGCAGCGCGTCGTGGTGGGCACAGAGGCGGTCGAGCAGCGGCTCGAGCTCGTGCAGGTGAGCGAGATCGCACACGCGGATCGCGCGGCGGCCGACCTTGTCCTCGTAGGCCGGACCGATGCCGCGGCCGGTGGTGCCGATCTTGCCCTTCCCCGCCGCTTCCTCGCGCAGCCCGTCGAGATCGCGGTGGATCGGCAGGATCAGCGGGCAGTTGTCGGCGATGGCGAAGTTTGCCGGCGTGACCGACACGCCCTGCCCCTCGAGCCGCTCGATCTCCGCCTTGAGCGCCCACGGGTCGAGCACCACGCCGTTGCCGATCAGCGACAGCGTGCCGGTGACGATGCCCGAGGGCAGCAGGCTGAGCTTGTAGGTGGTGTTGCCGACCACCAGCGTGTGCCCGGCGTTGTGCCCGCCCTGGAAGCGAACGACCACGTCGGCGCGGCTGGCCAGCCAGTCGACGATCTTGCCCTTGCCCTCATCGCCCCATTGGGCGCCGATCACGGTGACGTTGGCCAAGGAAAGGGTGCTTTCTGCGGGGAAACCGCGCGCGGCCCTAGGGCCTGGGCCGCGGCAGGGCAAGCCTTTGAGGAACGCGACCCGGGCGCCGTTCCGGGCGGGGTTAACAACCGGTGCAAAACCCCTGCAAATTCGCGCTTTTTCGGGGAACCTTGATGTATGTCAGCCGTTAGCAGGCGTTCGAGGGATGGTGACAAGAGATGATTAACAGCGAAACCGCGGGTCTGGTGGTCCAGACGGCGGTCGAAGCGATCAACGCGCGCGGCGAAAGCTTCCACGAAATCCTGGATGACCTGCCGGCGGCGATCTACGTCACCGACGCCGAAGGCACGATCACCTATTTCAACAAGGCCTGCGTCGAGCTCGCCGGCCGCACCCCCACCGTCGGGACCGACAAGTGGTGCGTCACCTGGCGGATCTTCACCACCGAAGGCGAATACCTGCCGCACGACCGGTGCCCGATGGCGGTGGCGATTCTCGAGCAGCGCGAGGTTCGCGACGTCGAGGCGATCGCCCAGCGGCCCGACGGCAGCCGGGTCCATTTCGTGCCTTATCCGACCCCGCTGTTCGACGCCGACGGCCATTTCGCCGGCGCGGTCAACCTGCTGCTCGACGTCACCCGGCAGCGCAAGCCGGAGTACCTGCACGAGCAGGCCGAGCGCTGCCGGCGCCTGGCCGCGTCGATGTTCGACCGCGACCTGATCGAGACCCTGCAGCTGATGGCGGCGAAGTACGAGGCGCAGTCCGACCGTTTCAGCCGCGACGCCGAAGGCAGCGCCTAGCGGGTCACGCCGACCGGCTCGCCGCCCTCCAGCCGGTGCGAGCAGCCCAGCGCAGCCGCGTCGTCCGCATCCGACAGCGCGGCGACCGTCCGCCAGCCGAGCCCGCGCAGCCGCGCCGCCGCCGCCGGATCGTGGCCGAGCGGGAGGAACAGCGCCTCGCGCGGCGGCTGCTCGGCCTGGACCGCCTCGACCAGCTGCTCGGGATAGAGCGAGAAGCCGGTGGCGCCTTCCTCGGTGCCGTGGATGCGGTACGTGCCGCCCCGCCCGAGCGTGCCGCGCACCCCTTCGGCGTAGAGCATGAAGCCGAACCAGCTCTGGTATTCGAACCCGTGGCGCTCGGCCGGGTCGAGCGTCAGCCGCGCGCGGCCGGCGACGCGCGCGGCGATCTGCCGGAGCCCGGCGATGCGGCTGGCGAGCGCGCCTTGGGCGTCGATCGACGCCAGCTTGCCGATCGCTTCGTCGAACGGGCCGCTGGCGTAAAGCAGCGGCAGATAGGCCTCGCCGCCGGCCTCGCGCAGCCCGCCGGCGTCCTTGGCGTCGAGCTCGCGGCGGACGGCCCGGACTTGCTCCGGCGTCAGCGGAAACTCCTCCGCCGCCAGCGTGTCGACCAGGTCCGGCAGCGTGAAATCGACCGAGATGCCGCGCGCCCCGGCGGCTTCGAGCGAGGCGATCGCCAGCTCGACCACCTCGGCGGCGGCCGCGACCGTGTCGCTGCCGATCAGCTCGGCGCCGAGCTGCAGGGCCTCGCGCCGCGGATCGAGCTGGTCGCCGGCGATGCGCGCGACCTGGCCGGCATAGCACAGCCGCAGCGGCCGCGGCCTGCCGGCGAGGCCGGTGGCGGCAATGCGGCCGACCTGCACCGTCATGTCCGACCGCAGCGCCAGGGTGCGCAGGCTCCGGGGATCGACGAAGCGGAACAAGTGCCGGGTCTTCACCCCGTCCATCCGCCGCGCCATCGATTGCATGAACTCGATCAGCGGCGGGCGCACCCGGTCGTAGCCGTGCGCGTCGAGCACTTCGAGCACCGCGCGCTCGATGCGCGCCGCCGCCGCCGCGCTCTGCGGCAGGCGGTCCTCGAGCCCTTCGGGCAGAAGGTCGGCGGCGGGATCGATCATGGCGTCCTTCGAGGCGGGCTTTCGACTACACGGCGGCCTTCGGCGACCGCTTCGCTCAATCCCTCCTCAGGATGAGCGGGCAAGAAAAGGATCCGCTCGTCCCGAGGAGCCGCTGAGCTTGTCGAAGCGGCGTCTCGAAAGACCCGGCGCGGCGATTGCCCGATAGCGCCTCAAAACTCCAGCGCCTTGACCATCTTGACCCCCTGCAATCGGCAGGCCTTGTCGATCAGCTCGGGCGGGATCGGCTGGTCGACCGACAGGAGCAGCACCGCTTCGCCCCCGGCATCACGGCGGCCGAGGTGGAAGGTGCCGATGTTGATCCCGGCCTCGCCCATCAGCGAGCCGATCCGGCCGATGAAGCCCGGCGCGTCCTCGTTGACGATGTAGAGCATGTGCCCTTCGAGGTCGGCCTCGATGCCGATGCCGAAGATCTCGACGAGGCGCGCCTGGGTGCCGAACAGCGTGCCGGCGACCGAGCGGTCGCCGCGGCTGGTCGCCACGGTGGCGCGCAGCAGCGTGTGGTAGACGCCTTCGCGGTCGTGCCGGACCTCGCGCACGTCGAGCCCGCGCTCCTTGGCGAGGAAGGGCGCGTTGACCATGTTCACAGTGTCCGAATGGACCCTCATGAAGCCGGCGAGGACCGCTCCGGTGATCGGCTTCATGTTGAGCTCCGCGGCGGCGCCCTCGGCCTCGATCGACAGTCCGGCGATCGATCCGTGCGACAGCTGGCCGACCAGCGAGCCGAGCTTCTCGGCGAGCGCCATATAGGGCTTCAGCCGCGGAGCTTCCTCGGCCGAGAGCGACGGCATGTTGAGCGCGTTGGTCACCCCGCCGCGCATCAGGAACTCCGCCATCTGCTCGGCGACCTGGATGGCGACGTTGACCTGCGCCTCCGTTGTCGACGCGCCAAGATGAGGCGTGGCGACGAGACCCGGGGTCCCGAAGAGCTCGACGAGGCGCGGCGCGGCATCGCCGAACAAGGTGCCCGCCACCGAGCGGTCGCCCGCCTGGGTGCTGACCGTCACGCGGACCATCGTGTGATAGTCGCCCTCGCGGTCGTGGCGCACCTCGCGCACGTCCATGC
>DASPMY010000004.1:0-15751 GCA_035626815.1 Croceibacterium sp.
CGCCGAGCGCGCTCGCGGGCGCGCTGCTGGTGCTGGTCGCCGACTGCGTGTGCCGCGTGCTGCCGCTGGTCACCGAGCTGCGCCTCGGCATCGCGCTGAGCCTGGTCGGCGCGCCGTTCTTCCTGTGGCTGCTGCTGCGGATGCGGCGGGAGGCCTGGCTGTGACCGATCGGTCAAGCACCACCCCTCCGCGCGCCCGCGCAGGCGGGGGCCCAGAGCGTGCCGGCGAAAGTCCCGCATGGGGCACCGGGTCCCCGCCTGCGCGGGGACTCGGGGTGAGGGCGATATCGGTGCAGAGCCGCCTCCACGGCATCTCGGCCACCCTCGAACCCGGCCGGATCACCGCGATCTGCGGGCCCAACGGTGCCGGCAAGTCGACGCTGCTGCAGTGCCTCGCCGGGCTCGTCGAACCCTCATCCGGCGCCGTCGAGCTTGACGGGGCGCCGCTGCCGGGCGGGCGCGAGCGGGCGCGGGCGATCGGCTACCTGCCGCAAGTCGGCGAGGTGGCGTGGGACCTGTCGGTCGCGGCGCTCGCCGCCCTCGGCCGCCTGCCGCACGGCGACGGCGGCGAAAGCCAGGTCGCGGCGGCGCTCGCAGCGCTCGACCTCGCCGCGTTCGCCGGGCGCCCGGTCTCGACCTTGTCCGGCGGCGAGCGGGCGCGGGCGCTGCTCGCCCGGGTTCTCGCCGGGGAACCGCGGTGGATCCTCGCCGACGAGCCGCTCGCCGCGCTCGACCTCGCGCACCAGCTGGCGCTGCTCGGCCACTTGCGCGCGCAGGCCGGGCAGGGGGTCGGGGTGGTGCTGGTGCTGCACGACCTGGCGCTGGCGGTGAACCACGCCGACCGCGTGCTGGTGCTGGACCGCGGGCGCCTCGCCGCCGACGGCCCGCCCGAGCAGGCGCTCGCGGCCGAGGTCATCGCCCGGGTGTGGGGCGTGCCCGCGCGCTGGCTCGGCGAGCCCGGCGCGCGCGCCCTCGTCGCCGGCTAGAGCCGGGCGAGCCGGGCGCCCGCGGCGGCCTCGCGCGGATCGTCGTACGACGCGTTCATGAAGATCTGCGTGCGCCGGTCGCTGCGATAGGCGAGCCCGCGCGCCAGCTGCCCGCCGGCGTAGCGGTACTGCAGCTCGGCGGCGATCGCTTCGTAGTCGTGCGCCGCGATGGCCCGCATCAGCCGCGGGCTCTTGCGGGGCGAGAGGTTGCCCTCGCCGACGTTGTAGACGAGGTCGACCAGCGCGTCGTACTCGTGCTGGAACAGTGGCAGGTCGCCGGCGATGCGGGCGACCGCCGCCTCGGCCTCGCGCAAGTCCTGCTCGAGGAAATCGAGAATCCGGTCATAGCTGACCCGGTCGCCGACGCTGAGGCCGTCGTGGGGCTCGACCAGGTGCCCGCAGCCGACCGTCGGATAGCCGGCGACATCGCGGTACACGGTGTCGCGCACGCCCTCCTCCTGGATCAGCGCCTGCTTGAGGCTCTCGCTGACGCGCAAGTCGCGCGCCGGCAGGCGCACCAGCGGAATGTCGACCGCGCCGGTGGCCCGCACCGGCTCGCGCGGCATCACCCCCATCGCGGCGGTCGACAGCCCCATCACGCCGGCCGACAGCGCGAGCGCCGCCTTGCGCTTGTGCATCCGCCGCTGGAGCGAGGTGCGCTGACGCGGGCGCGCGGGCGGGCGCTGGCGGCGGCGCTCCTCGCGCTGCCGGCGGCGCTGCTCCATGCGCTGGAGCAGGCGGCGGACCGGGTCGCGGCGGCGTTCGGGCGGGATCGGTTCGGCGAGCTGCGAGTGGGCAGTGATGGCGGGCCTCCATCGGGCCCCTCCCGCACCTCCAACGCACCCCCGCAGCAACGGGGTCCACCGCTCGTCGGGTTGCCGCCACCGTTGGGCGGCGCGCGCCGAGCCGGCGCTAGTTGCCGGTCTCGTCGCCGGCTTGCGCCTGCGGCTCGGCGTCGTCGCCGACGAGGCCCTTGGCGCGCAGCATCGGCCCGACTTGCGGATCGCGCCCGGCGTAGTCGCGGTACATCGGCCCGTAGTCCTTGGTGTGGCCCTGGCCGAGGAACGTCGCGCGCACGTGGTCGCCGTTGGCGCGGGTCGGCCCGCCGTGGCTCTCGATCCAGTCCCACGCGTCGTGCGCCAGCATCTCGGTCCAGATGTAGCTGTAATAGCCGGCCTGGTAGCCGTTCGACCAGATATGGCGGAAGTACGGCGTGCGGTAGCGCGGCGGGATCGTGGCGTTGTCGAGCGCCACCGTCGCCAGCGCCTGGCGCTCGAACGCCTCGGCGTCGACCTGGCTGTTGGCCGGGGTCAGCTCGTGCCAGCGCATGTCGAGCAACGCCGCGGACAGCACCTCGCCGAACGCCAGGCCCTGGTTGAAGTCGGCCGCGGCCTCGGTCTTGGCGACCAGCTCGGGCGGGATCACCGCGCCGGTCCGGTAATGGCGCGCGTAGTGGTTGAGGATCTCGGGCACCGTCGCCAGGTTCTCGTGGAACTGGCTCGGAAACTCGACGAAGTCGCGCGCGGTGTTGGTCCCCGACAGCGACGGATAGCGCTGGTTGGCGAAGATCCCGTGGATCGCGTGGCCGAACTCGTGGAACATCGTGGTGACCTCGTCGAAGGTCATCAGCGCCGGCTCGCCGGCCGCCGGCGGGGCGACGTTGAGCGAGTTGTAGACCACCGGCTTGAGCCCGAGCAGGTGCGACTGCTCGACGAAGTTGCCCATCCACGCGCCGCCCTGCTTGTTGGGCCGGGCGAACGGATCGGCATAGAACAGCGCCAGCTCGGTGCCGTCATGGTCGCGCACGGTATAGACGCGCATGTCCGGGTGATAGGTCGGCAGGTCGGTGCGGCGCTCGAAGCTGACGCCGTAGAACCGGTTCATCGCGTAGAACACGCCGTTCTCGAGCGTGTTCCACACCTCGAAGTACGGCTTGAGCTGGTTCTCGTCGAGGTCGTAGCGCGCCTTGCGCACTTTCTCGGCGTAATAGCCCCAGTCCCACGGCTGCAGCGGGCCGGCGATCCCGTCGGCGCGCGCCATCTCCTCGAGCATCGCCTTCTCGCGCGCCTGGGTGGCGGCGACCGCGGGCACGAAGTCCTGCATGAAGCGGATCGCCTGCGCCGGGTCCTTCACCATCCGGTCGTAGAGCGCGTAGGTCGCGTAGTTGGGCAGCCCGAGCAGCGCCGCCTTGCGCGCGCGCAGGTCGGCCAGCTCCTCGATCGCGGCGGTGAGATCGTGCGCGTCGCCGCTCGAGGTGCGGGTGACGCTCGCCTCGAACAGCCGGCGGCGCGTCTCGCGGTCGGTCAGGCTGGCGAGCTGCGGCTGCTGGGTGGTGTTGACCAGCGCCAGCGCGAACTTGCCAGGCTGGCCCATCTCGGCCGCGAGCGCGGCGGCGGCCTCGATCTCGGCCTCGCTCAGCCCGGCGAGCGCCTCGCGCGTGTCGAACACCGGCGCTTTGGCCGCGGTCGCCGCGGTCAGGCTCTGCGAGAACTGCGTCTCGAGCTCCGAGATGCGCCCGTTCATCTGCTTGAGCTCGGCCTTGGCCGCGGGGTCGAGCTGGGCCCCGGCATGGACGAAGTCGGCGTAGTAGCTTTCGAGCAGCATCGCGTCCTCGGGCGTCATGCTCATCGCCGCGCGGTTGTCGTACACCGCCTTGACCCGGGCGAAGAGCTTGTCGTTGAGGTAGATCTCGTCGCTCAGCGCGGTCAGCTGCGGGGCGAGCGCGGTCTGCGCGGCGTCGAGCGCGTCGTTGGTGTTGGCCGAGGTCAGCTGATTGAGCACGGCATTGGCGCGGTCGAGCATCTGCCCGGTCCGCTCGAGCGCGACGAGCGTATTGTCGAACGTCGCCGGCTCGGGATTGTCGGCGATGGCCGCGACTTCGGCGCGGGTGATGGCGATGCCCTGCTCGATCGCCGGCTGCAGGTCGGCGTCGGCGATCTGGGTGAAGTCCGGCGCGTGGAACGGCAGCGGGCTCGGCTGGGCGAAATAGCCGGTCGCCTGCGGCACGACGGTCTGTTCGATCGGCACGCCGCCCACCCGCGGATCCTCCGAGCTCGTCGCGCAGGCGGACAGCATCGTCCCGAGCGCCACTCCGGCCAGCCAACGTTTTGTCATCGCAATCTCTCCCACAGCCGGCCGCGCGGCGGTTTCACCTGCAACTGCCTTAGCGGGTGAACCGGCGGCGAAACAACCCGCCTCAGCCGCGCAGCGGATAGACGCCGACCGCTTCGTAATGCGCTCCCTCGTGCCCGAGATGGCTTTCGTAGAGCACGAAGTCCGCGACCCGCCACGGCCCCGCGGACAACCGGTTGAACGCCGACAGCCAGCCGCCGATCGGTCCGCTCGAGCGGCCGAGCCGGGCGAGGGTGACGTGCGGGGTGAAGCGGCGCGTCTCGCGCCCGAGCCCGGCCGCCTCGCACGCCCGCTCGACCTTCTGCCGCAGCGCCTCGAGCGGCTCGGCCGGCGGCACGCGCGCCCACAGCGCGTGCGCCCGCGAGCCGTGCCAGTGGCGCCGCTCGAACGCGCCGACGCCGTCGATGCGCAATTCGAACGGCGGCCCGTGGATCCGCCCGAGCGCGGCGGCGAGGTCGTTCGCCGCCGGGCGCTCGACCTCGCCGACGAAGCGCAGCGTCAGATGGAGCTGCTCGTCGTCCTGCCAGCGCGCGCCCTCGATCGCCTCCATCGTGTCGACCAGCGCGTCGCGGACCGGCGCCGGCGGGCGAACGGCAATGAACAGGCGGTGCGGCATGGCGCGGCTCGCTTCGGTTCGGATCGATCAATCTTGCGCAAGGATCGTAACCGGCGCCGGTTTCCCTTTGCAAACTGAGTCGTGCTGTGGTCCGGATGGCGCTAGGTGATGCAACGGCTCGCCGGACATACCGGGTTTTGATACCTTGGTCGGCACGCCGAGGGGTGAACATGGGGCACGAACACTTCGAAGGCCGGCCGATGGCAGAGCTCACCGCCAAGCAGCGCGAGGTGCTCGACCTGTTGATCGAGCACAAGACCTCGAAGGAAATCGCCCGCCTGCTGCGGATCTCGCCGCACACTGTCGACCAGCGCATCCAGTTCGCCAAGGACAAGCTCGGCGCGCGCACGCGCAACGAGGCCGCCGCCGTCTACCGCCGGCTGGTCGAGACATACGGCCAAGTGACATACGAGGAATCCTATATCGCTCAACGGCTTCCGGCCATGGACAACCCGCTGGGGACGCAGGGCCCGTTGCCGGATCGTAGCCACCGGGAGCGGACCCATTCCGACCAGCCGCTCGGCACGGTAGCGGATTACGCGGTCGTCCCTGAGTTGTTCGAAGGCCGCTACGGCACGCTGATCAGGCTGGGGGCGATCATCGCGATCGCGGTTTTCCTGGTCATACTCGTGCTGGGCGGGCTGGCCATCTTTTCCCAGCTCTCGGAGCTGATGGCCACGTAGCGGAACGGAGAACAACTCATCTTTTTGGATCGTACCAATCCGTCAAGGTGGGGAAATTCTCTATGTCGATGACCATTCCCGTCGCGCAGCTGCGCATCGCCCGCGACATCAGCGAAGCCGAAAAGGCGCTCGACGAGGCGCTGATCAAACAGTCCTCGCTGTTCACCACGATGGTGGCCGCGCGGCGCGAGACGGGCAGCGACCCGTTCGTCGGCCACGAGGCGCTGCTGCGCCTGGCCAAGTCGCAGCAGGCGCTGCTCGAGGCCGGCGGCAACCTCGCCCGCGTCCACGGCTCGCTGCTCGACGTGCAGCGCGAGATGTGCGGCGCCGACGAATGTCCGCCGAACCAGCCGCGCGGATCGCTGGCCGAGCGCCAGGCCGGCTGACGAGCCGGGCGAGGGCGAGGACGGGCATGGCGACCGAGGTGGTCTTCATCCTCGCCCTCGTGCTCGCCTCGGGCGGGCTGGCGTGGTGGCGCGGGGGCCCGCCGGAACGGTTCGCCGCGGCGGTCATCGTCGGCTGGATCCTGAGCGACGCCGGCTATCACGTGGCGTTCGGGCCGTCGGGCTTCGACACCGTCGACCCGGTGCACCTGGTGCTCGACGGGGCCGAGCTGGCGGCGATCATCTGGCTCGCGCTGCGCGCCAACCGGCTGTGGCCGCTGTGGGCCGCGGCGGCGCAGCTGATCTGCGTCTCGGGCCATCTGGCGGCATTGATCGAGCCCGGCGGCATGCGCCGCGCGTACTGGGCGCTGACCCAGCTGCCGCAATACATCCAGCTGATCGCGCTGCTGCTCGGCGCCGCGGCCCATGCCCGGCGCCAGCGGCGCTGGGGCACCTACCGCAGCTGGCGGGTGGCGTGAGAGGGTGAGCGGAGGGCCCGACGGCCGGCGCAGGAATCGCCGCCATCGGGGCCAACAGGGAAGCGGGAAGCCGGAATTTCAGGGGGGGCACGATGTCGGATTTCACGATGGCCAAGCTGCGCGGGCCAGCGCAGCGTTCATGGCGGCGGGCCGCATGCGCCGGGGCCCTGGCGCTGGCGCTGCCGGGTTGTGCGACGATCCGCGGGGCGCAGGATTCGTTGCCCGAGCTGCGTCCGTCGGCCCAGGCGGAGCCGATGAAGGCGGCCGTCAGGAACTTCTACAGCCCCCACGCCTCCGATCGGGGCGGACTGAGTCCGGTCGCCTACCGTAACTCGGTCATCCGCGACTACAGCCAACGGATCGAAGCGCGGTATCGCGATTTCGTCGACCAGCTATATTCGGGGGATCGCAGCTCGGCGCTCGCCTTCGATTTCCTTCAGCTTGGCATTGGCGCGGCCACCGGCCTCGTCGAGCAAAGCGCCGTCGAGGAGCTGGCGGTCGCTGCAACCGTCACCGCCGGGGCACGCGCGACGATCGACAAGCGGTTGTTCTATGACCGGACGATCACGGCGCTCGTGACGTCGATGGATGCCGAGCGCACCAATATCAAAGCCGAAATCGCCAGGAAGCGCCGGCTGTCCGAGTTCGAGTACACGCTCGACGACGCCTTCGACGACCTGAACCTGCTGGCCGATGCCGGCAGCCTCAACCGGGCGCTCAGCCAGATCAACCGCAACGCCGAAACCGATCGCGAGGAAGCCCGCGCGGCCTATAACCGCTCGCTCGGCTTCGCTTGCGATGCGACGCAGGAGATCATTCCGTTGCGCCAGCAGGTCGGCGACCAGCTGTTGGCGGCTTACAACGCCGCGCAAACGCCAGGCGACGCGAGCGCCGCTGCCGCGGGGCGCCTGCGGATGGAAAGCATCGCCTTCGCCTTCGACGTCCCGGCGACAGGAGACAACGACGCGCTGCGCGACGCGGTCCTGGACAAGATCGAGCTGGACTACTGCTCGGCGGATGCCCTGCGCGCCCGCATCGACCGCTTGCTGCCCTGAAGGAGACAGTCATGGCCAACGAATCGAAACATGCCGCCGACTATTCGATCGGGCAGCTCGAGCTGAACCTGCAGGGCAGCGAGAGCATCCGCCAAGCGGTCACGTCGATCAGCGCGACGAAGAACCAGTATGCGCGATTCACCAAAGCGGCGCACGACTACTCCAAGCCGGTGCCGAAGCAGTCGCTGCGCCTGGCGCTCGATCCCAACGGTAACGCCGGCGCCCCCAGCGGGCAGACCCTGGTTTGCCGCGGGACCGCCTGGATCGACGACGTCGAGCAGAAAGTGGCCGTGTTTCGAACGAACTGAGCGTGGCTTAGGAGGCATCCGCCGGCAATCCTTGGGGGCACAGGATGAGCGAAATCACCTCGCCGACGGCGGGTACCGCCAAGTCGATCATCCTGTTCTCGGACGGCACCGGCAACTCCAGCGCCAAGCTGTTCAAAACCAACGTCTGGCGGCTCTACGAGGCGGTCGATCTCGGCCCGGCGTCGCCCGGCAAGCGCCCGCAGATCGCCTTCTACGACAACGGCGTCGGCACCTCGGCGCTCCGGCCGCTGTCGCTGCTCGCCGGCATCTTCGGCTTCGGGCTCAAGCGCAATATCCTCGAAATCTACCGTTACGCCTGCCGCAACTATGCGCCGGCCGCGGGCCAGCTGCCCGGCCAGCCGCCGGTCGAGGGCGGCGACGAGCTCTACGGGTTCGGCTTCAGCCGCGGCGCCTTCACCATGCGGCTGGTCATCGCGCTGATTGCTTCGCAGGGTCTGGTGGTGTCCGACGGCGAGGACGACCTCGCGCGCAAGAGCGACGACGCCTTCCGCGCCTTCCGCGCCGCGTTCGAGCCGCGCCTGCTCCAAGGGCCGACGCGCCTCTATCGCCGCCTGCGCCAGCGCTTCGTCGCCTGGCGGCGCGAGCGCAACGGCCTCAAGCCGTACGACCCCGGCGAGAACTATCGCCCGATCATCCGCTTTGTCGGGGTGTGGGACACGGTGGCCGCGTATGGCGGGCCGATCTCCGAGATCACCCGGGCGATCGACAACTGGCTCTACGCGCTGAGCATGCCCGACTACAAGCTCGACCCCGCCGTTCGCCGCGCCCGCCACGCGCTGGCGATCGACGACGAGCGCGACGCCTTCCATCCGCTGCTGTGGGACGAGATGCACGAGCAGGAGCTGGTGAAGGCCGAGGCCGTGGCGCCCGACCGGCTGCGCCAGGTGTGGTTCACCGGCATGCACGCCGACGTCGGAGGCGGCTACCCGGACGAGAGCCTGAGCTACGTCTCGCTGCTGTGGATGCTGACCGAGGCCAACGACAGCGGCCTGCGCACGCTCGAGATCATCACCGAGCGCTTCCGCGCGCTCGCCAGCAGCTCGGGGCCGTTGCACAACAGCCGCTCGGGGCCGGGTGCCTACTATCGCTACCAGCCGCGCAAGATCGCCGCCTGGGTGCATCCGCCGGACCCCGCCACGCGGTTCCAGCAGGACCCCGACCGCGTCGACCGGCACGGCGACCCCGTCGGCTTCATCCCGACCGCGCAGATCCACGAGAGCGTGGCGGCCCGGATCGCCTTCGGGACCGACCGCTATTCGCCGATCACGCTGCCGGTCGTTGTGGCGGTCGTGCCGCCGCACCCCGGCGGGGAGACCGCGCTGCAGCGCGACAACGTCACTCCCGAAGTCAAGCCGGGCCAGAAGCAGGCGAGCTATCCGCTGCTCAGCCCCGAGCTGCGGCGGCGCTTCGAGGACGCGAGCTTCGGCGCCGAGCGCGTCGGCCGGATGGAAGCGGTGTGGGACCTCGTCTGGCGGCGGCGGATCCTCTATTTCGTCAGCGTGGCGTTGACGCTGCTGCTGGCGTTCATGCCGCTGTGGATCGACCGCATGCCGCCGCCGCCGTTGCTGGCGGACGGACGGACATGGCTGAGCGCGATCATTCGCCTGCCCGAGCTGATCCTGCCCGAATTCCTCCACGGTTGGGTGGAGACGCTCGCCGGCCATTCGTTCTACGTGCTCGCGCTCGCCATCGGGCTGTTCTTCACGCTCAGCTACAGCAGCCGCCTCGAGCGCCGGCTGCGCGACCATTCGCGCAAGATCTGGGAGCATTGCCTCAACTTGTCCGTCACCACGGCGGAGAAGCCCGAAAAGCTGCCTTGGCGGTTGCGTCGCGACGGTCGCTACCAGGCGTTGATGCAGGCGATGAAGTGGACCTATCTGCCATTCGCGATCGGGCTCATCATGGGCGCCGTTCTGGCGTGGGCGGTTCTTTCGGCCGTGACCCAGGCGTGGCTGCCGCGCGCCGAGAACAACGGCACGCTATGCCCGAAGCGCAACGGCGCGGCTGCCGAACTGCGCGTGGCGCGATTCGATTTCAGCCCCGCCTCGCTGTGTCATTCGACCGGCTTGCGGGTGCGCCAAAACGACCGGTACATCGTCGACCTGGAAGTCGTCCGGCCGTGGCGTGACGGCAGCCAGCCGACCGCGCCCACCGGTCTCACCGCCGGCGAGATCGGGCTCCCCGCCGGCTGGGCCGGAGTGCCGTTGCGTCGCATCGTCAACGCCCGGTATCTTCAGCCGGCCTATCTCATCCGCACTCAGCGCAAATGGTGGCAGCTGTCGAATTCGGCGTACATCCAGCCGCTCGAGCTGGTTCCGGTCGGGGACGGCGCGACCGCCTGGCAAGCCGAATTCACCGCCGCTCGCGACGGCGAGCTGTCGCTGTTCGCCAACGACAGCATGCTGCCGCGCTGGCTCGGGCTCGATCACACGTACTTCTACACCAGGACCGGCAGCGGCAAGTGGCGCGGCAACACCGGCACCGCCTGCGTCACCATCCGGCGCGCCGACCTGGTCGATGCGCCGCCGCTGGCCGCACCGGCGCCCGGTTCAGCTTGCGCCACGGCCTCCGCGCGTGCGGCGCTGGCGGCGGAGGCGGAAAATCAGGCGGTAGCCGCCGGCCGGGCGTACCGCGCGCGCAAGCAGGCGCAGTCGCCGCCCGCAGACGACTAGCGGAGCCCCGTCACAGCGCGAAGTCGGCGCCGGTCAGCGGGTGGTCGCTGGTGACCAGGATGACGAGGTCGGCGGTGCTGTCGCCGTTCACGTCGCCTTCGACCCGCCACACCCCGCCGCCGGCATCGACCGCCCGGAGGGCGCGCGGGACGTTGGTGAACGCGGCGCTGCCGATGAACGCGAACGCCTCGTTCGCCCCGGCGACGCTGTTGGCGTCGATCGCCGTCAGGTCGATCAGGTCGCGCGCCGCGAAATCGAGGATGCTGTCGGGCGCCGCGCCGGTCGAATGGGCCGGGTCGACATAGCCGAAGACGTCGCTGCCGGCGCCGCCGCTCAACGCATCGCTGCCGGCGCCGCCGTGAAGCTGGTCGCTTCGCGCGCCGCCGACGATGGTGTCGTCGCCGGCGCCGCTGAACACCACGAACCGGCCGTTGGTCTCGGCCGACCCGTCGAAGGTCAGCGTCTCCCCCGCCGCGAGCGTGTTGCCGATGATGTACAGCCTCGTGCCGAGCGCCACGTTGCCGTCGTTCATCGTCAGGTCGTAGCCGAACCCTGCGCCTCCCCCGCCGAAGCGCGTGTCGGCGGCCGACAGCAGCACGATCGCGTCGATCGAACTGATCTGCTGGCCGCCGAACGTCAATGCGTTGGGGCCGGTGAAGTCGCCCTGCAGGCCGAGCTGGTCGTTCGTCCCGCCCTGGCCGTCGACGCTGTCGCCCGCGTTCCACCGGGTGACGCCGAAATAGAACCCGTCGTCGCTCTGGCCGCCGGTGAGATCGTCGTTGCCGAGCCCGCCGTAGGTCAGGAACGAGCCGTTGGTCTCGGCCGAGCCGTCGAAGGTGACGTCCTCGCCCGCCAGCAGGCCGTTGAAGCTGACCACCAGCTGCTGGTTCGCCCCGACGTTCGCGTCGACCGTCTCGAGGTTATAGTCGTAGCGGTTGCCGGCGGTGTCGCCGAACCGCGTGTCGTTGCCCGACAGCAGCACCAGCGCCTCGATGCCGACCAGGTGGCCGGCCGCCAGCGTGAACCGCGAGCCGTAGTCGCCCTGCAGCCCGAGCTGGTCGTTGGTGCCGCCGCCGCCGTCGGCGTTGTCCGAGCCGTCGAGCTCGGCGCCGAAGTAGATCCCGTCGTCGCCGGGCCCGCCGTTCGCGGTGTCGGCGCCGGCGCCGGGCGAGAGCAGGTCGTCGCCGTCGCCGCCTTCGAGCAGGTTGCCGGCGGCGTTGCCGACCAGCGTGTCGTTGCCGCCGCCGCCGCGGGCGTTCTCGATCAGCGCCTGGTTGGCGATGGTGAACCCGCCGAAGATGCCGGCGGCATAGCTGACGAAGCCGCCGCCGCCGGTCTCGTAGCGCAAGGTCGCGGCGCGCAAGTCGATGACCGCGTCGCGGGTGCCGTCGTAGACGATGCGGTCGGTCCCGCCGGCGTCCCAGATCGAGCTGAAGTAGGTCCCCGCCGCGTTGACGTCCTTCAGCGTGTAGGTGTCGTCGCCGGTGGCCCAGTCCTCGTTGACGCCGTACTTGTCCTGGATGGCGGCGATGTCGAACGCCATCAACCCGCCGAGATAGCCGTAGCCGACGTCGGTCGGGGCGTTGCCGTACGGCGAGTCCTGCCACCCGTCCATGTACGACATCATCGTGAACACCGCCTGGTTCAGGTTGAAGTCGCCGAGCGTGTAGTTGGGCCACACGCCGGTGGGATCGGGCACTTCGCCGGCGGGCCCGTCGATCACCCCTTCGACGCCGCGCATCTCGCCCGAATAGCCGCCGTTGTCGTGCGGATGGGCGAGGCCGTGACCGTGGCCGAACTCGTGGATCAGCGTGACATAGGAGAAGCCGCCCTGCTGCAGGTTCGACTCGGTCCAGCGGTAATCGCCCGAATTGAACTGGGCGAGACCCTCGTCGTAGTAGTCGGGCGGGCTCATCGAGCCGAGCAGGCTGATGCCGGGCCCGGGCGTGCCCGAGTAGGTGGTGAAGATGAAGTCCGCTTCCTCGCGGGTATCGACCTCGACATAGACGATGTCGGCGACCTTGGAGAATTCGCCGAGCGCGGTGAACACCGTCGCCTTCTCCCAGTCCTGCGTCCCGACCGAGACGAGCACCGGCGGCAGGCCCGGATTGAGCGGGTCTTCGGAGACGAACGTGTCGCCTTCGCGCGCGAAGTAGATGGTGATGACGTTCTTGCCGGCGACCTGGTTGGGGTTGCCGGCCGGAATCGTCCCGGGCGGGTTGCCGGTGTCGCGCGGGCCCTCGTCGCCGTCGGGGTTGCGGACCGTGTCGTTGACCCGGTTCACGTGCGTGCCCCAGTCGATCGAATAGAGCGGGCTGTCGGGGCTGTAGTAAGGCCGGTAGACCGTCGGATCGCTGGTCACGTCGTTGACGAACAGCTCGTAGTCGCCGACCTCGTCGCCGTTCGGCCCGCCGGCGTTCCCGAACGCGCGGGCGTTGATGTAGTAGGTGCCGCTGACCGTCGGCTCGAACGTCAGCAGCACGTCGAGGCCGGAGTTGACGTTGTTGGGGATCGTCGTCGCGCCGCCGTCGGCGCTGACGACCTCGTGGCCTTCGGTCGTGCCGTCGGCGGTCAGGACTTCGATGTACGGGTCGCCCAGCGGCACAAGGCTCGGGCCGCCGGCATAGCTGTACATGCCGATCTGGTAGGTCTGCCCGGCCGCGAGGGTGACCTGGAAGTAGTCCTGGTCGCCCGGCGTATCGAGCGTGCCGATGGTGTGCGCGACGGGGACGGACGGCGTGCCGACCGTGATCGCCGGATTGCCGGGCGCCACGCCGATGCCGTCGCCGGCGGCGTCGGCGGTGATGACCAGCAGCGCCGGGGTGCCCGCGAGCCTGAGGCCGCCGACGCCGTCGGCCTCGAACGCATAGGTGTGCGTGGCAGACGACCGCGCGGTGGCGGCGCCGCGCAAGCCGTCGTCCAGGCCGATCGTCGAGAGCTCGTTCCGCATCGCGCATTCCCCGTTGGCGCCCGCGGCCGCGCGGCCGCGCGCGCGGGTTGACTAGCGGCGGCCGGCCCTCCGGCCGGCGCCGCTCGCAGTGGGCATCAGGATTGAAACGGATCGCGCCGCCGCGAACGCCGCGCGACCCCGGCATGGCCGTGCCGCTTGACGGCTGTCGATCGGCTGTCGCAGGCGCAAACGTGTCCCCGTTGGATTGGTGTCATCTGCAACGAGAGGGTCGCCGTCCGGTTTCCGCGGCGAATCAAATAATTTGCCGGCGCGCGGGCAACCCGGCCCGCCGGACGCGCCGTGGTCTACAGCACGAAGTCGGCGCCGGTCAGCGGATGGTCGCTGGTGACAAGGATGACGAGGTCGGCGCTGTTGTCGCCGTTGACGTCGCCTTCGACCCGCCACACCCCACCGCCGGTATCGACCGCGCGCAGCTGGCGCGGGACGTTGCTGAACGCGCCGCTGCCGATGAACGCGAACGCCTCGTTGGCGCCGGCGACGGCGTTGGCGTCGATCGCCGACAGGTCGATCCGGTCGCCGGTGGCGAAGTCGACGATGCTGTCGCGGGCCGCGGCGGTCGAATGCG
The DNA here is from genome assembly GCA_035626815.1 of Croceibacterium sp. Taxonomy (GTDB): domain Bacteria; phylum Pseudomonadota; class Alphaproteobacteria; order Sphingomonadales; family Sphingomonadaceae; genus Croceibacterium_A. The sequence continues at coordinate 13,871 of DASPMY010000004.1, forward strand.
CCGCGCTGACATAGGCGAAGATGTCGTTGCCGCCGTTGCCGCGCAGCGTGTCCGCGCCGCCGCCGCCGTAGAGCTTGTCGTTGCCGAGCCCGCCGCCGATGGTGTCGCTGCCGGCGCCGGAAAAGACCTCGAACCGGCCGTTCGCTTCGGCCGCGCCGGTGAAAGTCAGCGTCTCGCCCGCGGCGAGCGCGTTGGCGATGATGTACAGCGTCTGCCCGGCGGCGACATTGCCGTCGTGCATCGTCAGCGAATAGCTGAACGCGGCGCCGGCCCCGGCGAAGCGCGCGTCGGCCGCGCTCAGCAGCACGATTCCCTCGACCCCGGCGAGCTGCGCGGCGCCGAAGGTGACCGCGTTGGCGCCGGTGAAGTTGCCCTGCAGGCCGAGCTGGTCGCCGCTCCCGCCCTGGCCGGAAACGCTGTCGCCCGCGTTCCACCGGGTGACGCCGAAGTAGAACCCGTCGCTCTGCTGCCCGCCGGTGAGCTGGTCGGCGCCGAGCCCGCCGTAGGTGAGGAACGCGCCGTTGCTCTCGGCCGAGCCGTCGAAGCTCACGTCCTCGCCGGCGCGCAGCTGGTTGAATATGACCACCAACCGCTCCCCGGCGCCGAGGTTGGCGTCGATCGTCTTGAGCCGGTAGTCGTACGAGCCGGTGCCGGCATCGCCGAACGCGGTGTTGTTGCCCGCCAGCAGCACCAGCGCCTCGATCCCGACCAGGTGGCCGGCGGCAAAGGTGAACGGCGCGCCGATCGCGCCGTAGTTGCCCTGCAAGGCAAGCTGGTCGTTTGTCCCCGCACCACCGTCGGCGGAGTCCGCCGCCGTGAGCTCGGCACCGAAGTAGAGGCCATCGTTGCCCTCGCCGCCGTTGAGGGTGTCGCTGCCGGCGCCGGACTTGAGGATGTTGTTGCCGGAATTGCCCTTGATGGTGTTGCCGAGCTCGTTGCCGACGCCGAGCAAATTGGCGGCGCCGGCGGCGAGCGTCAGGTTCTCCACGTTTGCGCCAAGCTGATAGTCCGAGCTGGCGATGACCGTATCGGTGCCTTCGTTCGCCAGTTCGATCAAAACCACGGATTGATCATCGACGTAGAACGTGTCGTTCCCCGCCTCGCCGAAAATGCCGCCGGATTGCACGCCGCCTAAGTTATCGAAAGCATCGTCGCCTTCCCCGAGATAGACGGCGCCCATGATGGTCCCGCGATTGACCACGCTATCGTCGTCGCCACCGAGGAAGGCGTCGCCCTGGAAAACGCCGTCATTGAGCAGCGTGTCTCTTCCCAGGTCGGTCTCGATGTCGCCGTGAATGGTCCCCGTCGAACTGTTGAATATCCATTCGTGAGCCTGCGTATACGGCCAGGTCGCTGATTGTCCCCTTATCGCAACATCGGCCTCGATGAGGCCATTGTTGACGATCCGCATAACCTCGTGCTCGAGGTGGGCCGCTAGGATCCCGACGGACTCAAAGTCGGGATCGATCGAAGCAGCCTTGATAATTCCGTCGTTGGTGATCTCCGGCGGGGTGTCCGGGAAGGTGTCAGGCGGGTAGTGCGGATGTCCCCGCCCCATGATGATACCCGTCGCATGGATGCCCTCGGCAAGAATCTGGCCGGTCGGAGCGTTATAGAGGTAGGCTCCATTGAACACTGCCACGGCAAGCGCCTGCATCATGGACGCGCTACCGTTCACTTCGGGGCCCGTCCTCGCGGCGATGACGCCCGAATTGGTGATCGCAACGGCGGATTCATAATGCGTGAGAGCGGTGGCCAGGCCGACATCGGTGGTGGCGAAAATGGTTCCCGAATTCGTTACCGACGTTCCACTTCCACCGACCAACACGGCATATGCGTTGCCTTGGTCGTAGGGCGAATACGCCGCAGAGCCTTCGGCGG
>DASPMY010000005.1:0-32347 GCA_035626815.1 Croceibacterium sp.
ACGGAATACCGGCCAGCGCCAAGCTGCCGATCCACATCAGAACATAGGTGATCGGGATCTTCTTCCACAGCCCGCCCATGCGGCGCATGTCCTGCTCGCCGGACATCGCGTGGATCACCGAGCCGGCGCCGAGGAACAGGAGCGCTTTGAAGAAGGCGTGCGTGAACAGGTGGAACATCGCCGCCGTATAGGCCGAGACGCCGGCGGCGAAGAACATATAGCCGAGCTGCGAGCAGGTCGAATAGGCGATGACCCGCTTGATGTCCCACTGCGTGGTGCCGACGGTCGCCGCGAACAGGCAGGTGGCGGCGCCGATGAAGGTGACGAAGGTCAGCGCCGCGGGCGCCGCCTCGAACATCGGCGACAGGCGGCAGACCATGAACACGCCGGCGGTGACCATCGTCGCCGCGTGGATCAGCGCCGAGACCGGCGTCGGGCCCTCCATCGCATCCGGAAGCCAGGTGTGCAGGCCGAGCTGCGCCGACTTGCCCATCGCGCCGATGAACAAGAGCAGGCACAGGATCGTCATCGTGTCGAGCCGCATGCCGAGGAACGTGATGGTGGTGCCCGCCATGCCCGGCGCGGCGTCGAGGATCGCCGGGATCGAGGTGGTCTGGAACACCAGGAACGTGCCGAAGATGCCGAGCATGAAGCCGAGGTCGCCGACGCGGTTGACCACGAAGGCCTTGATCGCCGCGGCGTTGGCGCTCGGCTTGCGGAACCAGAACCCGATCAGCAGGTAGCTGGCGAGGCCGACGCCTTCCCAGCCGAAGAACATCTGCACCAGGTTGTCCGCCGTCACCAGCATCAGCATCGCGAAAGTGAACAGGCTGAGGTAGGCGAAGAACCGCGGCTGGCTGTCGTCCTCGGCCATGTAGCCCCAGCTGTAGAGGTGGACGAGCGCCGAGATGGTGTTGATCACGACCAGCATGACCGCGGTCAGCGCGTCGACGCGCAACGCCCAGTCGAAGCTCAGCGCGCCGCTTTCGACCCACTTGAGCACCGGGACGATGGCCGTTTCGGCATCGCCGGCGACAAAGCTCAGGAAGATCGGCCAGCTCAGCGCCATCGACAGGAACAGCGCGCCAGTGGTCAGCGACTTGGCCACCACGTTGCCGAGCATGCGGTTGCCGAGGCCCGCGACGATCGCCGCGAGCAGCGGTCCGAACACGATGACGAGGATGGGATGCATCAATTCCTCCCCGCTTGCGGGGAGGTGGCAGTCGCGCAGCGGCTGACGGAGGGGGCGGTCGGCAAGGCGCAGCGTTGCGTGGGGCCGCGAACCCCCGCCACCGCGCTGCGCGCGGTCCCCCTCCCCGTCCCGGGGAGGAATTGGAACGCCGCCGCCATCAGCCCTTCATCCGGTTGACGTCGTCGACCGCGATGGTGCCGCGACCGCGGAAGTAGAGGACCAGGATGGCGAGCCCGATCGCCGCCTCGCCGGCAGCCACGGTCAGCACGAACATCGCGAACACCTGTCCCGTCAGGTCGCCGAGGAAGGCGCTGAACGCGACGAGGTTGATGTTCACCGCCAGCAGGATCAGCTCGATCGCCATCAGGATGACGATGATGTTCTTGCGGTTCAAGAAGATGCCGAGCACGCCGAGCACGAACAGGATCGAGCTGACCACGACATAATGTTCGATGCCGATCATGCGCGCGCACCTTCCAACCCAAGATCGTCACCCTGAACTTGTTTCAGGGTCCATCCTGCCTCACCGAACCGACGGTGCGGGCGGACAGATGGATGCTGAAACAAGTTCAGCATGACGGGAGTGGCCGGAAGGGTCCGGGTGTGCGCGGCCGAAATCACAGCTTCACCCCTTGGCCCACTTCGGGCCGGGTGTTGATCGTCGCCTCACCCGGCTTGCGGGCGATCTGCTTGGCGATGTCCTGCTGGCCGCTATAGGCGCGCTGCTCGCGGTGGGTCAGCACGATCGCGCCGACCATCGCCACCAGCAGGATGATGCCGGCGGTCTCGAACAGGAACAGGTACTTGCCGTAGAGCAGCGCGCCGATGCTTTCGATGTTGCTCCGGCCGAGCAGCGGTGCGGCCGTGCCGTCGGGCGCGCCGAGCTCGAGCGCGCCGGCGCGATACGCTCCCATCGCCAGCACCAGCTCGGCCAGCAGCACCACGGCGATGGCGATGCCGAGCGGGAAGTTCCGGACGAAGCCGGCGCGCAGCTCGGCGAAGTCGATGTCGAGCATCATCACGACGAACAGGAACAGCACCGCGACCGCGCCGACGTAGACGATCACCAGCAGCATGGCGATGAACTCGGCGCCGACGATCACCATCAGCGCGGCGGCGTTGAAGAACGCCAGGATCAGCCACAGCACCGAATGCACCGGGTTGCGCGCGAGGATGGTGAAGGCGCCGCTGGCGATCACCAGGACAGCGAACAGGTAGAAGGCGATGGTCTGGATCACCCGATCCTCCCCGGCACGGGGAGGGGGACCGTGCAAAGCACGGTGGAGGGGGCTATCGTCCAGGCGCCACGCGCGAGAGGAAGCGCCAGGCGGCGAGCCCCCTCCACCACCCTTCGGGTGGTCCCCCTCCCCGTTCCGGGGAGGAATTTACTGGCTGAATCGTTCACGCGCGCCGCCTATCGATACGGTGCATCGGCTTCAAGGTTCGCGGCCAGCGCCCGCTCCCACTTGTCCCCGTTGGCCAGCAGTTTCGCCTTGTCGTAGAGCAGCTCCTCGCGCGTTTCGGTGGTGAACTCGAAGTTCGGCCCCTCGACGATGGCATCGACCGGGCAGGCTTCCTGGCAGAAGCCGCAGTAGATGCACTTGGTCATGTCGATGTCGTAGCGCGTGGTCCGCCGGCTGCCGTCGTCGCGCGGCTCGCTCTCGATGGTGATGGCCAGCGCCGGGCACACCGCCTCGCACAGCTTGCAGGCGATGCACCGCTCCTCGCCGTTGGGATAGCGGCGTAGCGCATGCTCGCCGCGGAAGCGCGGGGAGATCGGGTTCTTCTCGAACGGGTAGTTGATCGTCGCCTTGGGCTTGAAGAAGTACTTGAGCGTCAGCCAGTGCGCGAGGATGAACTCCCACAGGGTGAACGACTTGATGAATTGGGCGACGGTCGACACGATCAGATATCCGAAGCTTGAAGTTGACGACATTCACCGGTGTAGGTGTCACCTGAGGCGTCAACGACGGTGATTTCGCTATCGCGTCCATCGGCAGGAAGTTCATCCCACCAGAGGACTTCGGCGCTCATATTGCCCTCACTCCCTCTCCAATGGTGGGTGCTCTCCCCTCCCAGTCCTAGCGTGTAATGACTCTCGACGCGCTTGTTCGACCAATCCGCTGGGCTCACAACTTCCCAAGCCAACGGCCATTCGATGCCGTCACCCTCGTAGTGCCACGGCGCCAAGCCGTTTATGCCCAATTGAACCGCCCGGCCGCTTGAGCCCGTAAGATCGCAAGTACGGTTGGCAGCAAGGGAAGAGGCCTCGACGGGTACCTGAAGCTCGGAGGTTCTTGCAGTTGACATGCGAACCTCGTCATACCTCGTCAGCATCAGCCAGCCGCTCACCAGCACCACCCACAGCAGCGAGAACGGCAGGAACACCTTCCAGCCGAGACGCATGAGCTGGTCGTAGCGGAAGCGCGGCACGGTGGCCTTCACCCAGCTGAAGATGAAGAAGAAGAAGAAGATCTTGGCGAACAGCCAGAGCCACCCCGGGATCCAGTAGAGGATCTCGACCTCGAGCGGGGGCAGCCAGCCGCCGAAGAACAGGACCGCGTTGAGCGCGCACATCAGCAGCACGTTGGCGTACTCGCCGAGCCAGAACAGCGCGAAGCTCATGCTCGAGTATTCGGTCTGGTAGCCGGCGACGAGCTCGCTTTCGGCCTCGGTCAGGTCGAACGGCGCGCGCGCGGTCTCGGCCATGCTCGAGATCAGGAACATCACCCACATCGGAAACAGCAGCAGGTTGAAGAAGAACCCGTTGACCAAGCCGAGGCCGTGGCCGCGCTGCGCCTCGATGATCGCGTTCAGGTTGAAGCTGCCGGCCCACAGCACCACGCAGATCAGGATGAAGCCGATCGCCACTTCGTACGAAATCATCTGAGCCGCGGCGCGCATCGCGCTGAAGAACGGGTATTTCGAGTTCGACGCCCAGCCCGACACAACCACCCCGTAAACGCCGAGCGAGCTGATCGCGAGGATGTAGAGCAGGCCGACGTTGATGTCGGCCAGCACCGCGCCCGAGTTGAACGGGATCACTGCCCAGGCCATCAGCGCCACGGTGAACGTGACGATCGGCGCGATCAGGAACAGGCCCTTGTTCGCCGCCGAGGGGATGATCGTTTCCTGCAGGAACACCTTGAGCCCGTCGGCGAAGCTCTGCAGCAGGCCGAACGGCCCGACCACGTTGGGCCCGCGCCGCAGCGCCATCGCCGCCCAGATCTTGCGGTCGGCATAGATGATCATCGCCACCGCCAGCATCAGCGGCAGCGCGATCAGCAGTATGCCGACGACGGTCGCGACGAACCACGCCCAGTCGTGGCTCATGCCGAGGGATTGGAAGGCGGAAGTCATTGCTCTCGCCCGTCCCAACGCTGCTGGAGCGTCCAGATCAGGCCGGCACCCAGAAACGGCCAGACCGCCCCGCTCAGTGCCTGGTAGACCGCGAACATGAACGACCGCGCCGAAATGCCGCTGTCGCCGCCATATGACGTGACCGCGTTCAGCTCGAGCAGCAGCGTGGTCGCGACGCCGCCGATGAAAAGCAGAACCGCGGTCCAGAACAGCACCGGCGCGGCGCGGCGCATCATATATTCGAAGAAGCTCATTCCGCCGCCTCCGCCAGGTCTTCGCCGTGGAGCAGCTCGGCCGAGCATCGTTGCATGGTCGGGCTCGAGCGCGCGATCGGGTTGGTCAGGTAGAAATCCCTGATCGGGTAGGCGATGCGGCCCGAGGCGCGCGCGGCGCTGTCGGCCTTCGGCAGCGCGCCGTAGTCGGCGAGACCCTCGCGGCCGAGCGCCGGGACTTCGGCGACCATCGCCGCGCGCAGCTGGTCGAAGCTGTCGAACCCGACCGAGACGCCGAGCGCGTCGGCCAGCGCGCGCAGGATCGTCCAGTCCTCGCGCGCGTCGCCGGGGGCGAACACCGCCTTGTCGGCGAACTGCACGCGGCCCTCGGTGTTGACGTACGTGCCGGCCTTCTCGGTCCACGCGCTGCCGGGCAGGATCACGTCGGCGGCATGCGCGCCCTTGTCGCCGTGGTGGCCGACATAGACCTTGAGGGCGCCCTCGAAGGCGCCGAAATCGACCTCGTCGGCGCCGAGCGCCAGCAGCAGCTTCGGCCGGGCGTCGGCCAGGTCGGCAATCCCGCCCGGCTGCGCGAAGCCGAGCATCAGCGCGCCCATCCGCGCGGCCGAGAAGTGCAGCACGTTGAAGCCCGCGTTCCAGCCTTGCGCCAGCGCCAGCGCCGGCCCTTGCGCACCGGCAACGATCCCGCCGGCGCCGACGATGACCGCCGGCCGCTCGGCCTGGGCCATCGCCTCGCCGACGTGGCCGGGCAGGTCGTGCAGCACCGCCGCATCATCGCCGAGGAACTCGGCCCGAAAAGTCGTCTCCCACTGCGGGCCGACGACGAACACCCTGGCCCCGCGCTTGACCGCCTTGCGCAGCCGCGCGTTGAGCAGCGGCGCTTCCCAGCGCACGTGGCTGCCGACGATCAGGATCGCGTCGGCCTCCTCGATCCCGGCGAAAGTCGAGTTGAAGTTGACCGCCGCGAGGTTGCCGGTCGGGTAGCTCATGCCGGTCTGGCGGCTTTCGAGCAGGCTCGAGCCGAGCGCGGCGAGCAGCCGCTTGGCCGCGAACATCGTCTCGCAATCGGCCATGTCGCCGGCGACCGCGGCCACGCTCTTGCCGGGCTTGGCCCTAGCGATCGCCTTGAACGCCTCGTCCCAGCTCGCCCGTTCGAGCTTGCCCTGGCGGCGGATCCACACCTTGTCGAGCCGGCGCAGCGCGAGGCCGTCGACCTGGTAGCGCGCCTTGTCGCTGATCCACTCCTCGTTGACGTCGTCGTTGATCCGCGGGAGCACCCGGAGCACCGCCCCGCCGCGGCTGTCGACGCGGATGTTGGCGCCCATCGCGTCCGAGACGTCGATCGACAGCGTCTTCTTCAGCTCCCACGGCCGCGCTTCGTAGGCGTACGGCCGGCTGGTCAGCGCGCCGACCGGGCACAAGTCGATCACGTTGGCGGAGAGCTCGTGCTTGGCCGCGTGCTCGAGGTAGGTCGTGATCTGCATGTCCTCGCCGCGATAGAGCGCGCCGATCTCGTCGACCCCGGCGATCTCTTCGGAGAAGCGGATGCAGCGGGTGCAGTGGATGCAGCGGGTCATGATCGTCTTGATCAGGGGCCCCATGTACTTGTCGGTCACCGCGCGCTTGTTCTCGTCGTAGCGCGAGGCGCCGCGGCCGTAGGCGAGCGACTGGTCCTGGAGGTCGCACTCGCCGCCCTGGTCGCAGATCGGGCAATCGAGCGGATGGTTGATCAGCAGGAACTCCATCACCCCTTCGCGCGCCGTCCTGACCATCTCGCTGTCGGTGCGGATTTCCTGGCCGTCGGCGGCCGGCAGCGCGCAGCTCGCCTGCGGCTTGGGCGGCCCGGGCTTCACCTCGACCAGGCACATGCGGCAATTGCCGGCGATGCTGAGACGCTCGTGGTAGCAGAACCGCGGGATTTCCTTGCCGGCCAGCTCGCACGCCTGGAGGACCGTGGCGCCGTTGGGCACCTCGATCTCCTGTCCGTCCACGGTGACTCGGGGCATCGGCGTTCCTGTCGCGGCAAGGCTTGCGGGCGGGAGACTCCGCGAGGAGCCGCCCCGAGCGCGCGCCGTCTCTGTCCGAGCGCGGACATCAGCGCAACCCCGTTTTGCCGCCCGGAGGCCGACAAAATGAACCGTCGCCCACCGGCGGCGAGGCGGCGGTCAGGGCGCGGCGCCGGGCCGGGCGGGAAGCCCGGCTCCGGCGAAGGCCAATTCAGCCCGGGTATCGCGCGTCAGGAGTCGCGGTGGGTCCACTTGTAGAGCGCCGTGGCCAGCGCGCCGCGCTGGTACAGCTGGGGGATAGCCGCCGGCATCGACTGCAGCCCGCACTCGGGCGTCTGCTGATAGATCGCCTGCAATTGCGCCTTCTCCTCGTCCGAGCCGACCTCCGTCTGGACGACCTTGTAGGCCAGGCCCGGCGAATAGACGGCGAGGCAGCCGGCGACGTTGTCGAACGTGATCGGACCCGCCAAGTCGCCGTAGAAGGCGTGGGCCGCATCCTCGTCGACGGCCGGCGCCCGGTCGGCCAGCGTCGGCGCCTGGTTCTTCAGCAGCTGCTCGGCCAGCGCATCGCTGATGTTCGACGCCGTGGCGGCGGCGACGTTATTGGTGCAGGTGCGCCAGCGGCCGGTCAACGCCGCCGAAATACGCGCATAGCTCGGATCGCCGGCCAGCGGGCCACCAAGGTAATCGGCGGCTTTTTCGCCGCCCCGGCGCAGGATGCACGTGGCGATCGCGTCGGCTCCGCCCCGTACGCCAGCCGCGCCCATGTTGTCGGCCCTCAGCCGCCGGTTTTCGAATTCGCGTGTGAAGGTTTCATTGCCGCGAGCTGTTACGTCGGGCGCGACGACATCGGGTCCCCCGACCGGCCCTGGCGGAGTGCCTCCCGGGGTCTGCTGCGCCGTGGCTGATGTCGCAACGGCGAGGGCGACCACAAGACCGAAGCAAACGACACCTCCGCGCTTAGACATGACCCTGACCCTCCAACCTCTCGATTTCCCACGCCGTGAAGCTATCACGAGGGCCGGACCGGACCAAGAGCCCCGTTCGCGCAAAGCGCTGTCCGCCTACTCCGCGGCTTCCTGCAATGCGGCCCCACGCTCGGCGATGCGCCGCTCGAGCTCGGGGCGGAAGTGCCGGATCAGGCCCTGGATCGGCCACGCCGCGGCGTCGCCAAGCGCGCAGATGGTGTGGCCCTCGACCTGCTTGGTGACCTGATAGAGCATGTCGATCTCGTCGGGCGTGCTCTCGCCCACCCGCAGCCGCTCCATCACCCGCCACATCCATCCGGTGCCCTCGCGGCATGGAGTGCACTGGCCGCACGACTCGTGCTTGTAGAAGTAGCTGATGCGGCTGATCGCGCGGACGATGTCGGTCGACTTGTCCATCACGATCACCGCCGCGGTGCCGAGGCCCGAGCCGAGGTCCTTGAGCCCGTCGAAGTCCATCGGGCAATCCATGATCTCGGCCGCGGGAACGAGCGGCACCGAAGAGCCCCCGGGGATCACCGCCAGCAGGTTGTCCCACCCGCCGGTGACGCCGCCGCAGTGCTTCTCGATCAGCTCGCGGAACGGGATGCTCATCGCTTCCTCGACCACGGTCGGCTTGTCGACGTGGCCGCTGATCTGGAACAGCTTGGTGCCCTTGTTGTTGTCGCGGCCGAAGCTGGCGAACCAACTCGCGCCACGGCGAAGGATCGTCGGCACCACGGCGATGCTCTCGACGTTGTTGACCGTGGTCGGGCAGCCGTAGAGCCCGGCGCCGGCCGGGAACGGCGGCTTGAGGCGCGGCTGGCCCTTCTTGCCCTCGAGGCTCTCGATCATCGCGGTCTCTTCGCCGCAGATGTAGGCGCCCGCGCCGCGGTGGACGAATATGTCGAAATCGTAGCCCGAGCCGGCCGCGTTCCTGCCGAGCAGGCCGGCGTCATAAGCCTCGGCGACGGCGGCGAACAGCGTCTCGGCCTCGCGGATGTATTCGCCGCGGATGTAGATGTAGGCGGCGCGCGCGCGCATCGCGAACCCGGCCACGAGCGCACCCTCGATCAGCTTGTGCGGATCGTGGCGGATAATCTCGCGGTCCTTGCAGGATCCCGGTTCGCTCTCGTCGGCGTTGATCACCAGGAAGCTCGGCCGGCCGTCCTTGCTTTCCTTGGGCATGAACGACCACTTCATGCCGGTCGGGAAGCCCGCGCCGCCGCGCCCGCGCAGGCCGCTGGCCTTGATCTCGTCGATGATCGCGTCCTGCCCGCGCAGCATCAGCGCGCGCGTATCGTCCCAGTCGCCGCGCGCCTGGGAGGCTGCCAGGCGCCAGTCCTGGTAGCCGTAGAGGTTGGTGAAGATGCGGTCCTTGTCGAGCAGGCTCACGACAGCGCGCTCCTGCGCCAGAGCGATGCCAGGACGGCAACCACGACGGCCACGCCGATGATCTTCGCCACCAGCGGCTCGACGCCTGCCTGTTGCAGCGACCAGCTGGCCACGATGCCCGCCAGGACGGCTATGAGAGGCTTGACGAACTTGCGCATCAGCCAACCCCGCCGGCGAACACGTACCAGGCCGCCAGCGCGAGGATGCCGACGAGGACCACGGTCTTGACCAGGCCCTTGGGCAGCTTCCACGCCAGGACGACGCCGATCACGGCGACCACGGCGACGACGATCGGGCTCAAGTCGCTCATTCCGCGCCTTTCTGCGTCCGGGCGCCGTAGGCGATCGCGCCGAGGCCGGCGATGGCGAGCACCCCGGCGAGGATGAACTGGTCGTTGAACGCGGCGACCACGCCCCACACGATCACCGCCAGGCCGAGGCCCATCAGGATCTTGCCGTTCATGCCCACTCGCTCCGGTAGTCGTGGTTGGCCGAGACCATCTCGCGCAGCGTGGTCGGGCCGCCGAGCGGCTCGACCGTGTGGCGGCCGGGCTCCTGCGTGCCCGCCTTGGGCTGGCGGCCGGCGGCGAGCTCGTCAAGGATATGGTCGAGCCGCTCGGCCGTCAGGTCCTCGTAGTTGTCGTCGTTGATCTGGACCATCGGCGCGCTGGCGCAATTGCCCATGCATTCGACTTCGGTCAGCGTCCACAGCCCGTCGTCGGTCGTGTGCCCCTTCTTCATCCCGCGCCGATAGCAGGCGGCCAGAATGTCATCGGAGCCGCGCAGCATGCACGGCGTGGTGCCGCACACCTGCACGTGGAAACGCCCGACCGGCACGAGGTTGTACATCATGTAGAACGTGGCCACCTCGAGCACGCGGATCACCGGCATGTCGAGCTCGCGGGCGACGAACTCGATCACCGGGATCGGCAGCCAGCCTTGCGTGCCCGTCTCTGCCCCTACCTGCCGCTGGGCGAGGTCGAGCAGCGGCATCACCGCGCTGCGTTGGCGCCCTTGCGGATAGCGCGCGACGATCTCCTTGGCGGCGGCGGCGTTCTCGCCCGTCCACGCGAACGCGCCCCACCGCTCGCGCAGCTCGGGGCTGTCCGGCTCGAGATGGCGGTCAGCCATTCAGCCCCCCGCCAGAGCGCCGCCGGCGGGCCGCGTCGATGACCATGAACATCTCGAAGCCGGCGATCGAGGCGATCGCCATCGGCAGCCACTCGGGCTGCTCGGCACCGAGCCCCGTCGCGGCGAAGAAGATGGCCAGCAGCGACAACCCCGTCACGCACGCCAGCACCGACAAACGATCCAACTGCGAAAGCTTCAACGACCCCACTCCTTCGATTCCCAAGGTCCCGTTCCACACCCGAGACAGCGCCCGGCCCGTCACCGGTCACCGTCCCCGAACACGCGCTGCAGCTGCTCGCGCTCGAGATACTGGCGATCGGCGCGCGCGCTCAGCCACATCGCCAGCGCCAGCCAGCCGAAGGCAAGCACGAGGACGACAAATCCGATCAGCAGCGCAAACATGGCTAGCGGTCGCACTCCCCGAACACCACGTCGATCGCGCCGAGAATGGCGGTCGCGTCGGGGAGCATGTGCCCCTTGCTCATAAAGTCCATCGCTTGAAGATGGCTGAACGCGGTCGGACGGATCTTGCAGCGGTACGGCTTGTTGCTGCCGTCGCTGACCAGGTAGACGCCGAACTCGCCCTTGGGGCTCTCGGTGGCGACGTAGACCTCGCCGGCGGGCACGTGGAAGCCTTCGGTGTAGAGCTTGAAGTGATGGATCAGCGCTTCCATCGACTGCTTCATCTCGGCGCGCTTGGGCGGGACGACCTTGCGGTCGTCGCTCGCCACCGGCCCTTCGGGCATCTCCGCGAGGCATTGCTTGATGATGCGGGCCGACTGGCGGACTTCCTCGACGCGGACCATGAAGCGGTCGTAGCAATCGGAGTTCGTCCCGACCGGAATCTCGAAGTCCATCCGCTCGTAGACGTCGTACGGCTGGCTCTTGCGCAAGTCCCACGGCACGCCGGCCGCGCGGATCATCGGGCCCGAGAAGCCCCAGGCGATGGCGTCGTCGCGGCCGACCTTGGCGATGTCGACGTTGCGCTGCTTGAAGATGCGGTTGTCGGCGACGAGGCTGATCGCGTCCTCGAACAGCCGCGGCAGGCGCGTGTCGACCCAGTCGCCGATGTCGCTCAGCACCTTGAGCGGGACGTCCTCGTGCACCCCGCCGGGGCGGAACCACGCCGCGTGCATGCGCGCGCCGGAGACCCGCTCGTAGAAGTTCATGCAGTCTTCGCGCAGCTCGAACAGCCACAGGTTCGGCGTCATCGCGCCGACGTCCATCACGTGGCTGCCGAGATTGAGCATGTGGTTCTTGATGCGCGTCAGCTCGGCCATTAGCACGCGCAGGTACTGCGCCCGCAGCGGCACCTCGAGGTTGAGCAGCTTCTCGACCGCGAGCACGTAGCTGTGCTCCATGCACAGCGGGCTGCAGTAATCGAGCCGATCGAAATAGGGCAGCGCCTGGAGATAGGTCTTGTACTCGATCAGCTTCTCGGTGCCGCGGTGGAGCAGGCCGACGTGCGGGTCGATCCGCTCGATGATCTCGCCGTCGAGCTCCATGACCAGGCGCAGCACGCCGTGCGCGGCCGGGTGCTGCGGGCCGAAGTTGATCGTGTAGTTGGAGATGACCTCGTCGCCGGTGGTCGGCGAGCGCTCGACGCTCAAGCCGCTCATGGCGCTTCTCCGTCGGTCTTCCGGCGGCGAGCGCGCGGCTTGGGTTGGGTCGCGCCGGCGGTGTCGGTGCCCTTCGCCTTGCGCGGCGCCCTCGCCGGGCGGTCCTCGGTCGGCTCGGGCGCGCCCGGGGCGGCCACATCGACATCCTGCGGCACCGGCTCGCCGCTGCCCGGGTTGGCGGTCTTGCCGGTGGAGCCGCCGGCGACCTTCTCGGCCGCCTTGGCGTCGGTCGCCTCGCTCGAGCCGGTCTGCTTCGGGCTCTCGGTGGTCTTGACCTCGACCACCGGCGGGATCGCCGCCTTCTCGTCGCCGGGCAGCGGGTAGTCGGCGCCTTCCCACGGGCTCATGAACTCGAAGCTGCGGAAATCCTGCGCCAGCTCGACCGGCTCGTAGACCACGCGCTTCTCCTCCTCGGAGTAGCGCAGCTCCTGGTAGCCGGTCAGCGGGAAGTCCTTGCGGAAAGGGTGGCCCTCGAAGCCGTAGTCGGTGAGAATCCGCCTGAGGTCGGTGTTGCCGTCGAAGATCACCCCGTAGAGGTCGAACACCTCGCGCTCGAGCCAGCCGGCGACGGGCCACAGCGTGGTCACCGTCGGCACCGGCGTGTTCTCCGCCGCGCGGACCTTGACCAGGATGCGGTGGTTCCGGGTCAGCGACAGCAGCATGTAGACCACCTCGAAGCGCTCGTCGCGCTGCGGGTAGTCGACCCCGGCGATCTCCATCAGCTGCTGGTAGCCGTGCTCGTCGCGCAGCACCCGCAGCGCCTCCGCGATCCGCTCGCGCTCCACCCCGAGGACGATCTCGCCGTGCTCTTCCTTGGACGCGAGCAGCATGTTGCCGAGCGCGGCGGCGAGCGCGTCCTTCACGCCTTCGTTCGAAGCGAAGCGCGGGGCCGAGTGGAGCACGGTCGCCATGCTACCTCTCGATGGTCCCTTCGCGGCGGATCTTCCGCTGGAGCTGCATCACGCCGTAAAGCAGCGCTTCGGCGGTCGGCGGGCAGCCGGGGACGTAGATGTCGACCGGCACGATCCGGTCGCAGCCGCGCACCACGCTGTAGCTGTAGTGATAATAGCCGCCGCCGTTGGCGCAGCTGCCCATGCTGATCACGTACTTGGGGTCCGACATCTGGTCGTAGACCTTGCGTAGCGCCGGGGCCATCTTGTTGCACAGCGTGCCGGCGACGATCATCACGTCCGACTGGCGTGGCGACGCGCGCGGCGCGACGCCGAACCGCTCCATGTCGTAGCGCGGCATGTTGACGTGGATCATCTCGACCGCGCAGCAGGCGAGGCCGAAGGTCATCCACCACAGGCTGCCGGTGCGGGCCCACTGGAACAGGTCCTCGGTGCTGGTGACGAGGAAGCCCTTGTCGCTGACCTCGGCGTTGAGCTGGTTGAAATAGTGCTCGCCCGGCAGCTCGATCTCCGGGTGGATCGTCGGGTTGATCGCCGGCGCGTGCACGGTGGTGCCGGCCGGGTTCGCGAGGACGTGGTCGAGGCGCGGCTTCTCGCTCATTCCCACTCCAGCGCGCCCTTCTTCCACGCGTAGGCGAGGCCGACGGCGAGCTCGAACAGGAACACCATCATCGTGATCCAGCCGGGCCAGCCGGTCAGGTCGAGGCTGACCGCCCACGGGAACAGGAACGCCGCCTCGAGGTCGAACACGATGAACAGGATCGCGATAAGGTAGAAGCGCACGTCGAACTGGCTGCGCGGGTCCTCGAACGCGGGGAAGCCGCACTCGTACTCGCTGAGCTTCTCGGCGTTCGGCTTGTACGACCCGGTCAGCCGGGAAACGCCCATCGGCAGGAACACGAACGCCGCCGACAGGCCGAGCGCGACGCCCAGGTAGATCAGGATCGGCAGGTACTCGGAAAGGTCGACCACGACACGTCCTTGGGCGGCTGAATCGCCGCTGGTATGAGGTTGCACGCGCCGTAGTCCGCCACCGGCAAGCGTTCAAGGGGCTCGACGCCCGATTTTCAGGCTCTTGCGGGCTCGCCGAGCGTTTGCGCTGCACGAGCCCCGTCACTAGATGGGCGCCGATCCGAGTCCACTCCAGCGGAGCCCCAGCCATGGCCACTTTCAGCGAATCCGATCCGATCGTCATCCTGTCCTTCGCGCGGACCCCGATGGGCGGGATGCAGGGGGCGTTGGCCGACGCCTCGGCGACCGACCTCGGCGCGACGGTGGTCAAGGCCGCGGTCGAACGGGCCGGGGTGTCGGGCGACGAGATCGACCGCATCTACATGGGCTGCGTGCTCCCGGCGGGGCTCGGCCAGGCCCCGGCGCGGCAGGCGGCGCTCAAGGCCGGGCTGCCCAAGTCGGTCCAGGCGACCACGGTCAACAAGGTTTGCGGCAGCGGCATGCAGACGGTGATCATGGGCTCCGAGGCCCTCGCCGCGGGCAACGCCGACCTGATCGTCGCCGGCGGAATGGAGAGCATGACCAATGCCCCGTACATCCTCAAGAAGCACCGCTCTGGCGCGCGCATCGGCCACGACAAGGCCTACGACCACATGTTCCTCGACGGGCTCGAGGACGCCTACGAGGAAGGCAAGGCGATGGGCGCGTTCGCCCAGTGCACCGCCGACGAATACCAGCTGACCCGCCAGGACATGGACCAGTTCGCGATCGAGTCGCTCAACCGCGCCACCAGCGCGATCCAGTCGGGCGCTTTCGCCGACGAGGTCGTCCCGGTCACCGTCAAGACGCGCAAGGGCGAGGTCTCGGTCGATACCGACGAGGCGCCTGGCAAGGCCAACCCCGCCAAGATTCCCGAGCTGCGTGCGGCTTTCGCCAAGGAAGGCACGATCACCGCCGCGACTTCCAGCTCGATCTCCGACGGCGCCGCCGCGGTCGTGCTGTGCCGCCAGAGCACCGCCGAGGCGCTCGGCAAGCAGCCGGTGGCCCGCGTCGTGGCGATGGCCGCGCACGCGCAGGAACCGAAGGACTTCACTACCGCCCCGGTCGGGGCGATCCGCAAGGTGCTCGACAACGCCGGCTGGTCGGTCGAGGACGTCGACCTGTGGGAAGTGAACGAGGCGTTCGCCTGCGTGGCGATGTTCGCCATGCGCGACATCGGCATCCCGCATGAGCGGATCAACGTCCACGGCGGCGCCACCGCGCTCGGCCATCCGATCGGCGCCAGCGGCACCCGGGTCATCGTCACTCTGCTGAACGCGCTGCGGCAGCGCGGCGGCCAGCGCGGGGTCGCCAGCCTGTGCATCGGCGGCGGCGAAGGCACCGCGGTGGCGGTGGAGCTATGCTGACCGGCCGTTCGACAACCGGAACGGGCCACCCGCCGCACCGTTTGTACGACGAAGAGTCGCCGTTCACTGGGGCTGGGAGATGGCCGTCATGAAGAAATCGATCGTTATCGCCGCTGTCCTTGCCTTGGGCGCCTGCAACGGATCCGGGAGCGACGAGGCCGAGGCCCCCGAAGCGGCGGCCGTGGCCGAAGTCGATGCCAATGCCGACGCGGGGTTCGAAGCGGTCGCGCCGGGGAACTACGAGGTCCACCGGGCAGACGGCAGCATCGACCAACTGACCGTGCTCCCGGGGATGACTTGGGCGATGGTCTTTGCCGACGGCGAGGCCGCCGGCGGAACGATCTTCGCGCAAGGCGGCAAGAACTGCTTCGTGACCGAAGGCGTCGAAGGCCACCAATGCTTCGCCGGCAGCGAACCCGCCGCGGACGGCAGCATGGAAGTCACCGCGGAGGACGGCGAAGTCATGACCGTGCGCCCGGTGGAGTCGTTCGACGACGCCGCGGAATAGCTCGGCGAGCCGGCTCGGTCGCTGACGAATTCGGGCTCGCCGGGCCCTCCGGAGCCGTGATAGCGTGCGATTACGGGTCAGGGGGAAAACCATGAAACAGATCGCAATGGTCTGCGCGCTCGTCGCCCTCGCCGCTTGCCGCCAGGACGCCGCCGCGCCGGCTGAAGAGGAGACGGCTACGGCGGAGCAAGGCGCTCCCGCGGCGTGGGGGCTCGAGGCGGGCACGTACGCGTATTCGCGGAGCGACGGCGTGGCCGGCATCAACACCGTCGCGGCCGACGGCACCTACTCGAACGCGGTCAACAGCGGCGAGATCGAGACCGGCACCTGGGCGCAAGAGGGCGAGCTCGGCTGCTTCGCCCCGGCCGAGGGGGACAAGCGCTGCTACACGTTCACCCAGCCCGACGCCTCGGGCAGCTTCACCGGCACCATGGCGGACGGCACCACGGTGACGGTGCGCAAGGTCGGCTGACTCCGGGCCGCGGCGCTTCGCGGCTCGGCTGCGCTGTGCTAGGCAGCCGGCGGGCCGCGCCAATGGGGAGGATATTTCCATGAAGAAGCTGATGCTCGTCGCCGCGCTGTGTGCCGGCCTAGCCGCTTGCGGCGACGCCGCCGAGGAAGCCGACGACACCGCAGCGGAAGCTCCGGCGGCCGCCGAGACGGTCGCGGCCGAAAGCTCGGCCGGGACTTACGAGTTCGAGATGGACGGCAAGCTGACGACCGCGGTGCTCAATGCCGACGGAACCTACACCGACTCGCAGGACGGCGCGGTGGTGGAATCGGGCACCTGGCGCGACATGGAAGACGGCATGACCTGCTTCGACGCCGAGGGCGAGGACACCGACGAGGTCTGCTTCACGATGAGCGAGATGGACGAGAACAACACGTTCGTCGCCACGCCCAACGACGGCAGCGAGCCGCTGACCATCAAGAAGACCGGCTGACGGAACCGGGCGCGCGGGCGAGCCTTAGGGTTCGCCCGCTCCCCACAGCCGCTCGGCGCGGACCCAGCCCTTGCGGCCGGCGACATCGAGCCTGCACCAGCCGGCGTCGCAATCGCCAAGCGCGCCGACCACGCCCGGCTCGGCCCGCCACAGCACGCGGCCGCCGTCGTCCGGCGACTCGCGCAGCTCGGCGAGGCCGTCGCCGACGACGATCGCCCCGCGGCCGGGATCGAGCAGGCGGCCGAGGATCCACCCGCGCTCGCCGTCCGGATCCTGCACCAGGCGCCAGCCTTCGCGCAGCCGGACCACCTTCACCGGCAGGCCCTTGCGGCGATAGACCCATTCGATCGGGAAATCCTCGCTCGGCCCGACCCGCATGTTGATCTCGTCGGCGCGCAGCGTCGCCCAGTACGGCACGTCGCGGTCCTGCGCCGCGGCGGGCGCGGCGATCGCGAAAAGCATGACAACGAGCAAGAGCGGGCGGACCATCGCCCCACCCTAGCGTGGTGTCCGAGCTGCCTTCAACCCGTCGCGGGCGTCGCGGTGGAATTTCCTAATTGAGTAATAATCTTACGCGAATTGCCCGCGTAGCGCACGGACTTGTCCCGCCGCGCGTCCTGGCTTAGCTTCCGCGCGACACCGCGGTGACGCGAGCGAATGGGGGGATCGATGTTCCGGAAACTGGCCGCCGCCTGTGCGCTTCTTGCCTGGCCTTGCGCCGCCTACGCGCAGGACGCGGTCGCC
Organism: Croceibacterium sp.; assembly: GCA_035626815.1. Lineage (GTDB taxonomy): Bacteria > Pseudomonadota > Alphaproteobacteria > Sphingomonadales > Sphingomonadaceae > Croceibacterium_A. Next base: position 17,365 of record DASPMY010000005.1, read on the forward strand.
CCCAGCGACAGCGGCGACACCGGCTGGGTGCTGACCGCCGCCGCGCTGGTGCTGCTGATGGCGCTGCCCGGGCTCGGGCTGTTCTACGGCGGGCTGGTGCGGGCCAAGAACGTGCTCTCGGTGCTGCTGCAGCTCGGCGCGGTCGCCGCCGTCGCCTCGCTGCTGTGGATCGTCGCCGGCTACACGTTCGCCTTCGGCGCCTCCGCCGGCGGGCTGCTCGGGCTCGAGCGCGGGTGGATGTTCGCCGGCTTCGGCGCGCTGCGCGAGGGGCTGACGATCCCCGAAAACGCCTTCGCGATGTTCCAGCTGACTTTCGCCGCGATCACCCCGGCTCTGATGATCGGCGCGTGGGTCGACCGGGCGCGGTTCTCGTGGGTGGTGGTGTTCTGCGCGCTGTGGGGCGTGGTGGTCTATGCCCCCGTCGCGCACTGGGTGTGGGGCGGCGGCTGGCTGGCCGAGCGCGGCGTGCTCGACTTCGCCGGCGGCATCGTCGTGCATACCACAGCCGGCGTCTCGGCGCTGGTGATCGCGCTGCTGCTCGGCAAGCGGCAGGGGTTTCCCGGCGCCGCGCTGCGCCCGCACGCGCCCGGGCTGACGATGCTCGGCGCGATGCTGCTGTGGGTCGGCTGGTTCGGCTTCAATGGCGGCTCGGCGCTGACCGCCGGCGAAGGCGCGGCCTCGGCGATCGTCAACACCCACGTCGCCGCGTCCACGGCGGCGCTGGTGTGGCTGGCGATAGAGCGAGTGACTTTCGGCAAGCCGACCACCGTCGGCTTCGCCACCGGCGCCATCGCCGGGCTGGCCACGATCACGCCCGGCGCCGGCTTCGTCTCGCCCGGCGCGGCGATCGTCATCGGGGCACTGGCGGCGATGGTCTGCTATTTCGCCATCCAGCTGGTCAAGAACCGCTTGAAAATCGACGATTCGCTCGACGTGTTCGCGGTCCACGGCGTCGGCGGCATGCTCGGCTCGCTGCTGCTCGGCGTGTGCCTCGCGCCCGCGCTCGGCGGGGCCGGCTACGCCGACGGCATGGCGATGGGCTCGATGCTCGGCGCGCAGGCGCTGGCAGTGGTCGCCGTGGCCGCGTGGTCCGCCCTCGCCACCGCCGGCGCCGCGCTGGCGGTCTCGCTGATCCTGCCGATGCGCGTCAGCGTCGACGACGAGCGCCAGGGCCTCGACATCGCCAGCCACGGCGAGCGCGGCTGGGAGTTCGATTAAGCCAGCGGCTCCAACCGGCCCTCGTCATCGATGACCTCGAGCTGCGAAGGCGGCTCGGGCGACCAGCGCCACACGACGAGGTTGAGATCGTCGGGCTCGGCCCCGCGCGCAAAGCTCGGCACGAGCAGCGCCGACCAGCCAGCGGCCATGAGCCGCCGGGCAAACTCTTGGGTGGGCGCCTCTCCATCGCGCAACATCGATTCGCGCCAGGCAGGGTCGGAGAGCTGTGCCGGATCGAGCCCCGCTCGTCGCACCGCCGCCTCGTCGCGACCGTCGAATACGCGCTCGATCGCCGCGCGATAGGCGACCACGGTGGTCGGCTGCAGGTCACCGACCTGGTTGGATTCGCGCAGCGCCGTGACCGGCGAGAGCGAGCAGCAGAGCGCGGCAACTCCCTTGGGATTGAAGCGTCCGCCGTAGTGCTTCGCGCCATCCCCCGAGAGCGGGTCGCCCGCCCACCGTGGGTTCAATGCGCGATACAGCTTGCCGACGAACCGCTTCGAGGCGGTCAAGCGTGAACGCCCGCATCCACCGCGTCGATGTAGTCGAGGACGTCGTTGACACCGCCGGCCCTGACGAGTTGCATCGCCGTTTGTCCGGCGAAGCCGGCGAGGGGTTCGGACCGGTACCAGGCATAGGCCATCAGGGCCGAGCCGAACCGCGGCTCGACCTTGTTGATCACCTCGATCATCTCGCGCAGGCGCCGCTGGGTCTTTTCCGAGCGAACGCGATCACGGCGCTGGATCGCGTCCTTGCCGAGGCCGAGCGTCCGGGCGACATCCTCGCTCGTGGTATGAAATGCCTCGGCGATCCGGCGCGGGGCGAACAGCCCGCCTTCGGCGTACCGTGCCAAAGCCATTTCTTTCTCCTTCCGCGAATTCTGACGCAATATAGCGTCAACCATCGCGGCAAACAAGGCGCGGCTCAATCCCCCGTCAGAATCCGGTCGACCAGCTGCTTCACCGTGGGGGTGAAGTTGTTCGAGTAGAACGGGTCCTGCTTGAAGCGGAACGCGCTGTGGCCGGCGAACATCAGGTTCTGCTCGGTGTCGCCGCCGTGGGCGATGTCCTGCAGCGTCTTCTGGATGCAGAAGCTGCGCGGGTCGGCGAGGCGCCCGGTGGTGTAGTCGTCGTGGTCCTTCCACGACGAGAACCCGCAGTGCGACAGGCAACCCATGCACGCCGCCTGGTCCTCGCGGATCGTCGCGCGCTCCTCCGGGCCGACGAACACCACGGTGTCGTCGGGCGTCTTGAGCGCCTCGGTGAAGCCGGCCGCGACCCATGCGCGGGCGCGTTCGCGGTCTTTCGGCGTGACCCAGAAGTTCTTGCCCTTGACCCCGGCGTCGAGCTGCACCGTGTGCTCGCCTGCGGGCACCCGCGAATAGGGCACCTGCCGCTCGCTGCGCGCCTCGAGCTCGCGCAGGAACGAGTTGCGCACCGCCGAGCTGTAGAACCCGGTCGGGCTGAAGCGGTGCAGCAGCACGTCGCCTTCGTCGAGCGTGCGCAGGCGGTCCTTCCAGCCTTGCGGGATCGGGCTTTCCTCGGTCAGCAGCGGGCGCGTGCCGTACTGGAAGGCGATCTGGCCGAGCTCGGGATTCTCGATCCAGTCGTTCCATTCGCGCAAGTACCACACGCCGCCGGCCATCACGATCGGCACCTCGTCGGCGATCCCCTCGCCGCGCATCGTCTCGCGCAGCGCCTTGACGCGGGGATAGGGATCCTCGGGCGCGAGCGGGTCCTCGGCGTTCGACAGGCCGTTGTGCCCGCCGGCCAGCCACGGGTCCTCGTAGACGACCGCGGCCATCAGCTCGGAGACCTTGTTGTAGGCCCGCTTCCACAGCGCGCGGAAAGCCCGCGCCGAGCTGATGATCGGCAGGTAGTTGACGTTGTAGCGCGCGGCGATCTCGCTCAGCTTGTAGGGCATCCCCGCGCCGCAGGTGACCCCGGCGACGAGGCCGCGGGTCTTCTCGAGCACCCCTTCGAGCACTTCCTGCGCGCCGCCCATCTCCCACAGCACGTTGATGTTGATTGCGCCCTTGCCGCTGGCGATGTCGTAGGCCCGCTTTACCTGCTCGACCGCGCCGTCGATCGCGTAGCGGATCAGCTGCTCGTGGCGCTCGAGCCGGGTCAGCTGCTCGTACACTTGCGCGATGATCTTGCCTTCGCTGTCGTAACTGTCGGCGTTGACCGCGCTGACCGTCCCGATGCCGCCGGCGGCCGCCCATGCGCCCGAGCTCATGTGGTTGGTGGCCGAAACGCCCTTGCCGCCTTCGACCAACGGCCAGACCTCGCGTCCACCATACAGAATGGGCCGTAAACCCTTGAAGTCCATCATCTGATCCTGCACGCGCCCTAGTCGGACGCCGTTCCCTGTTTGCCGTCCTGCGCGTCGCACGGCTCGATCGAGCCGGGCTCCCGACGCGGGCCGGCTGCTACAAACTGCGCATAATACCCTGCGAGTTCCGGCTTGCGAACAAATTCCACCAACCGGAAGCCCACCGCCTGGAACTCGCAAAACAATAATTCGGGCGCGATGCCGTGCTGGTCGGTCGGCCGGTCGACGTCGACGACGATGACCTGCCCGCCCTCGCGCAGCGCCGGGCGAAGCCGCCACAGGAACGCATAGGGTTCGGTCACCTCATGGTACATGTGGACCATGAACACGCGGTCGAAGCTGTTCTCCGGCAGGCGCGGGTCGTCTTCGGCGCCGAGCTTGATCGAGACGTTGTCGAGCCGCTCACTCTCCACCCGCCCGCCGAGCCGGCGCAGCGCGTCCTGGTCGATGTCCTGGGCCAGCACGCGGCCTTGAGCCCCGACGCGCTCGGCCAGCCGCACGGTGTAATAGCCATCGCCCGCGCCGATGTCGGCGACGGTCATCCCCTCGCGAATCTGCGCGAGGTCCATGACCGTGTTCGCCTCGTTGCGGTCGTCGCGGGCCTCCTCGGTGGAGAACGCGTTGCCGCCCAGCTCCGACACCGGCCGGTAGGCGCGGGGAAACTCGCGCGCGGTTTCGAGCCGGTCGCTGTCCGATTCCTGCCGGCAAGCGGCCAGGCCGAGGGCCAGGAGCACGAGGAGAGCGGCGGGACGAAGCATGGCGGGCGCGGCTTAGCGTGTTGTCGGGCGCTGGCAAAGCCGGCGCTGCGGCCGCGCTAGTCGACGTCCTCGACTTCGACCGCCTCGCCGGTGACCCGCTGGGCGAGCGCGGCGGCGATGAAGTCGTCGAGCTTGCCGTCGAGCACGTCGCCGGGCGAGGTCGAGGTGACGCCGGTGCGCAAGTCCTTGACCATCTGGTAGGGCTGCAGGACGTAGCTCCGGATCTGGTGGCCCCAGCCGATCTCGGTCTTCGCCTGGTACTCGCCGCTCGCCTCGGCTTCGCGGCGGGCGAGCTCGGCCTCGTAGAGCCTGGCCTTGAGCATGTTCATTGCCGTGGCGCGGTTCTTGTGCTGGCTACGGTCGTTCTGGCTGGCGACGACTATGCCGGTCGGAATGTGGGTGATGCGCACCGCGCTGTCGGTGGTGTTGATGTGCTGCCCGCCGGCGCCCGACGCGCGGTAGGTGTCGATCCGGAGATCCCCCTCGTTGATCTCGATCTCGATGTTGTCGTCGATCACCGGATAGACCCACACCGAGCTGAACGAGGTGTGCCGGCGCGCCGCGCTGTCGTACGGGCTGATGCGGACGAGGCGGTGCACGCCGCTTTCGGTCTTGGCGTAGCCGTAGGCGTTCTCGCCCTTGATCTGCAGCGTGGCCGACTTGATCCCCGCCTGCTCGCCCGCCTGGTATTCGACCGTCTCGACCTTGTAGCCCTTGCGCTCGGCCCAGCGGGCATACATCCGGAGCAGCATCTCGGCCCAGTCTTGGCTTTCGGTGCCGCCCGCCCCGGCATGAATCTCGAGATAGGTATCGTTGGCATCGGCCTCGCCGCCGAGCAGCGCCTGGACCTTGTCGGCGTCGGCGCGCGCGGCGAGCCGCTCGAGGCTCGCTAGCCCCTCGGCGACCACGCCGTCGTCGCCCTCGGCTTCGCCCAGCTCGACGAACTCGACCGCGTCGGCCATTTCCGAACCGATCTCGTTGACCGTGCCGATCGCCGCTTCGAGCCGGCGGCGCTCGCGCATCACTTCTTCGGCCTGCTTCGGATTGTCCCATAGCGTCGGGTCCTCGACCCGGGCATTGAGCTCATCGAGCCGGCGCACCGCGCGGTCCCAGTCGAGCGAGCGCCGCACCAGCGCCAGCGCCGCCTCGATCCGCTCGATATGGGCCTGCCCTTCGGCACGCATGGTCGGTCTCCGTCAGAAAGCGGTGCGCGTAGCGCACGCGTCGGCGCGGGGAAAGTGGGCGAACGCGAACCGGCCGCGATCGGCAGGCGGGCGCGCTCCGGTCGGCGCGGATCTAGGAGTTGCCCAGCGTCCTGACGGCGGCGAGCGTCTTGCTGACGTGGTCTTGCCAGTTGAGGTCCGAATGGACCATCACGATCTCGCCGTCGGGCGCGATGACGTACGAGGTGCGGCTCGTCAGGTTGTCGTTGCGCTGCCCATTCATCGTCAGGGCGACGTCGAACGCCTGGATCGTCGCCGGGGTGGCCCGCGCCACCGGGAATGCGCCGGCGCATTCCTTCTCCGAAAACTTGGCCAGATCCTCGAGGTTGTCGCCCGACATGCCGAAGACTTGCGCCCCGGCTGCCTTGAAGTCGGCGATGTGGTCGGCGAACGCCTTGGCTTCCTGGTTGCACCCGGGCGTGAACGCCTTGGGGAAGAAGTACAGCACGACCGGGCCCTTGCGGAGCTCCTGCTGCAGGTTGAACGAGATGGTCTTGCCGGCCAGCGCTCCCCGGGTGACCAGCGAGGGGACGTGCGCTCCCTCCGGCAAGGCGGCGGAAGCCGGGACGGCTGCGAGCAGTGCGGCGGTCGCGGCGGCGAGGAAGCTGGGGGCTCTGGTCATTCGTTGATTATGAACGGTGCGCCGGACAGAGTCCATATGCGCCAAGCGTCGCTGCAGATTAGTAGATGCCGCCGCTCTCCTCGACGAAGTCGGCGGGCGGCGCTTCTTCCGGCGGCGACGAGCTGTTGGCGCCTGCGTCGCGCCCGCTGCTGCGGCGCAGCTGCGCCAGGATCAGCTCGCGCAGCTGGTCGCTCTGGTCCTGGCGGCCCGTGCGGCGCGGCTCGGTATCGGGTTTGAACGCCTCCCAGATGACCGCCGCCCGCGGATCGTCGGTCGGCCAGCCGTCGAACACCCGCCGGCCGCTCGCCCGGTCGATGCGGACCATGCGGATGCCGGCGGGCGCCAGGAACGGCCGCCCCGCCCACTTGTCCTTGGTTTCCTCGACGAACTGCTTGAAGATCGGCGCCGCCACCCGGCCGCCCTGGGCCCAGCCGCCGAGGCTGCGCGGCTGATCGTAGCCGAGATAGACGCCGGCGACGATGTCAGGCGATCCGCCGACGAACCACACGTCGGTCGGACCGGTGGTCGTGCCCGTCTTGCCGAACAGCGGCATCCCGAGATCGCGCAGCACCGTGGCGGTGCCGCGCTGGACCACGCCTTCGAGCATGTGCACGACCTGGTAGGCGGTGCGCGCGTCGAGCACCTGGCGGCCCTGCTCGCGCAGCCGCGGCATCGGCTTGCCGTCCCACTGGTCCATGTTGCAGCCGGTGCACTCGCGCCGGTCGGCGCGCCAGATGACCTTGCCGTGGCGGTCCTGCACGTAGTCGATCAGCGTCGGATTGTGCTGTAGCCCGTGATTGGCCAGCGCCGCGTAGGCGTTGACCATCTTGAGCACCGTCGTCTCGCCGGCGCCGAGCGCGAAAGCCGGGTAGTTGTCGTACTCGCCGATGCCGACGTTCTTGAACGTGCGGGTGACGTTCTCCATCCCCGCGTCCATGGCAATGTGAACGGTCATCAGGTTGCGCGACTGCTCGAGGCCCCAGCGCATCGTGTGCTCGCCGCCGCCGCCGCCGCCGAAGTTGCGGAAGCACTTCTCGCCCAGGTTGGCGCCCTGGTAGTAGCAATAGGTCGCGTCGGGGACCATCGTCGCGGGGGTCATGCCCTGGTCGATGCCGGTGGCGTAGACGAACGGCTTGATCGTCGAGCCCGGCTGGCGCTGGGCCTGGCTAGCGCGGTTGAAGGAGCCGAGGCGCGGATCGAAGCCGCCCTGCATCGCCAGCACCCGCCCGGTGTTGGGATCCTCGACCACGAAGCCGCCCGACACCTCCGGCACCGTGCGCACCGCCCAGGCATTGCCGGCCGGCGCGACGGCGGTGACGTCGCCGACCTTGATGGCGTCGGGGACTCCGGTGAGCGGGGCTTCGTCGCCGTTTGCGAAGCCGATCGTCGCCGAGCTGCCGCTGCGCGCGGTGACCACGCCGACGCGCCACTTGTCGTAATTGATGCTGAGGTTGCTGTTGGCGAGCTGCGCCTTGAGGTCGCCGTTGCCCGGGTTGAGCGTCGCCACCGGTCCATGCCAGCCGCGGCCGCCGGCGAAGCGCAGCAACCCCGCACGGAGCGCCTTCTGCGCCGCCGCCTGCATCTCGGTGTCGAGTGACGTGCGCACCCACAGCCCGCCGGCATAGACGCTGTGCGGGCCGTCCTCGGCCTGCTCGCCGTAGCGCGCGATCAGCTGGCGGCGCACTTCCTCGAGGTAATAGCCGGCATCGGCGGAGCGCGCCTCAGGCTGCTGGCGGGTGAGGTCGAGCGGCTCGGCCTTGGCCGCGGCCGCCTGCGCTTCGGTGATGTGGCCGTTTTCGGCCATGACATCGAGGACGAAGTTGCGCCGCGCGGTCGCCTCGGGGAAGTTCTTCTCGCGGCTGTAGCTTTCCGGCGCCTTGGGCAGGATCGCCAGGTAGGCCATCTCGTGCAGCTCGAGGCCGCCGACGTCCTTGTCGAAGTAGGCGCGGCTGGCGGCCTGCACGCCGAAGCTGCGCCGGCCGAGAGGAATCTCGTTGAGATAGATCTCCATGATCTCGCGCTTCGACAGCACCGCCTCGATGCGCCGGGCGAGGATCATCTCCTTGAGCTTGCGAGTGATCGAGTACTCGTTGCCGACGAGGATGTTCTTGGCCACCTGCTGAGTGATGGTCGAGCCGCCCTTGGCGCGCACGTCGCTACCGAGCTTGCTGATGTAGTCGAACACCGCGCCGAAGAAGCCCGGATAGTCGATGCCGCCGTGGGTCCAGAACGTTTCGTCCTCGGCCGAGGTGTAGGCATTGACCAGTTGGGCCGGGAAATCCTTGTACTGCAGCTGCACGCGCCGCTCGCGCTCGTAGCGGCCGACCAGCTCGCCGTCGGCGCCGCGTACCACGCTGGGCAGGGCCGGCTCGTAGTCGAGCAGCGTGCGGGCATCGGGCAGGCCGCGCGCGAGCAGCGCCCAGCCGACGATCCACACCGCGAGCGCCGCCGCGACAGCGTAGGACAGCCAGCGGAACCATCGCTTCGAATGCCACGAATCCCGGAACCAGGTGAGCACGCCGCTGGCGTCGCGGCGAATGCGGTACTTGAAATGCTCGCCGGTGGTCAGGTCGGTGTCGGCCATATCGGGGGCGCCCTTAGCACGCCGATTCGCCGCCGCGCCACACCGATGCGACGGATGACATCAGACCCCCGCCTGGCGCGCGAAGTAAATGCGGATCGCCCGCGCCATCGCCTCGGCGAACCGCGCCTGGCCTTGCGGCGAGGCGAGCCGCCCGGCTTCCTCGGGATTGGAGATGAAGCCGGCCTCGAACAGGGCCGACGGCACGTCGGGCGCCTTGAGCACGACCAGCGCCGCCGATCGCCGCGCCTGCGGATGGAAGTCGAGCGCGCCTTCGCCCTCCCGCATGATCAGGCTGGCGAACTCGTCGGACTGCTCCTGCGCGTGGCGCTGCGACAGCTCGACGAGGATGGCGTTGACGTTCGCGTCCTGGTTGGCGAGCGGCACCCCGTTGACGACGTCGGCGCTGTTCTCGCGCGCCGCGAAGCGCGCCGCCGCCTCGCTCGATGCGGTCGCCGAGAGCGTGTAGACGCTGGCCCCCGCTACCTCGGCCTTGTCGCCGGCGGAGTCGGCGTGAATCGACAGGAACAGGTCGGCGCCGAGCTGACGGGCGATCTCGGCGCGCTCCTCGAGCACCAGGAAGGTATCGTCGTCGCGAGTTAGCGCCACGCGAACGCCGCCGTCGCGCAGCAGGCGGTCGCGCAGCGCCCTCGCCAGCGCCAGCGCCAGCGTCTTCTCGCGGAACCCGGCCCCGCTTGCGCCGGGGTCGTGCCCCCCATGGCCGGCGTCGATGACCACCAGCGGGCGGCTCGGATCGCTTGGGCCGAGCACCGGCGGCAGGCCGACCGTTTCGCCGGCCTCGGGCAGCGCGAGCCGGATGACGTAGCCGCGCCCGAGCAGCGGCGCGCGCACGCCGGCGGCGTGGCCGATCGCGTAGAGCCCCGCCAGCAGCAGGACCGGCGCGACGAACACCAGCGCGATCTGCAGGCGGTAGAGCGTCCTCTGGCCCATCCGGTTAACCAAGGGAAATTTGCCGGCGCGCGCAATAAGGTTGCCGATACTGTCCCCCGCTGCTAGCTAACCATCGTCCGGGCGCCCGCCCAACAACCGGGCGTTCCGAACGTGCCGGGCTGCGGTTCCGCAGCACCGGAAAATACTTACAGGTTGATGCCGTAATGAGAAGCCAGAGCCATTCCGCCAACCCGCAGCCCCACGGTTGCGTCGCGGCGGGAGCCTCTTTCGCGCAGACGGACACCCTGCGCCTTCGCCTTTCGGCAGACACATTCCGCAGCGCCACTGGCGCTTTCAGAATCTCCGTCCGCACCCCTGGCCATGGCCCGGCGCGCGGCGGAATCCACACAGATCGGCGCGTTTCGGCTCATGGCCGGCCCCTCGGGGGACCGGACATGGGGGCCGCGCGCGCCTGGAGACTATTCAATGGCCACGCGCATGCTGATCGATGCGCGCCACCCGGAAGAAACGCGGGTGGCGGTGCTCAAGGGCAACCGGATTGAGGAATTCGACTTCGAATCTGCCGAACACAAGCAGATCAAAGGCAATATCTACCTCGCCAAGGTAACCCGCGTAGAACCTTCGCTGCAGGCGGCTTTCGTCGACTTCGGCGGCAACCGGCATGGCTTCCTCGCGTTCACCGAGATCCATCCCGACTACTACCAGATCCCCCAGGCCGACCGCGAGGCGCTGCTCGCCGAAGAGCAGGCGCACGCCGAAGAGGAAGCCGCGCTGCGGGCCGACGAGGACGACTTCGAGGAGTCGTTCGACGACGGCGAGGAAGGCGACGACGATTCCCACGTCGAGGAGATCGACACCAGCGAGAAGGACGACGTCGCCACCATCGAGGGCGGCCAGGTCGAGGACGGCGACGAAGACGGTGACGAGCCCGAAGGGGACGAGCCCGAAGACGCCGAGGAGCTGGGCGACGAAGAAGCCGCCGGGGACGCGGAGGACGAGCGCCCGCGCGGCCGCCGCGGCCGGGGGCGGCGCCAGGGCGGCGGCCGTTCGCGCGCCAAGGAGATGGACGAGCTCAAGGCCAAGCGCCAGGCGCTGCGCCGCCGCTACAAGATCCAGGACGTCATCCAGCGGCGCCAGGTGCTGCTGGTCCAGGTCGTCAAGGAAGAGCGCGGCAACAAGGGCGCGGCGCTGACCACGTACCTCAGCCTCGCCGGCCGCTACTGCGTGCTGATGCCCAATTCGAGCCACGGCGGCGGCATCAGCCGCAAGATCTCGAGCGCGGCCGACCGCAAGCGGTTGAAGCAGATCGTCGGCGAGCTGGTGCTGCCGCGCAGCATGGGCCTGATCGTGCGCACCGCCGGGCTGCAGCGCAACAAGACCGAGATCAAGCGCGACTTCGATTATCTCGCCCGGGTGTGGGACGAGATCCGCGAGAAGACCCTCGCCTCGAGCGCCCCGGCGGTGATCCATTCGGATTCCGACCTGGTGAAGCGTGCCATCCGCGACATCTACAACCGCGAGATCGAGGAAGTCGTGGTCGAGGGCGCCGAGGGCTACAAGGCGGCCAAGGAATTCATGAAGCTGCTGATGCCGAGCCACGCCCGGCGGGTGAAGCAGTATGCCGACCCGGTGCCGCTGTTCCAGCGCTACGGCGCCGAGGACCAGCTCTCGGCGATGTACGATCCGGTCGTGCAGCTGAAGTCGGGCGGCTACCTGGTCATCAACCCGACCGAGGCGCTGGTCTCGATCGACATCAACTCGGGCCGCTCCACCAAGGAGCACGGCATCGAGGCGACCGCGCTCAACACCAACCTCGAGGCGGCGCGCGAGATCGCCCGCCAGTTGCGCCTGCGCGACATGGCCGGGCTCGTGGTCATCGACTTCATCGACATGGAATACGGCTCGAACGTCCGCAAGGTCGAGAAGGCGATGAAGGACGCGCTGCGGAACGACCGCGCGCGCATCCAGGTCGGCCGCATCTCCGGCTTCGGGCTGATGGAGATGAGCCGCCAGCGGCTGCGCACCGGCGTGCTCGAAGCGACCACCCGCTCGTGCCCGCACTGCGACGGCACCGGCCTCGTCCGCACCGCCTCGAGCGCCGGCCTGTCGGCGCTGCGGCTGATCGAGGACGAGGCGGCCAAGGGCAAAGGCACGACGATCACGCTCTACGCCTCGACCGAGGCGGCGGTGTACCTGCTCAACGCCAAGCGCGCCGATCTCGCCGAGATCGAGGAGCGCTACGGAGTGACCGTCGAGGTCCTGCCCGAAGGCGAGGACGAAGGCGCCAAGATGCGCGTCACCAGCACCGGCCCGCGCCCGACCACGACCCCGCGGTTCGAGCCGATCGTCGAGGAGGTCGAGGACGACGTCTTCGACGAGGAGGACGAGGCCGAAGACGAGCCCGTGGCGCGCGACGAGCGGCCGCGGGGCCGTCCCGAGCGCGCCGCCGACGGCGACGACGAGCGCGGCGGCAAGCGTCGCCGCCGGCGCCGCGGGGGCCGCGGCCGCAACCGCCACGACGAGCACGAGGACGGCGAGGATCGTGGTCCCGAAGCGGAGCGTGACTCCGAGGGCGAGGATAGCAGCGAAGACCGTCCGCGCACGGCAGACACCGCCGAAGCGGGCGAGGACCGTCCGAAGAAGCGCCGCCGCCGTGGAGGCCGTCGCCGGCGCGGTCGCGGCGAAGGCGAGTCCGAATCGGTGAGCGAGACCGTCGGCTTCGAGGGCGCCGAAGCCGCCGAGGCGATCGCCGAGGATGTCATCGAGAGCCTCCCTGAGGAAGCCCCGGCCCCGGAGGAGCCCGCGCCCAAGCCGCGCGGCCGGCGCAGGAAGTCAGTAGAAAGCGAGACCGAAGCGACGCAAGCCGTCGAAACCGAGACGGCTGCCCCGGTCGCGGCGGTGGAAGAGCCCGCCGCCAAGCCGCGTACGCGGCGCAAGAAGGCGGTCACCACCGAGGCCGAAGAGGTCGTGGCCGAGGCTCCGGTGGCGGAAGCGGTCGAGGTCGCGCCCGAGGCCGCCAAGCCCCGCCGCTCGCGGCGCAAGAAGGCCGACGAGCCGGTCGAGGCGGAAGCCGCGATGGAATCCCCCGCCGCGCCGGAAGCGGCCAACGACGAGAACGGCGACGCCGAAGCTGCCGGCGGCACCCGCCGCGGCTGGTGGCAGCGCACGTTCGGCGAGTAACGTTATCGGAGGTGCTCCCGGCTTCCCCGCGCTTGCAGCGGGGAGGCCGGGCAGGCCTTTCCCGTCAGGCGTGGCGGCGGCGGCCGAACAGCAGCTTGGCGCCGAGCAGCGCCAGTCCCGCGATCGCCGCGACCATCAGCAGCGAAGGGCCTTCGTTGTCGGTCTCGCCGCGCGCGCGGCGCACATCCTCGGCATGCTCGGAATCCTCCGCCCAGGCGTGCGGGATGGCCGAATTGGGAATTCTCGACATTCTAGCGTTCCTTGCCGTTCGCCTCCCCAACGGCCCCGTGCCGCGCCCGGTTCCTCGCTTCCGCTCTTGACGCCCGCCGGTTCGCCGTGAAGGGCGCGGGCAATGCCCGAGCCGCCCGTAGTCGTGATCCTTCTCGCCGGGCAGCGCGCCGGCGCGATCAACCCGCTCGCCGCGCGCGCGCGCGTGTCGCACAAGTGCCTCGTGCCGATCCGCGGCAAACCCCTGCTGATTCACGTGCTCGACACCGTCACCGCGCTGCCCGCGGTGAGCGAGATCAGGATCTCGGTCGAAGCCGAGGCGCATGACGAGCTGCGCCCGTTGCTGGCCGACTACGCAGGCGGCCCGCCGATCCGGCTGGTCGCCAGCCGGCCGAAGCTGATCGAGAGCGTCGTCGCGGCCGCCGGCGACGACGAGGGCCCGTTCCTCGTCACGACCGCCGACAACGTGCTCGTCACCCCGGCCGCCGCCGCGCAGATCCGCCGCGAGATGACCGAGGCCGACGGCGTCTTCGCGCTGGCCCGCAAGGACGACGTGCTTGCCGCTCACCCCGAGGCCCAGCGCGGCTTCTACAGGTTCCGCGACGGCGAGTTCGCCAATTGCAACATTTATGGGCTGGCCAACCGCAAGACCTTCCCGGTGGCGGCGGACGTGTTCGCCGGCGGCGGCCAGTTCATGAAAAGCGCCAGGCGCATGATCGATGCCTTCGGCCTGCACAACATCGTGCTGCTGCGCCTCGGCGTATTCGGCGTGAAAGCGGCGATGCGGCGGCTCAGCCGGCGCACCGGAATCGAAATCAGGGCGACGATCTTCACCGACGGCTCGCTCGCGGTCGACGTCGACAACGAGCGGACCTACCGGGTGTGCGAGGAACTGCTGGTCAGGCGCGAGGGACGCGCCACCGATTGACGGTCACGGCTGCGCCAGCGAGGCGCGGCCCCCGGCGCGCGTCACGCTCCTGAACCGCGCCAGGCTGCACAGCGCCGCCACCACCGCCAGCGCGCAGGCGACGAACAGCGGCGCCGGGCCGAGCCCCGCCCCGCCCGCCAGCAGGATGCCGACGGTGACCGCCGCCATCGTCTGGCCGAGCAGCCGCGAGGTCGACAGCAGCCCGCCCGCCGCCGCCGCCCGCTCGCGCGGCGCCTGGCCGATCAGCAGCCGCGAGTTGGGAGCGAAGAACAGGCCGAAACCGATGGCGGTGAGCACCAGCCGCCAGGCGATGGCGAATTCGCCCGGCCGCTCGGGCATGAAGGCGAGCAGCAGCAGTCCGGCGATCGCCAGCGCCATGCCGGCGACGCCGAGCTTGGTCGCGGCGATGCGGTCGCTCATCCACCCGGCGAGCGGCGCGACCACCAGCATCGTCAGCGGGAACGGCAGCAGCAGCACGCCGACCTGCTGCGGCGGGTAGCCCATCGCTTCCTCGAGCCGGAACGGCAGCGACAGCATCAGCGCGCCGGCCGAGATGAAGCAGGCGATCGCCGCGAGCGCTGAGAAGCCGAGCACCGGGCGGGCGAGCAAGTCGACCGGCACCACCGGCGAGGTCCGCGCACGCTCGCGCTTCACCAGGAACACCAGCGAGGCGACGCCGGCGACCGCCATCACCGAGCCCATGACCCCATTCTCGTGCGTCGCCAGTTGCAGCCCGCCGATCAGCAGCAGCATCGTGGCGGCGCTCCACAGCCCGCTGACCCACTCGGGTGGGCGTTGCTGGGGCACCGGATCGGGCAGCGCCCGGCCGAGCAGCAGCGAGACCACCGCGAACGGCACGGCCGCCGCGAAGACCCATTGCCACGGCGCGTTGCCGACGACGAACCCGCCGAGCGTCGGTGCCAGCGCCGCGGACGACGCCACGATCACGCTGTTCACGCCCATCCCGGTGCCCAGTTGCCGGCTCGGATAGATCTGCCG
>DASPMY010000006.1:0-38663 GCA_035626815.1 Croceibacterium sp.
ACACGCGCGGCGGTCGCGGCGCTTTGCGGCAGCCGGTCCTCGAGCCCCTCGGGCAGCAGATCGCGGTCGGTGTCTTCCATTCAGCGCGCCTTTAGCTGCGCGATGCACCAATGTCGAACCTCATCCTCCCCGCTTCGGGGAGGATCAGAACGTCAGTGCCTTCACCACCTTGACGCCCGGCAACTTGCAGGCCGCATCGAGCACCGGCTGCGGCACCGGCGTGTCGACCGACAGCAGCAGCACCGCCTCGCCTCCGGCGATGCGCCGGCCGAGGTGGAACGTGCCGATATTGATCCCGTTCTCGCCCAAAAGCGTGCCGATCCGACCGATGAAGCCCGGCGCGTCCTCGTTGACGATATAGAGCATGTGCCCGTCGAGATCGGCCTCGATGCCGATGCCGAAGATCTCGACCAGCCGCGGCGCGGTGTTGCCGAACAGCGTGCCCGCTACCGAGCGATCGCCCTGGCTGGTGGCGACGGTGACGCGGACCAGCGTGTGGTAGACGCCTTCGCGATCGTGCCGCACTTCGCGCACGTCGAGCCCGCGCTCCTTGGCGAGGAACGGCGCGTTGACCATGTTCACGCTGTCCGAATAGTTCTTCATCAGGCCCGCGAGCACCGCGCCGGTGATCGGCTTCGGATTGAGCTCGGCGGCGGCGCCTTCGACCTCGATCGAGATCTTGTCGAGGTTGCCGTGGGCGAGCTGGCCGACCAGGCTGCCGAGCTTCTCGGCGAGGCCCATGTACGGCTTCAGCTTGGGCGCTTCCTCGGCCGACAGGCTCGGCATGTTGAGCGCGTTGGTGACGCCGCCGTTGACCAGGAAGTCGGCCATCTGCTCGGCGACCTGCAGCGCGACGTTGACCTGCGCCTCGTTGGTCGAGGCGCCGAGGTGCGGCGTGGCGACGAAGTTCGGCGTGCCGAACAGCGCGTGCTCCCGGGCCGGCTCGGTCGCGAATACGTCGAGCGCGGCACCGGCGACGTGGCCCGAATCGAGCATGTCCTTGAGCGCCGCCTCGTCGATCAGCCCGCCGCGCGCGCAGTTGACGATCCGCACCCCCTTGCGGGTCTTGGCGAGGTTCTCGCGGCTGAGGATGTTGCGGGTCTGCTCGGTCAGCGGCGTGTGCAGCGTGATGAAGTCGGCCCGCGCCAGGAGCTGGTCGAGCTCGACCTTCTCGATCCCGAGCTCGACCGCGCGGTCGGGCGAGAGGAACGGATCGTAGGCAACCACCTTCATCCTGAGGCCGAGGGCGCGGTCGGCGACGATCGAGCCGATGTTGCCGGCCCCGATCAGGCCGAGTGTCTTGCCGGTGACCTCGACCCCCATGAAATCGTTCTTCGGCCATTTCCCGGCCTGGGTCTGGGCATTGGCCTCGGGCAGCTGGCGGGCAAGCGCGAACATCAGCGCGATGGCGTGCTCGGCGGTGGTGATCGAGTTGCCGAACGGGGTGTTCATCACCACCACGCCCTTCGAGCTGGCGTAGGGGATGTCGACGTTGTCGACGCCGATCCCGGCGCGGCCGATGACCTTGAGGTTGGTCGCCGCGTCGAGGATTTCGCGGGTGACCTTGGTGGCCGAGCGGATCGCCAGGCCGTCGTAATTCCCGATGATCGCCTTCAGCTCTTCGGGGGTCTTGCCGGTGATCTCGTCGACCTCGCAGCCGCGCTCGCGGAAGATCGTGGCGGCGTTGGGGTCCATCTTGTCCGAGATGAGCACTTTGGGCTTGGTCATTTCATGGTTTCCATCTTGCGTCCCAGCGAAGGCTGGGACCTCGGTCGGCAAAGCCCGACCTGAAGGCCTGAGGTCCCAGCCGTCGCCGGGACTCACATCACGATTTCAGCGTATTCCAGGCCCAGTCGAGCCACGGGCCGAGGGCCTCGATGTCGGCGGCATCGACGGTCGCGCCGCACCAGATGCGCAGGCCCGGCGGGGCGTCGCGATAGCCGGCGATGTCGTAGGCCGCGCCGGCTTTCTCCAGCAGGCCGGCGAACGCCTTGATGAAGTCGGCGTCGGCGCCGGCGACCGTCAGGCAGACCGAGGTCTTCGAGCGGATCGCGCGGTCCTCGGCGAGATGCCCGAGCCAGCCGCGCTCCTCGACGATCTTGTCGAGCGCCGCGGCGTTGGCGTCCGAGCGCGCCTTGAGGCCATCGAGGCCGCCGACCGAGCGGGCCCATTCGAGCGTCCAGATCGCATCCTCGACCGCCAGCATCGACGGCGTGTTGATGGTCTCGCCCTTGAACACCCCTTCGGCCAGCTTGCCCTTCGAGACCAGGCGGAACACTTTCGGCAACGGCCACGCCGGAGTGTATTGCTCGAGCCGCTCGACCGCGCGCGGGCCGAGGATCAGCACGCCATGCGCACCCTCCCCGCCGAGCACCTTCTGCCACGAGAACGTGGCGACATCGATCTTGTCCCACGGCAGGTCGTAGGCGAACACCGCGCTGGTCGCGTCGGCGAAGGCGAGCCCCTCGCGGCCGGCCGGGATCCATTCGCCGTCGGGCACGCGCACGCCGCTGGTGGTGCCGTTCCAGGTGAACAGCACGTCATCGGCCCAGTCGACCTGCGACAGATCGGGCAACCGGCCGTAGTCGGCGCGCAACACCGTCGGATCGAGCTTGAGCTGCTTGGCGATGTCGGTCACCCAGCCCTCGCCGAAGCTTTCCCACGCCAGCGCGGTCACGCCGCGCGCGCCGAGCATCGTCCACATCGCCATCTCGAACGCGCCGGTGTCCGAGCCCGGGACGATGCCGATGCGGTGCGTCTCGGGCAGCCGGAGCATCTCGCGCATCAGGTCGATGCAGTACTGCAGGCGCACCTTGCCGAGCTTCGAGCGGTGCGAGCGCCCGAGCGATTCTGTGGCCAGCTTGTCGGCGGACCAGCCCGGCGGCTTGGCGCAGGGACCGGAAGAAAAGAACGGGCGCGCCGGCTTCACGGCCGGCTGGCCGGGGGTATCAGTCATGTAGTCTCTCCTTGCAGAGAGCACGCGCGGCGTTGGGACCGCGTGGCCCGCGCGGCGCCCTAATGACCGGCCGACGATAGTCAAGGACGATTGCGGTTGCATCGGCAACCATCGGCGGCGGCGCGCTTGGCCGCGCGCGGCAACTGCGGTAAAAGACCGGCCAATAGGCTGGAGGAACGAACGATGCGCGCAGTCCGCCAAGTACTCATCGCAACCGCCATCCTGGGCATGTCTGCACCCGCAATGTCTGCCCCGAGGCCGCCGGAAACCTGGGGCCGTGCCGGGGTCGACTTCGACACATACCGGCAAGACGCGGTCGAATGCGGCAGCATCGCCTATTACGCCGACGTGTCGCAGACCAAGCAGGCCCAGGCGTTCGTCCGCGGCACCCGGCGGCTCGAATCACTCGATGGCTTGCCGTTGGACCCCCTGGAGCTGGCGCGAAGCTACGGGCAGATCGAGGCGGGCGTGCGCCCGGAACGGCAAATCCGCGAATTGCGCGGCGCGATGCAATCGGTCCTCGACAGCTGCCTCGCCCGGCGCGGTTACGTGAAGATCGGCCTCACCGAGGCCCAGCGCGAGGAGCTGGAGCATCTTCGCAAGGGGTCGCCCGAGCGCCACCGCTACATGCACATGCTGGCGTCCGATCCGGCGGTGATCGCCAGCCAGGCGCTCGCCAACGGCTGAGGCGGCGGCGCCGCGGGCGCACCGCGTTAGCGCGAAATTAACCATGCCGTCCGACAAGGGGGCATGGTTCGCCTTACTCTCGGCCTGACTTGCGCCTCGCTGCTCCTGGCGGGTTGCTCGGCGCTGCCGGAGAGCTCGCGCGGGCGGCAGCCGGCCGTGGCGGCGCCGACCACCGCGCGGGCGCTCCCCGCCCCGCTCAGCCCGGCCGCGGGCCAATGCCTCGCCGAGCTCGGCCGGATGGGTGCCCGCTACACGCCCGTGGCCGACCGGTACGTCGACCGGGGCTGCACGATCCTCGGCAGCGTGCAGCTCGCCAGCCTGCAGTCGGACGGCGCCAGCCTGGGGGTGACCAACCTCGGCCCGGTGACGTGCGAGGTCAGCCAGGCGTTCACCGGCTGGGCCCGCTTCGGGGTCGACCGGGCCGCCCGGCAGATCCTCGGCTCGCCGGTCCACAGCATCGAGACGATGGGCAGCTTCGCCTGCCGCGACGTCGCCGGCTCAGGGCGCCGCTCGGGCCACGCCAGCGCCGCGGCGATCGACGTGTCCGGGTTCGTCCTCGCCGACGGGCGCCGCATCACCGTCAAGAACGGCTGGAACGGCGGCACGCCCAAGGAGCGCGAGTTCCTGCGCACGATCCAGCAAAGCGCCTGCAAGCGGTTCGACACCGTGCTCGGGCCGGAATACAACGCCGCGCACCTCGATCACCTCCACGTCGAAGGGGTGATTCACACCAAGAGCTACTGCCGCTGACGGCGCGCCGCCAGCCGGGCTCGACTAACGCCGCGGCGGTCGCCGATCCGCCCGCTGATCGCCGCGTCGCGGTGCGCATCGCGGCGATCGTCGCCCGGCGGCGCCAATGCCGGCCCCTGCTGCGCGTCGAGCCATAGGCGCACGGCGTCGGCCGCGTGGCCGGCGGCGAGCTTGGTCATCATGTTGCCGCGGTGAATCTCGACGGTGCGCGGGCTGATCGCCAGGTTGCGCGCGATCTCCTTGTTCGAGCAGCCGGCGCTGAGCAGCTCGAGCACCTCGCGCTCGCGCCGGCTCAGCAGGCTGACCGCGTGTTGCGCCTCGACCTCGCGGCGGCGGCGGCCGGCGTGCTCCCCGGCTTCGGCGAGGATCCCTTCGAGCCGGCGGGCGAAGCTGGCCATCTCCAGCGGCAGGGCGAGGTAGTCGAGCGCGCCGGCCTTGACCGCCGCGACCACCCGCTCGACGTCGGGCACCGGCGCGGTCAGCACCACCGGCATCCAGCAGCCGCGCCCCCCCAGCTCGCGGATCAGCCGCCTGGCCGCATCAGGGCGCTCGTCGTCGGCGGCGATGACGATCCCATCGCCTGTCGGCCGTTCGAGCAGCTCGCCGAGATCGGCGTAGACTTCGGCGTGGTGACCGAGGGCGAAGGCGATGCGCGCCTGCTCGGCGCGGCTGCGGCTGTCTCCGCCGACGATATGCAGCGTTGTTCGTTCCATGTGCGCCATGCTGCCCCCGGAGGTCCCAGGCCGCACGATGAGGCCCTGCGAAAGCGAAGCTATTTCTCGGTGACCAACCACGTAATACGGCGCAATTCTTAAGGGAAATTACCTCCGATTCGGTGTAATCCCTGCGTTGCCTTGCCTAGAAGCCCTCGTTGAGCCCCTTCGCAATAAGTGCAAACGCCTATTCGGCGCTCTGGTAGAACGAGTAGTCGGGCAGCGAGTGGAAGGCGTTGCGCAGCGCATCGCTCCAGCTGTGCGAGATGGCCTCGAAGTACGTGTCGCCCTGCTCGATCCGCCGCTCGTGGAGCGGCTTGAACTCGTCGCGCCGGACGACCATCAGGTCGAGCGGCAGCCCGACGGACAAGTTGGCCTTGAGCGTCGAATCGAAGCTCACCATCAGCAGCTTGGCGGCGTCCTCGAAGCTCATCTTGCGGTCGTAGCCGCGGATCAGGATCGGGCGGCCGTACTTGGTCTCGCCGATCTGGAAGAACGGCGTGTCGAAGCTCGCCTCGATGAAGTTCCCTTCGGGGTAGATCATGAACAGCCGCGGCTCCATCCCCTTGATCTGCCCGGCGAGGATCATCGACGCGGTGAAGCGGCCCTTGCCCGCCATGCCGTTCTCGTCCTGCGTGTCGCGGACGGTCTCGCGCAGCAGCTTGCCGGTCTCGGCGGCGACCTGGAACATCGTCGGCAGCTCGAGCAGCGAGTTGGTCCGGTCGCCGGGCGCCTTGTTGCGCTCCTCGAGCCGGCTGATCACCGCCTGGGTAGTGGCGAGGTTGCCGGCGGTCATCAGGGCAATGATCCGCTCGCCTGGCCTGGTCCAGTGGAACATCTTGCGGAACACCGAGATATTGTCGACGCCCGAGTTGGTGCGGGTGTCGCTCATCAGCACGAGGCCCTGATCGAGCACCATCCCCACGCAATACGTCATCGTCCGTCCCCAAACTGTGCAGCCCGCTCGCCGAAGAACGGGTGCGAATCCCTTACTGTTCCGTGCGCTGCTGTTCCACCGCCAGCTCGACCGACAGCTGCTCGGTTACGGCGCCGAAGCTGATCCCGGTGACCGGCGCCGCATCGCGGTAGTCGCGCCCGCTGGCGACGCGGACGTAGCGCGGGTCGGGGCTGATGCCGTTGGAGATGTCGAACCCGACCCACCCGAGGCCCTGGACCCACGCCTCGGCCCACGCGTGCGTCGCCTCCTGCTCGATGCGGTCGTCCATCATCAGGTAGCCGCTGACGTAGCGCGCCGGGATTTCGAGCGCGCGCGCGGCGGCGATGAAGATGTGCGCGTGGTCCTGGCACACCCCGTGGCAGGCCGTGACGGCTTCCTCGGCGGTGGTGTCGACGTGGGTGTGGCCGGTGTTGTAGGCGACCCGCTCGCGGATGGTCGTCGAGAGGTTGTGCAGCGTCGGGACCATGCCCTCATCGCTGCGCGGGACCGAGGCGATCAGCTGCTTGATCCGCGGCCCGGGGCGGGTCAGCTCGGTGTGGCCGAGGAACGCCCACAGCGGCAGGTGCCCCGCATGGCGGCCGATTACGCCGGCCTGGTCCTCGGTGCTGACCGTGCCGCGGCAGGTGACGACGACGTCCTGCGCGCCCTCGATCACCGAGACCAGCGTCACGTGGTTGTGGTTCTGGTCGTCGTACGACAGCTCCTCGCGCGCGCCGATGTATTCCATCGACCAGTCGAGGATCTTCTGCCCTTGCGTCTCCTTCGGCGTCAGGCGGAGCCGCTGCAGCCCGTGCGCGACCGGCTCGGCGAAGCGGTAGCGGGTGGTATGGCGGATCGCGAGGCGCATCAGCCGGTGAACCGGTACTGTTCGGCGATGGCGCTGGCCACCGCGCGGTTGCTGGCGATGAAGCCGATGATGAACTCGTGCAGGCCGTTGTCGAAGATTTCGTCGATCGTCCGCCCGGTCAGCTGCTGACCGGCCTGGCGCATCAGCGCGTGCGCCGGGCCTTCCTGCCCGTGGAGCCGCGCGAGCGAGCCGAGGTTCTCGCGCAGCGAGGCGTAGCAGAACGCCAGGCTGCGCGGGAACCGGTCGTCGAGGATCACGAACTCGGCGATCGAGCGCGCGTCCATCCGCCCGGCGTTGAGCCAGCGGTAGGCGCGTTCGCCCGACAGCGAGCGCAGCACGTTGTCCCACTGCCCGGTGTCGAGCGGGGTGCCGACATAGGCCAGCGACGGCAGCAGCAGGTAGTATTTGACGTCGAGGATGCGGGCGGTGTTGTCGGCCCGCTCGATGAACGTGCCCATCCGCGTGAAGCAGTAGATCTCGTTGCGCATCATCGAGCCGTGGGTGGCGCCCCGCGCCAGCGTCGACTGGCGGCGGACGGCGCCGAGCGCGATGCCGAGGCCGGCCACGCGCACCGGGCGGGCGAGCAGCTCGCGCAGCGCCATCCAGCCTTCGTTGACCGCTTCCCACACCTCGAGCGTGAGCGCCGAGCGGCAGGTGCGCGCGTTGAGGCGCGCGCGCTCGAACATCGACAGCACGCTCTGGTCGTTGCCCTTCCCGCACAGCACGAAGTCGCACACGTGGGCGCCGGCGAAGTCGTCGTAGCTCGCCTGGTAGGCCTGCAGCAGGCCGAGCGTGGTGAGCACCGAGCGCCATTCCTCGGTCGCTGCGTCGGGGCCGCGGGTCAGGGTCATGCGGTGCCCGGCGGCGAGCAGGCGGGCGATGTTCTCGGCCCTCTCGAGATAGCGGTACATCCAGAAGATGCCGTTGGCGACGCGGCCTAGCATCAGTCGATCCTCCCCGGCACGGGGAGGTGGCAGCGCGCAGCGCTGACGGAGGGGGCTTTCGGCCGGCGCAGCGTTGACGGAGAGCCCCCTCCACCACCCTTCGGGTGGTCCCCCTCCCCGTACCGGGGAGGAATATGCCCGACCCCGCCCATCAGTCGTCGAGCACCCAGGTATCCTTGGTCCCGCCGCCCTGGCTCGAGTTGACCACCAGCGAGCCTTTCTTCAACGCCACCCGGGTCAGCCCGCCGGGGGTGATCTCGATCCCCTCGGGCGAGACCAGCACGAACGGGCGCAAGTCGAGGTGGCGCGGGGCGAGCCCTTTCTCGGAGAGGATCGGGCACGTCGACAGCGCCAGCGTCGGCTGGGCGATATAATTGGCCGGGTTGGCCAGCAGCTTGGCGCGGAAGTCCGCCAGCTCGCGCTTGCTCGCCGCCGGGCCGATCAGCATCCCGTAGCCGCCCGAGCCGTGGACTTCCTTGACCACCAGCTCGGCGAGGTGCTCGACCACGTACTTGATGCTGTCGGGATCGGCGCAGCGCCAGGTGCGCACGTTGGCCAGCAGCGGCTTCTCGCCGGTGTAGAACTCGACGATGTCGGGCATGAACGAATAGATCGCCTTGTCGTCGCCGACCCCGGTGCCCGGCGCGTTGGCGATGGTGACCCGCCCGGCGCGATAGACGTCCATGATCCCCGGCACGCCGAGCAGGCTGGTCGGCCGGAAGGTCAGCGGATCGAGGTAGTCGTCGTCGACCCGGCGGTAGAGCACGTCGATCGGCTGGAAGCCGAGCGTGGTGCGCATCTGCACGCGCCCGTCGACGACCCTGAGGTCGCTGCCCTCGACCAGCTCGGCGCCCATCTGGTCGGCGAGGAAGGCGTGCTCGAAATAGGCCGCGTTGTAGATCCCCGGCGTCAGCACCGCGACGGTCGGATTGTCCGCCGCCCCCTCGGGCGCGCAGGCGGCGAGGCTCTTGGCCAGGCGCCGCGAATAGTTCGACACCGGCTGCACCTTCACCCGGGCGAACAGCTCGGGGAACATCGCCATCATCGTCTCGCGGTTCTCGAGCATGTAGCTGACGCCCGAGGGCGTGCGGGCGTTGTCCTCGAGCACGAGGAACTCGTCGGGGCCGGTGCGGACGAGGTCGATGCCGACGATGTGGGTGTAGACCCCGCCCGGCGGGGTGAACCCGACCATCTGCGGCAGCCATGCGCTGTTGTTGCGGAACAGGCGCTCGGGCAGGCGGCCCGAGCGGACGATCTCCTGCCGGTGGTAGAGGTCGTGCATGAAGGCGTTGAGCGCGCGCACGCGCTGCTCGATCCCGCGCGACAGCCGGCGCCACTCGGCCCCGGAGATGATCCGCGGGACCATGTCGAACGGGATCAGCCGCTCCTCGGCGTCGTCCTCGCCATAGACGTTGAAGGTGATGCCGGTGCGGCGGAAGAAGCTTTCGGCCTCGCTCCCCTTGCGGCGCATCCAGCCTTTGTCCTGCTCCGACAGCCACTGCTGGTAGTCGCGGTAGGCCTCGCGCACCGAGCCGTCGGGCGCGTGCATCTCGTCGAACTGGGCAGGCTGCGGCGCGCTCATGGTCCCCCTGTGATGCGGTGCCCGCGGCACGCGCCGGTTTGCCGCGAAGCGGCTGGAGCTACAACGAAATCAGCCGCGTTCGAGTTCCTCCGCGACCGCCCGGATGGCCTCGGGGGAATTGGCGAATCCGAGGTGCGTGCAGCGCAGCGCGATCGCCCGGTCGCGCTCGCCGGCCCGGCCGCAGGCGCTGCGCGGCGAGACCACGCCATCGCGCGGGCTCCACAGCGCGACCGTCTCGACCGGGGGCTTGGCCGCCAGCTGCGCCTCGACCGGCGGCTGCTCGACCGAATGGCCGGTGACCAGCTGGTAGAGGCGCCAGGCGTTGTTGGCGTACGGCGTGCCCGAGAACGGCGAGCCCATGCTGACGACCTTGGCGATCATCTCCGGCCGCCGCTTGGCCAGCTCGCGCGCGAAAATCCCGCCGAGGCTCCAGCCGACGAGCACCACGTCCTGCCCGTAGCGCTGGCGGATCTGCTCCACGCGCGCTTCGAGCAGGGCGAAGTTCTCCTCGCTCGGGCCGAGGTTCCAGCCGAGCCCCCAGCGCTTGACCCGATGCCCGGCGCGCTCGAGCTGCTTGGCCATGTAGCGCATGCGCAGCGGATGGGTGCCGAACCCCGGCAGCAGCATGACGACCCGCGGATTCCGGGTGCGCGGCAGGACCAGCTTCGGGCGCAACAGCCGCCGCACCGGCTCGAGCGGCGAGGCGAGCTCGGCGAAGATGAGTTGGCGCGACGGGCCGTGCTCGCCCGCGGGCGGCTTGCGCCGCGCCAGCTCGACGCGGCGCGCGATCGGCCCCAGCGAGGCTCCCGAAGCCAGCGAGCCATCCATGTCCATCCGGATCGCCTAGCAGAGACCGGCTGGTCCGGCGATTAACGCATCACGCGGCGCATTCGCCGATGCGCTCGGAATTCATCCGCATCTTGATGTGCGCCTTGCCGGCCCCGCCGAGGTTCTGGTCGAACTCCATCGTCATGGTCGAGCTTTCGGCGCCCATCTCGCCCTCCATCCGCACGGTGCCCTCGGGCCCGCCGCCGCCGGCGCACTGCATCTCGGCGACCACCGAATTGCCCGAGACGTTGAAGGTGCCGATCGTGCAGTCGCCCTCGGCCAGGTCCTGGACCATCTCGCGGGCGCCGTTCTTGGCCGCGTCCTCCTCGGTCAGGCAGGTGGTGTTGCCCTCGGCGAGCCCGCCCGCCATCATCGTGCGCATCTGCTCCTTGGCCGAGTCCGGCATCCCGGGAACGTCGAACTCGACCAGCTCGGCCGTGGTGCGGTATTGCCCCGGGCGCGGCTGGACCATGCCTTCGGCCTCGGCGGCGACCTCGTCGGCGGACAGCTCGCCATCGCCGTCGGCATCGGTCTCGCCGCCGCAGGCGACCAGCAGGAACGCCGCCACGAGCGGCAGGGTGTGGATCACGCGCATCGATTTTCCCCCTGTTGCCAAGCGGCCGCGGCCGCGCTGCGGCGGCAGGCTATCAGCCGCGGGCCGCCGTGCCAACGATTGCGATGGGTGCCCCGACGTTCCATATCCGGACACATGGCAGAGCTCGTCATTCGCCGGGGGCTGGAGGAGCCCGACACCTCCGCCACCTTCACCCCGCACAAGCCGCAGCGGCCCGAGAAGGCGCTCGGCGGGCGTCAGTTCAAGCTGGTCTCGGACTACCAGCCGAGCGGCGACCAGCCGACCGCGATCCGCGAGCTTGTCGAGGCATCGCGCGACGGCGAGAAGACCCAGGTGCTGCTCGGCGTCACCGGCTCCGGCAAGACCTTCACGATGGCCAAGGTGATCGAGGAGCTGCAACGGCCCGCGCTGGTGCTGGCGCCGAACAAGATCCTCGCCGCGCAGCTTTACGGCGAGTTCAAGTCCTTCTTCCCCGAAAACGCGGTCGAGTATTTCGTCAGCTACTACGACTACTACCAGCCCGAGGCTTACGTCCCGCGCTCGGACACCTACATCGAGAAGGAAAGCTCGGTGAACGAGGCGATCGACCGGATGCGCCACTCGGCCACCCGCTCGCTGCTCGAGCGCGACGACGTGATCATCGTCGCCTCGGTCTCGTGCATCTACGGCATCGGCAGCCTCGAGACCTATTCGGCGATGACCTTCGACCTCAAGAAGGGGCAAACGCAGGACCAGCGCGAGATCATCCGCAAGCTGGTCGCGCTGCAATACAAGCGCAACGACACCGCCTTCGCGCGCGGCAACTTCCGCGTCCGCGGCGACAGCCTCGAAATCTTCCCGAGCCACTACGAGGACACGGCCTGGCGCGTGTCGTTCTTCGGCGACGAGATCGAGGACATCGCCGAGTTCGACCCGCTCACGGGTGCGAAGGGCGCGAGCCTCGACGCAGTCGCGGTGTTCGCCAACTCGCACTACGTCACGCCTGGCCCGACGATGAAGCAGGCCATGCTCGCCATCAGGTTCGAGCTCGAGGAGCGGCTCAAGGAGCTGCACGCCGAGGGTCGCCTGCTCGAGGCGCAGCGCCTCGAGCAGCGCACCCATTTCGATCTCGAGATGATCGCCGCCACCGGCTCGTGCGCCGGGATCGAGAACTACAGCCGCTTCCTCACCGGCCGCCTGCCGGGCGAGCCGCCGCCGACGCTGTTCGAGTACCTGCCCGAGAACGCGCTGTTGTTCGTCGACGAGAGCCACCAGACGGTGCCGCAGATCGGCGCGATGGCGCGCGGCGACCACCGCCGCAAGCTGACGCTCGCCGAATACGGCTTCCGCCTGCCGAGCTGCATCGACAACCGCCCGCTGCGCTTCAACGAATGGGACGCGATGCGGCCGCAGACGTTCGCCGTCTCGGCCACGCCCGGCTCGTGGGAGCTCGACCAGAGCGGCGGCGTGTTCGCCGAGCAGGTCATCCGCCCGACCGGGCTGATCGACCCGCCGGTCGAGATCAAGCCGGTCGAGGACCAGGTCCAGGACTGCATCAACGAGTGCCGCAAGACCGCGCAGCTCGGTTATCGCACGCTGGTCACCACGCTGACCAAGCGCATGGCCGAAGACCTGACCGAGTTCATGCACGAGGCCGGGCTGCGCGTGCGCTACATGCACTCCGACGTCGAGACGCTCGAGCGCATCGAGCTGATCCGCGACTTGCGGCTCGGGGTCTACGACGTGCTCGTCGGCATCAACCTGCTGCGCGAGGGCCTCGACATCCCCGAGTGCGGCCTCGTGTGCATCCTCGATGCCGACAAGGAAGGCTTCCTGCGCTCGGAGACCTCGCTGATCCAGACCATCGGCCGCGCCGCGCGCAACGTCGAGGGCCGCGTGATCCTCTACGCCGACCGGATGACCGGCTCGATGGAACGGGCGATCGCCGAAACCGACCGCCGGCGCGAGAAGCAGCGGCAATACAACGAGGCGCACGGCATCACTCCGCAGACGATCAAGCGCGGGATTCAGGACATCGTCGCGCATACCGCGAGCCGCGACGGGGTGCTGATCGACACCGGCGATGCCGAGCGCAACAACCTCGTCGGCCACAACTTGCGCGCCTACATCCAGGACCTCGAGAAACGCATGCGCGCCGCGGCGGCGGACCTCGAGTTCGAGGAAGCCGGCCGCCTGCGCGACGAGATCAGGCGGCTCGAGGCCGACGAGCTCGGCTTGCCCGACCAGGAGCGCCGCGGCTCTCCCGTCGGCCGCGCCAACGAGGGCAAGCCCGGCACGCGCAAGATGCGCTACGGCAAGACCCAACGGAAGTGGGGACGGTAACCGGGGCGAGGCCGTAAAGGCGCCGCCCTTCCGGCGCGCCGCCTAGAACCGCTTACGTACGGTGAGCCCGACGGTGCGTGGCTGGCCGATGTGGAAGCCGAGCCGCGCGCGGCCGCCGCGCTCGCGGTCGAAGGCGAGGATGGCGTTCTCGTCGAACAGGTTGTTGACGTAGACGATCACGTCGATGCCGCTCGCCATCTCCAGGCCGGCGCTGACGTTGACCAGCTGGTAATCGGGCAGCTTCAGATCGACCGTCGTCGCGGCGCCGGCCGGGGCGCCGCCGAAGGGCAGCCCGTGAACGAACGTGCGCGGGTTGTTCTCCTGGTCCCCCGGCTGCGTGTAGCGGCTGCCGACGTGCTGAACCGTGGCGCCGACGTAAGCCTCGTCGTCGCCGCCGCCGATCGGGAAGGTGTAGAACGCGCTCGCGGCGATCTGGAACTTGGGCACCGAGGGCAGGCGGTTGCCCTCGCGGATGCCTTCGAGCACCTGCCCGTTCTGCTTGAGGCGCGTTTCGTCGAACTCGGCTTCGACGTAGCTGCCGGCGAGCGAGAACTCGAGGCCTTGCGCCGGACGCGTGGCCAGCTCGAGCTCGAGCCCCATCGTGTGCGCGTCGGCGTTGAATACGACGCGCGACGAGCACGAGCCGGCGTCGGCGGTCACCTGGAGGTTGCTGATGTCGGTGTAGAAGGCGGCGGCATTGACGCTGAACGGGCCGAACTGCGACTTAACGCCCGCCTCGTAGTTCCACAGGCTCTCGTCGTCGTAGCGGTCAAACCCACCGTAATCGATCCGGTCTTGGGCGCTGCACAGCCCCTCGTTGAGCGGATCGTTGACGCCGCCGAGGCGGAAGCCCT
Source organism: Croceibacterium sp. (assembly GCA_035626815.1). Taxonomy (GTDB): domain Bacteria; phylum Pseudomonadota; class Alphaproteobacteria; order Sphingomonadales; family Sphingomonadaceae; genus Croceibacterium_A. The sequence continues at coordinate 14,016 of DASPMY010000006.1, forward strand.
TGGCCGCCTGGAGATTGATGACGATGTCGTCGGTCGCCTCGTAGCTGAGCAGCAGCCGCGGCGAGAAGCCGTCGGACTTGGTCTCGTCGGTCTGGTTGTCGCCGTTGGAGAACAGGCCGCCGGAAACGAAGCTGCGGACTTCCTTGAAGTCGTAGTAGCGCACACCCGCGGTCGCGGTGAGCGCCTCGGTGAGGTCGTAGCTCGCCTCGCCGAACACCGCCTTCTGCTCGATGTCGTAGGGCAGGTCGGCGTTGTACGGCGAGTTAAGCGGGAAGCCCTTGGCCACCGCCGCCGAGGTCCCGGCTCCGAGGCGCGCGTCGGTGAAGGCGTCGTAGCCCGGCGTCGGCAGCCGCTGCGCGTAGATGCGGTCGACTTCGGAATAGAACGCCCCGATCAGCCACTGGAGCGGTCCCTCGCCGCTGGACGACAGCCGCACTTCCTGCGCCCAAGTCTGCAGGTCGGTGGTGTCGACGAGATTGGACGGCAGCATCACGCCGGCGATCGGGAAGCCGAGATCGACCGAGACGCTGCCGGTCAGCGCGCTGGCGTCGCGGCTGACGAGGATCTGGCGGTCGACATAGGTCGTGATCGAGGTCACGTCGACGGCGCCCAGGCCGATGCTGGCGGTGAGGTCGGCGAGCAGGGTGTCGTCGGCGAAGTCCTCGTCGCGCAGCAGGAATTGCTCGCGCTCGTTGAACGTCACCGCGGGCCGCGTCGTGGTGAAGCTGTTGGCGTAGAGGTTGTACAGCTCCTGCCGGTTGAAGCCGTGCGAGCGGACCTCCTGGTAGACGACGCGCGGAGTGATCGAGATGTCGGGCGTCGGCTGGAACAGCACGGCCAGCCGGCCGCCGGTGCGGCGCCCGTCGTTAACGTCCTCGTCGCGGCCGCCACCCTCGCGCAAGGCGTCGATGAAGCCGGCGTACTCAGTGTGGTAGCCGACCGCGCGCACCGCGACCGCGTCTCCCAGCGGCACGTTGACCGCGCCTTTCACATGGCCGCCGAATTCGTCCCCGGCAACGAGGCTGACGTTGCCCTCGACCAGTCCCTCGATGCGCGACGGATCGGGCTGGTTGGTGATGTAGCGAACGGTGCCGCCGACCGAGCCCGAGCCGAACAGCGTGCCCTGCGGGCCGCGCAGCGTCTCGACGCGGTTGAGGTCGAACAGGTCGAGGTCGGGTTGGAACAGCGACAGCGAGATGACCGATTCGTCGAGATAGACGCCGACCTGCTCCTTGACGCCGGGCTGGTCGCGGATGATCTGCCCGGCCGAAACGCCGCGGATCGACACCTGGCTCTGGCCCGGGCCGAGATTCTGCACGTTGAGCCCGGCGACGTTGCGCGAGAGGTCCTCGATGGTGCTCGCGCCCAGCCGCTGGATGTCGGCTTCGGTCTGCGCGTTGATCGAGAACGGCACGTCGATGAGCGTGGTCTCGCGCTTGGTCGCGGTGACGTAGATCGTCCCGTCCTCGCGGTCGAGGCAGGCCTCGCGCTCGGCTCCGGCCGGAAGGTCGGCGCAAGCGATGGCGTTCGCCGGGGTGTCCTGCGCGGCGGCCGGCGCCGCCAGCACCAGTGCCAACGCGGATGAACCCAGGCAGATCTGCCAACGGACGCGGTTCGTCATAGCTACCCCCTCAAGCAGGCGCCTACGTCGGTCTCGCGATAAAGCTGACGTGTCGCCGTTCATGCCCAAACACGGGATCAAAGCCCGTTGCGACCGCGGTCACGATAGCATGCCCGCGACGGCGAGGGAATCCGCCGTTTGCGCTGCCCCCAGGAGGACCGCCCACGCGGGAAAACCCCGCCGCGCAAGTTGCGCCCCGGCCGGGCCCGGGCCACATGGGCCGGGTGAAAGCCGTCGTTCCGCTGACCCTGCTCTGCCTTCTCGCCGCCTGCGGGCGAGGCGGAGACGAGCCGGTCGAGCCGCAGCGGTTCTCGCTCGATGCCGCACGGCACGTGCCGGAGGAGCCGCTGCTGTCGCCGGATACCGCAGGCGCCTCGTGGACTGTCTCAAGCAACGGCCAGGCAATTGATTTCGGCGCGCCCGGCCGCGCCGCCTGGCTGACGCTGGCCTGCGGCCTGCGCGAGGCGCCGGCGACGATCACCGTCATCCGCCACGCCGCCGCGCGGCCCGGCCAGAAGGCGCTGTTCCCGGTGCTCGGCAACGGCATCGCCGCGCGCTTCAAGGTCGACGCGGCGCTCGCCGAGGGCGAATGGCGCTGGGAAGGCGCGCTGCCGGCGAGCGACCCCTCGCTCGACGTCTTCACCGGCCCGCGCGAGCTCGAGGCGACCCTGCCGGGCGGCGGCACGCTGGTCATCGCGGGCAGCCGCATTCCCGGCGAGTTCGTCAACTGGTGCCGGGCCGGCGGGCGGGTCCAGCGCGCCGAGGCGGCCGAGCAGGCGGAAGCGGACGACCCTAGCGGCGCTCGGCCAACGCGATGAGGCTGTCGGGCGTGAGGACTTGCGGCAGTACCTCGCCATCCTTGCCGGGGGCGTACCACACGTAGAGCGGCACTCCGGCGGCGCCGTGCGCGGTGAGGAACCGCGTGATCGCCGGGTCGCGCCGGGTCCAGTCGCCGCGCATCGCCACCACGCCGGCTTTTTCGAACGCTGCGCGCGTCGCCTCGCGCTCGATGGCGACGCTCTCGTTGACCTTGCAGGTCAGGCACCAGTCGGCGGTGAACCACAGGAACACCGGCTTGCCCGAGGCGCGCGCCTCGGCGAGCGCGGTGTCGCTGAAGGGGACGGCGGCGAGAAGGCTGTGCTCTCCGGTCGCGGAGCGCGGCGCATAAGCAAACGGAGTTACGGCCGCCGCGGCGACGGATGCGGCAATCATCGCGAACACCGTGAAGCGCCTGCGGCCGTGCCAGGCGACAAGGAGAACGACAACCGCCAGGGCCAGCGCCAGGCCGGCGACGGCGAACCATTCGCCGCCGAGCCGCCATGCCAGCCACAGCAGCGCCAGCGCCGTCAGGCCCATCGGGATGGCGAGGATCTTGCGGAAGGTGTCCATCCACCGGCCCGGCTTGGGCAGCATCCGGCGCAGCGCCGGGATGAACCCGAGCAGCAGGAACGGCAGCGCCAGCCCGAAGCCGAGCGCGGCGAACAGCAGCAGCCCCTGCCACCACGGCAGCAGCAGCGCGGCGCCGAGCGCCGCGGCCATGAACGGCCCGGTGCACGGCGTCGCCACGAACGCCGCGAGCAGCCCGGTCGAGAACGCGCTCGCGCGTCCGCCCGAGCGGGTGAACGACAGCGATGGCAGCTCGTAGAGCCCGGCGAAGTTGGCGGTGATCGCCACCGCCAGCACCAGCAGCGCGACGACCACGCCCGGCTCCTGCAGCTGGAACGCCCAGCCGATCTCGCTCCCGGCCGCGCGCAGCGCCAGCAGCAGCGCGCCGAGCGCGAGGCAGGCGAGCACCACGCCGGCGGTGTAGGCGAGGCCCTCGCGCCGCGCCTCGGCCTGACTCTCGCCGGCGCGGGCGAGCGTCAGCGCCTTCAAGCTGAGGATCGGGAACACGCACGGCATCAGGTTGAGGACCAGCCCGCCGAGCAGCGCGCCACCGAGCAGCGCCCACAGCGGCGCGAGGTCCGCTTCGCCGCCGCCGAGCGGCACGCCGCCCGTCGGCACCTCGCCCGGACGCGCGTCGAAGGTCACGCCGTTGCCCTGGTCGTCGAGCTTGAGAATGCCGGACACCGCGTCCGCTCCCGCGGCCAGCCCCTCGCGCGGTATCTCGGCGACCAGGCGGTCGCCGACGCGCATGAAGCGCTGCGCGGCCCCGTAGTCGACCAGCTGGCCGTTCTCGATGAAGACGTGCGGATCGGCCAGCTCGAGCGATGCGGGCAGCGGGATGGCGAGCCGCAGGCGGTCCGGCGTCAGCTCGAAGCTCGCCCGGCTGTCGAGCAGCGGCGGCAGCGCCGCGCGCCAGCGGTCGAAGCGCGGATCGCGCGGGCCCTCCCCCTGCCCGAGGCGCAGCGTCAGCGTGGCGCTTTCCGGCACGCAGATCTTGTCGGTGCAGACCAGCCAGTCGCCCTCGATCTCGATCGGCACGATGTTGGCCACGGCCGCGCTTTCGGGCACCTCGATCGGCACCAGCACCGCGTATTCGCCTTCGTAGACGTGGTTCATCAGCCCGGCGATGAGCAGCTTGTGCGGCACCGGATAGAGCGGCTCGCCGGCTTTCCAGCCTTCGGGCAGGCGCCAGTCGAGCCGCATGCCGTAGCCGGCGTCGCCGGGATTCTTCCAGTAGCCGTGCCAGCCCTCCTCCGGGCGGAACAGCAGCGCCAGCGTCAGCGTCTCGCCGGGGCGAGCCGGACCTTCGGCAATCAGCTCGACGGCCAGGTGACGGGTGGCCGTCGGGGCGGGCGATTGCGCCCACGAGGGCACCGCGAGCGCCAGCGCCAGCAACGCAAGCAGGGCTTTCAGCAGAGGCATCGTGCTTGCGCGCATCGTCCTGTCGGCTCTAGGGCAAGCGGGCGATGAGCGACAAGCGCGATCTCCTGATCCTCGGCGGCGGCCTGGTCGGCATGGCGCTCGCGCTGACGGCGGCGCGAAAAGGGCTGTCGAGCCATGTGGTCGATCGCGCCGACCCGGTCGAGCTGACCGCCGAAGGCTTCGACGGCCGCGCCTCGGCGATCTCGACGGCGAGCTGGAACCTGTTCGGCAACATCGGCCTCGCCGACCGGCTCGAGCCGCATGCCTGCCCGATCACCTCGATCGCGGTGAGCGACGGCATGCTCCCCGGCCGGATCGACTTCCAGCCCGAGCCCCACGAGGGCACGCTCGGGCGCATGTTCGCCAACCGCCAGCTGCGCCTCGCGCTGTTCGAGGCCGCGGCCGACGAGCCGCTGATCGCCTGGCATCCGCGCGCCGAGGTGGTCGCGCGCGAGCGCGGCGAGTTCGAAGTGTCGGCGACGCTGGGCGACGGCACCAGGCTCGAGGCCGCGCTGATGGTAGCCGCCGAGGGCCGTGGCTCGCCGACGCGCGAGGAAGCGGGGATCGCGGTCGCCAGGTGGGACTATCGCCACCGCGCGATCGTCACCGTGATGAGCCACGCGCGCCCGCACCTCGGCGTCGCGTGGGAGATATTCTATCCCGCCGGACCGTTCGCCTTGCTGCCGCTCCTCGACGGGGACGACGGCGAGCACCGCAGCGCGCTGGTATGGACCGTGTCCGAGCGCGACGCCGCGGGCGTGCTGGCGCTATCCGATCGCGCGTTCACCGCCGAAGTCGAGAAGCGCATGCACGGGGTGTTCGGCGCGGTCGCGGTGAGCGGCCCGCGGTCGTCCTATCCGCTCGGCTTCCACCACACCGCCAAGGTCACCGGGCACCGGCTGGCGCTGGTCGGCGACGCGGCGCACGGCATCCACCCGATTGCCGGCCAGGGGCTTAACCTCGGCCTGCGCGACGTCGGGGCGCTGGTCGAGGTCATCGCCGACGGCATGCGCCTCGGCCTCGAGCCCGGCGATGCGCAGCTGCTCGCGCGCTACGAGCGCTGGCGCGGGCTCGACAGCTTCATGGTCGCGCTGGCGACCGACGGACTGACGCGGCTGTTCGGCATTCCCGGCCGGCTGCCGAGCGCGGTCCGCCGCTTCGGCATGGGCCTGGTCCAGCGCGCCCCGGCGCTGAAGCACTGGTTCATGGACGAGGCCCGCGGCATGTCCGGGCAGCTGCCGGAGCTGCTGAAAGGCTGAGCCTCAGCGCTCCGCCGCCGGGCTCGGCTGCTCGACCGGGTCGCCCTCGCCGTCGCGCAGCTCGCGCGGCTCGAGGATCGCCGCTGTCTCGAGCGTCTCGAGCGCGCGCTGCGCCGCGGCATAGCGCCCGGCATCGGCAATCCACTCGCGCGCCTGCTCGGCATTCGGGAGGTTGCGGACCTCGGAGATGGCCGCCTCGACCCGTCCGCTCTCGAGGAACAGCCGCGCGCGTTCGGTGCGCCGCTCGGGCGCGGGCGACGGCGCGTCCTCGCGCCGCACGACGAACAGCGAGCTCAGCTCGCGCGACAGCCAGTCGAGCGCGCTTTCACCGTCGGGCGCCACCGTCAGCTCGGGCGCCAGCCCGTCGAGCCGCGCCAGCAGCTGGTCGAGCGTGACCGGGTCGCGGGCCGCGTCGATCACCGTCTGCACCGCGTTCGGCCGGGCATCGCCGAAGCGCAGCCGCAACTGGTCCTCGAGGTAGCCGAGCCGGGTCCCGCGCTCGAGCGACCGCCGCGCGGCGAAGGCGATCAGCAGCCCCTCGGAGCGGGCGGCGTTGCCGGCCGCGGCTTGCGACTGCAGGTCGAGCTGCGCGAGCCGCTGCTCCATCGCGGCGACGCGCTGGTCGATGCCGCCTTGCTGCTCGGCGGCTTGCGCGACCCGGCCGGTGGCATCCGGGAGCGGGGTCGAGACCGGCGCGCTCGCCGCTGTCCGCGGCGATGGCTCCTGGCTGCCGAGCTGCAGCGCTTCACTCAGCGAGTAGTCGTCGGGCCGCGTCAGGTACCAGGTCGCGGCCGAGCCAAGGCCGAACGCCGCGATCACCGCGCCGACCACCAACCGCCAGCCGGTCCGCCGGGGCGGGCGGGCGGTCTGCGTCGCGGTGGGAGAAAACTCGTCCATAGCGTCCTTCGCGGCCCCGATATGCCGGCTGCCACCGGTCTCACCCAGGCGGCGGTTCATGGCACATGTCGCGCGCCAAAGCCAACAGCGCGCCCTCGCGCGGCGCGGCGGCGGCGCGGACCTCGCGCCAGCCCGGGCCGGCGGCGCCGGCGATGCGCAGGGCGAGCGCGGCGAGCCGGACGGCGCCGCGCGGCACGCCGAGGCGGTCGCACTCGGCGGCGAAATGGCGCGCCGCGGCCGCGGCATGAAGCAGCACGAGCGCGCCGGCGCCCAGCCGGGCGGCGTGCTCCGCCGCCAGCGGCAGCGGCGCGTTCTCGTAGGTCACGCGCGTCGCAATCTCGATGCCCGCCGGTGGCGCGAGCGGGACGCGTTCGGCGCCGGCCAGCCGCAGCAGGCGCAACGGCGGCGGCAGCGCGTCGACGAGCGATTGCAGCCCGCCCGATCCGGTTGCTGCCACGGTCAATCCCGCCGCCACCGCCGCCGCCGCGGTGGCCTCGCCGACCGCGTAAGCCGGGATGCCGCGGACCCCCGCGAGCGCCGGGCCGGCATGGCGCACGGCGTTGGCGCTGCCGAGCAGCAGGGCATCGAATCGCCCGGCCGCCGGCTCCCACGGCAACGGGCGGATTGCCGACAGCGGCCAGGCTTCGATCTCGATCCCCGCCTCGCGCCCGGCGGCGGCCGTCGCCGCGGCCCCGGGCTCGGGGCGGATGGTCACGACGAGGCCGGTCATTGCGGCCCGGCGAAATACCCGGCGATCCCGGGCGTCGCGCGGGCGAGCAAGTCCGCGGCGAGCCGGGCGGGTCCGTCGGCGTCGCCGGCCGCGAAGCGCGCGGCGCCGTCGATCCGCTCGGCGCCGTCGGGGCTGAACAGCGCGGCGCGCATCGCCAGCGTGTCGCCGTCGAGGTCGCACAGCACCGCCATCGGGCTGTGGCAACTGCCGCCGAGCGCGGCGAGCAGCGCGCGCTCGGCCATGACCTCGGCGCGGCTCGGCGCATGGTCGATCGCCGCGAGCAGTGCGCGCACGCGCGCGTCGTCGGCGCGGCATTCGACGGCTATCGCGCCTTGCGCCGGCGCCGGCAACCACTGGCCGGGATCGAGCGGATGGCCGGTCCCGCTCTCGCCCAGGCGCTGCAGCCCCGCCGCGGCGAGGAAGGTGGCGTCGACCTCCCCCGCGGCGAGCTTGGCCAGCCGCGTGGCGACGTTGCCGCGCAACGTGACCACGCGGCAATCGGGGCGGGCGTGGAGCAGCTGCGCTCTCCGGCGCGGCGCGCTGGTGCCGATCGTCGCGCCTTGCGGCAGCGCGGCGACGCCGGCCGCGCCGATCAGCCGGTCGCGCTTGTCGGCGCGTGGGAGGATCGCGGCGAGCGCCAGACTCTCGGGCCGCCACGTCTCGACGTCCTTGAGCGAGTGGACCGCGGCGTCGATGCGGCCCTCGAGCAGCCAGCCGTCGAGCTCGCGGGTCCACAGCGCCTTGCCGCCGATCTCGGCCAGCGGCCGGTCCTGCACCTTGTCGCCGCTCGCCAGCACGGGGACCAGCTCGATCGCCCGTTCCGGCCAGCCGTGTGCCGCACACAGCCCCGCGCGCGCCTCCTCGGCCTGAGCCATGGCCAGCGGCGAGCGCCGCGTTCCAAGTTTGAGGTGAGGGGTCACGGCCATCGCGTTCGCTTGCCCTAAACAGCGTTTGCGTCCAGTGGAAGCGGCGGATGAGGATCGTGCTCGGCATCGAGAGCAGCTGCGACGAGACCGCCGCGGCGCTGGTGACGGAGGATCGCCGAATCCTGGCGCAGGCGATCGCCTCGCAGGACGACCAGCACGCGCCCTATGGCGGCGTCGTGCCCGAGATCGCCGCGCGGGCCCATGCGGAGCGGCTGGCGCCGCTGATCGAACGGGTGCTCGACGAGGCCCAGGTGGGGCTCGACGAGGTCGACGCGGTCGCCGCCACCGCCGGCCCCGGCCTGATCGGCGGGGTCATGGTCGGGCTGGTGACGGCCAAGGCGCTGGCGATGGCGAGCGACAAGCCGCTGCTGGCGATCAACCATCTCGAGGGTCACGCCCTGAGCCCGCGGCTGGCCGACCCCGCGCTCGCCTTTCCTTACGCGCTGTTGCTGGTCTCGGGCGGTCATTGCCAGCTGCTCGAGGTCGAAGGGGTCGGCCGCTACCGCCGCCTCGCGACGACGATCGACGACGCGCTCGGCGAGGCGTTCGACAAGACCGCCAAGATCCTCGGGCTCGGCTTTCCCGGCGGGCCAGCGGTCGAGCGGCTGGCGGAGGAAGGCGACCCGCGCGCCGTGCCGCTGCCGCGCCCGCTCTTTGGCAGCGACGAGCCGCACTTCTCGTTCGCCGGGCTCAAGAGCGCGGTGCTGCGCGCGCACGACAGCGGCCGGCACGCCAGGGCCGACATCGCCGCGAGCTTCCAGCAGGCGGCGATCGACTGCATCGTCGACCGGACCGGCCGCGCGCTGGAGAGCATCGGCGAGCCGACCGCGCTGGTCGTCGCCGGGGGCGTGGCGGCGAACGGGCGCGTCCGCCAGGCCCTCGAGCAGCTCGCCGCCGGCCGCGGCTTGCGCTTCGTCGCCCCGCCGCAAGCCTTGTGCACCGACAACGCCGCGATGATCGCCTGGGCCGGGCTCGAGCGCCTCGCCGCCGGGGCCACGGGCGATCCGCTCGACATCGCCGCCCGTCCGCGCTGGCCGCTCGACCCGGCGGCCGAGCCGGTGCGCGGCGCCGGGGCTAAGGCGTGACCCCTCGACACGCTCAGGGCGAGCGGATCGGTGTCGTCGGCGCCGGCGCCTGGGGCACGGCGCTGGCGCAGATGCTCGCGGCCGACGGGCGCGCGGTGCTGCTGTGGGCGCGCGAGCCCGAGCTGGTCGAGGACGTCAACCGGCGCCACCGCAATCCGCTGTTCCTTCCCTCGGCGAGCCTCGCGCCCTCGATCCGCGCGACCGGCGACCTCGCCGAGGCCGCGCACTGCGCCATCCTGCTCCTGGTGACACCGGCGCAACACCTGGCGGCCACGCTGGACGGGATGCCGGCCTTTCCCCGCGACCTCGTGCTGTGCGCCAAGGGCATCGAGGCCGAGAGCGGGCGGATGATGCACGAGGTCGCCGGCGACGCCGCGCCGGCGAGCGAGATCGCGGTGCTCTCCGGGCCGACGTTCGCGCACGAGGTCGCCGCCGGCCTGCCGACCGCGGTGACGCTGGCCTGCGGCGGCGGCGAAGCGCAGTGGCAGCGGCTCGCCCCGGCGATCGCCCGGCCACGCTTCCGGCCCTATTACAGCGACGACCTAATCGGCGCCGAAGTCGGCGGCGCGGTCAAGAACGTGCTCGCCATCGCCTGCGGCGTGGTCGACGGGCTCGGCCTCGGCCAGAACGCCCGCGCCGCGCTGATCGCCCGCGGCTATGCCGAGATGCAGCGCTTCGGCGAGGCGCTCGGCGCCGAGCGCGCCACGCTCGCCGGCTTGTGCGGGCTCGGCGACCTGGTGCTGACCTGCTCGTCGACCGCCAGCCGCAACTTCTCGCTCGGCAAGGCGCTCGGCGAAGGTGGCGACCCGGAGGCGCTGATGAGCGACCGGCGGACCGTCGCCGAAGGCGCCCACACCGCGCCGGTGCTCGCCCGGCTCGCCGCCCGGCACGGCGTCGAGATGCCGATCGTCGACGCGGTCAACCGGCTGCTCGCCGGCGCGCCGGCGCGCGAGGTCGCCGAAGCGCTGCTCGCCCGCCCGCTGACCGCCGAGGGCGCTTCGGCTTGACCCCCGGCCCGGCCAGCGAGCAACCGGGCGGCGACTTGGCCGCGTTGGCCAAAGGCGGTCGCACCAACTTCGTCGGGTTCCTGCTGCGGCTCGTCGCCAGCCTGCCGTTCCTGCTCATCGCCGGTCGGGCCTTCGGCCCCGCCGCGGTGGGTCGCTATGCCTCGGCGCTGGTGGTGGTCGAGCTGATCGCGATGGTCTGCACGATCGGCGAAAAGCGCGGCCTGGCGCAGCGTCTGTCCGAAGCCGAAGGCGATCATGCCGCCCTCGTCGTCGACGGCCTCACGGTGGCGCTGCTGGTCGGCAGCCTGGCCGCGCTGATGCTGTGGCTGGTGCCGATGCCGATGTTCCCGAGCGGCATCTATACCGACACCGATCGCCTCATGGTGCTGGCCATCCCGGCGCGGGCGCTGACCGAAATCCTGCTCGCCGCCCAGGCCTACCGCTACGACATCGGCGCGACGGTGCGGGCCCGGTCGATCGTCGAGCCGTGGACGCTGTCGATCATGACCGGCGTCTTCGCGCTGACCGAGACCGCCAGCGGCTTGCCGCTCGCCTACCTGATCTCGATCTACTCGACGCTTTTGATGGCAGCCTGGCCGTTCTTCAGAAGCTACGGCCTGCCGCGCGGCTGGCGGCCGTCGTTTTCGCGCATGCGGGACATGACCATGCGCGGCCTGCCGCTCGCCGCCGCCGATGCGATCGAGTGGGGCTCGCGGCGGCTCGACATCTTCATCCTCGGCCTGTTCGCGGCGCCGAGCGCGGTCGGCGTCTATTACGTCGCCCAGCAGGTCGCGAGCCTGCCGCAGAAATTGAAGACCAGCTTCGAGCCGATCCTCGGCCCGGTCCTCACCCGCAAGCTCAAGGAGAAGGATTACGCCGCGATCGCCAAGCAGGTGTGCCAGGTCGGCTTCTGGATAACCGCGGCGCAAGCCGGCGTGGCCCTCGCGCTCGGCATCCCGGGCGAAGCGATCATGGGCCTCGCCGGGGCCGCGTTTGTCGGCGGCACGGGCGCGCTCGGGTTCCTGCTGCTGGCCGAAGTGGTGGCGGCGACCGCGGTCGTTTCGGAGGCGGCCCTGGTCTACGTGGCGCGGCTGCGCAACCTGTGGGTCTCCACGGCGATGATCACGCTGCAAGCGGGGCTGACCATAGCCGCCATGCTGATTGCCGATCGCTTCGACTTCAACGACGGCTGGCGGGCGGCCGCGGCGGCGGCGGCGCTGATGTTGGCGCTCGCTGTAGCGTCGCTGACCAAGGCTGTGATGCTGAGCCGGATCCTGAAGCACACGATCAACAACTGGCGCTGGGCGCTGATCTGGGCCGCGACGGCCGCGGTGGTGGTCGGGCAAGGGGTGATCCTGCTGCCGCAATGGGCGCAGATGGTGGTCGGCATCCCGGCCATCCTCGCGGTCTACGGCTGGCTCATCTGGACCCGCGGGTTCGGGCCGGAGGACCGCGTGCTGTTCACCCGCAAGGTCACGCAGGAAGAGCCGGTCCCGCCGGGCATCAACGGCTTGTCGTAGCTGCGGAGCGTTCAGTCCGCGTTCACCGCATGTGACAAAATATCCTTGCGGTCGCTGCTCGACTGGGGAGCCTTTCATGCGGACTGCCACGATCGCCGTTCTCGCCCTCGCCACCGCCGTCGCCGCGTGCACCGCATCGCACGACGATGTCGAGCTCGCCCGCACCGCCGAGGCCCTGCCCGCGCCGCCCGCACCGCCCCCGCCACCGCCGCCGCCCCCGCCGCCGCCGATGATGGCGCCGTCGCCGAGCATTGCCGTCACCGGCGCGCGCGTGGCGCCGCACGCCGCTCTCGCCCGCGGCCGTTACGCCTATGTGCCCTCGGTCCAGCTGCCGGCCGATCCCGGCAACGAACGCTACGAGGGGACCGAGGTCGCGCCGGTCAAGCTGGTCGCGCAGGAGCCGGTCTCGACGTTCTCGGTCGACGTCGACACAGGCGCCTACGCCAACGTCCGCCGCTTCCTGACGCTCGGCTCGCTGCCGCCGCAGGACGCGGTGCGCACCGAGGAGCTGATCAACTACTTCCGCTACGATTATCCCGCGCCCGAGAGCCGGGCCGCGCCGTTCAGCGTGACGACCGACGTCGCCCGCACGCCGTGGAATCCGAACACCCGGCTGCTGCGCGTCGGACTGCGCGGCTACGACGTGCCGCGCTCGCAGCGCCCGCCGGCGAACCTGGTGTTCCTGGTCGACGTATCGGGCTCGATGAGCAGCCCCGACAAGCTGCCGCTGGTCAAGGCGGCGCTGAGCAGTCTCGCCGGCGAGCTGCGGCCGCAGGACCGCGTGTCGATCGTGGTCTACGCCGGCGCGGCCGGCCTGGTGCTGCCGGCAACCAACGACAAGTCGGAGATCCGCCGGGCGCTCGACCGGCTCGAGGCCGGCGGGTCGACCGCCGGCGGGGCCGGGCTGCAGCTGGCCTACAACGTCGCCCGCGACAGCATGGTCGAAGGCGGGGTCAACCGGGTGATTCTGGCCACCGACGGCGACTTCAACGTCGGCGTGAGCGACACCGACGCGCTGATCGAGATGATCGAGCGGCAGCGCGATTCGGGCATCACCCTTACCACCTTGGGCTTCGGCACCGGCAACTACAACGAAGCGCTGATGGAGCAGGTCGCCGACCACGGCAACGGCAACTACGCCTACATCGACAGCGCGCTGGAGGCCGACAAGGTGCTGTCCGACGAGATGGCCTCGACGCTGTTCACGATCGCCAAGGACGTCAAGATTCAGGTCGAGTTCAACCCGGCGCAGGTCAGCCAGTACCGGCTGATCGGCTACGAGAACCGCGCGCTGCGCGAGGAGGATTTCGACAACGACCGCGTCGATGCGGGCGACATCGGCGCCGGCCATCAGGTCACCGCGATCTACGAGATAGTGCCCGCCGGCGCCACGGGGTGGGTCGGCCCCCGCCGCTACGAGACGGTGCCCGCCGACGGCGCCGAGGCGCGCTCGAGCGAGCTGGCATACGTCAAGCTGCGCTACAAGCTGCCCGACGGCGAAACCTCGCGGCTGATCGAGCAGCCGGTGCCGGCGCACCTGCTGCGCGACGCCGCGCTGCCGCGGGGCGACATGGCCTTCGCCACCGCGGTCGCGGCCTATGGGCAGCGGCTGCGCGGCGACACGCTGCTCAACGGCTACGGCTTCCAGGAGATCGTCTCGCTCGCCGGCGGGCAGGACGATTTCTGGCGCCAGGAGTTCCTCCGCCTCGCCGGCCTGGCCGAAGGCCTCGACGACAGCTGATCCGAGCCGCTAGGGTCGCCCGATGGTGACCTCGCGCACTCCTTTCGCCCCGCTGGCGCTCGGCGCGCTGGCCGTCGCGCTGATGGCCGCCGCCGGGGCGCAGCTGACCGGGCCGCCGCTGGCGGCAAGGCTGGCCGCGCGGGCCGAGCAGGCGATCGCCGCCGTCGGCGGAGCCCCGGTGGAGGCGCGCTTCACTTCGGCCAACGGCTGGCCGAGCCGCCATCCGACCCTCGCCGGCGGCGATACGCTCGGCGAGGGCACCCGCGATCGCGTGGCCAAGGCCGTCGCCGCGCTGCCGGGTGTCGGCGGCATCCGCTGGGCCGACGGCCGGGCGTTCTCGCAAAGCGCCGAGGCCGCGGTCCAGCCGCTGCATTGCCAGGAGGACGTCGAGGCCCTGCTCCGCGCCCGCACGCTGCGGTTCGAGGAAGGCTCGGCCCGCATCGACGCCGCCAGCGGCGAGCTGGTCGACGAGGTCGCCCGCGCGCTGCGCCCGTGCCTCGGGAGCATCATCGCCATCACCGGCCACACCGATGCCTCGGGCCCCGAGGTGGGCAACCTCGAGCTGTCGCGCGCGCGGGCCGACGCGGTGCTCCAGGCGCTCGTCCGCCGCGGCATCCCGGCCGACGGCCTGCGGGCGCGCGGCGTCGGCTCGCGCGAGCCGGTCGACGGCCTCGAGGCGACCGACCCGGCCAACCGGCGGATCGAGTTCTCGGTCGTCGCCACCCAGCCGATCCGGCCGACACCGGTCGACTTGCCCGGCCCGCGCTAGCGCCGTTCCGCGCCCGGCGAAGGATTGCCAATCCGCCCGGCCGCCTCCTAAGAGCCGCCCATGCCGATCTGGATGGAACTGCTCGTGCTCATGCTCGTCGCCTATGCGGCCGGCCTGGCGATCGGCTGGGCGATGTGGGGGCGCGGCGCAACGCGGAGAGATGCGAATGACTGATCTGGTGCAGGCCAACTGGCCGTTGCTGGTGGTGGCGCTGCTTGTCGGGCTGCTGGTCGCCTGGTGGATCCTCGTCGCCTCGCGGCGCACCAAGGTCGAGCGCGAGCGTCGGCCCGACGACGCCGGCGCCGCACGGCGCAACCAGGCCTTGATCGACGCTCCTCCGGCGGCCGCGCCCGCCGCCGACATTCCCCCGCCCACCCCGGCCGGGCTCGCCGGCGTGGGCGAAGCGGTGGCGGCCGCGGCGGAGCCGGTGCCCGCGGCGGCCGAAGCGTCGGCCGACGACCTGACCCGGATCAAGGGCCTCGGCCCCAAGCTGGCCGAGCAGCTGCGCGCGCTCGGCGTGACCGGCCTTGCCCAGATCGCCGCGTGGGACGACGCCGAGATCGACCGCATCGACGCCCAGCTCGGGCGCTTCCAGGGGCGCATCCGCCGCGACGCGTGGCCCGACCAGGCGCGGCTTCTCGTCGCGGGAGACACCGCCGGCTACGAGGCGAAATTCGGCCGCCTGTGAGACTCTTGGGAACCATTTCAAACGGCTGAGTTTGGTTACCGGGCAGCCACTCGCCCAGGAGTATCAGCATGGCCGGCGTCGCGCATTCGCAAAGGCCCACCGTCCTGGTGGTCGAGGATGAATTCATCATCGCGCTCGATCTGTCGGAGACGGTGAAGGATCTCGGCTACCAGCTCGAAGGCCCGTTCGCCGACAAGGAAAACGCCTTCCTGGCGATCGAGGACGAGATGCCCGACTGCGCGATCCTCGACGTCTTCACCGACGACGGCGAGGTCTATCCGCTGGCCGATGCGCTGTCGGAAGCCGGGGTGCCGATCGTGTTCCATTCGGGTCACGTCACGCCGCAGGAAGTGCGCGAGCGCTACCCGGACTCGATCGCCTGCGCCAAGCCGTGCCCGCCCGACAAGCTGATCGACGCGCTGCAGGAAGCCGTCTCCAAGGCGCAGCACCACTAAGTCGAGCCCCGATTGGCGAGTTCCGTTGCGGCCGCTAAGGCGGTTGCAAAGGAGACCAGCCCGCATGGTGGCATTCGACTGGGCCGACCCGCTCGATCTCGACAACCAGCTCAGCGAGGAGGAGCGGATGATCCGCGACGCCGCGCGCGGCTTCGCGCAAGCCGTGCTGCAGCCGCGCGTGATCGAGGCCTACCGCGACGAGCGCGATGCGCCCGACCTGTTCCCGCTGATGGGCGAGGCCGGCCTGCTCGGCGTGACGATCCCCGAGGCGTTCGGCGGGGCCGGCGCGAACTACGTCGCCTACGGCCTGGTGGCGCGCGAGATCGAGCGGGTCGATTCGGGCTACCGCTCGATGGCCTCGGTCCAGTCGAGCCTGGTGATGTACCCGATCCACGCTTACGGCTCGGAGGCGCAGAAGGCGAAGTACCTCCCGGGCCTCGCGCGCGGCGAGCTGATCGGCTGCTTCGGCCTGACCGAGCCCGACGCCGGCTCCGATCCGGGCGCGATGCGCACGGTCGCGAAAACCGACGGCGACGGCTTCCGCGTGTCGGGCAGCAAGACCTGGATCAGCAACTCGCCGTTCGCCGACGTGTTCGTCGTGTGGGCCAAGAGCGAGGCGCACGGCGGCCGGATCAAGGGCTTCCTGCTCGACAAGGGCACGCCCGGCCTCTCGGCGCCGAAGATCGAAGGCAAGCTCAGCTTGCGCGCCTCGACCACCGGGATGATCGCGCTGGACGACGTGCGTCTGCCGGCGGACGCCGTGCTCCCCGGCGCCGAGGGCATGAGCGGCCCGTTCGGCTGCCTCAACCGGGCGCGCTACGGCATCTCGTGGGGGGCGATGGGCGCGGCCGAGTTCTGCCTTGCCGCCGCGCGCTCGTACGGCCTCGACCGCCAGCAGTTCGGCAAGCCGCTGGCCGCCAACCAGCTCTACCAGAAGAAGCTCGCCGACATGGCAGCCCAGATCGCCCTCGGCCTCCAAGCCAGCTTGCGCGTCGGCCGGCTGCTCGACGAAGGCCGCTTCGCGCCCGAGATGATCAGCCTGGTCAAGCGCAACAATGCCGGCAAGGCGCTCGAGATCGCGCGGGCGGCGCGCGACATGCACGGCGGCAACGGCATCTCCGAAGAGTACCAGGTCATCCGCCACATGCTGAACCTCGAGACGGTCAACACCTACGAGGGCACGCACGACGTCCATGCGCTGATCCTCGGGCGGGCGATCACCGGACTCGCCGCTTTCTGAGGGCGCCTCAGCCGGCCGGCGAATGACGAAGCGCGAATTGCTCGACGGTGGCCGGATGAAGCCGGCGCTGGAACTCGATCCCGGCGGTGTCGTCGCGCCGCCAGGCGACGGCGCCCTGCCAGAAGCCCACGCCGGGCAGCCTGACGAGCAGCTGCGTCCCCGTTTGCAGGGGCTGCGGCGTGGTCACGCGGCATCCTTCGACCGAAAGATCGGACAACACGCCCGTGAACCGCGATTGCGAGCCGAACAGCTTCAGCAAGACCCTTGCCTCCAGCGGATGGCGATCGTCGGTCCGGAGGGTGGGGCGGCGTTCGGCGGGCATGACCAGCCATTAGCGCGGCGACCGTTAGCAAATTTCTAACCGCGCTCTGATCCGCATGGCGCGGCCCAACCGCTGCGAACGGTGCCGGGACGATGCGCTCGCCTTGGCCTGAAAGGTTTGCGGCTTGACGATGATGCAGGCAACGAGGAATTGGGGTCCGTCAGGCGCCCTCACGCAGCCAGCTCGATCCACACCGGGGCGTGGTCGCTGGTCTTTTCCCAGCCGCGCACTTCGCTATCCACTTGCGCATCGACCAGCCGCCGCGCGAGCTTGCGGCTGAGCAGGAAGTGATCGATCCTGAGGCCGGCGTTGCGGGCGTAGGCGTTGCGGAAATAGTCCCAGAAGGTGTAGATCGTCTCGTTGCGGTGGACCTTGCGCAGCGCGTCGGTCCAGCCCTGGCCGACGAGCCGGAACCACGCCTCGCGCGTCTCCGGCGCGAATAGCGCGTCGTCGAGCCAGCGCTCGGGCTTGTAGACGTCCTGCTCGGTCGGCATCACGTTGAAGTCGCCGGCGAGCAGCACCGGCAGCTTGCTGTCGAGCAGGCCTTGCGCGTGGACGATCAGCCGCTCGAACCAGCGCAGCTTGTAGTCGAACTTCGGCCCGGGCCGAGGGTTGCCGTTGGGCAGGTAGAGCCCGCCGATCAGCACGCCCCCGACCGCCGCCTCGAGGTAGCGGCTGTGGCTGTCGTCGGGATCGCCCGGCAACCCGCGGCGGGTCTCGTGGATCTCGCCCACGCGGCTGAGGATGGCAACGCCGTTCCAGCTCTTCTGCCCATGCCAGAGGGCATCGTAGCCGAGGTCGCGGATCGCGTTCTCGGGGAACTTCTCGTCCGGCGCCTTCAATTCCTGCAGGCAGACCACATCGGGTCGCCGCAGCTCGAGCCAGCGCAGCAGCACCGGCAAGCGGCCGTTGACCCCGTTCACGTTGTAGGTGGCGATCTTCATCGCGAGGCTAACGCGCGTGCCCGGCGGCCGGGTCCGCGAGGTCGGCTCGTCGCGCGCGGCGGGCTCCCCGGCGCTACCTATGTTAGTCGCGGAAACAATGCATTCGCTCGCGGTTGCAAGGGGACGGCAGCAGGAGAGAGCGATGAAGGCGCTGGTGTGGCACGGCAAGGAGGACATCCGCTGCGATACGGTGTCCGACCCGGCGATCGAGGACCCGCGCGATGCGATCGTCAAGGTCACCAGCTGCGCCATCTGCGGCTCCGACCTGCACTTGTTCCATAACATGATCCCGGCGCTGATGCCCGGCGACGTGGTCGGCCACGAGATGATGGGCGAGGTCGTCGAGGTCGGCGAAGCGGCCAGGGGCAAGCTCGCCAAGGGCGACCGCGTGGTCGTGCCGTTCACGATCTTCTGCGGCGAGTGCGACCAGTGCCGGCGCGGCAACTTCTCGGTCTGCCAGCGGACCAACCGCAACAAGCAACTGGCCGAGAAGGCGTTCGGCCACGCCACCGCCGGACTGTTCGGCTACACCCATCTGACCGGCGGCTATCCCGGCGGGCAGGCGGAGTACCTCCGCGTGCCGTTCGCCGACACGACGCACATCAAGGTGCCCGAGGGCATTGCCGACGAGACGCTGCTGTTCCTCGGCGACATCTTTCCGACCGGCTGGCAGGCGGCGGTGATGGCCGAAGTCGGGCCCGGCGACACGGTGGCCGTGTGGGGCTGCGGCCCGGTGGGCCAGATGGCCGTGCGCAGCGCCTTCCTGCTCGGTGCCGAGCAGGTGATCGCCATCGACTACCTGCCCGAGCGGCTGTCGATGGCCGGCGCATGCGGCGCGACAACGCTCAACTTCGAGGAGGAAAGCGTGGTCGAGCGGCTTGCCGAGCTGACCGGCGGGCTCGGGCCGGACAAGTGCATCGACGCGGTCGGCATGGAGAGCCACGTCGGCTTCTCGCAGCCCGACACGCTCTACGACCGGTTCAAGCAGATGAACATGCTGGTCAACGACCGCGCCCACGTGCTGCGCGAGATGATCTACGTCTGCCGCCCTGCCGGGATCATTTCGATCGTCGGCGTCTACGGTGGGCTGGTCGACAAGCTGCCGTTCGGCCTCGCCATGAACAAGGGGCTGACCTTCCGCATGGGTCAGTGCCACGTCAACCGCTGGACCGACGACCTGCTCAAGCGGATCGAGGACGGCCAGATCGACCCGTCGTTCGTGGTCACCCACACCGCCCCGCTCGAGCAAGGCCCCGAGCTCTACAAGACCTTCCGCGACAAGCAGGACAGCTGCATCAAGGTCGTCCTCAAGCCCTGAGCCCCCCTCCAACCGACAGGTGCGATATGTCTCTCGCCGACAAGCTTAGCCGTCCCGCGCGCCATCCCGGCGATCCCGCAGTGCTCGAAAGCGGCCCCAGCTCACTCGGCGCGGCCGACAAGGCGGCCAAGGGCCTCGGCTGGTTCAGCCTCGCGCTGGGCGCGGCCGAGCTGCTGGCCGCGCCGCGCGTGACGCGCTCGCTCGGAGTCGCAGGCCACGAAGGCCTCGTCCGCGCGTTCGGCGTGCGCGAGATCGTCGCCGGGGTCACCAGCCTGTCGGTCGACAAGCGGCCGGGCATCTGGAGCCGCGTGGCCGGCGACGCGCTCGACCTGGGAGCGCTCGCGCTGGCCTTCGCTGGCAGCCGGAAGAAGGGCAATGTCGCCCTGGCGCTGGCGGCGGTCGCCGGCGTGATGCTGGTCGACGTCGTCACCGCGCGCGCGCTCGACAGGCGCCACCGGCGCGAGGGCCCGCCGAAGGATTTCAGCGACCGCAGCGGATGGCCGAACGGCCTCGAGCGCTCGCGCGGCGCGGCGAAGGACTTCGGCAAGCCGACCGCCGTGCGGGCGCCGGACGCTGCCCCACGAAGCGAAGCCTCAGCCGCCAGCCGCCAGCTGGAAGCGATCCATTAGCTCGCTCAGCCGACCAGCATCAGCGCGTCGAGCGCGACCACGCCTTCGCCTTCGGGGTGGACGATCACCGGGTTGAGATCGATCTCGCGGATCGCCGGATTGCCGGCCATGATCCGCCCGACCAGCACGATCAGCTCGGCGAGCGCGGCGACGTCGAGCGCCGGCGAGCCGCGGTAGCCGTTGAGCAGCGCCGCCTGCCTCAGCTCGAGCAGCCCCGCGTGGACTGCCGCCTGGTCGAGGTCGGGGGTGAACAGCCTGACGTCCTGGAGCAGCTCGGCGGTGACGCCGCCGAACCCGGCGAGCACGACCGGGCCCCACTCGCGATCGTGCTTCGCGCCGACGATCATCTCGACGCCCATGCGGCCCATCTTCTCGACCAGCACGCCGTCGAGCCGAATGCTGGCGTCGTAAGCGGCGACATTGCCGTACAGGCGGGCGAACGCCTCGCGCACATCGTCGGCGGTCCTGAGGTTGAGGAGCACCCCACCCGCGTCGCTCTTGTGGCCGAGCGCGGCGGCCTGGGCCTTCATCGCTACCGGGTAGCCGATCGCTTCGGCGGCCTCGACGGCTTCGTCCGCCGACGCGGCGAACCGGCTCTCGGGAAAGCGGATGCCGAGCGGGCGCAGCAGCTCCTTCGCCTTGTACTCGGGCACCACGCCGGACACCGCAGCGAGACCCGGCACCGCGATCGGCTCGGCCGAGCGGTCGGTCAGGTCGCGCTTGGCGAGGTCGGCCAGCCGCGCGATCGCGCGATAGGCGCGCTCGGTCGACGGAAACCACGGGATGCCGACCTCGCGCAGGCCCTCGATGTAGTGCTCGGGCACGCGCGCCCCTTCGTCGACTCCGGCGAAGACCAGCGGCTTGGCGAACGTGCCGTCCTCGAGCACCTTGATGATGTGCGGGAACTTGATGCCGCTGGTGATCGGGTCCGACTGGATGATCGAGGCGACCACCGAGCCGACGCGCTCGTCCTCGAGCAGCGCGGTCAGCACCTTGGTGTAGATCTCGGGCTCCGACAGGCCGAGCGCGGTGATGTCGGTCGGGTTCGAGACCGGCACGAACTCGGGCAGCACCGCGCGCAGCGCCGGGCTGTTGTCGTCGTTGAGGTCGATCAGGTCGAGGCCCATGTCCTCGGCGAGGTCGAACGCGAGGCCGCGCAGCGCGCCGCTCTCGCCGAGCACCGCCATGTTGGCGCCCGGCAACGCCTGGCAGCGCAAGGCGATCTCGGTCACGTCGGCGAGCTCCTCGAGCGTGTCGGCGAAGATCACTCCTTCGCGGGCGAGCTTGGCCTTCATCAGGGCGTAGTCGCCGGCCATCGCCCCGGTGTGGGTGGCGGCGCTTTCCTGCGCCTTGCTCGACTTGCCGGGGTGCAGCATGACGATCGGCTTGCCAGCGGCGCGGGCGCGGCGCGCGGCGGCGACGAACGCGCGCGGCCGGCGCAGGCTCTCGACGTACATCGCGATGACGTGGGTGTCGGCGTCGTCGACCAGCCATTCGACGTAGTCCTCGACGCCCGAGGCGGCTTCGTTGCCGGTCGAGACCGAGGTCGAGACGTAGAGCCCGCGCGGGTGCAGCGCAGTCGCCAGCACCGCGGCGAGCGCGCCCGACTGGCTGGCGATGCCGACCGCGCGCGTCCCCTTGGGCGGGGTGCGCATGTTGGTCTCGACGAACGTCAGCGGCACGCGCTCGACGTAGTTGGTGCAGCCGAGGCAGTTCGGGCCTTCGATGACCATGCCGTGCTCGGCGGCGATCGCGCCCAGTTCGAGCTGCTCGCGCATCCCTTCCTCGCCGGCCTCGGAGAACCCGGCCGAATAGATCACCACCGCGCCGCAGCCGCGCGCGGCCAGCTGGCGGACGGTGTCGAGCACGAACGGACGGGGAATGGCCAGGACGGCGCAGTCGATGCCTTCGGGCAGCTCGTCGATCGTGTGCGCGACCTTGAGCCCGAGCAGCTCGTCGCGCTTCGGATTGACCGGGTAGATGTCGCCGGCAAATTCGTACTGCACGAGGTTGTTGAGCAGCGTCGCCCCGAGCGCGCCGGTGCGGTCCGACGCGCCGACCACGGCGACCGACTTTGGCCTGAGCAGCCGGTCGATCTGCCGGTTGGTGAAGCGCCGCTCGCTCATTCATGCTCTCCCAAAGTCGCGCCGCCCCCTAGCGGCCCAACATCCCTACGTCATCCCCGCGAAGCGGGTACCTGAATCTGGATTGGTTCTCGCAGAGGACGCAGAGGAAGCAGGAGGCGCAGAGAAGGAAGGATCGACTCCTCTGCGCTCTCTGCTTCCTCTGCGGTCTCTGCGAGAACCCTATGAAGACCGGCCCGCCGGCGCGGGACGACCGAAGCTCAGTCGCCCTGGACCTTCGACTTGTCGAACGCACCGAGGCCCGGCTTGAAGGTCTTGTCGTCGAGGAACTGCTTGGTCGCTTCCTTGCGGGTTTCCCAGCCGCCGAAGTCGTTCAAGGCTTCCTGGGCGCGGATCAGGTAGTCCTCGGCGTTGTCGTAGGTCATCTCGCGCACCCGGCGCACCGCCCACTTGGTGGCGCGCAGCGCGTGGCTGTCCTTCTTCTTCAGCACGTCGGCGACTTCCTGCACGCGCGCCTTGAGCCGGTCGGCGGGCAGCGATTCGTTGACCATGCCCTTCTCGGCCGCCTGCCGGCCGGTCAGGTTCTCGCCCATCATCGCGTGGTACATCGCATCGCGGAAGCCCATCAGCTCGGCCGCCACCTTGGAGGCGCCGCCGCCGGGCAGGATCGCCCAGTTGATCTCGCTCAAGCCGAACTGCGCGTCGTCGGCGCAGAACGCGAGGTCGCAGGCGAACAGCGGGCCATAGGCGCCACCGAAGCACCAGCCGTTGATCATGCCGATGGTCGGCTTCTCGTACCAGCGCAGCCGCTCCCACCAGCCGTAGGCCTCGCGCTGCGCCTGGCGGGTGGCGCCGAGGCCGGCGTGCTCGTTCATGCGGAAGTACTCGAGCAGGTCCATGCCCGCCGACCACGAGGTTCCCTCGCCGGTCAGCACCAGCACCTGCACGTCGTCGCGGAACTCGAGCTCGCCGAGCACCTCGAGCATCCGCCGGTTGAGCTTGGGGCTCATGCAGTTGCGCTTGTCCGGCCGGTTGAAGCGAACCCAGGCGACTCCGTCCACCACCTCGTAGGCGACGGTCTCCGCTTCGGGGCGGGGATCGGGTTGCGACGGCTGGGCCATGTCCGGCTCTCCTGCAGGTTCGTGTGCCAGCGCCTATAGCGCCCGCGGCCGGTGGCGCCAGCGCTTCGTCGCCGCTACAGGCACGACAAGAGAAGGAGCGACAGATGAGCGAAGCGGTGGTCCATCCGGTGCCCGAGGAATGGGCGAGCAGCGCGCTGATCGACGCCGCGGGCTATGCGCTCAAGTACCGCGCCTCGGTCGAGGACCCGGACAACTTCTGGCGCGGCGAGGCCCGGCGGATCGACTGGATTCGGCCGTTCACGCGGGTCAAGGACACCAGCTTCGCCGAGGCCGACTTCCGCATCCGCTGGTTCGCGGACGGCACGCTCAACCTCGCCGCCAACTGCCTCGACCGCCACCTCGCCACGCGCGGCGAGCAGACCGCGATCGTGTGGGAGCCCGACGACCCCGCCACCCCGGTCCGCACCCTCACCTACCGCGAGCTGCACGCGGCCACCTGCCGCTTCGCCAACCTGCTCAAGGCCGAAGGCGTGCGGCGCGGCGACCGCGTCACGATCTACCTGCCGATGATGCCCGAGGCGGCGGTGGCGATGCTCGCCTGCGCGCGGATCGGCGCGGTCCATTCGATCGTCTTCGCCGGCTTCAGCCCCGAGGCGCTCGGCAGCCGCATCGTCGACTGCGACAGCGACCTCGTCATCACCGCCGACGAAGGCCTGCGCGGCGGCAAGCGCATCCCGCTCAAGGCCAACGTCGACGCCGCGCTCGCCAGCCACGGCAAGGTCCGCCGGGTGATCGTCCTCAGGCACACCGGCGCCGACGTGCCGATGGTCCAGGGCCGCGACCTCGACTGGGCCGAAGCGGTCGCCGCCCAGCCGGCCGAGTGCCCACCCGAGGAGATGAACGCCGAGGACCCGCTGTTCATCCTCTACACCAGCGGCAGCACGGGGAAGCCTAAGGGCGTGCTCCACACCACCGGCGGCTACGCGGTGTGGGTGGCGATGACCCACGAGTACACCTTCGACTACCGTCCGCACGAAGACGGTACCCCGCAGGTCTACTGGTGCGCGGCCGACATCGGCTGGGTCACCGGGCACAGCTACGTCGTCTACGGCCCGCTGCTGAACGGCGCGGTCACGGTGATGTTCGAAGGCGTGCCCAACTACCCGGACTTCAGCCGCTTCTGGCAGGTCGTCGACAAGCACCGGGTGGAGATCTTCTACGCCGCCCCGACCGCCCTGCGCGCGCTGATGCGCGAAGGCGATGAGTGGGTGAAGCGCACCAGCCGCAGCAGCTTGCGCCTGCTCGGCAGCGTCGGCGAGCCGATCAATCCCGAGGCGTGGGAGTGGTATTACCACGTGGTCGGCGACGGCCGCTGCCCGGTGGTCGATACGTGGTGGCAGACGGAGACCGGCGGCATCTCGATTACGCCGTTGCCGGGCGCAACGGCGCTGAAGCCGGGCTCCGCGACCCTGCCGTTCTTCGGGATCAAGCCCGCGATCGTCGACGCGAACGGCGAAGTCGTG
>DASPMY010000007.1:0-3294 GCA_035626815.1 Croceibacterium sp.
GCCTCCCACTCGGCCAACGCCAGCCCTAGCGCGTGGACCGGCAGCGCCATCGCCGCGGCGGCGCCGAGCCCGGGAGCGATCGCCGCGCCGAGCTGGGCGGCGGTGATGCCGAGCGGCTTGCGCGCCTTGAGGAAGGCGAGCAGCGGCACGGCCGGAAACGCCAGCAGCCAGGCCCACGCCAGGCCCGCCACGCCCCAGCGAATCCCGGCGAGGAACGCCAGCGGCATCAGCAGCGCCCCGAGCAGCGAGGCCTGCAGCGTGATCCGCGGCCGGCCGATGGCATTGACCGCGGGCGCGAACAGGATGTGCAGCGTCAGCGCCGGCATCGCCAGCGCCAGCACCGCGACGAGCGGCGCCATCGCCGCCCACTTGGCCCCGAGCACCACGGTGACCGCGTCGCCGGCGACCGCCGCCAGCCCGAAGTAGAGCGGGCAGGTCACCAGCATGATCAGCCGCACTGCCTTGAGGAACGAGGCCGCCAGCAGCGGCCGGTCGTCCTGCAGCCGGGCGTAGGCGGGGAAGGCCACTTCGTTCAGCGGCGGCACGAACTTGGCCGATACGATCGTCGTCAGGAACAGCGCCTCGGCGTAGAGCCCGAGCTGGTGCGGATCGAGCGAGCGCGAGGCGATGAACACGTCGGACTGGGTGACGATCGTCCAGAACAGGTGGCTGCCGAGCATGACCATGCCGAACTGGAACATGCGGCCCGCCCCGGCGAAGCGGAAGCTCGGCAGCACGAAGAACCGCGCGGCCAGGGTCAGCCCGATGGCGCGGGCCCAGAAGAACGCGATCGGCGCGTAGACCAGCGTCCACACGCCCAATCCGGCGAGCGCGCAGGCCAGCGCGACCGCCGCCGAGAGCGCCGTCGCGGCGAGATTGACCAGCGCCGGGCGCCGGAAGTCCAGCTCGCGCATCAGCAGGACCTCGGGCAGCGCGATGAACGGCGTGGCGAGATAGATCAGCGCCTGCACCCGGAGCAGCTCGGCGACGAGCGGCTGGCGGTACCAGGCGGCGGCCAGCGGGGCCAGGCCGAGCTGGATCAGCGCGATCGCGCCGTTGACCAGCAGCAGCATGCCGAAGGCCTGGCGGATCTTGCGCCGATCGACCTCGCGGTCCTGGATCAGCGAGCTGGCGAAGCCGTAGCCGTTGAGGAAGCTGAGGAACGCCAGCACGACCTGGGTCATCGCGAACAGGCCGTAGTCCGACGGATCGAGGATCCGCACCACCGCCAGCGTCGAGCCCCACGCGACCAGCTGCGCCAGCACCTGACTGCCCGAGCGCCACAGCACCGCGCGCCGAATCGAGGCGCCGAGCGCGCTCATGCGGCCTCGCGCCACGCGACGGCGGGGCCCAGCGGCGGCACCTCGGAAGCCGCGCTGCCGCGCGAATGGCTCCGCTGGCGCCAGCGCATCATCGGCGGGGCGAGGCGCGGCAGCAACCGCCACAGCAGGAACGCCAGCGGCCACACCCTTCCGCCGTGGCCGCGCCACGCCGCGCGCAGCGCCGGCAGGCCGCGGGCGACGTCGCCGTCGGCCAGCTGCGCGACGGCTTGCTCGAACGCCAGGGCGGCGTGGTTTTCGGCGATCATCCGGTGGGCCACGCCCGCCTCGGGCCCTTCGCCGAGCTCGGCGAGGACCTTGTCGTACACCCGCAGGTTGCCCTCGATCATCCGCGCCGCGCCGGCCGAAGCCGAGCCGGGCCGCACGCGGTACTCGCCGAGCACCGCGTCGACATAGCGGGCGTGGCCGCCGAGCAGCAGCAGCCGGACCCAGAAGTCGAAGTCCTCGGCGTGGGTCATCGCTTCGTCGAAGCCGCCGACGCGGTCGAAGTCTGCCCTTCGGAAGGTCGAGCCGATGTAAACGTTGAAGCTGCGATCGAGCACATCGCCGAGCGAGCCGGTGGCGCCGTCGCCGGTGCCCTGGCGGGAATCGACGCACAGCCGCTCGCGCTCGACCGCGCCGAAGATCCGCGCGTTGCAGGTGACCAGCCGCGCCGCCGGATCAGCCTCGAGCGCGGCGACCATGCGAACGAGGTAGTCCGGGCGCAGCAGGTCGTCGCCGTCGAGCAGCGCGATGTAAGGCGCCGTCGTCGCCGCGACCGCCCGGTTGCGCGCCGCCGCCACCCCGCGGTTGCCGGTCGCCACGAAGCGGATCCGCCGGTCGGCGAGGTACGGCGCCACGGCGGCGGCCACGTCGTCGGGCGCGCCGTCGTCGATCACCACGCACTCCCACTCGGCGAAGGTTTGCGCGCGCAGGGAATCGATCGCCTCGCCGACGAGGTGCGCCACGCCGTAGGCAGGCACGATCACCGCGACGCGCGGGGCGCTCGCGGGCGGTTCGGGGCGGCGATTCATGCGCGCGGCATAGCCGGGTGGCCGATAACATTTGGTTTAGCCGGGATTCGGCGCGTTTCCAGCCGTTTGGGCCGCCGCCTGCTTGACCCTCGCCGCCCGCTCACCATATGGAAAACGGCGGATTTCCGCGGGTTTGGCGGCCCGCGCAATAAAATTGCAAAAAGGCGGTTGACCGAATCCGAGACCGCCCATATATGCCCGCTCACCGAAGCGGCGCTGCCGGGTTTTTCCGGCTCCTGTCGCATCGGTCGCCAACTTAGAACGGACAACCGGTCCCCCGGTGTAAATCGGGGATCGATTAGTTGTCCGCCTTCTTATGTCGGTCGGCTCTTTGACATCGTCGGTTTTTGATGAAGGGACATGTGGGCGACGGCGCCCGGTCCGGGGAGCTCAAGGCTCCGGGTACCGGTTATATATGCCGAGCCATACATTGTCCTTCGTATCCATTACGTTTGATAGTGCAGGTATCGGCTCCTTGAAGCTCATGCCTTGCAGGTCGGCGGGCCTCGGCCCGTGCTTGCTTGGTGTGTGACACAAACTTGAGAGTTTGATCCTGGCTCAGAACGAACGCTGGCGGCATGCCTAACACATGCAAGTCGAACGAGACCTTCGGGTCTAGTGGCGCACGGGTGCGTAACGCGTGGGAACCTGCCTTTAGGTTCGGAATAACTCCCCGAAAGGGGTGCTAATACCGAATAATGTCTTCGGACCAAAGATTTATCGCCTTTAGATGGGCCCGCGTTGGATTAGCTAGTTGGTGGGGTAAAGGCCTACCAAGGCGACGATCCATAGCTGGTCTTAGAGGATGATCAGCCACACTGGGACTGAGACACGGCCCAGACTCCTACGGGAGGCAGCAGTGGGGAATATTGGACAATGGGCGAAAGCCTGATCCAGCAATGCCGCGTGAGTGATGAAGGCCTTAGGGTTGTAAAGCTCTT
>DASPMY010000008.1:0-127633 GCA_035626815.1 Croceibacterium sp.
CCGCGGCGGCCATCTCGTCGGCGCTCTCGACGTCGACCCGCTCGACCCCGGGCGGGGTTGGCAGGCTGACCGGCCCCGATACCAGCGTCACCCGCGCGCCCGCGGCGGCGGCGGCGGCGGCAATGGCGAAGCCCTGCTTGCCGCTCGAGCGATTGGCGATGTAGCGCACCGGGTCGATCGGCTCGTGGGTCGGGCCGGCGGTGACCAGCACGTGCTTGCCGTAGAGCGGGCGGTGCTCGGGGGCCTCGTCGAAGTCCGGCTGGCCTTCGAGCGGGTCGAACACCGGCTCGCCGAAGACCGGCTCGGGCGCGACCTGGTTCGGATTGACCTCGTGGTTGATCGCCTCGCGATCGGTTGGCGGCGCCGCCTTGGCCTTGCCCTTGGCGACCAGCACCGGCGCCGCCGCCGGGTCGGCCACCGGCGGCTCCGCCAGCGCTTCCTCGGCGAACTCGTCGCCGTACTCGACCTCGTCCTCCTCGATCCGCCGCGGCGTGCTGCGCGGGATGATCGACGCGAGCAGGCCGGCGAGCCCGCCGTGCTTGTGCGCCGCGGCCTCGGGCTCGTCTTCGGGCTCGAGCGCCTCGAGATAGGCGGCGACGTCCTCGACCCCGGCCTCGCCCGGATCGATCGACAGCAGCTCGCAGATCTCGAGCCAGACCATCTCCGGCTCGGGCAGGCGGCCCGGGCCGAACTCGCCGCAGGCCATCTCGCCGTCGTCGGGCTGCATCACCTTGACGCCGGCCTTCTTGAGCCGCTCGACGTTGCGCTGCGTCGCCGCGTGCCGCCACATCCGCACGTTCATCGCCGGAACCGCCAGCACCGGCTTGTCGGTCGCCAGGATCAGCGTGGTGCCGAGGTCGTCGGCGATGCCGGCGGCCATCTTGGCGAGCAGGTCCGCGGTCGCCGGGCAGACGACCACGAGGTCGGCCGCGCGGCTCAGCTGGATGTGGCCGATCTCGACCTCGTCCTTGAGGTCCCACAGCGAGGAATGGACGGCGTTGCCGCTGAGCGCCGCGAGGCTCATCGGGGTGACGAACTGCGCGCCGCCGTCGGTCAGCACGCAGGTCACCTCGCCGCCGCCCTTGCGGATCAGCCGCACCAGCTCGCACGACTTGTAGGCGGCGATGCCCCCGCCCACGACCAGCAGGATGCGCGGCGCAACCATGTGGCGGTGCTCTACTCCCACGGCCAATTACCTAGCCTCGCGAACGTAGCTTCGCTGCCCCCGCAAGGCCAGCCCGGGCGAATCTTGCCGCCCGATGGTTAAGGTTTCGCTTAGCCGAGCCAGCCGAGCGCGGCGCCGGCCCATGCCATGGCGCCACCGGCGAGCGCGGCGGCGAGATAGCCGAGCCAGCGGTTGCGGGGGCGCACCGGCCGCTCCCACACCAGCTCGATCTCGGGCAGCGGCGGCGGGTCGGGGGCGCCGCCGCGCGGCGGGTAGCGCTCCTCGATCCGGCGGATCAGCTGCGGCAGGCGCAGCAACGTGTCGACGTCCTCGCGGATGCGGTCGGCGAGCGCGGCCTCGGGCCCGAGCTCGTCGCGGATCCAGCTGCGCACGAACGGCGCCGAGACGTCCCACATGTTGATCTCGGGATCGAGCAGCGTGGCGATGCCTTCGACCATCACCATGGTCTTCTGCAGCAGCAGCAGGTGCGGCTGGGTCTGCATGTCGAAGTCGCGGGTGATCGCGAACAGGCTGTCGAGCATCATCCCGACCGACAGCTCGCTGACCGGCTTGCCGCGCATCGGCTCGCCGACGGCGCGCAGCGCGGTGGCGAACTCGTCGACCGAATGGTAGCTCGGGACGTACTGCGCCTCGAAATGAATCTCGGCGACGCGCTGGTAGTTGCCGGTGGTCAGCCCGTAGAGGATTTCCGCCAGCCACTGCCGCGCGCGGCGGTCGATCCGCCCCATGATCCCGAAGTCGATCGCCACGATCGTGCCGTCGGGCCGCACGAACAGGTTCCCCTGGTGCATGTCGGCATGGAAGAAGCCGGCGCTGATCGCCTGGCTGAGGAACGCCAGCACGAGGCGCTTGGCCAGCGCCGGCAGGTCGTGCCCCGCTTCGCGCAACGCCGCGACATCGCCGATCTTGATGCCGTCGATCCACTCGATGGTCATCACCCGGCTGTTCGAGCGGTCCCAGTCGACCGAAGGGATGCAGTAGCCCTCGAAGCCGCGCATGTGCTCGGCCAGCTCCGAGGCGGAGGCCGCCTCGCGCCGCAAGTCGAGCTCGCGGTTGGTCCAGCGCTTGAAATTGGCGATCGTCAGCCGCGGGCGCAGGCGCCGCGCCTCGCCCCCCAGCGCCTCGAGATGCGCCGCGGCCCATTCGTAGGTATCAATGTCCTGCGCGAACCGCTCGCGGATGCCCGGGCGCAGCACCTTGATCGCCACCGTATGGCCGTCGTTGGTGACCCCGCGGTGGACTTGCGCGATCGACGCCGAGCCGACCGGCACCGGGTCGATCTCGGCGAAGATCGTGTCGAGCGGCTGCTCGAAGCTGCGCGCCATCTCCGCCTCGATCTGCGCGAACGGCAGCGGCGGCAGGCTGTCCTGCAGCCGCAGCAGGTTGCGCGCCGCTTCGTCGCCGACTAGGTCGGGCCGCGTGGCGAGCGTCTGGCCGAGCTTGATCGCCGCCGGGCCGATCGCCTGGAACGCCGCGGCGTAGTCGGGCACGCGCGGCTGCGCCGTGCCGAAGCGCGCCACGCGCACCAGGCGGCGCACTTGCGCCGGAGTATTGCGATCCGCCTCGATCCCCCGCAGCGCGCCGTGCCGAGCAAGCCTGCGCCCCCACTTGAGGAGGCGCCAGATATGGGTCGCGGGCCGGGTCATGAAGCCACGGGCCGCGACGCGGGCCCGCTTCTCTCTCCCCTCCCGCTCGCGGGAGGGGCCGGGGGTGGGCCTGTGAAAATGAGCGACAGGCCCTCCCCTAGCCCCTCCCGCAAGCGGGAGGGGGACACGAAGGCTGCCGGCCGCGGGCGGCAGGCTTCGCTCAAATCTTCCACCCCGAGTGGATCGCCACGAGGCCGCCCATGATCGGCTCGACCCTGGTGCGCTCGAACCCGGCGGCGCGGATCATCGCTTCGAAGGCGGGCATCGGCGGGAAGCGGCGGATCGATTCGACCAGGTAGCGGTAACTCGCCTCGTCGTGCGCGATGGCCTGGCCGAGCTGCGGCACGATCCGGTGCGAGTAGAAGTCGTAGGCGTCCTTGAAACCGGGCCATTCGGTGGTCGAGAACTCGAGGCAGAAGAACCGCCCGCCGAACTTGAGCACCCGGAACGCCTCGGCCAGCGCCTTGTCGATATGGGTCACGTTCCTGATCCCGAACGCAATCGTGTAGGCGTCGAAGCAGCGGTCCGGATAAGCCAGCTGCTCGGCGTCCTGGCGCGACCACACCAGCGTGTCGATTCCGCGCCGGACCGCCCGTTCGAGCCCGACGTCGAGCATCTCCTGGTTGATGTCCCCCACCGTCACCGCGGCGCCGCTCTCGGCCAGCCGGAAGGCGATGTCGCCCGTGCCGCCGGCCATGTCGAGGATCGCTTCGCCCTGCCTCGGCTTCACCCGGCGGACGAGCTGGCTCTTCCACAGCCGGTGCAGGCCGCCCGACATCGCGTCGTTCATCACGTCGTACCTGGCCGCGACGCTCGAGAACACCGCGCCGACGCGGCGGGTCTTCTCGTCGGCGTCGACGGTCTCGTAGCCGAAGGACACGGGCTCGCTCATGCCCCGCCTCTAGCGAGCGTCCGGGCGCGGCGCCAGCGCGGCGAGGCCGATGCCGGCGAGGATCAGGGCCATGCCGGCGAAATGGAAGCCGTGCAGCCGCTCGCCGAGCAGGCCCGCGGCGAGGAACGCGCCGAAGAGCGGCATCAGGGTGATCGCCTGCCCGGCGCGCGCCGGCCCGACGATGCCCGTCGCATGGTTGTAGATGAAGTAAGAGAGCAGCGAGGGCAGCAGCGCCACGTAGAGGAACGCCCCTCCGAGGCCCGGGCTCCACACGACCGGCTGCCCCTCCCACAGCGCCAGCGGCGCCATCGCCGCGACGCCGATGAAGAACGTCGTCGCGATGAAGCTGACCGGCGAGATCCCGGGGCGCAGCCGCAGGAACACGGTATAGAGCGCCCACACCACGATCGACACCAGCACCAGCGCGTCGCCGCGCCCGAAATGGAGCCGGAGCGCCGCGGCGGGGTCGCCTTCGAACACGATCACCACCACGCCGAACACCGAGGCGAGCACGCCGAGCGCCTGCCACAGCGTCGAGCGCACGCCGAAGAACAGCCGGTCGAACAGCATGACCGCCGGCGGGATGGCCGCCTGGAGCAGCAGCGCGTTGGTCGCGGTGGTGTACTTGAGCCCGGTGTAGAGCAGCGCATTGAAGGCGGCGACGCCGAGCAGGCCGAGCAGCAGGATCGCCTTCCAGCCGCGCACGACGGCGGCCCAGTCGCGCATCAGCGGCCGCACCGCGAACGGCGCCAGCACGAGGCTCGCCCCGCCCCAGCGGACCAAGGCCAGCGTGAACGGCCCGACGTCGTCGCGCACCGCGCGGCCGACGATCGAGTTGCCCGCCCACAGCAGCATGACCAGGCCCATGAGGGCGAAGGCGCGGGCTTGCTGGCGGTCTGCGGGCATCGCGCGGGCGCCGTAGTCGCGATTACTCGCCTGACCAAACAATTCGTCATTGCGAGGGACCGAAGGTCCCGCGGCAATCCAGAGCCGCAGGGAACCGCCCTGGATGGCTTCGCTACGCTCGCCATGACGAAGTGTCGTGTGGTTGTGGGGTTTCGCCCACCCCGCTAACGCGCCCGCCATGCCCGAGCTGCCCGAAGTCGAGACCACCGTGCGCGGCCTCGTCCGCCACCTCGAGGGCGAGCGGATCGAGCGCGTCGCGCTCAATCGGCCGGACATGCGCTATCCGTTCCCCGACGGCCTCGTCCAGGCGCTCACCGGCGCGCGGGTTACCGGCCTCGGCCGCCGCGCGAAGTACGGCCTCGTGCACACCGACCGCGCGACGACGATGGTGTTCCACCTCGGCATGAGCGGGCGCTGGCGGATCGATCCCGGCGAGCTCGGCAAGCACGATCACCTGGTGCTGGAAACCGCCCGCCATCGCTTCGCGCTCAACGACGCGCGCCGGTTCGGCTTCGTCGACCTCGTCGACACCGCCGCGCTCGATCGGTGGCCGGCGTTCGCGGCGATGGGCCCGGAGCCGCTCGGGCCCGAGTTGACCGCCGAGCATCTGCGCGTGGCGTTCCACGGGCGCCGGCAGTCGGTCAAGCTGCTGCTGCTCGACCAGCGGATCGTCGCCGGGCTCGGCAACATCTACGTCTGCGAGGCGCTGTTCCGCGCCGGCATCGACCCACGCAAGGCCGCCGGCAAGGTGACCCGCCCGGCGCTGGCGCGGCTGGTGCCGGCGATCCGCGAGGTGCTCGCGCAGGCGATCGGCGACGGGGGCGCGACCTTGCGCGACTACGCCCGGCCCGACGGGGAGCTCGGCTATTTCTCCAGCCGCTTCGACGTCTACGACCGCGAGGGACAGCCCTGCCGGCGCGGCGACGGCGGCACGGTCAGGCGTGTGGTCCAGGGCGGGCGAA
This sequence comes from Croceibacterium sp., assembly GCA_035626815.1. GTDB lineage: Bacteria > Pseudomonadota > Alphaproteobacteria > Sphingomonadales > Sphingomonadaceae > Croceibacterium_A. The sequence continues at coordinate 5,593 of DASPMY010000008.1, forward strand.
GCACCTGGTTCTGCCCGAAGTGCCAGAAATAGGGCGCTTTGCTTGACGATTCGCGCCCTCGCCGTTATGGGCGCCGCTTTCCGGCGGGAAACCGTCGTTTCCGATCACGCCCAAAGGTGCCGGCCGCTGCCGCGGCCCGACAGAGGACAGACCCAGAGAATCCTATGGCCAACACGCCGCAAGCCCGCAAGCGCATCCGCCGCAATGACAAGCGCGCCGAAATCAACGGCGCGCGCATGAGCCGCATCCGCAGCTTCGTGAAGAAGGTCGAGAGCGCGATCGCCGGCGGCGACAAGACCGCCGCCGCCGAAGCGCTCAAAGCGGCGCAGCCCGAGCTCGCCCGCGGCGTTGCCCGCGGGGTGATCCACAAGAACACCGTGGCGCGCAAGATGAGCCGGCTGAGCAAGCGAGTCGCGGCGCTCTGATTCGCGGCCGGGCGCTCCAATGGGAGCGCTAACCCGGAACGAAATTCGAACAGGGCCGGCGGGTTTTCCACCGGCCTTTTTTGCATCCGCGAAAGGGTTAAGACTGCGTTGCGATAAACGGAAGGGATTCCGGCGATTCGCCAAGCCGCGGCGCGATTTATTCGACGATTCAGGCAGTTGAACGGACGGCTGCGGCCTCGCGGCGAGTCAAGTCGATATATTTCACTTTTTTTAGGTTAGCGGCCTTGCGGGTCGCGAAGAGGCGTTCATAACAGCCTTCCGGCCGGGGCACGACCTGCTTCGACCGCCAATATCGAGACGACGATCGGGGGGACCCGTGCAGCCGAGTGCGGCGTGCGGGGCGGGGAAGCTGTGTCCGATCTGCGTGGGGAGTGGATAGGCCTTTCGGGACGAGGAATACGACATGATTCGGGTGGGACCGCATGCTGGCCGGTCGGGACCGGGCAGGCAGAATGCTGTTGAGGGGGCTATGGAAGACCAAGAAGCCGTGGACCTGGCCGCCGACTGGGCCGACATCAGCCAGGGCCTGCGCAAGGACCTCGGGCACCAGCTCTACAGCCAGTGGATCCGCCCGATCCAGGTCGGCAGCTTCTGCAAGGAGAGCGGCACGCTCCACTTGTTCCTCCCGACCGAGTTCTCCGCCAACTGGGTCCAGGATCGCTTCGCCGACCGGCTGTCGCTGGCGTGGAAGATCGCCCGCAGCGAAGTGCGCAACGTCAAGATCGCCGTCCATCCGGGCCGCCGCAAGCTGGCCGACCTCGACTTGCGCGGCGAGGACGGCTTCGGCCACCGCGCCGCCAACGACGGCGCGCTGGGAGGCGCGCTGGCGATGGAATCGATCGGCGACGACGGGTTCACCTCGTCGGTCGGGCTCGACCCGTCGCTGACCTTCGCCGCGTTCGTCACCGGCACCACCAACGTGCTGGCGAAGAACGCCGCCGAGCGCATGGCGGTGGCCGAGAAGCCGCAGTTCTCGCCGCTATACCTCAAGGCCGCGACCGGCCAGGGCAAGACCCACCTGCTCCACGCGATCGGCCATTCGTACCTGCAGACCCATCCGCGCGCGCGCATCTTCTACTGTTCGGCCGAGCGCTTCATGGTCGAGTTCGTCTCGGCGCTGAAGTCGAACGAGATGATCGAGTTCAAGGCGCGGCTGCGCGGGTTCGACCTGCTGCTGGTCGACGACATCCAGTTCATCATCGGCAAGGCGAGCGCGCAGGAAGAGCTGCTCTACACGATCGACGCGCTGCTCGCCGAGGGCAAGCGGCTGGTGTTCGCCGCCGACCGCGCGCCGCAGGCGTTGGACGGGGTCGAGCCGCGCCTGCTGAGCCGCCTGTCGATGGGCCTCGTCGCCGATATCTCGCCGGCCGACATCGAGCTGCGCCGCCTGATCCTGCAGTCGAAGCTCGTGCGCTTCGCCCCGCTCGACGTGCCGGCCGACGTGATCGAGTTCCTCGCCCGGACGATCAACCGCAACGTGCGCGAGCTGGTCGGCGGCTTGAACAAGCTGATCGCCTATGCCCAGCTGACCGGGCAGGAAGTCTCGCTGCAGCTCGCCGAGGAGCAGCTGACCGACATCCTCTCGGCCAACCGCCGGCGCATCACGATCGACGAGATCCAGCGCACGGTGTGCCAGTTCTACCGCATCGACCGCGCCGAGATGTCGAGCAAGCGCCGCGCCCGCGCGGTGGTCCGCCCGCGGCAGGTGGCGATGTACCTCGCCAAAGTGCTGACCCCGCGCAGCTACCCCGAGATCGGCCGCAAGTTCGGCGGCCGCGATCATTCGACGGTGATCCACGCGGTGCGGCTGATCGAGGACTTGCGCAAGCGCGACGCCGACATGGACGGCGACGTGCGCAGCCTGCTGCGGCAGCTCGAGACCTGAGTCCGGTCCTTCGAGACGGGCCCTCGTCAAGCTCAGTCCCTCCTCAGGATAAGCGCGGAAGGGATTCATTCCACATCCGCTCGTCCTGAGGAACGACTGAGTTGCTCGCGTAGCGAGCGTATCGAAGACGCGTCTCGAAGGACCCGCTTGCCGCCAGTTGGAGAGCCTCCTAGCTGCAAGACATGGCCCTCCCTCCCGATCGCCTCGAGCGCTTCGCCCGGCATATCGTGCTGCCCGAGATCGGCGGCGCGGGGCAGACGGCGCTGGCCCAGGCCAGGGTCGTGCTGATCGGGCTCGGCGGCATCGGCTCGCCGGCGCTGCAGTATCTCGCCGGCGCCGGCGTCGGCTCGCTGGTGCTGATCGACGATGACGCGGTCGATGCGAGCAACCTCCAGCGGCAGACGATCTACCGCGAGGACCAGGTCGGCCACCGCAAGGCCGAGCTGGCCGAAGTGTGGGTGCGCGAGTTCGATCCCGAGATCGAGCTGCGCTGGGTGGTCGAGCGGGTGACGCCCGAAAACGCGCCGGGGCTCGTGGCCGGGGCCGGCCTGGTGCTCGACGGGTGCGACAACTTCGCCACCCGCCTGGCGGTGTCCGACGCCTGCGTTGCCGCGCGCGTGCCGCTGCTGTCGGCCGCGGTCGGCCGCTTCCAGGGCCAGGTCGGGGCCTTCGCCGGGCACCTGCCCGGCCAGCCGTGCTACCGCTGCTACGTCGGCGACGCGTTCGACGCCGACGACTGCGACACCTGCGCCGACGACGGCATGCTCGGGGCCATGGCCGGATGGACCGGCACGTTCGCCGCGCTCCAGGCGATCCGCGTGCTGCTCGCCCCCGCCGGCGGGATGGGCGATCCGCAATGGGGCAAGCTGCACCTGCTCGACGGGCTCGCGCCGTCGATGCGCACGCTCAGGATCGCCAAGGATCCCGGCTGCAAGGCCTGCGGAGGCTAGTAGCTCGCGCCGTCGACGAAGCGGCGCGGCAAGTCCTGCCACAGCTCCGGCTCGAACATCCGCAAGTTGATCCCCATGCGCGGGTACCCGGGATCGACCGAGGTCCAGTGCGTGGTGCAGGCGCAGGTCGGGCAATGCCACAGGTCGAGCATGCAATCGCCCTGCCGGTACGACACGCCTTCGCCTTCGACGGCAACCCTGTCCGGATGGCTATAGTGCCACAATCCGCCGTGGCGACGGCACATCGAGCAGTTGCATTCGGCCGCCTCGAAAGGATCGTCACACAGCGTCAGCCGGACCTTGCCGCAGTGGCAGCTGCCCGAGTGTTGAGCCTCGCTCATTGCACCATCTCCTCCACCCACGCCGGGACCAGCACGGTCGCCGGGCCGAGCCGCGTTTCATCGAACCACGCGGAGCCCTGGCTGCGCTCGAGGTTGAGCTCGAGCGTGCGCGCGCCATGGCTCTTGGCCTGCTGGACGAACCCGGCCGCCGGATAGACCGCGCCCGAGGTGCCGATCGAGACGAACAGGTCGGCCCGGGCGAGCGCGGCAAAGATCTCGTCCATCCGGTAGGGCATCTCGCCGAACCAGACGATGTCGGGCCGCATCGCGCGCTCGCCACAGGCCGGGCACGCGGGGCCGTCGATCAGCGTGCCGGTCCAGCGGTGCCGCGCGTCGCATGCGAGGCACCATGCCGACAGCCCTTCGCCGTGCATGTGCAGCACCCGCGTCGCCCCGGCGCGTTCGTGGAGGTCGTCGATGTTCTGCGTGACGATCAGCAGCTCGCCGTCCCACGCGGCATCGAGCCGGGCGAGCGCGGCGTGGGCGGCGTTGGGCGCGGCGGCGAGGATGTTGACCCGCCGCTCGTCGTAGAACCGCTGGACCAGCGCGGGATCGCGCCGGAACGCCTGCGGGGTGGCGACGTCCTCCACGCGGTGGTCCTCCCACAGCCCGTCGTCGGCGCGGAACGTGCGCAAGCCGCTCTCGGCGCTCATGCCCGCTCCGGTGAGGATGACGATGTTGCGGACGCCGTTCATTCGCCGCATGAAGCACGGGGATTGGGAGAGGCGCAATGGCCCGGATAGGCATCATCGGCAGCGAGGGGCGCATGGGGCAGGCGCTGGCCCAGGCGATCGCCGCGGCCGGCCACGACACTGCCGGCGGAGTCGACAAGGGCGGCGACGTCGCCCAGCTCGCCGACAACAGCGACGCGCTGCTCGATTTCACCGCCCCCGCGGCGCTCGAGGCGAACCTCCACGCCGCCATCGGCGCCGGAATTCCCATCCTCGTCGGCACCACCGGGCTCGAGGAGCGGCACCACGCGGCGATCGACTCGGCGGCGCTGGCGATCCCGGTGCTGCAGACCGGCAACACCTCGCTCGGCGTCACTTTGCTGGCGCACCTCGTGCGCGAAGCAGCCAAGCGGCTCGGCGCCGGGTGGGACATCGAGGTGCTCGAGATGCACCACCGGATGAAAGTCGACGCGCCGTCGGGCACCGCGCTGCTGCTCGGCGAGGCGGCGGCCGAAGGGCGCGGGGTCGACTTCTACGGGGCGGAGAGCCCGGCCCGCCATGGCAACAGCGGCGCGCGCCCGGAGGGCTCGATCGGCTTCGCCTCGCTGCGCGGCGGCACCGTCGCCGGCGAGCACACGGTGATCTTCGCCGGCGAGCACGAGCGGCTGACGCTGGCGCACAGCGCCGAGGACCGGATGATCTTCGCCCACGGCGCGGTGCGCGGCGCGGCGTGGCTGATCGGCCGGCCGGCGGGCCGCTACGCGATGGGCGACGTGCTGTCGCTGTGACCGGCGACTGGGTCGAGCGGTGCCGCTGGCACGAGCCGGGCGGGATCGCTGCGGCGCGGACGATCGCCGGCTTCCTCGCCGGGATCGGCATCGCGGTCGAGACCGGACCGGTGGCGGCGGATAGCCCGCTTCCGGGGATGACCGCCCGCGCCGGCCGCCTGGTGATCGATCCCGCCGTGCCGGCCTACCCCGGCGACCTACTCCACGAAGCCGGCCACCTGGCGCTGTGCGACCCGGCCACGCGCGACCAGACCGACGACGTCGGCGACGATCCGGGCGACGAGATGGGCGCGATCGCGTGGTCGGTCGCCGCCGCGACGGCCTGCGGGATCCCGCTCGAGACGCTGTTCCATCCGGCAGGCTACCGCGGCTGGTCGCCCGCGCTTCCCGCGGCGTTCGCCAAAGGGCGCGGCTTCGGCATAGCGATCCTCGCCTGCTACGACATGACCGCCGAGCCGCACCGCGCCGCGCAGAGCGGCCTGGCGCCGTTCCCGGCGATGGCGCGCTGGCTGCGATGACCCGCGACGAGACGTTCGAGTTCTTGCGCCGGCTGGCCGAGGACAATCCCTCGCCCGAGACCGAGCTCGAATACGGCAACGTCTACCAGCTGCTGGTCGCGGTGGTGCTGTCGGCCCAGGCGACCGATGTCGGGGTCAACAAGGCGACCCGCCGCCTGTTCGCCGAGGTCGCGACCCCGGCGCAGATGGTCGAGCTGGGCGAGGAGGGGCTCAAGCAGCACATCAAGACCGTCGGGCTGTTCAACACCAAGGCGAGGAACGTCATCGCGCTGTCGCAGCAGCTGGTCGCCGAGCACGGCGGCGAGGTCCCGACCGACCGCGAGACGCTCGTCGGCCTGCCGGGGGTCGGCCGCAAGACCGCCAACGTCGTGCTCAACTGCGCGTTCGGCGAGGAGACCTTCGCAGTCGACACGCATGTGTTCCGGGTCTGCAACCGCACCGGCCTCGCCCGCGGCAAGACGCCCGAGCAGGTCGAGGCGCGGCTCGACAAGCGGGTGCCGCAGCCGTTCCGCCGCCACGCGCACCACTGGCTGATCCTCCACGGCCGCTACATCTGCAAGGCGCGGCTGCCGGAATGCTGGCGCTGCCCGGTGGTCGACTTGTGCGCCTTCAGGGCGAAGGTGCTCGACCCTCCGCCGGGGAGAGCGCGCTGATCACTTGCGCCGCGACGAGGTCGCCGATGACGTTGAGCGTGGTGCGGCACATGTCGAGGAAGCGGTCGACGCCGAGGATCAGGCCGATGCCCTCGGGCGGCACGCCGACCCCGGCGAGGATCAGCGCGATCACCGGCAGCGAGCCGCCGGGAATGCCGGCGGTGCCGACCCCGGCGAGGATGCAGATCAGCATCACGAAGGCCTGCTCGCCGAGCGCCAGATCGACGCCGAAAAACTGCGCCAGGAACAGCACCGTCACGCCCTCGAACATCGCAGTGCCGTTCTGGTTGGCGGTGGCGCCGATGGTCAGCACGAAGCGTGAGATCCTCGGCGGCAGCTCGAGCTCGGTCTCGGCGACGCGCAGCGCGGTCGGCAGCGTGGCGTTCGAGCTGGCGGTCGAGAACGCCATGACGCTGGCCTCGCGCGTCTCGCGGAAGAACGCCAGCGGGCTCTTGCCGGCGACGAACTTCAGCAATGCCGGGAACACCCCGAACATCTGGATCGCCAGCGCCAGCAGCACGACGCCGACGAACGCGGCGAGCTTGAACAGGAGATCCCAGCCGAACTGCGCCGAGAGGTTGAACATGAAGCAGAAGATGGCGATCGGGGCGAGCTGGATGACCAGCCCGATCAGCCGCATCGCGACCTCGAAGATCCCCTCGATGGCGTCCTTGAGCTGGACCGTCCGGCGCGTCTGCACCAGCAACAGGCCGATGCCGAAGAACAGCGCGAAGAACATCACCGCGAGGATGTCGTTGGCGCCCATCGCCGCGACGACGTTGTTGGGCACGATGGCGATCAGCGCGTCGATACCCGTCGGGCTGTCGGCCGAGGTGGCGACGATGCCGCGGGCGCCCTCGCCGCCTTGCGCGAGCAGCTCGCGCGCGGCCTGCGGGTCGACCCCATCGCCGGGGCGCAGCAGGTTGACCGCGGCGAGCGAGATCGCCACCGCGATCGACGAGACGATCACCGTGTAGGCGAGCGTGCGCAGGCCGATCGCCTTGAGCGCGCGAATCTCGCCCATCTCGGCGATGCCGACCACCAGCGCGGCGAACAGCAGCGGGATCACCAGCATGAACAGTAGGCGCAGGAAGATCTGCCCGATCGGGCCGGTGACGTACGTCACCAGCCATTCGATCCACGCCGCGTCGCGCGCCAGCGTGTAGGCCAGCAGGCCGGCGACGAGGCCGGCGGCGAAGCCGATCAGGATGCGCCATTGCAACCTGCCGTGGCCGATCGGCGCGGCCTCGCGGGCGATCTGTTCGGCGTCGGTGCTCATGGCGGCAGTCCCCTCCACTCGTCATTGCGAGCGTAGCGAAGCAATCCAGAGCGGTCGAGCGCCGCCACCGGAATGGCGTCGTCGCTACGCTCCCCGCAAAGACGCACTATTCTTCAAGCGCGGCGATGGCGATGCGGCCATAGATGCGCACGAGCGCCGCGAGATCGTCAAGCGCCACCGCCTCGTCGCGCTTGTGCATCGTCGCGTTCGGCGGGCCGAAGTCGATCACCGGGCACAAGTCCTTGAGGAACCGCGCATCCGAGGTGCCGCCGGTGGTCGACAGCTCGGGCGCGATGCCGGTCTCGGCCGCGATCGCGGCGGCGACGATGTCCGACAGTCGACCGGGCCTGGTCAGGTACGATTCGCCCGACACCACCGCGCGCGCGGTGCCGCCGTGCCGCGCGGCGATCCCGGCGATTTGCTCGCCCAGGGCGGCGCCGGTGTGCCGGTCGTTGAAGCGGATCGATAGGCGCGCCCGCGCGCTCGCCGGGATGACGTTGGTCGCCGGGTTGCCGACCGCGACGTCGGTGATCTCGAGGTTCGACGGCTGGAACCACTCGGTGCCCTCGTCGAGCACCAGCGCATCGAGCTCGGCGAGCAGCGCCACCAGCCGCGGGATCGGGTTGTCGGACAAGTGCGGATAGGCGACGTGGCCCTCGCGCCCCGTCACTTCGAGCCAGACGTTGACCGAGCCGCGCCGGCCGATCTTGACCATGTCGCCCAGCCGCGCGACCGACGTCGGCTCGCCGACGAGGCACATGTCGGGAATCTCGCCGCGCTGGCGGATCAGCTCGATCAGCGCGCGGGTGCCGTGGACCGCCTCGCCTTCCTCGTCGCCGGTGACGATCAGGCTGACGGTGCCCGCCTCGGCGGGGATGTCGGACAGCGCCGCGACCATCGCCGCGATCGAGCCTTTCATGTCGACCGCGCCGCGGCCGTAGAGCATCCCCGCGCGCCGCTCGGGCACGAACGGATCGCTGCTCCACCCCTCGCCCGGAGGCACGACGTCGAGATGGCCGGCGAAGCCGAAATGGCGGCTGCCGGGGGGCCCGCGGCGGATGGCGAGGCAGTTCTCGACCGTGCCCCCGGCGACGAACCGGTGGACCTCGAAGCCGAGCGGGGCGATCATCGCCTCGAAAGCGTCGAACACCGCCCCGCGCGCCGGCGTCACGCTGTCGCAGGCGATCAGCCGTTCGGCGAGGCTGACGACGTCGCTGGAATTCCCCATCGCAAGCGCGGTAGACGAGGCATGGCCCGCTGACCAGCCGGAGGGAACCGCCGATGCCCAGGATCGACCTCGATGCGATCGAGCCCACCAACCGTACCGGCTATCCCGAGCCGCACGACCGCGCCGTCTCCGGGCGCTGGTACCGACGCCTCGCGCCGGGCGCGGGGCTGACCGAGATGGGCGCCAGCCACGTGGTGCTGAAGCCCGGCGCGTGGTCGTCGCAGCGCCACTGGCATGCCGCGGTCGATGAGCTGCTGGTCATGCTGTCGGGCGAGGCGGTGCTGGTCGAGGACGACGGCGAGACCGTGCTGCGACCGGGCGACGTCGCCGCCTGGCCGAAGGGCGTCGAGAACGGGCACTGCCTGCAGAACCGATCCGACGCCGAGTGCAGCTTCGTGGTGGTGAGCGCGGGCGACGCGGCGAACGATGCGGGCGAATATCCCGACATCGACATGAAGTTCCGCCCCGGCGCCTTCACCCGCAAGGACGGCACGCCCTACTGATCCTCCCCGGCACGGGGAGGGGGACCACCCGCAGGGTGGTGGTGGGGGCCCGCGGCAAGCGCCGCGCCGGGAGGCGGGCCCCCTCCGTCATCGCCGCGCGATGCCACCTCCCCGCGAGCGGGGAGGGTCACGCCACCTCGTACTGCTCGATCACCCACTGCTCGCTTTCGGCGCCCTGGATCCATTCCTGCATCCAGTCGTGCTCCCACACCGCCTGCATGTAGGCCTGGGCGAAGCCGGGCACGCCGATGCCGTACGTGACGAAGCGGGTGACCACCGGGGCGTAGAAGATGTCGGCCGCGCTGAAGGTGCCGAACAGGAACGGCCCGCCCTTGCCGAAGCGCGCCCGCGCCTCGGCCCACAGGCCGAGGATGCGGACGATGTCGTTGCGCGCCTCCTCGGTCAGCTCGAGGCCCTGGACGCGCTTGCGGATGTTGACCGGGCACAGCCGCCGCAGGGCGAGGTACGAGCTGTGCATCTCGGCGACCATCGCCCGGGCCATGCCGCGCGCGCCGTCGTCCTTGGGCCAGAAGCGGTCGCGCCCGACCTTGTCGGCGAGGTACTCGAGGATGGCGAGCGAATCCCACACCACCACCTCGCCGTCCCACAGCACCGGGACCTTGCCGGCCGAAGGCTGAAACTGGCCCTCGTGCTTCGCGGCCTGCCAGTCGTCGCCGTCGATGTGGACGGTCAGCGCCTCGAACGACAGCCCCGACTGCTTGGCGGCGAGCCAGCCGCGCAACGACCAGCTCGAATAGTTCCGGTTGCCGATGATCAGCTTCACGCGTGCACCCTGTTCGCCCGTCGCGACGGCCCTAGGCATTCAGCATCGGAGTGTCGAGGGTGAACAGGTTGACTGCGGCGGAACCGCACCGGCCCGCCCGACTTTCCCTTGCGATGGCGAAAACCTGGCCTTCGGTGCTGTGGATCGTGCGCCACGGGCAGAGCGCGGGCAACGTCGCGCGCGACCTGGCGAACAAGCAAGGCGCGCACCGCATCGGGCTGACTTCGCGCGACGTCGACGTGCCGCTGTCCTATCTCGGGCGCGAGCAGGCCGCCTCGCTCGGGCGGTGGTTCGCGCGGCGCGAGGAGCGGCCGGAGGTGTTGCTCTCGTCGCCTTACGTGCGCGCGCGGCAGACCGCCGAGATCTTCCGCGCGCACGGCGGCAGCGAGCCCGACGAGCGCATCTGCCTCGACGAACGGCTGCGCGAGAAGGAATTCGGCGTGCTCGACGGGCTGACCACGCACGGCATCGCCCACTTCGAGCCGCAGCAGGCCGAGTTCCGCAAGCTGCTCGGCAAGTTCTACCACCGCCCGCCGGGCGGCGAGAGCTGGTGCGACGTGATCTTCCGCCTGCGCTCGCTGCTCGACACGATCTCGCTGCATTACGGCGGCCGGCGCGTGCTGATCTGCGCGCACCAGGTCGTCGTGCTGTGCCTGCGCTACGTGATCGAGGGGCTGAGCGAGGAGACGATCCTGGCGATCGACCGCGAAGGCGACGTCAGCAACTGCGGGGTCACCGAATACCGCTTCGATCCGGCCGGCGGCAAGGACGGCGGCCTGGTGCTGGCCGCCTACAACGTCACCGCGCCGATGGACGAGGAGCATACGCCGGTGACCGCCGCGCCCGACGCGATGGTCGCCGCGCGCGGCTAGCCGACCACCCTGACGACCTCGCCGAAGCGCACGCTGAACAGCAACGTGCCGCCCGCGTCGGTCACATCGACATGGTGCGAGCGGTTGAGCTCTCCGGCCCGCACGCCTTCGGCCGCCATGTCGCGCGCGTCCTGCTCGGCGCAGCGCCGCGCCTGCACGGCATCGTCCATCTCGCGACCTTCGTCGTCATACGAGTCGAGGTCGTTGTGCAAGTGGAAGAAATAGCGGGGCATCGCCCAGCCGAACAAGCCGCGAACGACTGCGTTCCCGATCGAACTTCGATCAACGGGCGGCTCAGGCGGCGCGCGCCGGCTCGCCCGTCCGCAGCAGGAGATAGGCCGGATCGAACTCGGCGACCTCGACGACGGGGCCCCAATCCTCGATCCGCACCGTCCGCGCGCGGAACGTGACGCCGTAGGGCGCGAGCGTCTTGAGCGTCCGGTTGAGGTGGACCGCGGTAAGCCCGGTCGCATCGGCCAGCTGGGCCTGGGTTGCGGGCAGGTTGTAGCGCGTCTTCGAGCCGAGCCCCGCCTGCTCCATCCGCGAGCCCATCTCGCACAGCAGGTGCGCCAGCCGCGGCGCCGCCTGCCTCCGCCCGAGATTGCCGACCCACTTGGCGAGGATAGAGGCATCGGCGGTGGTATCGCGCCAGAACGCCATGGCGATCCGCGAATGGTCCTGCGCCAACTGGGCCAGATCGGCGTGCGGCACAAACAGCACGGTGGTGGTGGTCAGCGCCTCCAGCCCCCAGCCCGGCGTCGACACCGCGACCGAATGGAGATCGCACATGTCGCCCGGCAGGTAGAAGCTGACGATCTGCCGCTTGCCGTCGCGCATCTGGTCGAATCGCGCGACCAGCCCCTTGACCACGAGGCAGGCGTGCGCGGTCGCCGTGCCGGGCGAAACGATGTCCTGACGCGGTTCGACCTGCGCCGGCCGGTTGCGAAGGCCGAGGATGGCCTCCTGCTCTTGGCGGCCGAGCGGCGAGCGCCGCAGCAGGCGGTTGAGGAAGAGCTGCAAGGGAGTGGGAGTCGAGAGCGGCATACGGGCATCCCTGTCGGCGAGCGGGAGCGCATATCATCTCTCAGCCACCGAAGCCCGAAGCGTTGATCGGTGATAACGACGGTATGATCCAAATCAGGAAAGGTTCCCGCGCCCGCGGAAAGAGCAAACTAGCGTGCTGATTTTCCTCGATTAGCCGGGTGGCACTCAGATAAGTTTATACGGGAACCCCGGCGCCGGAGCGCGTGTTCGAGCAGCAGCCTTCCGGGAGAAACCGCTTGCCCCCAACCGCCACTCTCGCCCCGCAGAACAAGATCAGCCCCGAAGTGCTGTCGCTCCGCGAGGAGCTGAGCGCCGGGATGAAGCACAAGGCCGGTTTCGCGCTGGGCGACCTGGAAGTCGAAGTCTGCGAGGGCCGCGAGTCGGTCTGGTGCCTGATCCGCCGCGAAGGCCGCGGCGGATTGGCGCTGCGCACCGCTCACATCGGCGGCGCGGCCTACTCGTGCCGCCGCGTCAAGGCCGGCCCGGACGAAGTCCTGCGGCTCGAGGTGAAGAGCGCGCTCGGTCGCCACCAGGTCTGCCTGACCACGAGCGGTGCCGGCCTTCACCGGCTGCGCGCAGTGGTGCGGTTCACGCCCGCCGCCGACATGAGACTGCCGTACCTCCCGCGCGATCTCTACCCGCTCGACGCCCACGACGATCCGACGCGCGCCGAGGGCAAGATCGAGGCGGCGCAACGCGGCCCGAGCAGCGGCCTGGTCTATTTCCGGCTCGACCAGCCGGCGTTCGGCAGCACGCTGTATTTCCAGAACTTCACCGCCCTCAATCCCTATTTCATCGCGACCGGGACCACGCCCGACGGCGTCGTCGGCGGCGACTGGCCCGAGCTCGGCTACAAGGCCCCGACGCCCGAGACCCAGGAAGTCGAGCAGCCGGGCGCGCTGCGCGGCGGCGAGGAGATCGTGCTGTCCGACGCGATCGTCGTGCTGCGCGACTGGGCGGCCGACAACGAGCGCGAGATGGCGCGCCAGTTCCTGCAGATGCTCGGCGTCGCCTACCAGACGCTCGAGTTGCCCGAAGCGGAATACCGCGACTGGGTCGATCGCGCCGAGCGCACGCTGCGCGACCTGAAGAGCGCGCCGCAAGCGCGGCGCGAGCATTATGGCAATCTCTACATCATGCCTTATCCCGAGGGCGAGTACCCCGACGTGATGGTGCAGCTGTCGGTGCTCCAGGCGGTCCACGAATGGGGCCAGTGGAAGGGCAAGCCGCTCGCGCTCGAAGACCAGCTGAGGAAGGGCCTGGGCAAGTTCTACGATCCCAGGGTCAAGACCCTGCGCCGCTACCTGCCGAACGTCGGCGAGGAGCAGGGCAAGGACCCGGACGCGGTCGATTCATGGTACCTCTACCACCCGATGCTCAACCTCGGCCGGCTCGCGCTCGAAGGCGACGAGCTGGCCAGGGAGCTGCTGCTCAAGTCGATCGACTACGGCATCGAGGCCGCGCATCACTTCAAGTACGCCTGGCCGATCATGTACAAGATCGAGGATTTCTCGATCATCACCAAGGCACGCGGCGACGAGGAGTTCGGCCAGACCGACGTCGGCGGGATCTACGCCTACGTGATGCTGCAATGCTTCGAGCTGACCGGCGAGGACCGCTTCGTGCAGGAAGCGAAAGCCGCGCTCGACCTCGCCAAGGACTTGCGCTTCGACTTGCTCTATCAGGCCAACCTGACCGTATGGGGCGCGGTCGCCTGCCTCCGGCTGTGGCGGATCACCGACGACAAGCAGTACCTCGCGCAAAGCTACGCCTACCTCGCCGGGTTCTTCCACAACGCGATCATCTGGCAGTCCGAGATCGGCCACGCGCGCCACTACAACACCTTCATGGCGGTCACCTGCCTGCACGATTCGCAGTACATGGCGATGTACGAATGCTTCGAGAGCTTCGCCGGGTTCGAGGAGTACCTCGAGCAGGCCGGGCCCGAGCTCGAGCCCGCCGTGCGGATGCTGATCGGGGAATACTGCAAGTACGTGCTCGACCGCGCGTGGTTCTACTATCCCGACGCCTTGCCCCGGGAGGCGATCCACGTCGGCGACCACCAGAGCGGGGTCGTCTGTCCCGAGCTCTCGTTCCCGCTCGAGGACCTCTATCCCGACGGGCAGGCGGCCGGCCAGGTCGGCCAGGAAATCTACGGCTGCGGCGCGGCGTTCGTGTTCGCCTCGCGCTCGCACCACCCGGTCGAGGGCGCGCCGTTCCTGCTCTACTGCAACCAGTTCATCCGCGCGCACGAGCGTACCGGCGACAAGGCGCTGAGCATCCTGCTCGACGGCGGCGAGACGTGCGAGGCCGAAGTCTCGCTGGTGCGGCTCAAGCGCCGCAAGCTGCCCAGGGCCTCGCTGATCACCGCCGGCGGCGACCAGATCCGCCCGCGCCGCACGACCGGCGACTGCGTGGCGTTCCGCGTGCCCGCCAACGGCCGGGTGATCCTCACCTGGGAGTGATCAGCCGAGCGCGTCCTCGATCACCGCGGCGCGCAGCTCGGCCACGCCCATGCCCTTCTCGGCACTGGTGACGTGGATCGCCGGGTAGGCGGCGACGTGCTTCTTCGCCTGGGCCTCGACTATCGCCAGCGTCGCCGCCAGCTCGCTCGCCTTGACCTTGTCGGCCTTGGTCAGCACCAGGCGATAGCCGACTGCGGCCTCGTCGAGCATCCTCATCATCTCCTCGTCGGGCGGCTTGATGCCGTGGCGCGCATCGATCAGCACCAGCGTCCGCTTGAGCACCTGCCGCCCGCGGAGGAAGTCGCGCACCAGCCGGCGCCAGCGCTCGACCACCTTGACCGGCGCCTTGGCGAAGCCATAGCCGGGCATGTCGACCAGCCGGAACCGGGTCGGCGCGCCGACCTCGAAGAAATTCAGCTCCTGCGTGCGCCCCGGGGTGACCGAAGCGCGGGCCAGCGCCTTGCGCCCGGTGACCGCGTTGATCAGCGAGCTCTTGCCGACGTTCGAGCGCCCGGCGAACGCCACCTCGGGGAAATCGGCGCCGGGCAGGAAGTCGAGCGACGGCGCCGAGAGCAGGAACTCGACCCGGCCGGAAAACAGCCGGCGGGCCTGCTCGATGAGATCGGGTTCGGCGGTCACCTAGCTCCTCCCCGGCACGGGGAGGGGGACCGCGACGCGCAGCGGCGGGGGTGGAGGGGGCTCGCGGCAGGCGCTGCGCTCGGATGCGGGCCCCCTCCACCATCCTGCGGATGGTCCCCCTCCCCGTGCCGGGGAGGAATTCATCGCTTGTCCCGCTCGGCCGCGCGGGCCTTGTCGGCGGCGTCCTTCTCGGCCTGGGCCTTC
Organism: Croceibacterium sp.; assembly: GCA_035626815.1. Lineage (GTDB taxonomy): Bacteria > Pseudomonadota > Alphaproteobacteria > Sphingomonadales > Sphingomonadaceae > Croceibacterium_A. The sequence continues at coordinate 20,863 of DASPMY010000008.1, forward strand.
AACTGCGGATGCTTCGAGTAGAGGTACTTCTGCTGCCCGAGGGTGAGGATGTTCGAGGTGATCCAGTACAGCAGCAGCCCGGCGGCGAACGGCGCCATGACGAACATCAGCACCCACGGCATGATCATGAACATCTGCTGCTGGATCGGGTCCATCACCGCCGGATTGAGCTTGAACTGCAGCCACATGGTGACGCCGAGCAGCACCGCGAGCACGCCGATGGCGAGGAAGCTCGGCGGGGTGAACGGCAGCAGGCCGAACAAGTTGAGGATCGTCGCCGGGTCCTGCGCCGAGAGGTCCTTGAGCCACAGCACGAACGGCTTGTGGCGCATCTCGATCGCCACCAGCAGCGTCTTGTAGAGCGCGAAGAAGATCGGGATCTGCAGGAAGATCGGCAGGCAGCCGGCGAGCGGATTGACCTTCTCGTCCTTGTAGAGCTTGGCCATTTCCTGCTGCAGGCGCGGCTTGTCGTCCTTGTAGCGTTCCTGCAGCGCCTTCATCTTCGGCTGCACCGCGCGCATCTGCGCCATCGAAGCGAACTGCTTCTGCGCGATCGGGAACATCAGCCCGCGCACGATCACCGTCAGCAGGATGATCGCCACGCCGAAGTTGTTGGTCAGCGCGAACAGCTGCTTCAGCAGCCAGAAGATCGGGTACATGAACCAGCGGAACCAGCCCCAGTCGATCGCCAGCCCGAAGTTGGTCACCCCGCCGTCCTCGTAGTGGTCGAGGACCGTGCTCTCCTTGGCTCCGGCGAACAGCCGCGTCGTCTGGCTGACCTGGCGGCCGGCGGGGACCGTGACCGGATCGTAGAGCAGATCGGCGCGGTAGGCCTCGCCGCCGAGCGCGCGGAAGCCGCCTTCGGCGCGCGCGCCGTCCTGCGGGATCAGCGCCGAGAGCCAGTAGATGTCGGTGTAGCCGATCCACCCGGTCGCGCCGACGGGCGACACCGCGCCGTCCTCGTCGACATCGTCGTAGTCCCAGTCGAAGTCGACCTCGCCGCCGAACAGCCCGATCGGCCCGGCGTGGACGCTGTAGCTGTCGGTGCTGGCGGTGCGGCTGGTGCGGTTGAGGAATGCGTAAGGGCGCACGGCGACGGCGCCGTCGCCGGTGTTGGCGACGGTCTGCTCGACGGTGATCATGTAGAACTCGTCGATGGTGAAGCGCAGCGTGAAGCGCTGGCCCTGGCCGTTGTCCCAGCTCAGCGTCACCGGCTTGCCGGGAGCGAGCGGACCGCCCTCGGCGCGCCACACGGTGCTCGCGTCGGGCAGCTTGACCCCCTCGCCGATCCAGCCGAACTGGGCGAACTGCTGCGCCGGGGTTCCTGCCGGCGAGAACAGCCGCACCGGCCCGGAATCCTTGTCGACCGTCTGGCGATGGGTCTTGAGCACCACGTCGTCGACGCGCGCGCCGACCGGGTTGATCGAGCCGGCGACTTCGGGCGCGTCGATGGCGATGCGCTCGCGCGAGGCGAGCTGGGTCCTCAGGTCGCGGACTTCCTCGGCCTGCTCGAGCGGATCGGTCAGGCCGCCTTCGCGGGTGTGCGCTGCGGCGCGCTGGCTCGGCGTGTCGGCCTGCGTCGTCGCCTGCTCGCTCGGCGCGGCCTCGGGGTAGAGCCGGCTCATGACGAGGTCGAAGCCGAGCAGCAGCGCCAGGCACAGCACGACAGCGAGGATGAGGTTGCGCTGGTTGTCCAAGTTGCGATCCTAAGTGAGATGGCCGTGCCGAACCGTCAAGGCACCGGGTCGTGCCCGTGTCCCCCCCATGGGTGGCAGCGCATTAGCCGCCTCAACGCCATCCATCCACCCTTGATCGCCCCGTGCCTGTCGAGCGCCTCGATCGCGTACTGGCTGCACGAAGGCTGGTAGCGGCACGATGGCGGCAGCACCCGCGACGGCCCGAGCTGCCACCCGCGCGCGATCAGGATGAGGAGTTGCTTCACTTGCGCCGGCCGCCCCGGCTGCGCGGCGGGTCGCCCTTCCCCGCGGCAGCGCGGGCGAGCGCGGCGGCGAGCTCGTCGCGCAGCCGGGCGAAGTCGCGCTCGACGCCGCCCTCGCGGCCGATCAACACGTGGTCGTGGTCGGGCAGGCCCTCGCCCGGAAGCGCGGCGCGCAGCAACTCGCGGAACCGCCGCTTCATGCGGTTGCGCACGACCGCGTTGCCGATCTTCTTCGTCACGGTGACGCCGTAGCGCTTGCCCAGCCCGCCGTTGGGGCTCGCCAGCAGCACGAAGCCCGGCCGCGCGACGCGCAGGCCCCGGTTGGCGGCCAGGAAATCGGCGCGTTTCCGGATGACGCTCAAGTCAGCCATGCGATGGATGTAGGCGATCGTTCGGTCCGCGACCAGCGGACCGCAAGCGCGAACGCGCCCGAGCTTATGCGAGGAAAGCCGAGCCGCCCGGATCGGCGGCGCCCGGCGCTCGATGGCGAATCAGGTTACGCGCAGAGCTTCTTGCGGCCGCGCGCGCGGCGGGCGCGGAGCACCTTGCGGCCGCCCGGAGTCGCCTTGCGGGCGAAGAACCCGTGCCGGCGCGCGCGGACGAGGTTGCTCGGCTGGAAAGTGCGCTTCATCGTATCGGTCCTGAACTCAACGAAAAGGGCCGCCCGCTCGCGGGGCGGCCTCGGTCTGGGCGCGCGGTTAGTTGAGGGCGGGGCCCAAGTCAAGATAGGCGAGGCGCGGGGCGTCCGGCTCGCGATCGATCCAGCGGCGCATCTCCGCCCCGCTGAGCCAGCGCGCGTCCTCGAACGGCACGGCGTTGGTCATCGCATAGAACCTCGCGGCGTGGTCCCCGTCCATGCCCATCTCGCGGTAATAAGCCAGGTACTTGGCATGCGCCGGCGAATCCGGCGCGTAGTCGGCGGCCGACAGGCCGTCCTCGTCGAGCCAGGCATGGACCGCGAACTCGGCGCCGTCGGCGATGCTGACGCGGGTGCCGGCGAGGACCAGCTCGACCGCGCCCGAGCGCACCGAGCCGCCCGCTGGCACTTCGGCCGCCAGCCCGGCGGCGCGGATCAGCCGGCCGAGCTCGAGGTTGGCGCGGTCGTCATAGGTCCCGGGACACTCGACGAAGCGCAGCGTGGCGAGGTCCGGATGATCGCGCAGCATCGCCTGGAACGCGGCGGGCGAGCGTTCGTCGGTGACATCGACCAGCGCCGCCGTGCCGTCGTCGAGCACGCGGAACGGCCCGTAGGCGGCGATCGCCGCGCGCTCGGCTTGCGCCAACGCGGGGGAGACGAAGCGCGCCGCCGCCGGTTCGCTCCATTCCTCGAGCGTTTCGTGAACGCCGGTCTGCGCCGCGGCAGGTGCGGCGCAGACCAGCGCCAGGCAGGCGAGAACGACGGCGCGCATGGCCGCAAGGTGCGATCCGCGATCCTGCCCGCGCGTGAAGGAACGAGGTTTCCGGGGGATTCACCATGGTGGACCGATCCCCGCTCGACATGCGCGCACGCGCCGCTATCACCCTGTCCGCTGGGGGGAATCTCGTGGTCGCACTCGTTTCGACGGTGGCCTATCTCGGGCTCGAGGCACGGTCCGTCGAAGTGCAGTGCCAGGTCGCCGCGGGTATGCCCCGCTTCGCCATCGTCGGGCTGCCCGACAAGGCGGTCGGCGAGAGCCGCGAGCGGGTCCAGGCGGCGCTCGCCGCCATGGGCCTGTCGCTGCCGCCCAAGCGGATCACCATCAACCTCTCGCCGGCCGACCTGCCCAAGGAAGGCAGCCATTACGACCTGCCGATCGCGCTCGCGCTGCTCGCGGCGATGGGCGTCACCGATGCCGAGCAGCTGGCTGACTGGATCGCCGTCGGCGAGCTGGCGCTCGACGGGCGCATCATCGCTTCTCCGGGCGTGCTGCTCGCCGCGCTCCACGCCAGCGGGGAGGACAAGGGGCTGATCTGCCCCGCCGCCCAGGGGTCCGAGGCGCGCTGGGCAAGCGGGGTGCCGGTGATCGCCGCGCCCGGCCTGGTCAGCCTGCTCAATCACCTGAAAGGCGTGCAGACGTTGCCCGAGCCGCCGCCGGGCGAAGTCGAGGAGCCGGGCAACGGGCCCGACCTCAGGCAGGTCAAGGGCCAGGAGACCGCCAAGCGCGCGCTCGAGATCGCCGCCGCGGGCGGGCACAACCTGCTGATGATCGGCCCGCCGGGCGCGGGCAAGAGCCTGCTGGCGAGCTGCCTGCCCGGGATCCTGCCCGAGCTCGCGCCGGCCGAGGCGCTCGAGGTCAGCATGGTCGCCTCGGTCGCCGGCACGCTCGAGAGCGGGCGGATCAGCCGCACCCGGCCGTTCCGCGCGCCGCACCATTCGGCGTCGATGGCGGCGCTGACCGGCGGCGGCTTGCGCGTCCGTCCGGGCGAGGTCAGCCTGGCGCACCTCGGCGTCCTGTTCCTCGACGAGCTGCCCGAATTCCAGCGCGCGGTGCTCGATTCGTTGCGCCAGCCGCTCGAGACCGGCAAGGTCGACGTGGCCCGGGCGAACGCCCACGTCACCTACCCCGCCCGGGTCCAGCTCGTCGCGGCGATGAACCCCTGCCGCTGCGGCCACCTCGGCGACCCAGCGCTGGCCTGCTCGCGCGCCCCGCGCTGCGCCGCCGATTACCAAAGCAAGGTTTCGGGCCCGCTGCTCGACCGCATCGACCTCCACGTCGACGTCGACCCGGTCAACGCGGCCGACCTGCACCGGCCGCCGCCGGCCGAAGGCTCGGCCGAGGTCGCCGCGCGGGTCGCCGAAGCCCGCGCGCGGCAGGCCGCCCGCGGCATCCGCTCGAACGCCGAGCTCGACGGCGAGGCGCTCGAAGCCCACGCCACGCCCGACGAGCCGGGCCGCAAGCTGCTGCTCCAGGCGGCCGAGGCGATGCGGCTGTCGGCGCGCGGCTACACCCGCATGCTGCGCGTCGCGCGCACCGTGGCCGACCTCGCGGGGACGGAGCCGGTCGGCCGCATCCACGTCGCCGAGGCGCTCAGCTACCGCCGGATGGCGCCGCGCGCCTAGCGGCGGCCAGGCTCCCGGAGCGGTTGCCCCGCCGTCCCGCGCATGCCAGCATCGTCCGAGGGGGCCGAATGTCCGACGGGAACCGATGAGCAGCGACACGCGGGCGATGTTGCGCGCCGGTGCGCACGATCGAGCCCCGGCCCGGCCGCCTCGTGCTGTTCCCGTCGGCGATGTGGCACGGGACCCGGCCGTTCCCCGCGGGCGAGCGGCTGACGGTCGCGTTCGACGTCGCCCGCCCCGCCCCATCTCGCGCGCCCGGCTGAAAGTCCCGACATGCTTAGGAACGTGTAAACGCTCGCTGTGCCAAGCTCGCGGCAGTGAAGCACCAGACGTTCCCACCCGAGAACGCGCGCACCGCCGCGGACCCGCGGCGCGAGGACGCGCGTGCCGAGGTGGGCATTTTCGCCGACGTCCGCGTCGGTTACGGCGAGTGGCAGAAGGCGCGGCTGAGCGACGTCTCCGCGACCGGCTTCCGCGTCGCCTGGCTGCCGCGCGCGGCAGAGGGAAATGCGGTGGCGATCCGCCTTCCCGGGCTCGAGCCGCTCAAGGCGATCGTGCGATGGAAGGACGGCAATGCGGTCGGCTGCCAGTTCGAGCGGCCGCTCAGCGTCTATGTGTTCGAGCACCTGGTGCGCTCGGCATCCTGAGGCTCAACCGAACAGGCCGCGCGCCGCCAAGGCCTCGTCGAGCGCTAGAGCATCGGTGAACACGTGCGTGTCCCACCCGCGATCTGCCGCGGCGGCGACGTTGGCCGGATTGTCGTCGGTGAAGAACAGCGCTTCGCCCGGGCGGCCGAAGCGGCGCTCGGCGATCGCGTAGATCCTCGAGTCGGGCTTGGCGCAGCGCTCTTCGCCCGAGACGACGACGTCCGCGAACAGCTCGAAGATCGGCTGCGCCGGGCGGAACTGGGCCCAGAACTCGGCGCCGAAGTTGGTCAGCGCGAACAGCGGCACGCCGGCGCGGGCGAGCCGGCGGACGATCGCATGGGTGCCCGGTATGGCGCTCGGCAGGGTCTCGTTGAAGCGGTTGCGATAGGCCTCGATCAGTGGTGCGTGAGCCGGATACGCCGCGATCCGCTCTGGCACCATCTCGGCCAGCGGCCGGCCGGCGTCGCTCTGGAAGTGCCACTCCTCGGTGACGACCTCGGCGAGGAACCAGTCGAGCTCGGCCGGATCGGGGATGAGCTTCTCGAACAGGTGCCGCAGGTTCCAGTCGAACAGCACGCGGCCGATGTCGAAGACGACGGCCCGCCGAGCTTCAGGCATGCAAAAGGCCCCCGATCGCTCGGAGGCCCTTTAGGTCAACGCGGCCGCGAATGAATCGCGGCGCGGCGGACATCAGCCCTGGCGCGCCTTGAAGCGGCGATTGGTCTTGTTGATCACGTAAGTCCGGCCGCGGCGGCGGATCACGCGGTTGTCGCGGTGGCGATCCTTGAGCGACTTCAGGCTGTTGCGGATTTTCATCGTGGCGTTCCAAAAAATGCGGCACCGGAGGCGGCCCCCGATGCCGGAATTCACGCTGCGCCCCTATGCGCGGGGGCCGCTCAAGTCAAGCTCCGCCAGCTTGCGTTCCCAGGCGAGCGCGTGGCTGACGATTTCGTCCAGATCGGCGTGCTCGGGCCGCCACGGCAGCGTCGCCTTGAGCAGCGCAGGATCGGACACCAGCGCGTCGGGATCGCCCGCCCGGCGCGGCGCCAGCACGCGCTCGAGCTTGCGGTTGGTGACCCGGTCGACCGCGTCGAGCACCTCGAGCACCGAGAACCCGCGGCCGTAGCCGCAGTTCATCGTCAGCGAGCGCCGGGGCTCGGCGATCAGCGCCTCGAGCGCGAGCACGTGCGCGGCGGCGAGGTCGCTGACGTGGATGTAGTCGCGCACGCCGGTGCCATCGGGCGTGGCGTAGTCGGTGCCGTATACCGAGACCGCTGCCCGCTTCCCCAGCGCCGCCTCGACCGCGACCTTGATCAGGTGCGTGGCTCCGGCGGTCGACTGCCCGCTGCGGCCTTGCGGATCGGCTCCGGCGACGTTGAAATAGCGCAGCGCGCAGTAGTTCAGCGGATGCGCCGCGGCGGCGTCGGCAAGCATCCGCTCGGTCATCAGCTTCGACCAGCCGTAGGGATTGATCGGCCGCGTCGGGGTGTCCTCGGTGACGGCGGCAACCTCGGGGATGCCATAGGTCGCCGCGGTGCTCGAGAAGATGAAATGCGGCACCCCGGCGGCGACGGCCGCGGCGATCAGCGCGCGGCTCTTGGCGGTGTTGTTGTGGTAGTACTTGAGCGGGTCGGCGACCGATTCCGGAACCACGATCGAGCCGGCGAAATGCATCACCGCGCGCGTGCCCTGCTCGGCGAAGATCCGCGCCAGCAGCGCCGCATCCTCGATGTCGCCTTCGTACAGCGGGACTTCCTCGGGCACGGCGAAGCGGAAGCCGGTCGAGAGGTTGTCGATCACCGCGACCGGCCACCCGCCGTCGCGCAGCGCCAGCACCGCGTGGCTGCCGATATAGCCGGCACCGCCAGTGACCAGGACGGGGAACGGGCGCGCGGCGGAGCTCATCGCCAGCGGGCTAGGTCGCAACGCCGGGCGGCGCAACGGCAAATGCGCCCGCGCCCGCGTGCAACCGGTTGGCGCTTCGGGCATTGTATCGCCATGACCGCTCGCGCTCGCCTCCTGGCCCTCGCCCTGGCCGCTTCGCTGGCCGGATGCACCACCCCCGCCTACGTCTCCCCGGTCGAGGTGACGCGCTTCGTCGGCGAGCAGCCGGCGGTGCTCGGCAGCGGCCCGATCGCGGTCCAGGCCGCACCCGGCGTGGCGACGGATTCGTGGGAATACGCGGCGTTCGAGAACGCCGTGGCGCAGGAGCTGACCGAGCTCGGCTACACGGTGACCGGCGACATGGCCCAGCAAGTGGCCGAGATCGGCGTCCACCGGGTGATCGCGCAGTCCGGCGGCGGGCGCTCGCCGGTCAACGTCGGCGTCGGCGGCTCGACCGGATCGTACGGCTCGGGCGTCGGCATGGGCATCGGCATCAACCTCGGCGGCAACCGTCCGGCCGAGCGGATCGACACCGAGCTGCGCGTGGTCATCAAGCCGAGCGGCGGCGTTAACGCGTTGTGGGAAGGCCGCGCCCGCTTCAGCGCCACCGCCAACAGTGACTTCGCCGACCAGCGCGCCGCCGCCGGCAAGTTGGCCGACGCGCTGTTCGACGGCTTCCCCGGCCGCTCGGGCGAGACTATCGAGGTGCGATGAGCGATATCCTGATCGATTCAGCGTTCGATAGCGGCAACATCGAAGTCGTTTCCATCTCGGGCTCCACCGCGCGGCTGCGCATCCCGCGGGACAACCAGTCCGAATTCTACCAGTGGTTCCATTTCCGCGTCGCCGGCGCCGCCGGGCGCGAGCTCGAGCTCAAGATCGGCGACCTCAACGGCTCGGCCTATCCCGACGGGTGGGTCGACTACCGCGCCTGCGTGTCGGAGGACCGCAGCTACTGGGGCCGCGCGGAGACGAGCTTCGACAAGGACGAGGGCGGCGGCATGCTTACCATCCGCCACGCCCCGGCGAGCGACATGGCCTGGTTCGCCTATTTCGCGCCCTACTCGCTCGAGCGGCACCACGACCTCGTCGCCGAGGCGGCTGTGAGCGAGGGCGTCACCTACCGCTGCCTCGGCCACAGCCTCGACGGCCGCCCGCTCGATTGCCTCGAGCTGGGCGACGGCGACGTGCCGGTGTGGCTCTACGCCCGCCAGCACCCCGGCGAGAGCATGGCCGAATGGTGGATGGAAGGCGCGCTCGAGGTGCTGTGCGACGCGGCCGACCCGGTCGCGCGGGTGCTGCGCCGGAAGTGCAGGCTGCACGTGGTGCCCAACTGCAATCCCGACGGCTCCTACCGCGGGCACCTCCGGACCAACGCCATCGGCGTCAACCTCAACCGCGAGTGGCACGAGCCGAGCGCCGACAATTCGCCCGAAGTGCTGGCGCTGCGCAACGCGATGGACGCGAGCGGCGTGCGCTTCGCGATGGACGTTCATGGCGACGAGGCGATCGCCGCCAATTTCCTCGCCGGGTTCGAGGGCATCCCGTCATGGAGCGACGCGCTCGGCGAGCAATTCTATCGCTTCCGCGCGATCCTCGATCGGCGCAGCCCCGATTTCCAGACGGCCAAGGGCTATCCGGCGGCCAAGCCGGGCAAGGCCAACCTGTCGATGAGCACCAACCAGCTGGCCGAGCGCTACGGCGCCTGCGCGATGACTTTGGAGATGCCGTTCAAGGACAATGCCGACCTGCCCGACCCGGAGCAGGGCTGGAGCCCCGAGCGCTCGAAGCTGCTCGCCCGCGACTGCCTCGCCGCGCTGACCGAGTGGCTCGCGGCGTGAGCGGCGGGCGGGTCCTGGGCGCGATGGCCCCGGCGCTGCTCGCCTCGTGCGCGGCGGCGGGCACGGCGCCGTCGCCACCCGAGTGGGAGGCGATCGCGTTCGAGGTCAACTCGTGGGGCCGCCCGGTGGTCGCCTGGACGGTGCGCGCCGACGGCAGCGGCGAGTGGGCCGAGACCGTCGGCGAGCGCGACGCGCCGGTCGGGCCTTTCCGCGTCGAGCACCACACGATCGCCGCGGGCAGCACCGGCTTCCGCGAGCTCGCGGCGGTGCTGGCCGAGCTGCCCGACCCGGCGCCGGCGAGCGACGACTGCGAGCTGTTCGCGACCGACATGCCCTATGGCACGCTGCGCCTGACGCGCGCCGCGACGACGCGCGAGATCGCCTTCAACGAGGGCTGCCGCGATCCCGCCTACCGCGCGTTCATCGCGACGCTCAAGCGCGCCGACGCGCTGGTCGAAAGCTGGGGCAAGGCCGCCCCGGTCTCGCGCAGCGAAGAGTTCCCGCGCGGCCGCTAGGGGCGTTACTGCCGCGTGCCGGCGAGCTTCATCTGGCCGAAGTCGGAGCCCACCTGGCCGCTCAGCGTGTCCCCTTCGACGGCGCCCGAGTAGGCGAAGGTCATCTCGCCCTGCGGCGTGGTCAGCTTGCGGGTGAAGGCGAACTTGGGCCCGTCGACCACGACGTCGCTGACGACGCTCGGCATCGGCCCGGGGCCTTGCCCGCCGGCCTGCGGCACGTCCTTGAAGTCGACGCTATAGCCGCTGTCGGTCTCGGCGACGGTCATCGTCGCCTCGAACTTGCCGAAATCGGTCTCGACGGCGGTGGCCCAGGTGCCGACCACCGGCGAGCCTTGCGCGAGTGCCGGCGCGGCCATGAAGGCGGCCCCCGCGAGCACGGCGAAGCGAACTGTCTTGAACATGCGATCATCCCTCCCGGGGCCGGCGCGCGGCGCCGCCCGCCGCGGTTCTACTGCGGCGCAGGGGGTGCGACAACGCCTTGATTGCCGCGGATCGGGCTGATGGGGACGGCGGCTCGCGGCGGCCGCCCCCGTTCCGGATCAGATCAGCGGCAGATCGGGATTCAACGGCAGCGGCGGCGGCGGCGCGCCGTAAAAGATCACGCCGAGCTGCGTGACGGTGGCCGCGTCGTTCAGGGTTGAAACGTCGGCCGCGCTCGCCTGAACGACATTGAGCACACCCCCGGCCGCGTCGTTCAGCCTGATCACATCGGCGTCTGCCTCCGAGAAGAGGTTGCCGAAGATGTCGAGGTTCAGCGTCGCTGTTCCTGTCGCAAGCCCGGCGCTGGCATCGAACTCGAGGTCGGCGCCTGCCGTATCTCGAATATTGTTGTCCGTCACCGTGGCGTTCATGACCGCGCTGTTGATCGACCGCACGCGCACGACTTCGAGATTGGAGTTGGCGGTGACGAGATTTCCGTCAATCAGAACGTCGACCGAGGTGCTGTTTTGGCCGTTGACCAGAATGGCATTGGCGTTGCCATTGCCGGCGGTCCAAAGATTCCCGTTCTGGCCGACGAAGTTGTCGGAGATCGTGACATCACCCGTGGCGCTGGCGTTGAAGTTTGCGTTGATGCCGATCTTGCTCGTCGTGCCCAGCCGATCGATGCTGTTCCCGTCGACCAGCACGAAGGTGGAGCTGGTGCCATCGCCGGTGAAGGTGATGGCACGGGCCCCAAGCAGGTCTTCGATGACGTTATCCTGGATCGTGAAGTGCGCCGTCGCGCCGCCTCCGTTCGTCATGCTGACCGCACCGAGGTTGGTGTTCGGCCGCATTATGTCGTCGAAGGTGCCGCCCTCGACTGCCGCGCGCATGGTCATCGTGCCGAGCGAATTCAGTGTGACGCCGCCATTGCCGCCTGCCGCAGCGTTCAGGAAGTCCGAATCGACAACGTGAACATCGACGTCGCCGGTGCTGCCGCTCGCGCCATTGACCTGGATTCCGTCGCCAGCCAGTCCGGTGAAGGTCGAGCCCTCGACCCTGAGGCCCATGCTCGAGGTGCCGAACGCCTGCATGAAGATCGCATCGTTGCCGGTCGCGCCGTTCGAGAACGTCGTGCCGGTGACGGTGAACGAGGTCATGTCGGTGTCGGTGTTGACGATGCGCACGCCGTCGACGGTGTTGCCGCTGCCGAGGCCGAAGCCGCTGATCGTGCTGTCGGTGAGCGAGTTCTCGCCGCGCAGGTCGGTGGCGAGGATCGCCTGCCCGTTGGTGTTGAGGATGCTCATCGAGGACAAGTCGAGGTCCATCGTGTCGGTCGCCACGATCGCCGCGCCGGTGGTGCCCTGGATGGTCCCGCCCGAGCCGGCGACGCCGGTGCCGGTGACGGTGAACCCGGCGCTGCTGCCGGTCCCGGAGAGGAGGATGCCGTTGACCCCGCCGTTGGCCGACACGCTGGCCAAGGTGACCCCGCCGCTCGTGACGTTGGTGAGGTTGACGGCGGTCGCGCCGACCGTGGCGATGCTGCCGGCGCTGACGGCGATGCTGCCGCTGTTCTGCACGTTGAGGCCGAAGCCCGAGGTGTTGGCGATCGTCAGCCCGCCCTGGAACGCGGTGCTGAGCGTGCCGCCGGTCACGTCGACCGCGCCGCCGCTCTGGGCGCCGGCGATGGTCGTCGCGCCGCTGACGGCGAAGCTGCCGCCGAGCCCGTCGAGGTCGATCGCCCCGCCGCTCGAGCCGGTCGAGGCGGCGCTGTTGAGCGTCACCGCCAGCGTGCCGCCGTTGTCGATGTCGACGATCTGGCCGGCCCCCGAGATGCCGACGTCGGTGACGGTCAGCGTGCCGACCGTGCCGCCGTTGTCGTCGATGCCGGCGCCGCCCGCGGAGACGACGTCGACGCCGGCGACCGTGTTGTTCTCGGCCACGTCGATGCCGTCGCCGGCGGTAGCCGCGATGGTCGGCCGCAGCGCGCCATCGGCCACGCCGGTCAGCGTCTGGCCGTCGAGCAGGTTGATGCCGTCGGCCTCGGCATAGGTGCCGGTGCCGGCGAGCAGAAACACGTTGTCGCCCGCGCCGGGCCCGCCGGGCGTGCCCTGCGCGGCGTTGAACGCGGCGATCGAGGTGAACGGGTCGCTCGGGCTGCCGGTCTCGGCGCTGCCCACCGCGCTGTTGTCGATGTACCAGTTGGTGCCGTCGGGCGGCACGCTGTCGCCGGCGCCGGTGATCGTGATGGTCACGTCCTGGGTGGCGGTGCCGCCCTTGCCGTCGTCGATCTCGACCGTGTAGGTCTGGGTGACCTCCTCGCCTTCGTCGAGGCTGTCGAGGTCGGCGTCGCTGACGTCGAAGCTCCACCCGACGCTATCGCCGGTCTGGTCGACCGGATCGAGCGTGAACGTGCCGAGGTAGCCGCTGCCCTGCGCCGTGGCGCTGGCGCTGTGGGTGTCGGACAGGTCGAGGTCGTCGAACGCGATCGTGCCGTCGGCGCTGTGCGTGGCGGTGCCTTCGCCCGGATCGCCGTTGGGCAGCTCCTCGACCGAGCCGCTGGCGGTGGTGTTGGCCGCATCGATCGTCGGCGCATCGTTGGCGCCGGTGACCGTCACCGTGGCGGTCGACGAGGACGACGCGCCATGCTCGTCCTCGATGGTGTAGTTGATGACGACGTCGGCGCTCTCGCCGACGGCGAGATAGTCGAAGTCGGTGCCCGGATCGAACTCGACCTGGTTGCCGACGATCGCCACGCTGCCCTGGCCGGAGGGGCCGGAGGCGGCGGTCACGGTCAGCACCGCGCCGTCGTCGGCGTCGGTGTCGTTGGCCAGCACGTCGACCGTCACCGCCGCGTTCTCGGACGTGGTGTCGGTGTCGGGGTTGGCGACCGGGCCGTCGTTGGTCCCGGTCACGGTGATCTGGATCGTCGACGAGGCGGACGCGCCGTGCTCGTCCTCGATCGTGTAGCTGACGGTGACGTTGGCCGTGGCGCCGTCCGCCAGGTGGTCGAAATCGCTGCCCGGGTCGAACTGGACCTGGTTGCCGACGATCGAGGCGCTGCCCTGGCCGCTCGGCGCCGAGGCGGCGACGACGGTCAGCACCGCGCCGTCGTCGGCATCGTTGTCGTTGGCGAGGACGTCAACGAGCACGGCGGCGTTCTCGGTCGTCGACGCGGTGTCGGCATTGGCGACCGGGCCGTCGTTGGTCCCCGTCACGGTCACCGTGGCGGTCGACGAGGCCGACGCGCCGTGCTCGTCCGCGATCGTGTAGCTGATGACCACGTCGACGCTGGCGCCCTCGGCGAGGTGGTCGAAATCGGTGCCCGGATCGAACTCGAGCTGGTTGCCGACGATCGCCACCGAGCCCTGCCCGCCCGCGACCGAAGCGGCGGTGACCGTCAGCGTGGCGCCGTTGTCGATGTCGCTGTCGTTGGCGAGCACGTCGATCGTGACGCTGCTGTTCTCGCCGGTGGTCGCCGTGTCGGCGACCGCGACCGGCGCGTCGTTGTTGCCGCTGACGTTGATGGTCAGCGTGCCGGTGTCGCTCAGGCTGCCGTCGGACACGGTGTAGGTGAAGCTGTCCTGCACCGTCTCGCCCTCAGCCAGCGCCTGGGCGGCGGCAGTCGGGGTGTAGGTGTAGGTGCCGTCCGAATTGAGGTTGAGCGTGCCGTAAGCGCCGGCGATCGTGCCGGCGGTGACGCTCAGCGAATCGCCTTCCCAGTCGAAGTCGTTGTCGAGCACGCTCGTCGAGCCGCTGCTGTAGACGCCGGCGTCCTCATCGGTCGAGGCGCTGTCGTCGTAGGCGATCGGGGCGTTGTTCTGGGTGAGGTCGATCGTCGCGTCCGAGAACATCAGCCGCTCGATATGGATCAGCCAGTCGGTGCCGTCGGCCTGCGTGCCGCCGGTGTGCGAGATGTAGTAGTTCCCGCCCTGCGAGGTGAACGTGTAGTCCTTCACCGAGCCCGAGAAGACCGCGTAGTCGATGCCGCCGGTGCCGCCGTCGAGCGTGTCGTCGCCCGCGCCGCCGACCAGGTAGTCGTCGTCGCCGTCGCCGTGGAGCAGATCGTTGCCTTCGTGGCCGCGGAGGATGTCGTCGCCGGCCTTGCCCTGGAGATAATCGTCGCCGGTCCCGCCGTCGATGATGTCGTCGCCCTTGGTCCCCTTGATGATCTCTTCCCAGCCGGCCATCGCGTGTTCCTCCCCTAAGTCCGACGATCAGGCGCCGCGCGCGTGCGCGGTTCGGTCAAGCGTCTGGTCGTGCGGTTTATTTCCCCCCGAGACTCGGCGATATGCCGCCCCTGCTCGGGTTCTACTCCCGCCCCGTGGTAGCGACAACGCCTGATTATTGTTGAATTTGACTGGCGCCGGATTCGCGTCAATCGGGGACAATTGGAGGAGATTCTTTGATGCCCGCCTTGCGCCCCGACGTCGACCCCGACGGCCTGCTCGAATACTCGGTCGTGTTCACCGATCGCTCGCTCAACCACATGAGCCAGGCGTTCCAGCAGGTGATGCGCGAGATCCACGCGATGCTGTGCGAGGCTTATGGCGCGCACCGCGCGGTGGTGATCCCCGGCGGCGGGACGTACGCGATGGAATCGGTCGCGCGCCAGTTCGCCACCGGCAGGAAGGCGCTGGCGATCCGCAACGGTTTCTTCTCGTACCGCTGGACGCAGATCTTCGAGGCCGGCTCGATCCCGTCCGACGAAGTGGTGCTCAAGGCGCGCCGCCAGGGCGACGGGCCGCAGGCGCCGTTCGCCCCCGCGCCGATCGCCGAAGTCGTCGAACGCATCCGCGCCGAGCAGCCCGCCGTCGTGTTCGCGCCGCATGTCGAGACCGCCTCGGGCCTGATCCTGCCCGACGGCTACGTGCGGGCGGTCGCCGACGCGACGCACGAGGCCGGCGGGCTGTTGGTGCTCGACTGCATCGCCTCGGGCGCGGTGTGGGTCGACATGCGCGAGAGCGGCGTCGACGTGCTCATCTCGGCCCCGCAGAAGGGCTGGTCGGCCCCGCCGTCTGCGGGCCTGGTGATGATGAACGAGACGGCGCTCGAGCGCTGCACGGCGGCGCAGTCGACCAGCTTCGCGATGGACCTGAACAAGTGGCGGGCGATCATGGAGGCCTATCTCGGCGGCGGCCACGCCTACCACGCGACGATGCCGACCGACGCGCTGCGCGCGTTGCACCGGTCGATGCTGGAGACCCGGGCGTTCGGCTTCGAGGCGGCACGCGCGGCGCAGTGGGAGCAGGGTAACGCGGTCCGCGCGATGCTGGCGCAGCGCGGGGTGCGGTCGGTCGCCGCCGACGGGTTCGGCGCGCCGGGCGTCGTCGTCAGCTTCACCGACGATCCCGAGATCCACAACGGCCGCAAGTTCGCCGCGCACGGGCTGCAGATCGCCGCCGGCGTCCCGCTGCAGTGCGACGAGGGGGCGGACTACAGGAGCTTCCGCCTCGGCCTGTTCGGGCTCGACAAGCTCAAGGACGTGCCGGCGAGCCTGGCCCGGCTGAGCGCGGCGTTCGACGCGGTGCTGCCGCGCTAGGGGCACAAATCCAGGTGCAGGTGGTTTCCAGCGCGATGGACCGGCTGTTCACGCGGATCGCCACTTTCATTGCCCATGTCATGGGGCAGCCGCTGGCGTTCCTGGTCGCGGTCAGCATCGTCGTCGCTTGGGGGGTGACCGGCCCGGTGTTCGGCTGGTCGGACACCTGGCAGCTGGTGATCAACACCGGCACCACGATCGTCACCTTCCTGATGGTGTTCCTGATCCAGAACTCGCAGAACCGCGACGCGGCGGCGATGCAGGCCAAGCTCGACGAGCTGATCCGCTCGCTCACCGATGCCCGTGAGCAGTTCATCGGCATCGAGCACCTGCCCGACACCGAGATCGAGGAGATCAGGGCCAGCCTCGAGGAGGAAGTCGGCTGCGAGAACGGCAAGCAGGGCACCGCCGACGACAGCGTCGAGCGGCTGCTCGACCGGACCTGACTATTCGGCGGCTTCCGGCAGCGCGTAAGGATCGACCGCGCGCCAGTCCGTCTCCCGCGGGAAGGCGAAGCTGACCGCGCGGATGGCGGGATAGTCGATATCGTCGCCGGCGAACGCCAGCTCGCCGCGGTCGCGGTGGCGCCTGACCGCCTCGAGCAGCAGCTTGCGCGCGCGATAGATCACCCGGTCGCAAGTGCCGAGGTATTCCTGGCTGCGGTCGACGATCGGGCCCATCGATTCCTGGACCGCGAAATCCTCGTAGGCGTTGCCGCGGTCGAGGATCCCGCTCCAGTGGCCGTTCTTCATCGCCTCGCGGTCCTGCAGCCACAGGTTCGAGGCATCGCCCATGTCGGCGTTGAAGTGGTCGGGGTTCTCGCTCCACGTGCCGAACGCGCCCATCAGGCTGCCGCTCATCGGCGCGTCGGTGTCGTAGGCGATGTACCACTGCGCGGTGGTCACGTCGTCGATCGGGATCGAGCAGCAGACGATCCGCGGGCCCTTGGGCGCCGACGGGATGAACGAGAAGAACGGCAGCGAGACCTCGCGCACGCGGGCGTAGGAGCGGTCGTCGGCCTCCTCGCGGATCGCCCCTTCGCGGAAGCCGTAAGGGCGCTCGTCGAACTCGAACACCGGCGCGCCGTCGGCGAGCATGAAGTCGCTCTCGTCCTTGAAGTAGCTGCGGCCGACCGCGCTGGCGAGGTTGGCCGAATGGAGGAAGGTGACGTGCGCCGAATCGAGCAGCGCCTCGAGCCCTTGCAGCCAGTTGGTGCGGATGATCCCGCGGTAGGGCTGCACGTGGGCGTCGGGCAGGACGGTGAACTCGTAGTCGGGGAACCGCGGCGGCGTTTCCCGGGCGCCCAGGTAGACCCACACCAGCCCGCCCGCCTCGCGCACCGGGTGGCTGCGCACCGGCACGCTGGCGGCGAACCGCTCGCGCTGCGCGCGCGGCTCGGTCGGGGCATCGACGCATCGGCCGTCGACGCTGAACTTCCAGCCGTGGAAGATGCACCTCAGGCCGTTGTCCTCGTTGCGCGCGAGGGCGAGGCTGGCGCAGCGGTGCGGGCAGGCCTCCTGCATGAACCCGACGCGGCCGTCGGTGGCGCGGAAGGCGACGAAGTTCTCGCCGAACAGCCGCACCCGCTCGGGCGCGCCGTCGGCCTCCAGCTTCTTCGAGCGGCACGCCGGGACCCAGTACTCGCGCAGCATCGCGCCCATCGCGGTGCCCGGCCCGACCCGGGTCAGCAGCTCGTTGTCGGCCGGGTTCATCATCGCCGCGGTCCTCGCCTGCTAGAGCGCGTCCTTGTTCTCCGGCGCGGGGGCGGGGGTTGGCGTGGCATCGGTGGCGTCGGGCGGCGCGATCCGCGGCGCGGGCCTAGCCTCCGCCGGCTTGTCGTCGGGCATCTTCTCGGCCTCCGACAGGCCCTTCTTGAAGCTGCTGATGCCCTTGCCGAAGTCGCCCATCATCTCGCTGATGCGGCCGCGACCGAACAGCACCAGTATGACGAGCGCGACGATCGCCCAGTGCCAAAGCGAAAATGAACCCATCGTCTGCGATCCTCCTGGAACCGGCGATAGCAGCGAACGGCGCGGGGCGGAAGGCGGCAGGCCGATCCCGGCAACCGCGCTAGCCGAGGCTGCCCGGGCCGAACGCCGCCGGCAGCAGCTCTGACAGCCGCGTCTCGCGCGTTTCCGACGGGCCGCAGCACACCACCAGCGGATCGGTCCCGCCGAGATCGGCGAGCTCGTGCAGCACTTGCCGGCACCGCCCGCAGGGCGTGACAACATCCGCGCCGCTGCCGGTCACCGCCACTTCGACCAGCCCGCCGCGGCGACCCTCGCCCAGCGCCCGGGCGACGGCGACCGTCTCGGCGCACAGCGACAGCCCGTAGCTGGCGTTCTCGACATTGGTCCCGGTGACGATCGAGCCGTCGGCGAAGCGCAGCGCGGCGCCGACGCGGAAGTTCGAGTACGGGGCATAGGCCGCCTCGGCCGCCGCGCGCGCCGCGGCGATCAGCTCGTCGCGCGGGCTCACGGCTGCAGCACCACCCAGCGCAGCGGCTCGTCGCCGGCCTCGGTCTGCAGCGAGGAATTGGCGGTCCACAACGTCCACGGCCTCCCGGCATAGTCGGGCTGCAGCCAGTCGCGCTCCAGCCACAAGTTGCGCTCGATCCGCGCGGCGATGTGATAGCGCGCCTCGAACCCCGGCGCGAGCTTGAGCACGGCCGGCTTGCCGGCGTGGCCCTCGACCTGGTTGAGGAACGTCGTCAGCTCGCTTTCGACCGCCGCCTCGCTGGCCGGGTCGGCGCACTGGTCGGCCAGCTTGTCGAGCGCGATCGCCGGCGGCAGCAGCGTCTCGTCGCGCGGCACGATGGTGACGAAATTGGCCGCCTGGCGCTCGGCCGGCACGCACGGGTCGTAGCGATGGACCGCGCCGAACGGCAGCCCGCTCGCCCGCACCCGCGGCAGGTTGCCGGCGAACGCGGGATCGCGCCCGGCCGCGCCCTCGCTCGCCGCGAGATAGACGAATCCGGCGCCGATCGCGCGCAGCGCGTTGAAGTCCGCCTGCCCGTCGCGCGCCCCGACCAGCACGCCCTGGACCGGGTATTCGTCGCGCGCAGGGGCCCAGTGCTGCGCGTGCCACCACGCCGACACCGCCGCCAGCAGCACGAGCAGCAGGACGAGCGCGGCGATGCGCCCACGCCACGAGATCGCGCGCTTCCTGCCCATGATCGTGCCCCGCCCTCCTCAGGCCCTGATATGGAGCACGCAGATCAGCGTAAAGAGCCGTCGCGCGGTGGCGAAGTCGGTCTCGACCTTGGCCTCGAGCGCCTCGAGTAGCTGGCGCGTGCCGCGGTCGTGAATCGCCCGGCGGGCCATGTCGAGCGTCTCGATCTCGCCGGGCGAGGCCTTGCGCAGCGCCTTGTAGTACGAATCGCAGATCGCGAAATATTCGCGCACCACGCGGCGGAAGCGGGCGAGCCCGAGGCCGATGGTGCCGGCATCCTCGCCGTCGCGGTCGCGGACGGCCATCGCCAGGCGGCCCTCGTCGACCGACAGCGCCAGCGACCACGGCCCGGCGTGGCCGCGCTCGGCCGCGCGCAGCGGGGCGAAGCGGTTGTCCGCGGCGAGGTCGCGCAACGCCACCTGCCGCTCGCGCTCGACCTCGGGGCTGCGCGCGAGCACGGTGGCTTCGTCGAGGGTGAGGTGCGCGATGCGGTCGCTGGACATACGCGCCCTTCGCAGATGCAGCATGGGCTCGGCAAGCCATTCCTCCCGCCCGGGAGGATTTGCCCGCTATCCACAGGCCGGTTTGTCGCGCTCGATCTTGCCGCGGGACTCCGACGCGCCCATCAGGACGGCATGGCCACCCAGATCATCGACCGTCCCGCTGCCGAAGCGCCCGCTGGGCGCGCGTTGCCCGCCAACCTCGAAGCCGAAGCGGCCTTCCTCGGCGCGGCGCTGATCGACAACCGCGTGCTCGAGGAGCTCGCCGTGCCGCTGCGCCCCGAGCATTTCTTCGAGCCGCTCCACGCCCGCATCCTCGAGCGGGTCATGGTCCTGCTCGACAAGCAGATGGTCGTCACTCCGGTGACGCTGAAGCCGTACTTCGAATCCGATCCGGCGATGATCGAGCTCGGCGGCACCGGCTATCTCGCGCGGCTGACGGCCGATGGCCAGGGCCTGCTCGCGCCGCGCGAGCTGGCGCAGCAGATCTACGACCTGGCGCTGCTCCGCGAGCTCGTCGTGGTCGGCCGCGAGCTGGTCGAAGGCGCGCTCGACACCTCCGAGGAGGTCGAGCCGATGCGGCAGATCGAGGAGGCCGAAGCGTCGCTGTTCCGCGTCGCCGAAGGCGCCGCCGGGGGCAGCGAGGCGGAAAGCTTCCGCGGGGCCACCGGCAAGGCGCTCGAGATGATCGAGACGGCGATCAACTCGGGCGGCCACGTCTCGGGCAAGACCACCGGCTTCACCTCGATCAACGACAAGTGCGGCGGGCTGCACGACAGCGACCTGATCATCCTCGCCGGCCGCCCGGGCATGGGCAAGTCGTCGCTCGCCACCAACATCGCCTTCAATTGCGCCGACCGCCTGCTGCGCGACCAGCGCGACGGGATCGAGAAATCGGTCGGCGCCGCGGTGGCGCTGTTCAGCCTCGAGATGTCGAGCGACCAGCTGGCCACGCGCATCCTCGCCGAGCAGGCCGGCATCCCCAGCGAAGCGCTGCGCATGGGCAAGATCAGCCGCGACGACTTCCAACAGCTCAGCTATGCCAGCCAGCGGCTGGCCGACCTGCCGCTGTACATCGACGACACCCCGGCGCTGACCATCGCCGCGCTGCGCACCCGAGCCCGGCGACTCAAGCGGCGCCACAACATCGGCCTGATCATCGTCGACTACCTGCAGCTGCTCCAGGGCAGCCAGCGCAGCCAGGACAACCGCGTCAACGAAATCTCCGAGATCAGCCGCGGGCTCAAGACGCTGGCTAAGGAGCTGCAGGTTCCGGTGATCGCGCTGTCGCAGCTCAGCCGCGCGGTCGAGCAGCGCGAGGACAAGCGGCCGATGCTGTCGGACCTGCGCGAATCGGGCTCGATCGAGCAGGACGCCGACATGGTCTGGTTCATCTTCCGCGAGGACTACTACGTGGCCTCGCGCGAGCCCAAGGTGCCGCGCGGCGACGACGACATGAAGGCGCACGAGGCCCACGCCGCGTGGCAGCAGGAGATGGAGCAGGTGTTCGGCCTCGCCGAGCTGATCATCGGCAAGCAGCGCCACGGCGCCACCGGCAAGGTCCGCCTGCGCTTCGAGCCCAAGATCACCAAGTTCAGCGACCTCGCCCAGGGCGAATACGCCGACAGCGGCTACGACTAGGGTCGCCGTCGACACGGCGGCCGGCGGCGGCCGGTTGAAGGTAGAACAAAAAGAAAACGTTGTCCTACACGCCGCGTCTCGTTCACGCTCGCCCAATGGCCGATTCGCCCCCCTCCGCCGGCTGGCCCGCGTGGCAGCGCGTGCCGCCGTTCCTCCCGGTGCCGCTGCGCGTCCGCGCGGACGGGTGGACGGCCGAACGGCAGGCGCGGTTCATCGGCTGCCTCGCCGAGACCGGCTCGATCGCGGAATCGGCGCGCCAGGTCGGCATGAGCCGGATGGCGGCTTACCGGCTGCGGCGTTGCGCCGGCGCGGAGAGCCTGGCGCATGCCTGGGACGCGGTGATCGCGCTGCATCGCGGAACCTCGCCGAAAAGCGCCAGCTTCCCGAAACGGAAGGTTACGCCCGATGAGCTCGCCGAGCGCGCCCATCGGGGCGAATTCCACATCCTGATGCGGCGGGGGCGGTTCGTGCGCGCGGCGCGCAAACCCAGCAACACCGCCCTCCTGCGCCTTGTCCGCCAGCTCGACGCCGCCGCGGAGAGGGGCGGGTGGGACGACCCATGCAGCGCCCGCGCGGCAATCCACTTTACCCGGCCTTTGTCGTCAACACCGGCCCGGACGCGAGTGGCGCTAGAGTCCGAGGTTGAGCCGCCGGCTCACGGTGTAGTCGACCACCGCGACGAGGAACCAGCTGAGCCGCCAGCGCACGCGGTTGAGCAGCGTGCGGCGGCGGGCGTAGATCTCGCGGGTGATCTCCTCCGCCGCCGGCAGGTGGTGCTCGAAGTAGCGCCGCAGCCGCTCGGCGAGGGCGGCGTCCTCGATCCGCAGCACGATCTCGAGGTTGAGGAACAGGCTGCGCATGTCGAAGTTGGCGCTGCCGAGGTACACCGCGTCGTCGAGCACGATCAGCTTGGTGTGCAGCTTGCACGGCTGGAATTCCCAGATCCGCGCGCCGGCGTCGAGCAGGCGGCCGTAAAGCGCGCGCGCCGCGCCGATCGTCGCGCCGTTGTCCGACCGCGCCGGGAACAGCAGCCGGGTCTCGCCCTTGCGCGCGATCGTGCGCATCCGCTTGAGCAGGCGCGGCGGGGGCGAGAAATAGGCCATCGTCATGTCGAGCCGGTCGCCCTCGAGCAGGTCGCGGCCGACCCCGCGCGCCCACGACGAGAGTCCCCGCGTCGGGCCGCCGATGAGGACTTGCACCGGCCCGTCGCCCGCGTCCCACTGCCGCACCTTGCGGCGGATCGCGCGGAACTGGGCCCTGGGACGCGCGGTCCAGTCCGCGAGCTCGTCGTACCACTCGCTGATGCGCGTCACGACCGGACCTTCGACGGTGAAGGCGAGGTCATTCCAGCCGTCGTCGCCGGGCGCGGCGAAGTAGGCGTTCTCGACGTTGAACCCGCCGAGCATCGCCGCGCGCTCGTCGGCGATGACGATCTTCTGGTGGTTGCGGATGAGGTAGCGCTGCGACCAGCGGGCGCTGAAGCAGCAGAACGTGCCGCCGGCCTCGATCAGCGGGGCGAAGAAGCGCTCGTCGGCCAGGGCGCCGAAGCCGTCGACGATCAGCCGCACGTCGACGCCGCGGCGGGCGGCGGCGACCAGCGCGTCGCGCACGCGCGCCGCGCATGCGTCGGTGGCGAAGATGTAGAACGCCAGCTTGAGCCGCTCGCGGGCGCCGTCGATCAGCCCGATCAGCGCCTTGAGCCGGTCCTGCCCGGCGGGATGGAAGCGCAGCGAGAGGCCGTGCGCCTCGGCGGAAAAGGCCGGCGGATCGCGGAACTCGGCGGCGGGCGCGTCGCTGTCGGCCATGCCCTCTCCTAACACCCTCGCACGAGGGGGAAACCTTGACTTGCCCGCCCTCCCCGCCTAAGTGCCCCGCTTTCCCGACAACCCTAGTTTCGGAGTGCCCGGATGGCGCGCGTTACCGTCGAAGATTGCGTCGACAAGATTCCCAACCGCTTCGACCTCGTGCTGCTCGCCGCGCAGCGCGCGCGCGAGGTTTCCGGTGGCGCCGAGCTGACGATCGACCGCGACCGCGACAAGAACCCGGTGGTCGCCTTGCGCGAGATCGCCGAGCAGACCGTGCGGCCCAAGGCGCTGCACGAAAGCCTCGTCCAGTCGCTGCAGCGCGTGCTGCCCGACGAGGAGGACGAGGCGGACGAGGTCGGCTCGCTCAGCCAGTCGGCCGAGGCCATGCGGCTGTCGGCCGCGGCGCCGGCCCGCTCGAACTCGGTCGGCGGCGACTACGACGCCTGACCGCTTCGCCTGATCACCAGGGAAGGCCGTTCTCCGCGAGGGGCGCGGCCTTTTCTTTGCGGCCCGCCGCGCATGCGGTAGGATGCGGCGCATGGTGAGGGGATGAGCGAGATTGCCGAAGCGCTCGGCGGGGTCGCCGACGGCGCGCTGCTCGGGCGCGCGGTGGAGCCGCGGGCCGGCGAGGGCGACGGGCACACGCGCGAAGGCGCCTGCCTCAACTGCGCCGCCGTGCTCGACGGGCCGTACTGCCGGATGTGCGGGCAGCGCGCGCACGTCCACCGCACGCTCGGCGCGTTCTTCCACGACCTGCTCCACGGCGTGCTGCACTTCGAAGGCAAGACCTGGCACACCGTGCCGCTGCTGGCGGTGCGGCCGGGCGAGCTGACGCGGCGCTACGTCGCCGGCGAGCGGGCGCGCTTCGTCTCGCCGATGGCGCTGTTCCTGTTCTCGGTGTTCCTGATGTTCGCGGTGTTCCAGCTCGTCGGCATCTCGACGCCGGACGATCTCGGCCCGCCGGTCCAGATCGGCAGCGACGAGGCGGGCGGGCAGTCGCTCGAGCGCCAGCTCGCCGGCTTGCGCACCGCGCGCGAGGCGATGGCCATCGACAATCCCGCCGTCCCGGTGGTCGACCGGCAGATCGACGCGCTCGAGCGGCGAATCGAAGAAAGCACCGATTCCGACGGCAACCTGGTTCTCGCACAAAGTGCCAAGAACGACAGCCAGCTGACGAGCAAGGTGACCTACAAGCCGCTCGGTATCGCCCTGATCGACCACGGGATCGACAAGTGGCGCCAGAACCCGGGGCTGATGGCCTACAAGCTGCAGTCGAACTTCTACAAGTTCTCGTGGCTGCTGATCCCGCTGTCGGTGCCGTTCGTGTGGCTGATCTTCGCCTGGAAGCGGCGCTTCGGGGCTTACGACCACGCGGTGTTCGTCACCTACTCGCTGTGCTTCATGTCGCTGCTGTTCGTGGCGCTGGCGGTGCTCGGGCAGATCCCGGGCGTGTCGGGCGGCCTGCTGTTCTTCGCCGCGGTGCTGATCCCGCCGGTGCACATCTACAAGCAGCTGAGAGGCGCTTACGCGCTGTCGCGCTTCTCGGCGTTGTGGCGGACGATGGTGCTGCTGGTGTTCATCACCATCATCCTGTCGCTGTTCGTCAACCTGCTGCTGCTGGTCGGCGCCATCGGCTGAGCGACGGGGCGGCCGCCCCGCGGCCAGCGGCAGCCCGGCGGCGCTAGGCCCCTTGCGGAGCCTCGCCGCCGAAGCGCTTGCCGGCCTTGGGGATCGCCGAGCCGCGCACCGGACGCGCGATCACCGGGCCCGACGGGTGGTCCGGGCGGTCGATCTTGCCGCTGTCGAGCAGCTGCTTGATCTCGTCGCCGGTCAGCGTCTCGTACTCGAGCAGCGCCTGCGCGAGCAGGTGGAGCTGGTCCTCGCGCTCCTTGAGCACGGTGCGCGCCTTCTCGTGCGCGCCGTCGACCAGCGCCCTGATCTCGGCGTCGATCAGCTTGTTGGTGTCGTCCGACGACATCGTCCGCTGGTTGCCGCCGTAGCCGAGGTAGCCTTCGTACTGGTCCTCGTACTGCAGCGGCCCGAGCTTGTCCGACATGCCCCACTTGGTGACCATGTTGCGCGCGAGGTCGGTGGCGTAGTGGATGTCCGACGAGGCCCCCGAGCTGACCTTGTCGTAGCCGAAGATGAGCTCCTCGGCGACGCGCCCGCCCATGCTGACGGCGAGGTTCGCGTGCATCTTGTCGCGGTGATAGGAGTAGTTGTCGCGCTCCGGCAGGCGCATGACCATGCCGAGCGCGCGGCCGCGCGGGATGATCGTCGCCTTGTGGATCGGGTCCGAGGCCGGCTCGTGCACCGCGACGATGGCGTGGCCCGCCTCGTGGTAGGCGGTCATCTTCTTCTCGTCCTCGGTCATGACCATGGAACGGCGCTCGGCGCCCATCATGACCTTGTCCTTGGCGTCCTCGAACTCCTGCATCGCCACGAGGCGCTTGTTGCGCCGCGCGGCGAGCAACGCCGCCTCGTTGACCAGGTTGGCGAGGTCCGCGCCCGAGAACCCGGGCGTGCCGCGGGCGATCGTGCGCGGATTGACGTCGGGCGCCAGCGGCACCTTCTTCATGTGCACCGCGAGGATCTTCTCGCGCCCGTCGATGTCCGGGATCGGCACCACCACCTGGCGGTCGAAGCGGCCCGGGCGCAGCAGCGCCGGGTCGAGCACGTCGGGCCGGTTGGTCGCGGCGATGATGATGATGCCTTCGTTGGCCTCGAAGCCGTCCATCTCGACGAGCAGCTGGTTCAGCGTCTGCTCGCGCTCGTCGTTCGAGTTGCCGAGGCCGTGGCCGCGGTGGCGCCCGACCGCGTCGATCTCGTCGATGAACACGATGCACGGCGCGTTCTTCTTGGCCTGCTCGAACATGTCGCGCACGCGGGATGCGCCGACGCCGACGAACATCTCGACGAAGTCCGAGCCCGAGATGGTGAAGAACGGCACGCGCGCCTCGCCGGCGATGGCGCGGGCGAGCAGCGTCTTGCCGGTGCCGGGCGAGCCGACCAGCAGCGCGCCCTTCGGGATCTGGCCGCCGAGCTTGGAGAAGCGCTGCGGGTCCTTGAGGAACTCGACGATCTCCTCGAGCTCCTCGCGCGCCTCGTCGATCCCGGCGACATCCTCGAACGTTACCCGGCCCTGCTTCTCGGTCAGCAGCTTGGCCTTCGACTTGCCGAACCCCATCGCCCCCGAGCCGCCGCCCTTCTGCACCTGGCGCAAGGCGAAGAACGCGACGCCGAGGATCAGCAGGAACGGCAGCGCCTGGATCAGCACGATCAGCAGCAGGCTCTGCTGCTGCGGCTCGGTTCCGGCATACTTGACGCCGCTCTCGTCGAGCAGCTGGGTCAGCTCGGTGTCGTTCGGCACCGGCACGGTGGTGAACGTCTCGCCGTTCTTGAGCTTGCCGGTGATCAGGTCGGGGGCGATCTTCACCTCATCGACGCTGCCCTCGGCGACCCGGCTGCGGAAATCGGAGTAACGCAGCTGGTTGCCCGCCGCCTCGCGGGTGCCGCTGAACATCGACACCACCAGCAGCAGGGCGAGGAAAATCCCGCCCCACACCAGCAGGCTCTTCACCCAGGGATTGCCGTTGCCTTCCGGTTCGCGATTGTCGTTCATCAGGAGTCCTTGCCTTTGCCGTGGAATGTAGGCCGGCCGAGGTGAATGGCAAGCTAACCGGCGCGAACTGGTCGCGCGGTTGAACCGTGCCGGCCCGCCCCTGGCTCTAATGCTCGTCGCAGCGCCAATCTTGGGGGGATCCCGCATGACGAGGCAAGCCGGGGAGACATCGGCCGCACCGACCAGGCCGAAAGCCGAGTGGGTGGCGCCGGTCGTGAGAGTGCTGAACGCGCAGGCCGCGGAGTTCGGCTCAGGGGAAAGCCCCGACGGGCCTTACCCGCCTTCCTGAGCGCGGCCGCGCTGGCGGGCGATCAGCAAGCGCTCGGACAAGTCCGCGCCCTGCTGGCCGGTGATCTGGTAGAGCGCCTCGAAGTCGCCCTCGCCGGCCGCGTCGGCCAACGAGCCGGGGAGCGTAGCTTGCGCGGCGATCGGCGCGATCCCGCGCAAGCCGGTGTCGCGCATGCCGGCGACGATCGCCACCAGCGCCCCGCCGGGCGTGCGGAAGCGGGCGACGTAGCCGTAATCCTTGTAGTAGACCGGCGAGGCGAGGTTGCGCGCTTCCTCGCTGGTGAACGTCCGGCCCGAAGCGGCGTCGCGCAGCTCGTCGTAGCTTTCTCCCAGCGCGAAGCCGGACGGCCTGAAGGTCATGTCCTCGAGCAGCGCCATGCCGCTGAGCAGGCCGACGTAGACGACGTCGAAGCGGTTGAGCATGTCGGGTTCCAGCTCGGACGCGGCGACGACGCGGACCTCGCGGCCGTCGCGGGCGAGGATCGGGACGACCTGCTGCAAGCCGTAGGCGGCCGAGAACGGCAGGTAGTTGAGGCCGACATCCTCGGCAGCGCCGTAGCGTCCGGGCTCGAGATCCTGCATCTGGATGAGGTCGCTCGGCGAATTGACGCGGAAGTCGCGGATCAGCCGGCCTTCCTCGGGCCGGACGGGGTCGATCTCGCCGAACATGTAGTAGTCGCCGACGACCACCAGCTTCGGCCGGGGAGAGTCGAGGAACGGCTGCCACAGCGCATTGGCCGGCGGGGCCTGGCCCGGGCCTGGCAATGCCCGGCCGAGCAGGAACGTGGCGGCCAGCGCCAGCGCGGCCCCGACCACCAGCGCCAGCGTTCCGATCCTGCCGCGCGGTGCGGCGCTTTTGACGCGGGCCGGCTCCGGGGCCTCGCGCGCCAGCCGCAGCGCGTAAGTGCCGGCGGGGAGCGTCAACCGCGTGCCGTGCGCGCCCTCGCCGTGGGCGGCGTAGAACTCCTCCAGCCGCTTGCGCAGGCGATGGACGTAGACCCGCACCGTCGCGTCATCGACGCTCGTCTCGGCCTGACCGAAGACCGCCTCGGCGATCTCGCCTTGCGAGGCCGACGGCGTGTCGGCGCCTCGCGCGGCGAGGAAATCGAACAATTCGAGCAGGCGCCCGCTTTCGCCGAGCGCGCCGCTTTGGCGCACTCGCCGGAGCTCGCCCTCGAACGGGCTCGGATCTGGCTGACGGTGTTGGCTCAAGCTGCCCCCGAGGCGATGTAACGCCGTTGTAACGCGGCCGGTTACCGTAATTAACTTGGTTTGACGAGAGGCGCGCAGCACGGCGCGGTGGCCGATGCGGCCCGGAAAAAATAGAACCCCGCGGAACCCTGAATGAAGCCCTCCACCGTTAGCCTGAGCCGGGCGCTGTTCGGCGGCGCCGCGCTGGCCGCCATGCTCGCGGCGCCGGCGGTGGCGTCGGCGCAGGATAAGGCGGTCGACGAGGCAGCGGCCGGTGACGCCGACCCGGATGACGCCCCCGCCGACGAGGCCACCGTCGCCGCGGGCGAGATGATTTACGTCTTCGGCCGCGCCGAGCGGCGCATCGGGCAGGCGATCGCCGCCAGCGAGGGCGGAGTCGCCGGGGCCGACATCGAGGTCCGTCCGCTGCTCCGCCCGGGCGAGATCCTCGAGGCCACCCCCGGCCTGATCGCGACCCAGCATTCGGGCGGCGGCAAGGCCAACCAGTTCTTCCTGCGCGGCTTCAACCTCGACCACGGGACCGACTACGCGCTCTACATCGACGACATGCCGGTCAACTTCCGCACCCATGGCCACGGCCAGGGCTATCTCGACGTGCAGGGGCTGATCCCCGAGACGGTGCGCCGGGTCGACTACCGCAAGGGGCCATACCGCGCCGACACCGGCGACTTCAGCTTCGTCGGCGCGAGCATGATCGCCACTCACGACCAGCTCGAGCCCTTCGCCCTCGCCGAGGTCGGCGAGTATGGCTACCGCCGCTTCGTCGCCGGCGGCTCGGCGAAGGTCGGCGGGGGCGATCTGCTCGCGGTCGGCCAGGCCAAGTTCAACGACGGACCGTGGGAGCTGCGCGAAGACTTCGCGGCCTATTCGGGCCTGCTCAAGTACGCGATGCCGCTCGGCATGGGCGATTTCCGCGCCTCGCTGTCGATCTACGACGCGAGCTGGGCGCCGACCGAGCAGATTCCCGAGCGCGCGATCGGCACTCCGCTGTGCGAGGACATTTACTGCACCCTCGACCCGACGCTGCGCGGCCGCACCGAGCGCGAGGTGCTCACGGCGGGCTACCAGTCCGACGCCTGGCGGCTGACCGCCTACCTCCAGCACTATGACTGGAGCCTGCTCAACAACTTCACCTTCTTCCTCGACGACCCGGTCAACGGCGACCAACGGCGGCAGTACGAGGAGCGCTGGACTTACGGCGGGCGGATCGAGCGGACCTTCGCGGTGCGCGACGATCTCTCGCTGCGCGCCGGCACCGAGATCCGCGTCGACGACATCGGCCCGGTCGGGCTCGACAACACGGCCGGCGGCCAGTTCCTCGGCACCCTCGGCGCGTTCGACGTCAACGAAAGCTCGATCGGGATCTACGGGGAGGCCATCTGGCGGCCGGTCGAGCGGCTGATGGTGATCGGCGGGCTGCGCGGCGACTGGTACCGCTTCCGCACCGAGGCGCTCGCCGGAGCGACCAGCTGGAGCGGGCGCGCCAACGACCACGGCCTCGCGCCCAAGGTCGGCGTCAACTACGAGGTCGCCGATGGCGTCGCGCTATACGCGAACTGGGGCGAAGGCTTCCATTCGAACGACGCCCGCGGCGTGACCAACCCCGTCGACCCCGCGCCAGGCGTGGTCGAAGGCACCTTCAAGGAGCTCGGCGCCCGCTTCGAGCGCGGCAGCCTGATCCTGACCGGCGTCTACTGGTGGTCGTCGATCGAGAGCGAGCTGATCTACGTCGGCGATTCGGGCGCGGTCGAGCCGAGCGATCCCGGCAAGCGCCACGGCTACGAGCTGACCGGTTTCTGGCGCCCGCTCGAATGGATGGCGATCGACGCGGTGTGGACCGGCTCGGAGGCGCACTACGCGGGCCTGCCGGCGGGCCAGGACTTCGTGCCGGGCGCGCTCGAGACGGCCGGCGAGCTCGGGCTCTCGGCGATCCTGCCCGAGTTCAATTTCGCCGCCCGCGCCCGCTATCTCGGCACCCACCCGCTGATCGAGGACAACTCGATCCGCGGCGAACCGACGCTGCTGGTCAACCTGCGCGCCGCCTGGACGCCGCGCAACTTCGGCGGGTTCGAGGTCTACGGCGAGCTGCTCAACGTGTTCGACTCCACGCGCCACGACATCGACTACTTCTACGCCACGCGGTTCCCCGGCGAGCCGCCCGAGGGCGTCGAAGGCCGGGTCAGCCGCGTGGTCGAGCCGCGGCAGGTCCGGATCGGCGTCAAGAAGACGTTCTGAAGCTCTCACGCGGAGGCGCAGCGGGTGCGCCGCCGCATAGGCCCGCCCGTTCCTTGCATGGCGACGGGCGGGCCTTTTCAGCCATGCGCATGCCGAAAGCCGACTACGCTCGCTTCGCCGGCCAACTCGCGCAGCATGGCGCAATGACGATCGATGTCGGGCACCATCTTGCCGTTGGTTAATTCTGGAACCGACGGGCGCATCCCCTGTTATCCCGATGACGCCGTGTGTGCGCTGCAACACGGGTGCTTTGGCTGCGGAGGAGAAAAAATAGGAACAATTTGCCAGTGACTTGCGTTTCGCAGGTGCACAACGACCTTGTTATTCTTTCTGGTTTATGTTGCACTGCACCAATCTTCTGAACCCGTCGGCGGCGCGTAGCGCGCGGCCGCCCGCCAGAATCAGATCGTCCAGGGAATGCCGATGACCGTCCACGACACTGTCGTTACCCGAACCAAGACCGCGCTCGACGGAGCCGAAATCCGTTCGCTGTTCACCCGCCATCGCAGCGCGATGCCGGCGCCGCGCCATATCGCGCTGATCGGCACCTTCACGCCGCGCAAGTGCGGCATCGCCACTTTCACCAATGACGTGTTCGAGAAGCTCGCCGAGTTCCATCCGGGCGTTCGCGTCGATGTCTATGCGCTCGACGATCCGCGCAACCCGCTCGAGTACGAAGGCGTCGCCGGCACCATCCGCCAGGACGATGCCGAGGCATATGCGGCGGCCGCGCGGAAGATTAACGAGAGCGGCGTCGATGCCGTCTGGCTGCAGCACGAATACGGCATCTTCGGCGGCCCCGAGGGCGAGATGGTGTGCGACTTCGTCGACCGCCTCGCCGCGCCGCTGATCCTCACCCCGCACACGGTGCTCGGCCAGCCAAGCGACCTGCAGCGCTCGATCCTCCATCACCTGGTGGAACGCGCCAGCCGCATCATGGTGATGAGCCGCCATTCGCGCGACCTGCTCGACAGCGTCTACGGCGCGCCGCACGAGATCCTTCAGGTGATCCCGCACGGCGCGCCCGACCGCCCGTTCGGCCGCGAGGACCAGTTCAAGGCCAAGTTCGGGCTTTCCGGCAAGAACGTGCTGATGACCTTCGGCCTGCTCGGCCCGGGCAAGGGGCTCGAGCGGGTGATCGAGGCGCTGCCGGCGATCGTCGGGAAGCATCCCGACACGATCTACTGGATCGTCGGCGCGACCCACCCCAACCTCGTCGCGCAGGAAGGCGAAGCCTACCGCGAGAAGCTGCAGGAATGCGCCGCGCGCCTCGGCGTTGCCGATCACATCCGGTGGGAGAACCGCTTCGTCGAGACCGAGGAGCTGCTCGACCAGCTGGAGGCGTGCGACATCTACGTGACGCCCTACTTCAACCTGCAGCAGTCGACCTCGGGCACGCTCAGCTACGCGGTCGCGCTCGGCAAGGCGGTCGTCTCGACGCCATACCTCCATGCGCGGGAGCTGCTCGCCGGCGGCGCCGGCGTGCTCATCGACCCCGATTGCGCGACCTCGATCGCCGACGCGGTCATCGCGCTGCTCGACGACAAGGCCGAGCTGCTCGCGCTGCAGCGGCGCGCCTATGCCAAGGGCCGGCAGACGGTCTGGCCGCGCTTCGCCGACGGCGCCGCGGCGCTGATCGACGCGGCGATCTCACCCACGCCGCGCCCGGCGCCGATTACCGCCACGCCGGGCCTGTCGGGCGTGTTCGCGATGAGCGATGGCACCGGCATGCTGCAGCACGCGATCGGCATCGTGCCCGACCGCCGCCACGGCTATTGCCTCGACGACAACGCCCGGGCGCTGATGCTGATGAATCTGGCCGCCGGGCTCCCCGAGCCGGAGCGGACGCGCCGGAGCCAGGGCTACGCCGCGTTCGTGCAGCACGCATGGAACGACGAGCTCAAGGCGTTCCGCAATTTCATGCGCTTCGACCGCACCTGGTGCGAGGAGCGCGGCTCTGAGGACTCCAACGGCCGCGCCGTCTGGGCGCTCGGCCACACGATCGAGAACGCGCCCGACGAGGAGCTGCGGGTGTGGGCGTGGCGCTGGTACGACACCGCGCTGGCGCATTGCGCGGCGATGGGCTCGCCGCGGACGATCGCCTTCACCATGCTCGGCGCCGCCGCGGTGCTGCGCGCGCATCCCGAGCATCGCCCGTCGCACGACGTGCTGGCGCGAGGCGCGGACGTGCTCCATCGGCTGCTCGGCGGGGCGCGGCGGCCCGACTGGGCGTGGTTCGAGGCGGTTCTCGGCTACGACAATCCGCGGCTGTCGCAGGCGCTGATCGAAGCCGGGCTCGAGCTGAACGAGCCCACTTACCTCATGTCCGGGCTCGAGACGCTCGAGTGGATCGCCGGCCAGCAGGTCGCCGCCGACGGCTATTTCCGCCCGGTCGGCTGCGAGAGCTTCGGCAAGGAGCACGCCCGCCTGCCGTTCGACCAGCAGCCGCTCGAGGCGCAGGCGGCGATCGAGGCGGCACGGGCGGCCTACGAGGCGACCGGCGACCGGCGCTGGTTCGCGCACGCGATGGCGGCGTGGAACTGGTTCTTCGGCGCCAACGACCGCGGCGCCGTGCTCGCCGATCTCGCATCGGGCCGCTGCCGCGACGGAATCACCCCGCGCGGAGCCAACATAAATTGCGGTGCAGAATCGATCCTGGCCTTTCAACTCGCCCATTATTCCGTGCTAGCGCTCGCCCGCGCCGAGCAACGCGATTCGATTGGAGAGCATGGTGGGGGTCGAAGGGACCTGGCCGAACAGTCCGCTGCATATACTTGACGAGCGGCTCCACGCCGACCCGTCGCGCGTTGTCCTTCGTCCGTTCCACCTCGGCTGGCAGGCCAAGAACGCCCCCGGCAGCCGCGCGCTGCGGCTGGTCGAGGACATCGCCGCGCTGAGCGAGAACAAGGTCAAGGCGGAATACGCCCGCGTCCGGCGCGACTTCGTCGCTCGCCACTGGCAGACCGAGAAGATGTTCGAAGAACGCTTCGCCGAGGTCGAGGAGACCACCGGCATCGATTGCTCGGGCTTCTCGACCACGCGCAAGCGCCTCGTCGGGGCATTCTTCTGCCACGAATACAGCTATGCCGCGGCGGCGCTGATGAACCCGTCGATCGTGCCGCACCCCGACCAGAGCGGAATGACCGGCGGCGCGGTCCGTTTCGTGATGAGCCTGCGCGCGGTCGGCGAAGGACACATCAGCTCGGTCGCCTTCCGCGAAGGCATCGCCGAGGCCGACGGCGGCTTCGCGCTGTGGCCGCAAAGCTCGTTCGCCACCTCGGTCGATCTCGACGACGCCTCGCTGCACGACAGCGACACCGGCGTGATCGTCCACCGCCACGAGGACTCCAGCCTGTCGAACACGGTGATCTTCCCGATCACCGAGCAGCAGGCCGGCGGGCTCGAGGACTTGCGCCTGGTGCGCTTCGACCACGGCGGCGGCGAGTACGAATGGATCGGCACCTATACCGCTTATTCGGGCCGCTCGATCCGCTCCGAGCTGCTGCGCACGATCGACTTCCGCCGCTTCCTGCTCGAGCCGATCGAGGGCCGCGCGGCCCGCAATAAGGGCATGGCGCTGTTCCCCGAGAAGGTCGGCGGCAAGTACGCCATGGTCAGCCGGCAGGACGGCAAGAACCTGTTCCTGCTCAAGTCGGAGCGGCTCGACCGGTGGAACAGCGAAGGCACGCTGCTGATGGAGCCCAAGTACCCGTGGGAGTACATCCAGATCGGCTATTGCGGCAGCCCGGTGCTGACCGATGCGGGCTGGCTGATGTTCACCCACGGCGTGGGGGCCATGCGCAAGTACTCGGTCGGCTGCGCGCTGCTCGACCGCGACGACCCGTCGAAAGTGATCGGCCGCACCGCCGAGCCGGTCCTGACCGCGGTCGAGGCCGACCGCTCGGGCTACGTGCCCAACGTGGTCTACACTTGCGGCGTGCTCAAGGTCGGCGAGCGGCTGCTGATGCCTTACGGCATTTCCGACAGCGCGGTGGGCTTCGCCACCGTCGAGATCGACGCGCTGCTGGACCTGATGGTTTAGAGCAGCGTTACAAACGCATGCTCCTGGAAACCAAGACCGTCGAAAAACCGTGGGGCACGGACCGCCTGCCCGCGCCGTTCGAAACGCCGGCCGGGAAGCGCATCGGCGAGATCTGGTTCGTGCCGCCGGCCGAGCTGCCGCAGTTGCTGGTCAAGTACATCTTCACGTCTGAGAAGCTGTCGGTCCAGGTCCATCCGTCGGACGCGCAGACCGAAGCCGCCGGGCTCGGCCGGCAGGGCAAGGAGGAATGCTGGCTGGTGATCGACGCCGAGCCCGGCGCCACGCTCGGGATCGGCTTTCGTGAGATCGTCGAGCCCGAGGCGATGCGCGCGGCCGCGCTCGACGGCTCGATCGAGGACTTGCTCGTGTGGCACCCGGTCAAGCCCGGCGACTTCTTCTACATCCCGGCCAACACCGTCCACGCGATCGGCGGCGGCTGCTCGATCATCGAGATCCAGCAGAATTCCGACATCACCTACCGCCTGTACGACTACGGCAGGCCGCGCGAGCTGCACCTCGACGAAGCCATCGCGGTGGCCCGGGGCGAGCCCCACGATCCCGCGTGCCGCAAGCGGCTGCCCGATCATGGGACGGTGACGCTGGTCGACGGGCGTTACTTCCGGCTCGACCGGATCGACGGCCTGCCGCCGGGCGAGGTCGCCGCACAGCATCGCGGCGCCCTGCTGGCCATTCCCCGCGAAGGCGAGATCACCGTCGCCGGCGAGCGCGTGGACCCGGGCCAGTGCGCGCTGGCGCACTCGCTCGACGAGGTGGTGTTCGACCCGGCCGGCAGTTGCCTGCTCGCCCAGCCGGTCGCCGGCGCGCGCTAGCCGCATTTGCGGCCGGCCTGCGCTTGCCGCCCGCTCACGGCCAAACCCTCGTCCACGTCCGCGCGTTCTTGGCGCGTGGCGGCCGCGGAAAGCGCGCTTGCCTCGCCGCGGGGGATGGCGCACCCTCGCGAGCGGAGGAATCGCGGTCCCAGGAGGGCACGGCATGGCGGGCTTCGCGTGGCGAGCAGCGGCAGGGGCGGTCGGCGCGGTGGTGCTGGCGGCGAGCCAGCCGGCAGGGGCCGCCGGCCCGCGCGAGACCGAAAGCTTCGCCATCGGCACCCAGGGCGCGCTGTGCGAAGCGCAAGGCGTGATGCTCGGCGAGGCGCGGGCGAGCCTGTTCGACCGCAAGTGGGCGCTGATCTGCGCCGACGTCGACCGCCCGATCGGCACCGCGTGGAGCTGGAAGGGGGCGAGCGACATCGGCGAGCGCCTCGGCCACTGGCGCGACGCGCGGATCGAGTGCGACACACGCCTCGAATCCGACGCGGTGCCCGGCGCGGTCGTGCATCACTGCCGCGAGCAAGGCAGCAACCTCGAATGGGTCAGCTACGCCGCACCGGCGGACGGCTGGCTGCACGTCGTCGAGGGCTACGCCGCGTTCGACGGGGCGCTGCGGCTGGCGCTGGCGAGCCTGGTCGAGAACCGCGTCGTGCCCGGCACCGTCGACATCGTCACCATCGGTAGCTCGGGCTCGCTGGCCGCGGCGCGCGCGGCGGTCGGCGGCGAGCAGCTCATCGGCCAGGGCTACCGCCGCAACAACGCCGGCGAATACACCGAAGCCGAGGAATTCTTCCGCCCCCTGCCGGGCGAGACCGGCGACATCGCCGCCAACGCCACGCTCGCCGAGCGCCGCCACGAGACCACCGTCAACCGCGCGCTGCAGCTCAGCAACCTCGGCCGCTACGACGAGGCCGCGCGGCTGTTCGCGGAGGCGCGCGCGATGGGGTTGCGCGACGGCATCCAGGCGCGGCTGCTGCGCAACTTCGAGGCGATCGACGCGCTCAATCGCGGCGAGCTCGAGGCGGTCGCGCCGATCCTGGCGCGAGCGGTGCCCGACGTCGCGCTGCCCGCCGAGGCCGGGCGGGGCGGGGTCGAGATCGACGCGCCGCTGGCGGTGAGCCTCAACTCGGGCCTCGCCGCCGGGCTGGTCGATGCGGTGGCGCAGGAAGCGCGCCTGACCCGGGCCGAGCGCGCCGCGCTGATCGATGCCCAGGCGCGCCAGCTCGGCGGCACCGTGCTGCGTCTGCAGGGCCGCGAGGACGAGGCGATCGGCCAGTTCTTCGCCGCCCGCGAGGCGATCCTCCAGGTCAAGGAAGGGCGCGTGCTCAGCGCCGCTCGGCTCGAGGCGCAAGTGCTGTCGGAGATGGCCCTGGCGCACGAAGCGGCCGGCCGCTTCGGCGAGGCCGACGCGCGGCTGCGCGAGGCGCTGGTGCTGACCGAGCTGCGCTATCCGGGAAGCGCGTCGGTCGAGGCGGCCAAGGCGCGGCTGGCCGCATTCCTCGCCCGCCGCGGCCGTCGCGATGAATCGCTGGCGCTGTACCGCGGCATCGTCGCCGAGGTGGCCGCCGACCGCTCGGCGTTGGTCGGGCTCGAGAACCAGCTCAGGCCGTACCTGGCGATGCTGATCGAGGACCTGCCGGGGAAGCCCGCGCTGATCGGCGACCTGTTCCTCGCGACGCAGCTGATCGAGCGCCCGGGCGCGGCGCAGACGCTCGCCCAGCTCGCCCGGCAGTTGTCCGCCGGCACCGGCGAGGCCGCCGGGCTGTTCCGCCGCGCCAACGCGGTCGACCGCGAGCTGACGCGGGTCAATCTGGCGATCGCCCAGGCGAACGCGCAGGAGGGCGCGGCCCCGGCGTCGCTGCCAGAGCTGCAGGACCGCCGCAGCCGGCTCGAGGGCATGCAGCTCGAGCTGTTCGACGCCCTTTCCGCCTACCCCGAGTACCGCTCGGTGGCGCACGCCTACGTCACCTTCGACGAGATGAAGACGTTGCTGCGGCCCGGCGAAGGCTATCTCAAGCTGGTCCGGATGGGCGACGAGATGTTCGCCGTGTACCTGTCGCCGGAGCGCGCGGCCGCGTGGCAGGTCGACGCCTCGAGTGGCGAGGTGGCCGACCTTGTCGCCGCCTTGCGCGACAGCATCTCGCTGAGCATCGGCGGGGTCAACGCCACCTATCCGTTCGACGTCGACAGCGCGCGCCGGCTGCACGATGCGCTGTTCGGCCCGGTCGCCGGCGATCTCGCGCGGCTCGATCACCTGGTGTTCGAGCCGGACGGGGCGCTGCTGCAATTGCCGGTCAACCTGCTGACCGCGGACCAGGCGGGGGTCGACGCCTACCATGCCCGTGTCGAGGCCGGCGGCGACGAGTTCGACTTCCGCGGAATCCGGTGGCTCGGGCGCGACAAGGCGATCAGCACCGCGCTGTCGGCCGCCAGCTTCCGCGACGCGCGCGCCGCGCCGTCGTCGCCGGCCGGACGGGCCTACATCGGCCTCGGCGAGAACGCGCCGCTCGACAACCTGACCCGCGCGGCGCTCGTCCGCGGGAGCGAGGCGCCAGCCGATCCCGCCTGTGACGTGCCGCTCGCCTCGTGGAACCGGCCGATCCCGGACGACGAGCTGGTCCTCGCCGCCCAAGTGTTCGGGCCGGAGCGGTCGGCCGTCGTCACCGGCAGCGCCTTCACCGACACCGCGGTCGAGCAACGCGGCGACCTCGACATGTTCCGCATCGTCCATTTCGCCACCCACGGGCTCGTCACCCCGCCGCGCGAGGGCTGCCCGGCCCAGCCGGCACTGCTGACCTCGTTCGGCGGCCCCGGCTCGGATGGACTGCTCGAGTTCGCCGAAGTGTTCGACCTCGACCTCGACGCCGACCTGGTGATCCTCTCGGCGTGCGACACCGCCAGCATGGCCGGGCTCGAGGCGACGCGGCTGGCGGGCCTCGAAAGCGGCGGCGGGCAAGCGCTCGACGGGCTGGTGCGCGCCTTCATCGGCGCCGGCGGCCGCCAGGTGATCGCCAGCCACTGGTCCGCACCGGAGGAGTTCGAGGCGACTGAGCGATTGTTCGGCGCTTTCTTCCGCAGCGCGCCCGGCGTGAGCCAGGGCGCGGCGCTGCTCGCCGCGCAACAGGCGCTGATGGACGATCCGGCGACCTCGCACCCGTTCTACTGGGCGGGCTTCGCCCTGATCGGCGACGGCGAGCGGCCCTTGTTCGCCGGCTCCTGAGCGGACCGGCGGAGGGCGATGCGAGGGGGAATTTTCGCGCGCGGCTGGCGCGGCATTCGCGAAGCCGGCCCGCGCCGCATGGCGCTGACCGGCCTGCTGCTGCTCGCCGCGTTGCTGGTGGCGAGGTACAGCTGGCAATTCTACGTTTCGGACCAGGCCGAAAACCGGCTGTACGACTTGCGCAGCTTCATTCTCGCCCCGCAGGTGCCGCAGGACGATCGCATCGTGCTGGCGGTCTATACCGACCAGACGCTGATCAATGCCCGCAAGCGCTCGCCGCTCGACCGCGGGCTCCTGGCGCAAGCGCTGCGGAACCTCGATGCGATGCGGCCGAAGGCGATCGGCGTCGACATCCTGTTCGACCAGCCTCAGGACGAGGACGACGAGCTCATCGCGACGTTGCGCGCCATGCGCACCCCCGTGATCGTCGGCTATGCCGAGCAGTCGGTGAACGCCGCCGACATCGGCTACGCGCAGCAGCAATATCTCGACGGCGTGATCGCGCGGCTGGGGGGCAGCAAGGCGCGCGCCGGCAGCGTCACGCTGAGCGACGCCGAAGGGGTCACGCGCACCTGGCCACCGCTATTCGCCGGCCTGCCGCCCACGCTCGGCCGGGCGATGCTCGCCTCTGCGGGAGATGGGGCGAAGGCGCTCCCGGGCTACCAGGGCGCTATCCGCTATCGCCGCGCGGCCGACGAATCCGCTGGGCTGTATTCGTCGCTGCCGATCGACACCTTCGTCGATCCGGCGACGATTCCCTTCCTCAAGCCGGCGGTCGAAGGGCGCTATGTCCTGATCGGCGGCGATATCGTCGATTATGACCGGGTCGAGACATCGCTGACCGCCTCCACCGGCGACGAACCGGCGGGAATGACCGTCCATGCAGAGATGATCGCGCAAATGCTCGACGGCGCACGCCTGCCGCGGCCGCTGCCCGTCACCTTGTGGGCGCTGGCGCTGATCGTCGTCGCCAGCGCGGCACTGACGGCATTGCTCGAGTGGCGCGGATGGCGTCTCTACGCATCATTCGTCGCTCAAGCCGTTGCCCTCGTCGGCCTGCCGTTCATGCTCCACGCGCGCGAGGTCGACACGTACGGCCTGCCCGCGGCCGGCTGGCTGCTCGGCTGGATCGTCGCCTTCACCGCGGTCACCTCCGCCGCGCGCGCCTCGACCGCGGTGCAGCGGCAGTTCGCGCACGGGGCGCTCGGCAAGTACCTGCCGCGCGAGATGGCCGAGGAGATCATTGAGCATCCCGAGCGGCTCGCGCTCCACGGCGAGCACAAGCAGATCTTCGTGCTGTTCAGCGACCTCGAGGGCTTCACCAAGATGAGCCACGCGATTCCGCCGGAGACGGTCGCGCGGCTGCTCAACCGCTACCTCGACATGCTCAGCCAGGTGGTGCTCGACCATGGCGGGGTGATCGACAAGTTCGTCGGCGACGCGGTGGTGGCTTTCTGGGGCGCGCCGATCGCCCGGCCCGACGACGGCGAGCGGGCGGCCAAGGCGGGCTACGCGCTATGGCAAGCGGGCGAAGCCTTCCGCCGGACGGTCGAGCCCGGCGTGCCGCCGATCGGCCGCACCCGGGTCGGGCTGCATTGGGGCGAAGCGGTGGTCGGCAACTTCGGCGGCAAGAGCCGCATTCAGTACACCGCGCTCGGCGACAGCATGAACACCGCCTCGCGGCTCGAGGCGGCCAACAAGGCGCTCGCTTCGAGCGTCATGGCCAGCCGCGATTTCGCCGAGCGCTCGGGGCTCGACTGGTGGCGGCCGATGGGCCGCGTGGTGCTGCGCGGGCGCGAGAAGCCGGTCGACCTGTTCGAGCCCGCGCCCGGCTTCCCGCAGGAGGGCCGCGCGGCGCTCCACCAGGCGATGATCCTGCTCGATTCCGACCGCGAAGCGGCGCTCGCGGTGATCGCCGGGCTCGTCGCTAGCCACCCCGCGGACCGCGCGCTGGCCAACCTGCTCGAGCGCAGCGGCAAGTTGCGCGAGGACGGGGCTTTCGTCCTCGGATGACGGCAGAAAATGGCTGGTTTTTCGCTGACAATGCGCCGACAAGCTTGGTAGGACACGGGTTCTGGAAGCGGGAAGAGTGCCGATGAGCTCCCTACGCCTGCGGACAATTGCCATCGTGGCGGCGGCTGCCGCCTCGACCCTGGTGCCGGGCGCCGCCTCGGCGGGCGTGGTGGTCGCCGCCAGCGGGCCTTCGGCGGGCAGCTTCCCGGTCGGCCGCAAGATCGGCGACAGCGAGCGGATCGTGCTGCGCGCCGGTGACAGCCTGACGGTGCTCGACGGCAAGGGCACCCGCGTGCTGCGCGGCGCGGGCACGTTTTCGCTCGACCAGCAAGCCGGGCCGAGCAAGCGCGGCACGTTTGCCGTGCTGACCGAGCGGCGCTCGGCCTCGCGGATGCGCACCGGCGCGGTGCGCGGCGACGACACCGCGCCCTTGCACTCACCCAACCTGTGGTACGTCGATGTCGACCGCCCGGGCAAGATCTGCCTCGCCGGAACCGAGCGGGTTCGCCTGTGGCGCAAGGCGACCGAAGGCGACGTCTCCTACGTGATCAGCGCCGCCGA
This sequence comes from Croceibacterium sp., assembly GCA_035626815.1. Taxonomy (GTDB): domain Bacteria; phylum Pseudomonadota; class Alphaproteobacteria; order Sphingomonadales; family Sphingomonadaceae; genus Croceibacterium_A. Next base: position 61,831 of record DASPMY010000008.1, read on the forward strand.
GGGCGGCGCCAGCCACACGGTCACGTTCGCCGACGGCGAGATGCTGGCGCCGTGGAACACGCGCCTGCTGCCGGTCGCGGCGGACACCACCTACCGCCTCGCCGGCGACGACGGGGTGGTCGTCAGCGAGATGAGCTTCGTGGTGCTCGATTCCATCGCCGAGGAGCCCGAGGCGCTGGCCGAGCAACTGATCGACAATGGCTGCACGACGCAGCTCGAGCTGCTGTCCACGGCAATGGCGATCGACGAGGGATAGCTGCCGCCGCGTCGGGCGGTCGTGTGGGGGGCGATGGGGGGTCCATGACGTCTAGCGCGAGCCAGCCCCATCGACGGATGCCGGCGCTTCTCGCTCACCCGGCGATCGCCGCCGCCTTAGCCGTCGCCGCTCCGGCCCCGGCTCTTGCGCAAGGGCAGCCGCAGCCGCCGAGCCGCGAGGATCTCGCCGTCGGTCGCCCGGACACCGCCCGCGACAGCCGACTGACCGTCGAAGGCGACATCGAGCGCGGGCCTTGCCCGCTGGCCGACCCGTCGTTCGCCGGAACGCGCGTCACCTTCTCGTCCGTCGAGTTCACCGGCTTGCCGGGAGTGGATGCCGGCGCGCTTGCTCCCGCGTGGCGCGGCCTCGCCGGGCATGAGCAGCCGGTCTCGGTGCTGTGCGACGTGCGCGATCGCGCGGCCGCGATCCTGCGCGACCTCGGGTTCCTCGCCGCGGTGCAAATCCCGCCGCAGCGGATCGAGGCCGGCGGCGTGGCGCGGATGGACGTGCTCGCCGCGCGGCTGGTCGAAGTGCAGGTCCGCGGCGACGCCGGGCGCTCCGAGCGGCTGATTGCGGCGCATCTCGAGGGGCTGACCGGGCGCCCGTGGTTCAGCACGCGCGAGGCCGAGCGGCACTTGCTGCTGCTCGAGGACTTGCCCGGCTACGACGTGCGGCTGGTGCTGCGCTCGGCCGGGGGCGAGCCGGGCGAGGTGGTCGGCGACGTGGTGGTCAGCTACCGCCCGTTCGAAGCCGTCGTCGGGGCGCAGAACTACGGTGCGCGGGCCACCGGCCGCGAGGGCGCCTTCGTCGCGCTGACCGCGAACGGCCTGCTCGGCCTCGGCGACCGGACGACGGTCAGCTACTACAACACTATCGACTGGGACGAGCAGCGCATCCTCCGCGCCGCGCACGACCTTTCGCTCGGCAGCGGCGGCCTGCGGCTCGGCGGCAGCGTGCTGCTCGGCCACAGCGAGCCGGACCTCGCCGGGGCGCCGTTCGAAACCGACACGTTCGCCGCCGAAGGTCATCTTTCGTACCCGTTCGTGCGCCGGCAGTCGCAGTCGCTGTCGGCCACCGCCGGGCTCGAGGTGGTCGACCAGGACCTGTCGTTCGGGGCCACGCGGCTGAGCGAGGACCGGCTGCGCGTGGTCTATGCCCGGCTCGAGCACGCGATGGTCGATCCGGCCAGCGTGCGCGGGCTCGGCGGGTTCACCGCGCGCGAGCCGCGCTGGCGCAGCGGCGTGTCGCTCGAGCTGCGGCAGGGACTGTCCGGGCTCGGCGCGAGCGACGCATGCGAGCCGCTCGCGGTGTGCCTCGCGCCGAACACCCCGATCAGCAATTTCGCGGCCGATCCAAGCTCCTTCGTCGCCCGGCTCGAAGGCGCGTTCGAATGGCGGCCGGCGCCGCGGGTCACGCTCGCGCTGGCGCCGCTGGCGCAATGGTCCGACGGGCCGCTGCTGTCGTACGAGCAAGCGAGCCTCGGCAATTACACGGTCGGCCGCGGCTTCGATCCGGGCGTGGCGCTCGGCGACCGGGCGCTCGGCGCCTCGCTCGAGCTGCGCTACGGGAGCCTGTTCCCGCGCCGGCGCGATGCTTTCGCGTTCGAGCCGTTCGTGTTCGCCGATTTCGCCAAGGCCTGGACCCACGACGCGGCGGGCGCGCCCGATCCGCGGCGGGTGATCAGCGCCGGCGGCGGCCTGCGCGCACGCTGGGGCGACCGGCTCGATGCGGGCGTAGTGCTCGCGGTCCCGCTCGAGCGCGCCGGCTTCCAGGCGAAGCAGCCCGACGCGCGGCTGCTGTTCACCGTGACCGCCCGCCTGCTGCCGTGGGGAGACGAATGATGCGCCCAGCCCGCTTGCTCGCCGGATGCGCGCTCGGCGCGGTGGTGGCCGCATTCTCGTCGGGCGCCGCGGCGCAGTCTTTCAACGGTACGCCCACGACCGTTGCCGGCAATGCCGCGGTCTTCACCAGCCCAGGCGCTCCCGGAGTGCCGCCGAGCACCAGCGTCCTCGTGCTGGATTCGGAAACCGTGATCAACTGGGCGACCGTCGATTCATTGGGTTCGGGGGCGATCGATTTTCAGCCGGCCGGCACCGTCGCCCTGTTCAGCGCCGACCCGGCGCTCACCGACTACACGGTGCTGAACCGCATCCTGCCGATCACCCCCGGCAATGCGCCGACGGCCGCGACCGTGGCCTTCAACGGCACCGTCCAGAGCTTGCTCGGGAACAATCCCGGCGGACAAATCTGGTTCTTCAGCCCGACCGGCATCATCCTCGGGCCGACGGCGGTGTTCAACGTCGGCAGCCTGATCCTGACGACCGACGACATCCAGTTCACTCCGGGCGTCTCGCCGCCGGCATTCGGGGGCATTTACGGGCCGGGCGGGCTGGTCCAATTCGTCGGGCCCGCCGGCTCGGCCGGATCGGTGCAGATCCAACCGGGCGCGCAAATCAACGCGACCGGGATCGATGCTTACGTCGCGCTGGTCGCTCCCCGGGTGGTCCAAGGCGGCGCCGTGCAAGCCGATGGCAACATCGCCTACATCGCCGCCGAGCAGCTCGACATGACCATCAACGGCGGTCTGTTCGACTTCGCGGTCACCGTCGGCACGACGCACGGCACCGGCATCGAGCATACCGGCACGACCACCGGCCCGGCCTCGACCAGCGCCGCCGACCAGCAGCGCATCTCGATGGTCGCGGTGCCCAAGGCGACCGCGCTGACGATGCTGCTGTCAGGCGCGATCGGCTATTCCCCGGCGGCGGTCGCGGCCAACGAGGGCAGCGCGGTGGTGCTCGCCGCGGGCTTCGCCGACGACGAGCCAACCGCGCTGCCGGCGGCCCGGCTCGGCAGCATCGAGCTGGGCAACGCGACCTTCAGCAACGCGCTGACAGCTTATGCGACCGACGACCTGACGATCGCCCCGGCGGGCGGAACCACCGCCTTCCAGGCCGGCGCCGATCTGTTCGCGCTCGATGCGATCGCGCTGACCGCCGGTGCCGGCGAGCAGGTGACGGCGGCGGGCGACTTGCTGCTCCATGCTGGCGAGCCCGGCGCCGGCGGGACGATCGCCATCCAGGCCCTTGGCAAAGGAGGCGTGAGCATAAGCGGCGCGCTGCTGGCCGACGCATCGAGCGGAGCCGCGCAGTACGTCGCCTTGCCCACATTCCTCGACGCGGCGGGCGGCGACATCGCCATCCTCGCCGACGACGGCACGATAAGCGCCGCGTCGATCCTCGCCGATGCCGGCGCCACCGGCGCGTTCGGCGATTCCCGCGGCGGAATTGGCACCGGCGGCACCGCCGACCTGTCGATCCTCAACGGCGGCGGAATTGCGACGGGGACGCTCACGCTCGCCGCCAACGCGGTGGGCGGGCCGTCGACTCGCAACGGCGGCGACGGCACGGGCGGCACGGCCGGCCTGACGCTCGGCGCCGGAACCCTCACCGTCGGCTCGGTGTTCGTCGAATCGAACGGTGTCGGCGGCGGCGCTTCCGCCTCGGCGGTTGCCGCTCCATACCAGTCGGGCCACGGCGTCGGCGGCAGCAGCACGTTCACCCAGAACGGCGGTACCGCCACCGTTACCAACCTCAGCCTCGAGAGCACCGCATTCGGCGGTGGCGGCGGCGCTGCCGCGGCTGGCACCGAGCTAGCGGCCCTGGCGGGCAACGGCACCGGCGGCACCGCGCGGCTCGCGCTCAATGGCGGCGCGCTGGTCACCACCACGACCACGATCTCCGCGCTCGGCGACGGCGGCGACGGCATGGACCATGACGGCGCCGGTGTAGCGACCGACGGCGGCGTGGGCACCGGCGGCACGGCGGCGTTGCAGTCCGCGGCCAGCTGGACCGGCTCGTTCGCCGCGTCGACCCTGGCCGTACAGGCCAACGGCGAAGGCGGCGACGCGGGATCGGCGGCGACCGGGACGGGCGGCACCGGTGGCAACGGCATCGGGGCCAACGCCTCGGTCGATCTCGCCGACGGCGCATTCACGCTCGGCGCGGTGACCGTCGGAGCGTCAGGCGGCGGCGGCCCCGGCGCCAACGGCGGCGAAGGCGCCGGCGGCCAGGCGCGCTTCGCGGTGGTCGACACCGCCGGCCCGACCGGAGCGCGCAGCATCGCCAGCCTGACCGCCGGCGCCAACGGCCAAGGCGACGGCACCGCGGCAAGCGACGCCGGCGCCGTCGCGCTCACCGCGCGCGTGCTCGACGCCGCTTCGGCGCTGAGCTTTGCCGGCGACCTCGCGCTGAGCAGCGTCGGGTCGCGCGCTGCGGCCGGGCCGGGAATCACCGTCTCGATCGGCGGCGCGCCGCTGACCATCGGCGGAGCGATCGACCTGACCACCGCGCGCGAGGTGCTGGTCGATGCCGACCAGCCGTTGCGCACGCTCGGCCATATCGCCGTCGCCTCGCGCGGGTTCACCTCGACCGGGCTGGTCGATGCCGATGGGACGCTGTCAGTCGCCGGCACCGACGGGATTTTCGCCGAGCGGCTCGAATCGGGCGGGACGACGTTGCTCCAGGCCGTCAACGGCCCGCTCGTCGTGTCGGCCGACCTCGCCTCGGTGGGCGACGTGACCGCGCTCGGCCGGTCGGTCGATCTGACCGCGCTCGGCGCATTGTCCCTGGCGAGCGCGCAAGCGACGGCGGGGAACCTGCGGGTCGTCGCGGCGGGCGACCTGACCGCCGCGTTCACGCAAGCGACCGGGGCGGCAACGCTCGACAGTGGCGCGGCTTTCGTCGCCACGGGCCCCCTCACGTCGGGTGGCGCGATGTCGCTGCTGGGCAACACCGGCCTCAGCGCCGGAACCGTCGCTTCCGGTGGAGCGACATCGCTGCGGAGCCCGAACGGGGCCGTGTTCGTCGGCGACCTGAGCTCGCTCGGCGAAGTCACCGCGCTCGGCCGCTCGGTCGAAATTCAATCGCCCGGCAGCCTCAGCTTTGCCGACCTCGGCGCCACCGCCGGCGACGCTCTCGTGCGGGCGCAGGGCGACCTCGCCGTCGCCGCGGCCAATGCCACCGGATCGCTGCAACTGAGCACGGCGACCGGCGACGTGACCGCCGGCGACCTCGCGGCCGGCACCTGGGCCTACATCGAGGCCGCGGGCAGCGCCTCGCTCGGCAACCTGACCGCCGGGGCGGATGCCGCGGCGAGCGCCTTCGGCGGCGATCTTGCGGTCGGCAACGTCACCGCGGGCGACGAGATATGGCTGAGCGTGTTCGGCGCCGACCCCGCGCGCGTGCTGACAGCCGGCGACCTCGTCTCGACGGGTCTCGGCGACGATGCGGGGGCGAGCTCGGGCGTGCTGTTCGGCTCATATCCCAACAGCGCCGGCCCGACTGGCAACGTCACCCGCGTGCGCAGCGCGGGCTCGCTCGTGCTCGGCGATGTGCGGACGCCCGGCCGCGCGATCCTCGTCGCCGACGCGGGCACCACCGCCGCCGGGTCGATCGACGCCGACGAAGCCGCGATCGTGCTCGGGCGCGGCGACATCGCGCTGGCCGGCGCCACGAGCGGCGGACGGTTCTATGTCGCGGACAGCGCGATGTTCCTTCCCAACCTGCCCGACGACTACGATCCGGCCTCGCTCGACGGGCTCGATCCGGTGAGCACCAGCGGCGGCCTGACGGTGGCGGGGGCTGTTGCCGCGGGGACTGTCACCGTCGCCGTCGGCGGCGATGCGGCGCTTGCCGGGGTGACCTCCGCTGGAGCGACCGCGTTGCAGTCGGGCGGCGCGCTCACCGTCGACGATCTGCTTTCCACGGACCAAGTCATCGCGCGCGGCGGCTCGGTCGATATCGCTTCCTCGGGCGCGCTGTCCTTCGCCGACCTCGATGCGACGTCTGGCAGCCTCGCGGTGCAGACGGCGGGCAACCTGACGCTCGCCACGACCGACGGTGCCGGCGCGGTCGCGCTCGGAAGCACCGGCGCCGGCATCCTGGCGACAGGCACCGTGACCGGCGGCGCCGTCCAGCTCACCGCCGCGGACGGCATCCAGGCCGACACCGGCCTCGTCTCGGCGGGCGCGCTCGGCATCGACGCGGGGGGCACGTTCACGCTCGCGGGAGTGGCGCGCGGCTCGGCGGTCGGCGTCCGCGCGGCCGACGTCGTGCTCGGCGGCGCGGCCACGGTGGGCGCGCGCGGGCTCACCCAGACCGTGACGATGACCAATGCCGACGCCACCCGGACCATGTTCCTCGGCGGTGCGGCCAACCCGGCCGGCTACAGCCTCGACGGCGCCGAAGCCGGGCGGGTGTTCGCCGAGGCGTCGATCACGCTGGCTAGCCCCGGCAACGTGACGATGGGCGACCTCGCGCTGGGCTTCGGCACCGGGGCCAACATCGGCACCGGCGGGCAGCTCAAGATCACTTCGCCGGCGACGGTGTCGATCGTCGGCGAGGTCGCGCTGACCACGACCGGCGCCGGCGACAGCCTGCTGATCGATCCGCAGCTCGTCCGCCTCGACACCGATACCGGCTCGGTCGCGCTGCTCGATGCCGGCGGCGCGCCGCTCGGGCGCCTCGGCGTGACCGGCGACACGATCGCGATCGCTACGGGCGCCGTGCTCGACCAGCTCGGCGCGGCGCCCGGCATGGCCGCGATCAACGCGCTGCTCGACCAGCCGGGCGGCGGCGCCGAGCCGCTGGCGGCGGGCTCGCTCGAGCTCTCGGTCGGGGCCGGGCTGTTCATCCAGAACACCGGCGCCTCGCAGCCGTTGCGCGATCGCCGCGGGTTCACCGCCGGGGGCGTCAACATCGTCACCGCATCGCCGGCGACGCGCATCGTCGTCAACGGGCAGATCGTCACGCCCGGCGGGCCGCTGACCGGCCTCGACACGCAGACGCTGGTCCGCATCAACGGCATGCCGGCGGCGGCCGGCGGGCCGTTCGACCCGGCCTCGACCATCAACGGCTGCGTCATCGGCGGGCGCTGCGCGCCGCCGCCGGGCACGACGCCGCCGACCGACACCGATCTCGTCGGCCCGGTGCCGCCGGGCCAGGTGACCGGGTCGCCGCTCGCCGCGCCGCTGATCGAGCTGGCCGAGAGCGAGCCGCTGATCGACCCACCGCTGGTCGACGAGCCGATCACCGGGGTCGGCAACGACGACTTGTGGCAGCCGCGCTGCGAAGATGCTGAGATCGAGGAGGGAGACGAGACCTGCCGCGAGGCGGACGAGCGACCGTGACGGGGCGCTGGCGACCATGGCTGGCGGCCGGGTTGTGCCTTGCCGCCGCGATGGCCCCGGCCGCCGCGCAATACACCGGGGTCGCCTCGTGCGCCGGCTCGACCTGCCATGGCCGCGCCGAGGGCAACGGCGAGATCGTGCGGCAGGACGAGATCGCCGCCTGGCAGGAGCCGTCGTCGAGCACCGGCGCGCACAGCCGGGCGCTGGCGGTGCTCGGCGGCGTCCGGGCGCGGCAGATCGCGGCGACGCTCGGGATGGGCGACCCGGGCGGTGAGCCGGCGTGCCTCGGCTGCCACGCCACGATCGCTCCCGCCGCCGAGCGCGGACCCCGTTTCCAGTCGTCGGACGGGGTCGGGTGCGAGAGCTGCCACGGCCCGGCGGGCGGGTGGATCGCGACGCACTACACCACCCTCGGCACCCATGCCGCCAACGTCGCCGCGGGCCTGACGCCGCTCGACAATCCCCAGGCCCGCGCCGGGGTGTGCCTCGACTGCCATTACGGCAGCGCGAACGGAAACCAGTTCGTCACCCACCGGATGATGGCCGCGGGTCACCCGCGCCTGGTGTTCGAGCTCGACTTGTTCAGCGCGCTCCAGCAGCACCACGACGAGGACGCGGACTACGCGCAGCGCAAGGGCCGGACGGACAGCGTCCGGTTGTGGGCGGTCGGCCAGGCCGAGGCGGTGCGGCGCTCGGCCGACCTGTTCGCCCGGCCCGGCTTCGGCAGCGAGGGGATCTTCCCCGAGTTCACCTTCTACGACTGCCACAGCTGCCATCGCCCGATCGCCGACGGGCCGCAGCGGCGGCTGACGTTCGAGACCAATCCGGGCCGCGCGATCCCGTTCGGCCAGCCGCCGTTCAATGACGAGAACCAGATCATGCTCTCGGCGGTCGCGCGCGTGCTCGCGCCCGGGCAGGTGCAGGCGTTCGAGGCCGCCAGCCGCGAGTTCCACCGGGCGATGGGGGAGGGCCGCGCCGAGGCGGCCGCGGCCTCGATCGGGCTACGCGGCGCGGCCGCGACGCTGTCCGATGCCCTCGCCGCGGGCGACGGCGGCGACGCGTTCGCGGTCGTCGCCGCCATCGCCGACCGCACGACCAGCTCGCGGTTCACCGACTACGCCGGCTCGGCGCAAGCGGTGATGGCGGTCGACACGCTGCTCAACGCGCTGGTCCGCGAGGGCCGGGTGACGGTCGGCGCGGCCGCCGGCATCCGCGCCCAGATCAACCGCGCCTACGAGGCCGTGAGGAGCCCGGAGTCCTACAATCCCGTCCGCTTTCGCGCGGCGCTCGGCCAGGCCGCCGCGGCCATCGGAGCACTGCGCTGATGCGGCCGGGGAGAGTGCCGATGCTGCTTGCGGCGAGCGCGCTGGTCCTGTCCGGCTGCGGTGGGGGCGGTGGTGGCAACGGCGGCGGCGGCGGCGCGCCCGGTCCCGCGCCGGGCCCGGGCGCGACTCTCAACTACGCCGTTCCGGCGCAGGTCGCGTTGTCGGCCGCCGAGGTGGGGCAAGTCGTCGCCCAGGCGGTGACCCAGGCCGACAGCCTCGGACAGCCAGCGACGATCGCGGTGGTCGACCGCGTCGGCAACGTGCTGGCTGTGTTCCGCATGAACGGCGCGCCGGCGCTGGCCAAGATCCCCGACGCGCCCAACGGCGCCAGCGTCGACATCCAGGGGCTTACCGTGCCGTCCGAAGCCGCGGCGATCGCCAAGGCGATCACCGGCGCCTACCTGTCGAGCGGCGGCAACGCGTTCTCGACGCGCACGGCGAGCATGATCGTGCAGCAGCACTTCCCGCCCGCGCCGACCACCGCCGGGCTCGAGAGCGGGCCGCTGTTCGGGGTGCAATTCAGCCAGTTGCCGTGCTCCGACCTGTCGGCACGGCTCGGCGCCGGGACGATCGGCCCCAAGCGCTCGCCGCTCGGGCTCGCCGCCGACGCGGGCGGGTTTCCGCTGTACAAGAACGGCGTGCTGGTCGGCGGGGTCGGGGCGATCGCCGACGGCAGCTACGGCTTCGACCGCAACGTGCTCGACGTCGAGGCCGACGGCGACGAGCTGATCGCGCTGGCCGGCACGGTCGGCTTCGACGCGCCCGAGGACATCCGCGGCGAGCGCATCTCCGTCGACGGGACGCAACTGCGTTTCTCCGATGCCGGCTACGGCCAACTGACCGCGCTCGGCGCGGCGAGCTTCGCGATGGCCGACACACGCGGCGACCTGGTGCCGGTCGCCGGCTACTATCCGGCGGCGACGCTGCTGGCCGGAGCGGCCTACGGCAGCGAGGCGTCGGGGGTGCGCGCCTCGACCGCCGCCGAATTCGCCAACCGCGACGCGTTCGTCCTCACCAATGGCGCCGGGGCCAACCGCTTCCCGATCCGCGCCGGGACCGACGCCGGCGACGTGGGCCAGCCGCTCACTGCCGCCGAAGCGCGCGCGATTCTCGAGGAAGCGTTCGCGGTGATGAGCCGCGCGCGCGCACAGATCCGCCGCCCGCTCGACAGTCGCGCGCAAGTGACGATCTCGCTGGTCGACACGCGCGGCCAGGTGCTCGGCATCGTCCGCTCGCCCGACGCGCCGGTGTTCGGCATCGACGTGTCATTGCAGAAGGCGCGCACCGCCAACTTCTTCTCGGGCGCGTTCGCCGCCGCGCAGCTGGCCGGTGCCGGCGGCGAAGCGCCGCAGTTCCTGGCCAACATGCGCGCTTTCCTCGGGCCGAGCGCGCTGACCGGCACGCATGCGTTCGCGGACCGCTCGGGCGGCAACCTGTCGCGGCCCTATTTTCCCGATGGCGAGGTCGGCCGCCCGCCGGGCCCGCTGTCGCGCCCGGTCGCGCAGTTCAACCCGTTCTCGACCGGGCTGCAGTCGGCGCTGGTCGCCGGCAATCTCGCCCAGCATCTGGCGTTCGTCACCGGCGCATCGGCCACCGACACGCCGCAGCGTTGCACCGGCCTGCCCGAAGTCGCGCCCGGCCAGAACCGGCTGCAAAACGGGAGGCAGATCTTTCCCGGCTCGGTGCCCGTCTATCGCGGCAGCCAATTGGTCGGCGGGCTCGGCGTCTCGGGCGACGGCATCGACCAGGACGACATGATCGGCTTCCTCGGGCTGCACAGCGCCGGCGTGCGCGTGGGCGGCATCGGCAACGCCGTCCCGGCGATCCGCGCCGACCAGATCGTCGTCGACGTCGGCAGCCGGCAGGTGCGGCTGCGCTACGTCAACTGCCCGTTCGCGCCGTTCCTCGACACCGCGGAGCAGAACGTCTGCCAGGGGCTGTGATGGGGCCGGGGCTGCTGATCCCATTGCTGCTGCAGGTGGCCGAGCCGGTAACCCCGCCGGAGGCGCCCTCCGCGTCGGAGGACGAAGCGCCACCGCCGGTCGACGACGAATCGATCGAGGGCCGCCGCCGTCCGGGCTACACCGGTCCGCTGCCCGAGGCGGTGACGCAGGACAATCCCGGCGCGGTGCGCGCCCCCTCGCCCGAGGCCTTCCCGACCGACCAGGTCCCGGTTCCCGACCGCTGGCGGCTGGCGGAATCGCTCGGCCTGGTCTCGCCGCGCTGGTTCGATCCGTACAATCAGAACACGCTCAAGGGCGACCGCCCGCTCGACCCCGCAGAGTGGCCGCTGATCACCGGCCATGACTGGTTCTTCGCCGCCAACCTGGTCAGCGACACGGTGATCGAGCCGCGCACCTTCCCGATCCCGGTCGGCGTGCAGACCACGCAGCGGCCGGGCAGCCTCGACGTGTTCGGCAGGGACGCGAGCTACGTGGTGTCACAGACGTTCATCGCCGGGGCGGCGCTGATCAAGGGCAACACCGCGTTCAAGCCGCCGGAGATCGAGTATCGCCTCACGCTGGCGCTCAACCTCAACTACGCCGACGTGCCCGAGCGGCGCGTGCTCTCGGTTCAGCCGAGCAAGCCGAGCCACCGCTTCGACCACTTCCTCGGGGTGCAGGAAGCGTTCGTCGACTACCACCTGCGCAACGTCTCCGAACGCTACGACTTCGATTCCGTGCGCGTCGGCATCCAGCCGTTCCAGGCCGACTTCCGCGGCTTCCTGTTCAACGACCAGCAGCTCGGCGTGCGCCTGTTCGGCAACCGCGACAACAACCGCTTCCAGTACAACCTCGCCGCGTTCTGGCGCCTCGAGAAGGACACCAACAGCGGCCTCAATGCGGTGCTGCAGACGCCGCGCAAGGACTGGCTGCTGATCGCCAACGTGTATCGCCAGGATTTCCTGGTCCCGGCGCTGACCAGCCAGGTCACGCTCGCGTGGAACGTCAACCGCGAGGGCGACGACGTCGAGATCGACGACAACGGCTTCCCCGCCCGGCCGGCGCTGTTCGGGACCTTGCGCGGGCGCGAGTACGACGTCGTGTACCTCGGCTACAACGCCGACGGGCGGATCGGCCGGATCAACCTGACCGCGAGCGCCTATGCCGCGCTCGGCGAGGACCGCAACTCGTTCTTCACCGACCGCGAGGCCGATATCCGCGCGTATTTCGGCGCCGCCGAGCTGAGCTACGACAAGGACTGGATGCGCTTCCGCCTGTCGGGCGCCTGGGCGAGCGGCGACGGCGACCCGTTCGACGACACCGAAGGCGGCTACGACGCGGTGTTCGAGAACCCGGTCTTCGCCGGCGCCGACACCAGCTACTGGATCCGCCAGTCGATCCCGTTCGCCGGCGGCGGGCGGGCGATCTCGGTCAACGGCCGCAACGGTATCCTCAACTCGCTGCGCTCGAGTAAGGAACAGGGGCAGTCGAACTTCAACAACCCCGGCCTGATCCTGCTCGGCGCGGGCGCGGATTTCGACCTCACGCCCGAGCTGCGCGTGTCGGGCAATGCCAACCACTTGTGGTTCGAGAACACCGCCACGCTCCAGGCGCTGCGCGTCGAAGGGTCGATCCCCAAGGCGATCGGCTGGGACCTTTCGGCGGCGGCGATCTGGCGCCCGCAGGCGACGCAGAACCTGGTGTTCCGCCTTTCTGCCGCGACGCTGCTCGGGGGCGCCGGCTTTCGCGACTTGTTCGACAACCTCGGCAACGACCGCGCCTACATCTCGGTCCTCGCCAACGCGATCCTGAGCTACTGATGCGCAGCCTGCTTCGCCTCCTCGCCAAATCCACCCCGGCACGGGGAGGGGGACCATGCGAAGCATGGTGGAGGGGGCTCGCCGCACGCGCTGCGCCAGGCGGAGGGCCCCCTCCGTCAGCCCTTCGGGCTGCCACCACCCCGTCCCGGGGAGGATTGGGACTGTTTCGGCTCCTCGCGGTCCCAGCGCTGTTCGCCATCGCGCTGCTGGCCGGCGACGCGCTGCGCGCCGCCGAGGGCGAAGTCGCGGTCGAGCGCGATTACAGCCGCGTCACCGCCCCGCCCGCTCCGGCGGGGCAGACGCTCGAGCAGGTCTCGGCCAAGTCCGACGGGTGCTATTCGTGCCATGTCCGCACCGATGCGCCGACGATGCACGAGAGCCCGGCGGTGCGGCTCGGCTGCACCGATTGCCACGGCGGCGACGCGACGGTGCGCGGCGACAGCGAGCTGACGCGCGACCACCCGGACTACGTCGCCGCGCGCAAGCGGGCGCACGTGCTGCCGAAGTATCCGGAAAGCTGGCACTACCCCTCGTCGGCCAATCCGCAGCAGAGCTACGCCCTGCTCAACCGCGAGGCGCCCGAGTTCGTCCGCTTCGTCAATCCGAGCGACTACCGCGCCGCGCGCGAGGCCTGCGGCGCCTGTCACATCGAGACGATCGAGGCGGCCGAGCGCTCGCTGATGGCGACCGGCTCGATGTTCTGGGGCGGCGCGGCGTACAACAACGGCATCCTGCCGTATAAGAATTACCTGCTCGGCGAGGCCTACACGCGCGAAGGCGAGCCGGCCAAGATCGTCAGCGCCGGCGATCCGCCGGGCACGGTGACCCCGGCGCAGCAGGCGCGCGGCGCGCTCGCCGAGCTCTACCCGCTACCGACCTGGCAGGTGACCCCGCCGGCCGACGTGTTCCGCGTGTTCGAGCGCGGGGGGCGCAATATCGGCACGCAGTTCCCCGAGATCGGGCTGCCCAACCCGACGGGCTCGATCCAGCGGCTCGAGGAGCCGGGCCGGCCGGACTTGCGACAGTCGAATCGCGGCCCCGCGACCGGCCTCAGGGTCGCGATACCGGTGCTCAACCTCCACAAGACGCGGCTCAACGACCCGTTCATGTGGTTCATGGGCACCAACGACCAGCCGGGCGACTACCGCCACTCGGGCTGCGCCAGCTGCCACGTGATCTACGCCAACGACAGGGAGCCGCGGCACAGCCTGATCTACGCGCAGTACGGCCGCGACGGGCAAAGCGTGACCGTCGATCCGACGATTGCGCGGCTGATGGAAGCGGCCGAGCCCGATGGGCACGGAGCCGTTCGCCGGCCGGGCGACGAGGACGACCCGGTCCCGCAGAAGGGCCATCCGCTGCGCCACGTGTTCACCCGCGCGATCCCGACCGCGCAGTGCATGAACTGCCACATGCACCAGCCGAACATCTTCCTGAACTCGTACCTTGGCTACACGATGTGGGACTACGAGTCCGACGCCCCGGCGATGTGGCCCGCCGAGCAGCGCTATCCGACCGCGGCCGAAGTGCGCGAGGTGCTCGCCCGCAACCCCGAAGGCGCGGCGCCGCGCGGCCAATGGGCCGACCTCGATTTCCTGCGCAACGTCTACGACCTCAACCCCGAGCTGCGGGACACCCAGTTCGCCGACTACCACGGCCACGGGTGGAACTTCCGCGGCGTTTTCAAGCGCGATCGCGAGGGCAACCTGCTCGACGCCGAGGGCGTGGTGATCGACCCCGACGATCCCGAAAAGTGGCGCCGCGAAGGCGAAGGCCAGTTCGTCCCGCCCGGCACGAACCCCGGCAAGGCGGTCCACCTGATGGACATCCACGCCGAGAAGGGCCTGCAGTGCGCCGACTGCCACTTCGCGCAGGACAGCCACGGCAACGGCCTGATCTACGGCGAGGTCGCCAACGCGATCGAGATCGGCTGCAAGGATTGCCACGGCACCGCCGACGCCTACCCGACGCTGCGCACCAGCGGCCCGGCCGCGCCGCCCGCCGGCAACGACCTCGCGCTGCTGCGCAACCCTGACGGCAAGCGGCGCTTCGAGTGGACCTTCGACAGCCTCGGCCGGCGGGTGCTGACGCAGCGCTCGATCGTCGACCCCGACCTCGAATGGCAGGTGAGCCTCGTCCGGGACAGCGTCGATGCGGCGAACCCGCATTTCAACGCCCGGGCCGCGCGCGCCAAGCTGATGAGCGCGGCCGGCGCCGAAAGCGGCAAGTTCGAGTTCGGCCCGGGCATCGCGCCCGCCCTGCGCGCGCACCGCGACGGCGAGATGGCGTGCTTCACCTGCCATCTCTCGTGGACCACCAGTTGTGGCGGCTGCCACTTGCCGATCGAAGCCAACTGGGAGACCGCCGAGCACCGCTACGAAGGCGAGACCACGCGCAACTTCGCCACCTACAACCCCCAGGTCGCGCGCGAGGACATGTTCCAGCTCGGGCGGCACATGACCACCAAGGGCAACCAGGTCGCCCCGGTGCGCTCGACCAGCGCGCTGGTGCTGAGCTCGACCAACATCAGCCGCGAGCGGATCTACGTCCAGCAGCCGCCGATCAGCGCCATCGGCTTCTCCAGCCAGGCGTTCGCGCCGCACTTCCCCCACACCGTGCGCACGACCGAGACCAAGACCTGCTCCGACTGCCACTTGTCGGACATGGACGACAACAACGCGGTGATGGCGCAGCTGCTGCTGCTCGGCACCAACTCGGTCAACTTCGTCGGCCTCAACGCCTGGACCGGGCTCGAAGGCGGCTTCCAGGCGACCCGCGTGACCGAGTGGGACGAGCCGCAGGCCGTGCTCGGCTCCTACCTGCACAAGTACGCCTACCCCGACTTTTACCGCCAGTTCGTCGAGCAGCGCCGCCGCGAGCTGGCCGACTGGACGCGCGGCCGGAGCTTCACCGACGGCCTCTCGGGCGAAACCAACGCGATGGAGCCGTTCGCCAACGTCCACGAAGGGACCGGCGACCGGGTCGGCTGCCTGCAGCTGCGCGGCGAGTACATGTACGTCGCCGAAGGGCGCGGGGGTTTTCGCGTCTATGACGTCGCCTCGATCGCCAACAAGGGCGTTTCGGAACGCATCCTGACCGCGCCGTTCTCGGCGCTCGGCCACGATACGCACGTCGATACGAAGAACGCGACCTGCATGGCGCTGCCGACCAACCAGCCGATCGCCCCGACCCGCTCGACACCGGAGTTGCGCGCGATGAACCAGGAGCAGCCATTCCTTCCGGTCTACCACTACGCGGCGATCACCGACGCCGAGGAAGGGCTGATCCTGGTGAACGTCGACACGCTCGCCGACGGGGAACTGCGCAACAACAAGCTGCGCCGCGCGGTCACCTGGAACGAAGGCGGCGTGCTGAGCGGCGCGCGGCATATCGTGCTGGCGGGCGAGGTCGCCTACATCACCACCGCGCGCGGGCTGGCGGTGGTCGACCTCGCCGATCCGCTGCACCCGAAGCTCGCCGCCGAGCGCCTGCTCGCCGACGCGCGGGCCAGCGCGATCCAGTTCCGCTACTTGTGGGTGACCGACGCCGAGGGGGTGAAGCTGTTCGACGTCACCAATCTGCGCGACCCCGTAGCGGTGCCCTCGGGCACGGTGCCGCTGGCCGACGCGCGGCGGCTCTACATCGCCCGCACTTACGCCTACGTCGCCGCCAAGCAGGAAGGCCTCGTCATCGTCAACGTCGCCAATCCGGCGGCGCCGCGCATCTACCGGCAGGAAACATTCGGCGGGACGATGACCGAGGTCGAGGACGTCGTCGTCGGCTCGACCAACGCCTCGCTGTTCGCCTACGTCGCGGATGGGCGCAACGGCATGAAGGTCCTGCAGCTGACCAGCCCCGACAGCCAGCGCGGCTTCTATGGCTTCAGCCCGGCGCCGATGCCCGAGCTGATCGCCTGGGCGAAGACGCCCTCGCCCGCGATCGCGATGTCCAAGGGCCTCGACCGCGACCGCGCGGTCGACGAGACCGGCGGCCAGATCGCGGTGTTCGGCCGCCTCGGCTCGCGGCCGTTCACGAGGCCGGAGATGGAACGCCTGTTCCTCACCCGCGGCGGCGTGCCGTGGAAGGTCAACGACGAGCCCGACATGGCGGCTTGGGTGCCGGGGACAGGGCCAGTAGCTGCCGGGGGCGACTAACTCCCCTCCCGCTTGCGGGAGGGGCCGGGGGTGGGCCTGTCAGCCACCCGCGCAAAGGCCCACCCCTAACCCCTCCCGCAAGCGGGAGGGGGACTATTCCCGCTCGGCGAACATGTCCTGGATCATCGCCTGCAGGCTGCCGGTGTAGTGCGCCAGCACGCGCCAGTCGCTGACCTGCTCGTAGTGGGTGACGAGGCTCGTCCCGTCCCACCGGTGGATCGCGTAAGCCGGCGGCTCGGTGGTGATCAGGTCGCGGCCGTCGGGGACGTGCTTGTCGATCGGGCGCAAGTCCATCGCCACCAGCGGCGCGACCGACGACGTCACGTGCAGCGGGATGCCGCGGAAGGTGGTCGCGAGCGGCCGGTGCAGGTGGCCGCAGTGGATCGCGAGGATTTGCGAACGCCCTTCGACCACGCCGCCGAAGCGCTGGATCCAGCCCTCGCCGCGCGGCGGGTCCATCCATTCGATCCCGCTGACCACCGGCGGGTGGTGCATGAAGATCACCGTCGGCGTCTCCGGCGCGCCATCCAGCTCAGCGGAAAGCCACGCCGCGCGCGCCTCGCAGAACGCGCCGCCGTGCCGCCCGCGCTCGAGCGTGTCGAGCAGTAGGAGGCGCAAGCCCTCCCCCTCCACCGCATAGTGCACGAAGCCCCCGTCGAGCCGCACTTGCGGAAAGGCCTCGACCAGCGCCTCGCGCGTGTCGTGGTTGCCGACCATCGGCCACACCGGGAACGGGCACTCGGCCAGCAGCTCGGCGGTCTTCGCGAAGCTGTCGAGGTCGCCGTTGTCGGTGATGTCGCCGCTCAGCACCAGCATGTCGGGCCGGTTCGGCCCCTCCAGCAGGCGCTTCAGCGTCGCGCGGAAGCGGATGCGGTTGTATTCCTCCGGCTTCTCATCCGGCGCGAAGCCGATATGGATGTCGGTCATCTGCGCGATCAGCATCGCGTTCCCCCCTGCCGACCCGTCATCTTCGCGCGATCCGCGGCAGCGCCGCCACCGTCACGTTGCGCGGATGGTAGCTATGGCACATCGCGCAGCTCGACGGCACCTCCGCTGTGCGGTTGCTCTCGCCCATATGGCAGTCCCGGCACTGGCCAACGCCGGGCAGCAGCAAATCGGATGAGGCATCGGACCGGTCGGCGGCATGGCAGCTGGTGCACTGCTCCTGCTTGTGATCCTCGTGATCGAACCAGCCGTTGACGAAGTATCGCATCGGTTGTGGGACCGGCTGGACCTGGAGCGAGCCGCGCCCGCCTGCCGGAGTGTGGCATTCGCCGCACAGGCCCTTCTCGCCCATCGCGCGCGACAGCAGCGCCGTGCCGGGGCCGCCGAAGTCCGCGCGGTAGAGCGTGCCGTACTGGCCGGGCCGCCGCCGGCCGGTCACGCGCGGCGCGCGGGCGTCGAGCGCCAGCAGGTCGGCGCGCATCTGCTCGATGTTGCCGTGGCGCAAGGTGCGAAAGGTGGTGCCGATCCGGTCATAGACGAGGCTGTGGCAGGCTTCGCAGTCCTGCTCCATGGCGACCGGCATGAAACGCACTCCGTCTTCGGTCGGGCGGTGGCAGTCGGCGCATTCGAGCGGATCGCCGTAACCGCCCCGCGCGCCCAGCCGCCGCGCCATCTGCGCGACGCCATTGGTGCGGCTCAGGTGCATCTCGTGCGGGAAACGCAGGCCGGTCCATTGCCGCGGCCGGCGGTCGAGCGAGACCCGCAGCACTTCCGCCAGCGTCGGTCCGGTGACGAGCGCCGCCTTGAACTGCGGATGGTGGGTGCCGAAGTCGCCCGCGTTGGCGAGCGCGGTGTCGGCCAGCCGCGCGTCGAGCGAGCCGTGGCAGTCGGCGCAGAACCGCTCGCGCGTCCGCTCCATCGGGCCCGAACCTTCGTGCTCGGTGTGGCAGTCGGTGCAGGCCCCGGGTCCGGGCTTGCTGAACGCATGTGCGACGTTCCATTGCACTTGCTCGAACCGGGCGAGCGGCCCGCGCGCGACGGCCTGGCGCGGTCGCGCGGCATGCTCGACGATGTCGGTGTGGCAGGCGACGCAAACGGCGTCCCGCACCGCGACGAACGCCTGCACGTGGCAGGCCTCGCAATTGTCCTCGAGCCCGTGATGCGCCGAGCTCAGCGCGCCCGTTCGCCAGCTCGCGTCCATCAGCACCGCGCCGGCCCGGTCGTAGTCCGGCTTGTGCCGGGTACGCGTCATGTGCGACCAGACCGGCACCGCCAGGAACGCGAGCAGGATCGCCAGCAGCCCGATCCAGGCGACCGGGCGATTGCCCGGCAGCACGTGGGCCAGCGAGAAGCCGGCGAGGTCGTCGACCTTGCTCCCTTCTCGGGCTGCGATCTTGCGCACGACGATGACGACGGCGCCGTCCTCCTCGAGAAACTCGAGCCGATAGGACCCGATCGCCAGCTCGGCGCCTTCGCTCGGATCGATGATCGCGGCCTCCTCGACCGGACGCGCATCGACGGTGAAGGCGAGCTTGCCCAGCGCCTCGAGCCGCAGCTTGCCGCCGGTCGCCGGAACCACCCGCACGTGCCGCTGCTCGACCGCGAGATCGGGCAAGTGAATGTCGTTCTCGGCCGCGCGGCCGATGGTCAGCTCCGCCTGGCCGAGCTCGCGCTCGCGGACGATCTCGCGCCCGGTGGCGGTCACGTCGACGGTACGGATGCGGAACGGCACCGGCGCTACCAGTAGTAGAACACGCTGACGATGTGCGCGGTCAGCGCGGCGAGCAGCATGACGGTGACCGGCACGTGCACGTAGAGCCAGACCTCGAGCATCGCCTTCAGGCGCATGTGGCGGCGAATCTGCTCGAGCTGAGCGAGGCGCTTGCCGAGCAGGGTGGCGACGCGCTCGAGCGCCGGGTCGCCGGCGGCCGCATCGAGCGCGGCGATCGCCGCCTCGGTGCGGCAGCCGCGGTAGCGCCCGGACAGCCGCGAGATCAGCCCGTGGCCGAACGGATCCTGCGCGAGCGCGGCAATCACCCGATCGGCGTCGGCGCGGTCGAGCGGCTGCGCCGCCTGCTCGAGCTGCCGGTCGACCGCGGCGAGCGCGTCGACCATCTGCGCCTGGGTCAGCTCGCGCCGGTTGTCGCTCAGCTTGTGCGGCAGCAGCGCGTAGACCCACACGCCGTAGACGCCCGAGGCGATCACCAGCATCATCAGCGCATAAGCCAGCGTGTGGACGTTCCAGCCGAGCTGGAACCCGGTGTGGAGCGTGGCGATCACGATCAGCGCCAGCCCAAGATAGACGTGCGCGCTGGTCCACGCCTTGAGCGACCATCGGCCGGGGGTCATCGCCCGCTTGCGCACCCCGAGCAGCGAGAGCCAGACGATCAGCAACGCGCCGATCGTGCCGAGAATGTAGCCGTACCAGGTCCCGCCGTTCGGGCGCGGCTCGACCTCGGCGAAGGCATAGCCGAGGATCGCGACGAGGTTCAGCCCCGCAGCGATCTTGAGCCAGCGCAGGCGCTTGTGGGCGAGGAAGCTTTCGTGGTCCGAGGCGCGGCGCCGGTCGGCGAAGCCCTGCGCCTCGGGGGCCGCGGCCATCAGTCGGTTTCCTCGGCCAGCCGCGCGGCCGACAGGAACCGTTCGGGCGAGACGCGGATCGCCGCCCCGGTCGGGCACGCGCGCACGCAGGCCGGGCCGCCGTCGATGCCGCTGCACATGTCGCACTTGATCGCCAGCTTGGCCGGCTCGCCGCGGGCGTTCTTCTTGCGCCACGCCTGGCTCGCCTCGCCCGGGCCGGGGCCGAGCCCAAGCAGCAGCCAGCTGAGCAGGCCGGGCTTCGGCGGCGCCTTGGCGTCCATCCGGATCACCCCATAAGGGCAGTTGCGCTGGCAGTTGCCGCAACCGATGCAGCTCTCGTCGATGAACACCTCACCGTCGGGCCCGCGCTTGATCGCGTTGGGCGGGCAGTCGGCCATGCAGTGCGGGTGCTCGCAATGCCGGCAGCTCGTCGGCACGTGGAGGTGCGCGTAAGTCCGCCCGGCCTCGCGGTCGAGCCGGCTCAGCCCGTCGTGGCTGTCGGCGCAGGCCTTCTCGCAATTGTCGCAGCCGACGCACAGCGTCTCGTCGATCAGCAGCACGTCGGTCGCCTCGCCGATGCCGTTGTCGACCAGGAACTGCGCCGCCTTCGAGTAATACTCGACCGCGCCGCTAGCGGCGCCGGCATGGCTTTCGAGGTAGGCGTTGACCTTGCGGCGGCTGTCCATGTCGGCGAGCGCCTTGTCGCGCAGCGCCGGCTTGCGCGCGAGCAGGGCGGTGAACGCCGCGCCGGGGAAGCGCACGACCTCGGACTTGATCGCCGCCTTGACCGTGGCGGTGCGCTTCGAGCCGTCGATCACCGCCATCTCGCCGAAGTAGGAGCCCGCCGGGAGGTACGACAGGAACACCGGCCGCCCGCCGATGTCCTTCTCGACGACCATCGACCCGCGGCGGATGACGTAGATGTCCTTGTCGTCGACGCCTTCCTCGATGACCGTTTTGCCGGCGCGCACTTCCTCCACCACCGCGGCGTCGACCAGCTCGGCGACGTCCTGCGGCGCCAGGCCGGAGCCGAACATCTGCAGCAGCTGGCGCTCGATCGAGATGCGCTCGACCGCGCGCGCCGCGCCCGGCGCCGTCGCCAGCAGCTTGAGCGCGGCGGGGCGCGACAGCTCGACGCACACCGTCGGCTCGGCCGCGCGGATCGTCGCCCCGCGGCGGCGGCCCGAGATCAGCCCGACCTCGCCGAAGATCGAGCCTTTGCCGATCGGCACCACCTTGCCCGGATCGTCCTTGTCCACCTCGACCAGCACAGATCCCTCGGCGATCGCGAAAAGCGAGTTGCCAGTATCGTTGCGCACGAAGATCGGCTCGTCGCGGCGGTAGCTGCGCACCTCGCTGTCGAGCATCAGCTCGCGCAGCTGCAGCGGCGAGACGTCCCTGAAGATCGCGATGTCGGCGCCGAACGCGGCCAGCCACTCGTCGACCGAGCGCTGGCCCGGCAGGTCCTTGAACTTCGCTTGCAGAATCGGCTCGTCGGCGGGCTTCAGGCTTGTATTCCCGTTGATGAACTCGACCACGTCGTAGCCCTGGTTCAGGCAGTGCTTGATCAGCGGGTACCCGGCGAGCGCGCCGATCACGTAGATGCCCGGGACGGTCGACTCGAACGTCGGCGAGAGCCTGGGATAGGCGACCCGGTCGGCGCTGGTGAACTGGACGCCGGTGCCCGGTTTGATGAGCTTCTTGCCGTCGTTGTCCTCGAACTCGGCGCAGGCACCCTCGACGAACGCGCGCGGCGGCGCCGAGCCCATGCGCGCGATCACCCGATCGCAGCGAACCTTGCGCTCACCGTCGCGGGTGTCGAACGTGATCGTGCCCGGGTCGATCGCCGAGGCGGTCGTCTCGGTCAGCACGGTCAGGCGCCCTTCGGCCTCCATCGCTCGCAGCGCGGCGACGTTGGCCGCCTTGGCGGTGGCGAACTCGGCCGAGCGATTGACGATGGTGACGGTGTTGCGCTGCTGCGGATCGGCGGCCAGGCCCATCGCGTTCTCGATCCCGGCGTCGCCGGCCCCGATCACCACGATGTGTTCGTCGACGTACTCGGCGGGATCGTCGAGCTGGTATTGCACCACGGCGCCCTCGCCCACCGGGCAGCGTACGAGGTTGGGATTGCCCTGCGTGCCGATCGCCAGGATCACCGTCTCCGCGGCAATTTCCTCGCCCGACCGCGTCCTGAGGACGAAATCGCCCTTCGCGCCGGTGATCGAGCCAATCTCGGTGTCGTAGCGAACGTTGACCCGATGACCGCCGGTCTGCTCGTCCCATATGCCGAGCACCGCCTCGCGCTTGCCCGCCGCGAAATCGAGGTCGGCGCGCAGCACCAGGTTGGCGGGCGTCGCCATCACGTGCTTGCCCTTCTGGTACTTGTAGATCGTGTCGGAGAGGTGTCCGGCTTTCTCGATCAGCACGTGGCTGAGGCCGAGCGTGGCGGCGCGGGCGGCCGCGGACAGCCCTGCCGGCCCCGAGCCGACGATCGCCACTTTCACCCGCTCCGTCTGCGCCGCCACGTCCGATCCCCCGGGTACGAGCGCGCATCATAAGCCAGCGCGGGGGAACCGCCAGCCGTTTGAAGCGCGCTCGCGCGCCTGCTATCGCCGGAATGGATGGACAGGCCGTCGCGGAAAACAAGCTGGCTGGGCCGGATCGGCGGCGGCGGCCTGGCGGCGATAGCGGCCGTGGCGCTGGCGGCGGGGGCGATCGCCTACCGTCTGCTCGAACACGACCGCTTGGCCGAGGCCGAAACCGCGGCCACCGACCCGCTTGCCGCGCTCGAGCGCCGCGCGCGTGCCGAGCCCGGCGATGGCGGCGCCTGGCAGCAGCTGGGGTTCGCCTATTTCGAGCTGGGCCGCTTCGCCGACGCGGCCGATGCCTATGCCCGCGCGGCCGCAGCCGACCCCGACAGCGCCGTGCTGTGGTCGTCGCACGGCGAGGCGCTGGTCATGGCCAGCGAGCGCGACCCGATGCCGCCCCGTGCCCGCGAGGCGTTCCACAAGGCCGCGGCGCTCGATCCGAAGGACCCCCGCGCGCGATACTTTCTCGCGGTCGAGAAAGACCTGGCCGGCGACCACCAGGGCGCGCTCGACGCCTGGCTCGCGCTGCTCGGCGAGACCCCGCCGGGCGCCCCGTGGGAAGCCGACCTGCGGCGAACGATCGAGCAGGTCGGCCGGATCAATGCGATCGAGGTCGACCAGCGCGTCGCCGCAGCTCTCGCTCGCCGCCCGAACGCGCCGGCCGCGGCAATGCCGGGCATCCCCGGCCCGACGGCGGAGCAGCTCGCCGCCGCAGCGTCGATTCGCCCCGCCGAGCAGCAGGAGATGGCCGAAGGCATGGTCGCCCGCCTCGCCGCCCGGCTGGAGCGCGAGCCCGGCGACGTCGACGGCTGGATCATGCTGATGCGCAGCTACCAGACGCTTGGCCGAGCGGTGGAGGCCCGCGCCGCCTTGCGCTCGGCGTCGGCCGCGAACCCGCGGCAGAAACCCCGCCTCGAAGCCGCTGCAGCGACACTCGGCGTCTCGTGACCGCGAAATCAGTCCGGAGCGCCGCCGCGCTGTGTCTCGGGCTGGTGGGCTTGAGCGCCTGCGACGACCCTACGCCGGGGCCCGACCTGGTGTTCGTCAGCGACGAGGAAGCGGACGTGGTGCATATCGTCGACGGACGCTCGGGCGGCCGCGAAGGACAGCTCCGGACCGGCGAGCGGCCTCGCGGGATGGCGCTCTCGCCCGACGGGCGGACGCTCTACGTCGCCGCCAGCGATTCCAATCGCATCGAGGCGTGGGACCCGCGCGCGCGACGCCTGGTGCGGGCTTATGCGGCAGGTTCCGACCCGGAGCGCTTCGCCCTCGCGCCGGACGGCCGCAGCCTTTACGTCGCCAACGAGGACGTGGCGCTGTTCTCCAGGCTCGACCTCGCCAGCGGCGCGATCACGTGGCAGGCCGAGGTCGGGCCCGAGCCGGAGGGCATCGCCGTGTCGCCCGACGGGCGCCTCGTCGTCGGCACCGCCGAGACCTCGAGCACGGTGCATTTCCTCGATGCCGCCACGGGCCGGGCGCGCGCCACCGCGATCGTCGGCAGCCGCCCGCGCGACGTGCTGTTCCTGCCCACGCTGAGGGAAATCTGGGTCAGTTCGGAACTGCGCGGCACGATCGCCGTCTTCGACGCGACAACCCTCGAGCCCAAGGCGACCATCGACCTCGTGCCCGCGTTCCCCGACATCGACAACGTCCAGGCGGTCGAGATGGAAGCGACCCGCGACGGCATGCGGGCGTTCGTCGCCATGGGGCGCAGCAACCAGGTCGCCGAGATCGACCCGCGCACGCGCCGCGTGGTGCGCAGCTTCCCGACCGGGTTCCGCACATGGGGCCTCGACCTCGCTCCCGACGAAAGCCGGCTTTACGCGGCAAGCGGCCTGTCGGGAGAGCTGACGATCGTCGATCTGGTCGACAACGCGGTCGCGGAGACCGTCGATCTCGGAGGCAAGCCGTGGACCGCGGAGGCGCTCGCGCGATGAAGCGGCCGGCAATTCTCGCCCTCGCCATGCTGCTCGCCGGCTGCGGCGAGCGCACGCTGACGGTCTGCGCCGATCCCAACAACATGCCGTTCTCGAACCGGGCCGGGGAGGGCCTGGAGAACAAGCTCGCCGAACTCATCGCCGAGGACCTCGACGCCGAGCTGCGGGTTGTGTGGTGGTCGCAGCGCCGCGGGTGGATGCGCGAGACGCTCGGCGCCGCCAAGTGCGATGCGTGGATGGGCGTGCCGAGCGGGCTCGAGGCATTGGCCACCACGCGGCCCTACTATCGCTCGGGCTACATGTTCGTCTCGCGGGCGGACGCGCCGCTCGACGGCCTGACGCTCGACGATCCGCGGTTGCGCGAGCTACGCATCGGCGTGCAGCTGGCCGGCGACGACGGGGCCAATCCGCCGCCGGCCGACGCGCTCGCGCGGCGCGGCCTGACCCAGCGAATCCGCGGCTTCACGCTCTACGGCGACAACCGCGAGGCCGATCCGGCGGCCGAGGTGGTCAGGGCGGTCGAGAACGGCGAGATCGACGTGGCGCTGGCCTGGGGGCCGCTGGCCGGTTGGCATGCTGCTCGCTCCGCGGTCCCGCTGCGCCTCGAGCCGGTCACCCCGTGGATGGACCAGGGCCGCTGGCCGATGGTGTTCGATATCTCGATCGGCGTGGCCAAGGACAATCAGCAGCTTCGCCGCGAACTTGATGAAAGTTTGACGCGGAACCGTTCCGCCGTCGAGGGCATTGTCGAGGCATTCTACGTGCCGCTTGCGCCCGGCTGAGACTGGCAGCAAGGGCCACAAAGGGGGACCGAGCGGGGTGAGAAGCGGCGCCAATCGCTGGCTGCTTGTCGTGCTCGCGGCGCTCATCCTGATCGTCATCGCCGGGGCGATCCTGCTCGGCGCGCCCGATCGCAAGCCGGAGCCGGCGCTCGGCGACAACGCCGATCGTCTGGCGGACCTCCCCCAGCCCGCCATGCGCGCCCGGCCGGCCAGCTGGTACGATCCGCCGGACGCCGATCAATGGACGATGCAGCTCGGCGATCCGTCCGGCACGCGGTTCAGCCCGCTGGCGGATGTCACCGCCGCCAACGTCGGCTCGCTCGAGGTGGCGTTCACCTTCGACACGCGCAACGCGCGCGGCCACGAGGCCGCCCCGCTGGTCGTCGGCGACACGATGTACGTGACGACGCCCTATCCCAACGACGTCTACGCGCTCGACCTCACCCGGCCCCGGCCGACGGTCAAATGGCACTACCAGCCTAGGCCCCTGCCGGCCTCGCAGGGAGTCGCTTGTTGCGACGTGGTCAACCGCGGCGCCGCGTACGACGGCGGGCGGCTGTTCTTCAACACGCTCGACGGGCAGGCAATCGCGCTCGATGCCGACAGCGGCGCCGAGCTGTGGCGCACCAAGCTGGCCGAGATCAACAAGGGCGAGACGATCACGATGGCCCCGCTGGTGGCCGAAGGCCGCGTTCTCGTCGGCACCTCGGGCGGCGAGTTCGGCGTGCGCGGGTCGCTGACCGCGCTCGACGCCGGGAGCGGCGCGGTGGTGTGGAAGGCGTGGAGCACCGGGCCCGACAGCGACGTGCTAATCGGGCCGGAGTTCAGGCCCTTCTATCCGGCCGAGCAGGGCGAAGACCTCGGCATCCACACCTGGAATCCGGACGGGTGGCGGATCGGCGGCGGCAACCCGTGGGGCTGGATCAGCTACGATCCGGAGCTGCACATGATCTTCTATGGCACCGGCAATCCCGGGCCGTGGAACGCGACCCAGCGGCCGGGGGACAACAAGTGGACCGCCGGCGTGTTCGCCCGCGACGTGCGCACCGGCCAGGCGCGCTGGTTCTACCAGTCGAGCCCGCACGACCTGTTCGACTACGACGACGTCAACGAATCCATCCTGCTGGACATCCCGTGGCAAGGCAAGCTGCGCCCGGTGATCGCCCGGCCCTCGCGAACCGGGTTCTTCATGATCCTCGACCGGCTGACCGGCCAGGTGCTGTCGGCCGCGCCCTATGCCCACGTCAACAGCGCGCTGAAGATCGACCTCGAGACCGGGCGCCCAGTGGTCAATCCCGAGAAGATGCCGCGGCCGGGACGCGTGACCCGCAACATCTGCCCGGCGGCGCCCGGCGGCAAGGACTGGAACCCGTCGGCGTTCAGCCCGCGGACGGGGCTGGTCTACATCCCGCACCTCAACTTGTGCATGGACGAAGGCGAGATCGACACCAACTACATCGCCGGGACGCCGTTCCTCGGCGCCGACGCGCGGATGTTCGCCGCGCCCGGCGGCTACCGCGGCGTGCTGAGCGCGTGGGACCCGGTCGCCAACCGCGCCGTGTGGCGCATCCGCGAGGACCTGCCGCTGTGGAGCGGCGCGCTCGCCACGGCCGGCGACGTGGTGTTCTACGGCACGCTCGACGGCTGGTTCAAGGCGGTCGACGCGCGTGACGGCAAGCTCCTCTGGCGGCACCGGTTGAGCTCGGGGATCATCGGCATGCCGATGACCTATCGCGGGCCGGACGGGCGGCAGTACGTGGCGATCTTCGCCGGCGTGGGCGGCTGGTCGGGAGCGATCGTGGCCGGCGCGCTCGATCCGGCGGATCCGACCTCGGCGCTCGGCTTCGTCAACGCGCTCGGCGACCTCATCCACCGCACCGAACCGGGAGGGAAGCTCTATGTCTTCGCGCTCCCCGGCTAGCCTGCTGCTGCTGCTCCTGCCGGTCGCGCTCGGCGCGTGCGACCGCGAGACGCGCGACTATCGCAGCCGGGCGCTGCAATCGACCGACCGGCCCGCAGCCTTCGGCGGCAACGCCTATCACCTCGCGCAAGGCCAGCGGCTCTACGCGTGGATGAACTGCGCCGGTTGCCACGCGCATGGCGGCGGCGGGATGGGACCGCCGTTGCGCGACGACGAATGGCGCTACGGCGGACGCATCGACCAACTGGTTGCGACGATCCTCGACGGCCGCCCGAACGGCATGCCGGCGTTCCGCGACAAGATTACCGAGGACCAGGCGTGGCAGCTGGCGACGTACGTCCGCTCGATGTCGGCGCGCACGCGGCAGGACATGCTCGCCGGCCGCGCCGACGAGCCGGCCAACGTCGAGCCGCCGGTGCTCGACGAGCGCAAGCCGGTGCGACGCGTCACGCCCGGGCAGGACGACGCGACCGAGGAATGAAGCGCGCGGCTCCCCTCCTTCTCGTCCTGTGTGGAGCCGGTTGCGGCGGCAGCCAGTCCGTCGCCGGCCGCGACGGCGTGCAAGGCGCGCTGATCGGCGGCCTGTTCGACGTGTTCCTGTGGACCACCGCAGCTGTCTATCTGTTCGTGCTCGCCTACCTCGCGCTGGCGCTGGTTCGCGGGCGGCGGCATCGTCGCGATCGGGCCGGAGCGCAGGGCGAGCCGGCGGCGCAAGCCGAGCGCATCTGGCACATCGGGCTCATCGCCTTTGCCGGGGCGACCGCGCTGATCCTCGCCGGCCTGACGGTCGCCACCTGGCTGACCGACCGTGCCTTGGCCGAGGCCGGCGATGCGGCGCCGCTGGAGATCGAGGTGATCGGCCACCAGTGGTGGTGGGAGGTGCGCTATCAGGACCCGGTCGCCAGCCGGATCGTCCGCACCGCCAACGAGCTGCACCTGCCGGCCGGCCGCGCCGCCCACATCACCCTCAAGTCGACCGACGTGATTCACAGCTTGTGGATCCCCAACCTCGCCGGGAAGCAGGACCTGATCCCCGGGCGTATCGCCGACCTGTCGCTGCATCCGCTGCGCACCGGCGTGTTCCGCGCGCAATGCGCCGAGTTTTGCGGGCTGCAGCACGCCCGAATGGCGCTCGACGTGACCGTGGAGACGCCCGCCGAGTTCGCCCGCTGGTACGACGCGCAGCTCGTTCCGCCGCCGGCACCGACCGGCGGCGCGGCGCTGGCCGGGTTCGCCCTGTTCCAGAACCGCCAGTGCGCTTCGTGCCACGCGGTGGCGGGGACTCCCGCCTCGGGCATGGTCGCTCCGGACCTGAGCCACGTCGCCAGCCGCCGGACAATCGCCGCCGGCACGCTCCCGACGACGCGCGACAATCTGATGGCGTGGGTCGCCGATCCGCAGGCGGTCAAGCCGGGGAACAACATGCCCAAGGTGCCGCTGACCGAGGCCGAGCTCGCCGCTCTCGGCGCCTACCTGGAGACGCTCAAGTGACGGCGAAGAAGAAAAAGCCGCGCGAATACCTGCGCGACGGGCCCGATTTCACGGGCGCGCCGCTGCACGAGAAGCTGTCTGAAACCTGGCGCGACGGGCCGGGGCTGATCGGCTGGATCAAGAGCGTCGACCACAAGTCGATCGGCAAGCGCTACCTCGTCACGGCGATGGTGTTCCTCGCGCTCGGCGGGGTGCTCGCCGCGCTGATGCGGCTGCAGCTGTCGGGCGCCGAGCAGGAGATCATCGGCCCCGACCGCTACAACCAGATCTTCACGATGCACGGCACGACGATGATGTTCCTGTTCGCCGTGCCGGTGATGGACGCGATGGCGATCTACCTCGTGCCGCTGATGCTCGGCACGCGCAACACCGCGTTCCCGCGGCTCAACGCGTTCAGCTACTGGATGTACCTCGCCGGCGGATCGCTGCTGTGGGTGGCCTTCGTGCTCAACATCGGCCCCGACGCCGGCTGGTTCTCGTACACACCGCTGTCGGGGCCTGAGTACTCGCTCGGCAAGCGGATCGACGTGTGGGCGCAGATGGTCACGTTCACCGAGGTCGCCGCGCTCGCCGTGGCCGTATCGCTCACCGCGACCATCCTCAAGAAGCGCGCCCCGGGCATGACCCTGGCGCGGATGCCGATCTTCGTCTGGTCGATCCTGGTCGTCTCGCTGATGGTGATCTTCTCGATGCCCTCGGTGGCGACGGCTTCCGGCATGCTGCTGTCCGACCGGCTGGTCGGGACGCAGTTCTACAACAGCTACGAATACGGCGATTCGCTGCTGTGGCAGCACTTGTTCTGGTTCTTCGGCCACCCCGAAGTGTACATCATCTTCCTGCCCGCGGCCGGCTTCGTCAGCGAAATCGTGCAGGCCTACACCGGGCGGCGGACGTTCGGGTACACGGCGATCGTGCTGGCGCTGTGCGCCACCGGGCTGCTGGCGTTCGGGCTTTGGGTGCACCACATGTTCACCACCGGCCTGCCGCGGCTCGGCTATGCCTTCTACACCGCCGCGAGCATGGCGGTGGCGATCCCCGCAGGAATCCAGATCTTCTGCTGGATCGCCACGATCTGGACCGGCCGGCCGCGGTTCATGGTCCCGCTGCTATGGGTGATCGGATTCATCGTCACGTTCGTCATCGGCGGGCTGAGCGGGGTGATGCTGGCCAGCGTGCCGCTCGACCTGCAGGTGCACGACACCTACTTCGTCGTCGCCCACTTCCACTACGTGCTGATCGGGGGCGCGGTGTTCCCGCTGCTCGGGGCGATAACCTACTGGTTCCCCAAGTTCGCCGGGCGGCTGATGTCGGAGCGGCTCGGCAGGATCGGCTTCTGGCTCAGCTTCTTGTCGTTTCACGCGACGTTCTTCCCGATGCACATCGTCGGCCTCCAGGGTATGCCGCGGCGGGTCTACACTTACCCCGCCGGGATGGGCTGGGAGACGTTCAATCTGATCTCGTCGATCGGCGCGGTCGTGTTCGCGGCGAGCGTGGCGCTGTTCGCCGTCAACATGCTGCTCTCGTTGCGCAAGGGCGAGCGCGCGGCGGACAACCCATGGGGCGCGCCGGGGCTCGAATGGGCGACGGCCTCGCCGCCGGCCCCATACAACTTCGCGCACATCCCGATTGTCGCCGACAACTCTCCGCTATGGAACGAGGAGCGCCCGGTCGCTTACGGCCTGCGCGTCGAGGACCGCGAGATGATCGTCACCACGGCGGTCGAGGCCTGGCCCGACGTGCGCGAGCCCTCGCCCGAGCCGACCGCCTGGCCGCTCATCGCCGCGCTGGCGACCACCGTGCTGTTCGTCGCGTCGATCTTCACCCCGTGGGCGCTGGTGATCGGCGCCCCGCCGGTGGCCGCGGCGCTGGTCGCGTGGTTCTGGCCCAAACGGCACCATGAGGGCGAACCGGTGATCGAATGACCAGCGAACCGCAATTCACGACCGACCTCGAACCGCTGCCGACGCATGCGTTCGGCCACCGCTCGCTGACGTGGTGGGGGATCGTGGCGTTCTTCCTGATCGAAGGCACCGCCTTCGCGGTGGCGATCGCGGCGTACTTCTACCTGATGAACCAGGACCAGGCGTGGCCGCCGCCGCCGTTCCTGCCGCCCGACCTGCTTGCCGGCACGCTGTTCACCGTGCTGATGCTGCTGAGCGAGGTTCCCAACACCATCGCCAAGAAGGCTGCCGAGCACGAGGATCTGAAGCCGGTCCGGCGAATGCTCATCGCCGCCAGCCTGATCGGGCTGGCGCTGATGATCCTGCGCGCGTTCGAGTTCGCCTCGCTCAACGTGCTCTGGTACCAGAACGCCTACGGCTCGGTGGTGTGGCTGCTGCTGGTACTGCACACCGCGCACATCGCCACCGACTGGGTCGATACGCTGGTGCTGACCGCACTGATGCACACCAAGCATGTCAGCGGGCGCAAGTTCGTCGATTGCGCCGAGAATGCCGTCTACTGGCGGTTCGTCTGGCTCACCTGGCTGCCGATATACGCGCTGATCTACTGGCTGCCGAGGCTGGCCGGCTGATGGCGCGGTCGGGCCTCCTCTACCAGGCGCAGCCGCTCATCGGCGTGGTCCTCGGGGGCGGCGGCTGGGCCCTGTCGCACCAGTGGGGCAGCAACAGCGTGTTCGACGATTGCGCCTCCACCGGCGGCGTGGTCGTCGTGCTGACCTCGCTGCTCGGGCTGGCGATCGCCGCGTTTGGCGCACTGTGCTGCTACGACGCATTTCGTTCGGAGCATTCGGGCCGCCGCTTCCTCGGCATCATCGGGCTGCTGCTGACCCTGATCGCCGGCTTCGCGATCGTCCTGCAGATCGCCGCCGGTATCATCCTGGCGCCGTGCGCCGGCTGATCGCGGCCGCGGCGGCGGCGCTGTGGGCCGTCCCCGCGGGCGCGCACGAAGGCCACGAGCACACCATCGGGTGGACGCTGAGCCCCGAGGTGACGCTGCCTCTGGTAGCGGTGCTGGCGCTGTATCTCTCCGGGTTGATGCGCTTGCGGGGGCGCGCCGAGCGCGGGCGCCGGCGGCTCGACGCGGGCGCCTGGCGGTTTCTCGCCGGCTGGCTGGTCCTCGCCGCGGCCCTCGTCTCGCCGCTGCATCAGGCGGGCGAGGTGAGCTTCACGATGCACATGATCGAGCACGAGCTGATCATGCTGCCTGGCGCCCTGCTGCTGGTCGCCGCGCGGGCCGGCCCGGTGCTGCTGTGGGGTCTGCCGGCGGCCGGGCGCAGCCTGCTCGCACCGGCGATACGCCTGCCGCTGTGGCGCCAGCTCGGCTCGCCGGTGGTCGCGACCGCGCTGCAGGCGCTGGCGCTGGTCGCCTGGCACATGCCTGCGCTGTTCGACCGCGCCTTGCGGGCGGAAGGCTGGCACGTCGCCCAGCACCTCTCGTTCGTGGTCACCGCGCTGCTGTTCTGGTGGGCGATGGTCCCGCGCGGGCGCGGCTCGGCGGGCCATTTCGTCTCGGCCATGTGCCTGTTCGTCACCTCGATGATCGGCGGCGGGGTGGGGGCGCTGATGGCGCTCGATTCCAGCCCGTGGTACGCAGGCTACGCTGCCCTTGGGACGACGCCGTTCGGCCTCGCGCCGGCCGAAGACCAGCAGCTGGCGGGGGTGATCATGTGGGTGCCGGGCGGGCTGTTCCACCTCGCCGCCGCCTTGGTGTTCCTCAGCCTGGCGCTGCGTCAGCCCCAGAAGGTCTCGACCACGGCATAGCCCGCGGTGACGAGGCAGCCGAGCGCGACGAACACGCCGACCGGCAGCTGCCACCAACCCTGTTTCGAGGTGTCCACGCCGACCGAACAGTCGGCTAGCCGCGCGGTTCCGTCGGCTGCGCTCAGATGTGCCTTGCCGCCGGCGCTGTTACCGCTAACATGGACAAAAAATCGGGGAGGGTAGATGTCGATTTCGCGCCGGACTTTCATCGCCCGCGCCGGCCTGGCGGCAGCGGGCGCGGCGCTCGCCGGAGCGCCTGGCTTGGCCCGTTCGTCCGGCTTCGCGCCGGGGGTGCAGTTGTGGACCGTGAAGGACGAGGCGGCGCGCGATCTCGACGGCACGCTACGCGCCCTGGCGACGCTCGGTTATCGCCGGGTCGAGGCGGCCGGCTGGCACGGCCGCACGCCGGCGCAGTTCCGTGACGCGGTCCGGGCCGCCGGGCTCGAGTGCGTCTCGGCCCACTACAGTCTGCGCGACCTGCTTGAAGATTCGGAAAGCCGGCTGGCGTTCGCCCGCGATGTCGGCGTGACGTATGTCGTCGCGTCCTCGCCCGCGCCGAGCCGGCCGCTCGATCCGAACAAGTCGTGGGCCCTCGCCAACGCCGAAGCGATGACGCTGGCCGACTGGCGCTCCAACGCCGAGGCGATGGACCGCATCGGCCAGCGCGCCCGCGCGATGGGCCTGGTGTTCGGCTACCACAACCATTCGGCCGAGTTCCTCGACTACGACGGCTTCATGCCGATGGACGAGATCATGCGCCTGACCGAGCCGGCCAACGTGGTGCTCGAGCTCGACCTCGGGTGGGTGGCCGGCGCGGGCCATGATCCGGTGCGGATGCTCGAACGCTACGCGCCGCGAATTCACCTGCTGCATGTGAAGGACCTCGCGACCGCCGAGCGGGTCCCGGGAAAGATCGTCGACGACGAGCGGACCACCCCGGTCGGCGAAGGGACGATCGACTGGCGGGCGGTGTTCCGCGCGGCCGAGCGGGCGCCGATTCATAGCTACTTCGTCGAGCAGGAGGCGCCCTTCACCGAGCCCCCGCTCGAGGCGCTGGCGAAGAGCGTCGCCTTCCTGCGCCGCATTGCGTCGTGATCGAGGCGGCAATGTCCGGTCCGGTCCGTTATGCGATGGTCGGCGGCGGCGAAGGCGCCTTCATCGGCCCGGTCCACCGGACCGCCGCCGCGATCGCCGGCAATTGCCGCCTCGTCGCCGGCGCCCTGAGCAGCGACCCGGACAAGGCGCGGCGCTCGGGCGCGGCGATCGGTCTGCCGCCCGAGCGCAGCTACGCGAGCTGGCGCGAACTGCTCGACGGCGAGCGTGGCCGGTCCGACGGCGCCGAGTTCGTCGCCATCGTCACGCCCAACCACGTCCACGCGCCCGTCGCGATCGCCGCGCTCGAAGCCGGCTTTCCGGTGCTGTGCGACAAGCCGCTCGCCGACACGCTGGAAGCCGCCGAAGCGATCGGCGAGGCCGCCGCGCGCACCGGCGGGCTGCTCGCGGTGACCCACACCTACACCGGCTATCCGATGGCGCGGCAGGCGCGCGAGCTGGTCGCCGGCGGCCGGTTCGGGGCGGTCCGCCGGGTCGCGGTGAAGTACACGCAAGGCTGGCTCGCCAAGGCCGAGGACGCCGCGGGCAAGCAGGCCGAATGGCGGGTCGACCCCGAGCGCTCCGGGCTCGCCGGCGCGTTCGGCGACATCGGCACGCATGCCTTCAACCTGGTCGAGTTCGTCACCGGCGAGAAGATGACCCGGCTGGCCGCCGAGCTGCGCGCCGCGGTCGCGGGCCGCCGGCTCGACGACGACGGCATGGCGCTGTTCCATCTCGAGAATGGCGGCCGCGGCACGCTTGTCGCCAGCCAGGTCTGCACCGGCGACGCCAACGGCCTCGCCATTTCGGTGTGGTGCGAGGAAGCCGGGCTGCACTGGGACCAGGAGCAGCCGAACCACTTGCGCGTCGCGCCGCGCGGCAAGCCGGAGGAGATCTGGAGCGCCGGCGCCGACCGCCAGTACCTGGGACGGCCGGCGATGGGCGTGACGCGCACCCCGTCCGGGCACCCGGAAGGCTATCTCGAGGCGTTCGCCAACATCTATCGCGACTTCGCCGACGCCGTGCGCGGCCATGTGCCCGAGCAGCCGAGCTATGCCAGCCTGGCCGACGGAATCCGCGGGATGCGCTTCATCCAGGCGGCGCACGACAGCAGCGCGCGCGGCGCCGCGTGGACCGACATCGACGGAGGAGGACAATGAAGGGCCCGGCCATCTTTCTCGCCCAGTTCGCCGGCGACGAGGCGCCGTTCGACACGCTCGAGCACATGGCGCGGTGGGCCGCCGGGCTCGGCTACGTCGGCATCCAGATCCCGAGCTGGGACGGCCGGCTGTTCGATCTCGCCAAGGCCGCCGACAGCCAGGATTACTGCGACGAGGTCGCGGGCGTGTGCCGCGAGGCGGGCGTCGCGATCACCGAGCTGTCGACCCACCTGCAGGGCCAGTTGGTCGCGGTGCACCCGGCCTACGACGAGCTGTTCGACGCGTTCGCCGCGCCCCAGGTGCGCGGCAAGCCGGCCGAGCGCACCGAATGGGCCATGGAGCAGGTGCGGATGGCGGCGCGCGCCAGCCGCCGGCTCGGGCTCACCGCGCACGCGACCTTCTCCGGCGCGCTGCTGTGGCAGACCGTCTATCCCTGGCCGCAGCGGCCGGCGGGCCTGGTCGAGGAAGGCTTCGCCGAGCTCGCCCGCCGCTGGAAGCCGCTGCTCGACGTGTTCGAGGACAACGGGGTCGACGCCGCTTACGAGCTGCACCCGGGGGAGGACTTGCACGACGGGGTGACCTTCGAGCGCTTCCTCGACGCGGTCGGCCATCACCCGCGCGCCAATATCCTCTACGATCCGAGCCACTTCGTGCTCCAGCAGCTCGACTACCTGGCGTTCATCGACATCTATCACGAGCGCATCAAGTGCTTCCACGTCAAGGACGCCGAGTTCCGCCCGACCGGCCGCGCCGGCGTCTACGGCAGCTATTCGGACTGGGCCGAGCGGCCGGGCCGGTTCCGGTCGCTGGGGGACGGGCAGATCGATTTCGGGGGCATCTTCTCCAAGTTCGCGCAATACGGCTACGCCGGTTGGGCGGTGCTGGAGTGGGAGTGCGCGCTCAAGCATCCCGAGCAGGGGGCCGCCGAGGGCGCGCCGTTCATCGCTGCGCACATGATCCGCAAGGCCGACAAGGCGTTCGACGATTTCGCCGGGGCGGCGCCCGACGCCGCGCGCAACCGACGCGTGCTCGGGCTCGACGGCTGACAGCTTGATCTAGGGGGAGAGTGGCAGTGGATCTGACCATCAGGGCGCGCCTGTCGGCGATGATGTTCCTGCAGTATTTCGTGTGGGGCGCGTGGTTCGTGCCGTTCGCGACCTACCTCACGCATCACGCGCTGGAGGACTCGGTCGGCACGATCTACTCGTCGCAGGGCTGGGCGGCGATCGCCGCGCCGCTGTTCGTCGGCGCCGTCGCCGACCGCTACTTCTCGGCCGAGAAGGTGATGGGCATCCTCCACCTGTTCGCCGGCGGCCTGCTGCTGCTGCTGTCGACCATCGGCGCCGACGCGGGGGTGATGTTCCTCGCCACGCTCGGCGTGCTGCTGGCCTACATGCCGACGATCGCGCTGTCCAACGCCATTGCCCTCAACGCCATCGCGGACAGCGAGAAGCAGTTCCCCGCGATCCGCGTGTTCGGCACCGTCGGGTGGATCGTCGCCGGCCTGATCGTCGGCGCCGTCCTGCCCGGCGAAGCCGAGCGCACGGCCGCCCCGCTCCACCTCGCGGCCGCCGTGGCGGTGCTCTACGGCCTCTATTCGTTCACGCTGCCGAGCACGCCGCCGCAGGCCGGGCAGGAGCGGCCGTCGGTGGTCACCCTGCTCGGGCTCGACGCGATCCGCTACGCCGACCGCAGCTTCTGGACGCTGATCGTCTGCTCGACGCTGATGATGATCCCGTTCTCGTTCTACAACGTCTACGCCAACCCGTTCCTCGACGACATCGGCGTGCGCAACCCGGCCGCGGTCCAGACCATCGGCCAGGTGTCGGAAGTGGGCTTCCTGCTGCTGCTGCCGCTGTTCTTCCGCTTCGTCGGAATCAAGGGCGTGCTGTTCGTCGGCATGGCCGCGTGGGCGGTGCGCTACGTGATCTTCGCCTACGGCTTCACCGCCGAGGGGCCGATCGAGCCGATGATCTATCTCGGACTCGCGCTGCACGGCGTCGGGTTCGACTTCGTGTTCGTCGCCGCGACGATCTGGGTCGGCAAGCATTTCGCCGCCGCCGCGAGCAGCCGCGCGCAGTCGTTCCTCGCGCTGATGACCTGGGGCGTCGGCTACCTGATCGGCAGCAACGCGGCCAACGCGGTGCAAGCCGGATCGGCCGGCGGCGGCACCGACTGGCAGAGCTTCTGGCTGCTGCCGGCGGGCTTCGCCGCGGTCACCGCGCTGATCTTCCTGGTGGCGTTCCGCGACCGCACCGCGCCGCCCGCGGCCGCGCCGGCCTGACCGGTCGGGCAGCCGGCGCCGGTTACTCCCGCTCCAGCACCCAGGCGAGGCCGCCGGCGAGGTGGTTGAGGAAGTTCGCGTCGGAATAGCTTTCCGCGGTGTGGCCCATCGCCGTGTAGAACACCCGGCCGCCGTCAAACTCGTGCGCCCAGCTGACCGGGTTGGGGTTCGCGTCGGGCTCGCCGATCGAGGCGGGATCGAGCGTCACCAGCAGCTTCATCCGCGGGTCGTAGTCGTCGAAGTAGTACCATTCGTCGACCCGGCGCATGATCGGCTCGACACCGCGGTTGGCGCGATGCGCCGGGTCGATGACGTGCAGCTCGCCTTCGGGCGTGCCCGCCGGGTGGCGCGCGAAATGGCCGCCGATCAACTGCTGGTACCACGGCCAGTTGTAGTGCGAGTCGGACGCGGCATGAATGCCGACCACGCCGCCGCCGCCGCGGACGAAGCGCTGCAGGGCCTCGCGCCGCTCCCCCTGGAACCACTCGGAGGCCGGGTCCTTCGGGTCGGTGCTGGTGCTCAGGAAGATGATCGCATCGACATCGGCCAGCCCCTCGGCGCTGAACACGGCCGGGTCCTCGCTGTGAACGATCGTCACTCCCTCGCGCGCGCCGAGCGCCTCGATCGCCGCCACGCCCGGCTCGATCGACGCGTGGCGATAGCCGGTCGAATGCGAGAACAGCAGCACGCGCGGCGATTCCCCGGGCACCGCCGCGCCCGCGGGCAAGGCCAGCCCGAGGCTTGCCAAAATCAGCGCCAGCAACGCGAGCCACTTCCGCATAATCCCTCCCTGCTCTCCTGGAGCCGTTTCAGTCCACGCCTCTTGCGCGGCCTGCTGGACAGGCCCGGGCAAGAGCAATAAGGTAGCGCTAACAAGACGCTATGGGGAGGGGTAATCGATGACTTTGGCGGGAGCCGGGCCGGCGCTCGATCGCCGGGCGCTGATGCGCGGCGCCATCCTCCTCGTCGGCGGCACCCTGGCGGCCGGCGCGATCGCGCCGGCGTTCGCCGCCACCGGGACCGAGCGGTTCTTCACTCCGGCCGAGCTGGCCATCGTCGCCGAATACGCCGAGATCGTCATTCCCCGCACCGACACGCCGGGCGCGAAGGATGCCGGCGTGCCCGAGGCGCTCGACGGGCTGATGGCCAACTGGGCCTCCGCCGAGCGCCAGGCCGAGTTCCGCGCGCTGGTCGAGCGAATCGCGGCGGCCGGGGTGATCGGCTCCGGCCCGGCGCAAGTCGACCTCGCCCGGCGCTTCGACGCCGCCCAGATGCCGGCCGATCCCGTCTATCGCCGGTTCAAGGAGCTGGTCCTGACGCTCTATTATTTGTCCGAGCCCGGCGCGACCCAGGAGCTGCGCTACGAGCTCACTCCCGGTCGGTGGGAGCCGTCGATCCCCGTCGGCCCCGATACCCGCGCCTGGGCGGCCTGAGGAAACTTCCATGTTCGATGCGATCGTAGTCGGCTCGGGAATGAGCGGCGGGTGGGCTGCCAAGGAGCTCACCGAGAAGGGCCTCAAGACGCTGGTTATCGAGCGCGGCGGCCACGTCGAGCACGGCGCCGACTATCTCGACGCCCTGCCGCCGTGGGAGCTCGAGAACTTCGGCATGGTGCCCGAGGACGAGGCCGCCGAGCACTATGCGATCCAGCGCCAGTGCTACGCCTTCACCACGGCCACCAAGCAGTTCTGGGTCAAGGACAGCGAGCACCCCTATACGGTCGCCGACGGCAAGCCGTTCATGTGGATCCGCGGCTACCATCTCGGAGGCCGCTCGATCATGTGGGCGCGCCAGTCGTACCGGCTCTCGCCGCTCGACTTCGAATCGAACGCGAAGGACGGGCACGGCTCGGACTGGCCGATCCGCTACGAGGACATGGCTCCGTGGTACGACCACGTCGAAACCTTCGCCGGGATCTCCGGCTCCCAGGAAGGCTTGCCGCAGCTCCCCGACGGGCAGTTCCTGCCGCCGATGGCGATGACCGACCCGGAAAAGGACTTCCGGACGAAGCTCGAGGCGGCCTACCCCACGCGGCGGCTGATCATCGGCCGTTGCGCGCACCTGACCGAGTCCCGCCCGCAGCACCGCGCGCTCGGCCGCGCGCCGTGCCAGTACCGCTCGGTGTGCGAGCGCGGCTGCTCCTACGGCGCCTACTTCTCGAGCCTGAGCGCGACGCTGCCGGCGGCGCGCAAGACCGGCAACCTGACGGTCGTCACCGATGCGATCGTCCACAGCGTGGTCCACGATCCCAAGACCGGCAAGGCGTCGGGCGTGCGGGTGATCGACGCGAAGACGAACGAGGGCCGCACTTACGAGGCCAAGGTCGTGTTCCTGTGCGCCTCGGCCATTCCGACCGCGCAGATCATGCTCAACTCGAAGTCGGAGGCATTCCCCAACGGCATCGCCAACCGCTCCGACGCGGTCGGCCGCTACCTGGTCGACCACATCAGCGGCATGGGCGCCAGCGGCACCTACCCCGGCTTCGAGGACCGCTATCACCGCGGCCGGCGGCCCAACGGCTTCTACATCCCGCGCTACCGCAACGTGACCGAGCCGGGCGAAGGCTACACCCGGGGCTACGGCTTCCAGGGCGGGGTGACCCGCGACAACTGGCGCCGCGGCAGCTGGCAGACCGGCGTCGGCGCCGAGTTCAAGGCCGGGCTGCGCGCGCCGGGCCCGTGGCGCATCAGCCTCAGCGGCTTCGGCGAGATGCTGCCGCGGCCGGAAAACCGCGTGACGCTCCATCCGACGCGGGTCGACAAGTGGGGCATCCCGCTGGTGCATATCGACTGCGGCCTGGGCGACAGCGATCGCCGCATGGTCGAGCAGGTCGGGGTCGACGCCCGGGAAATGCTCGAGCTGGCGGGCTGCACCGACATCTCGGTGCGCCAGCACTACGGCGGCGCCGGCCTCGGCATCCACGAGATGGGTACCGCCCACATGGGCAAGGACCCCGCCCGCTCGGTGCTCAACCAGTACAACCAGGCGCACGACGTGCCGAACCTGTTCGTCACCGACGGCGCGTGCATGGCCTCGAGCGGGTGCCAGAACCCGTCGCTGAGCTACATGGCGATGTCGGCCCGCGGCGCGCACTACGCCGCCGAGTTCCTCAAGGAAGGGCGGATCTAGCGGATCGGCGCGCTAGCCGGCCCGGGGCAAGTCGCCCGGCTCGAGGTTCGACGAGACCTTCCACAGGTCGATCTCGCCCTCCTGCGCGAAGCGGTCGATCTCGCGCAGCTCCTCCTCGGTGAACGCCGCCGCGTTCAGCGCGTCGAGCGAATCGTCGAGCTGGGCAACGTTGCGCGCGCCGATCAGCGCCGAGGTGACGCGCGGGTCGCGCAGGATCCAGGCGATGGCCATTTGCGCGAGGCTCTGCCCGCGCCGCCGGGCGATCGCGTCGAGCCCGCGGACCCGCTCGAGGTTCTCCGCCGAGATCAGCGATGGCGACAGCGAGCCGGCTTGCGCGGCGCGCGTCCCCTCGGCCACGCCGCCGAGATACTTGTTGGTCAGCAGGCCTTGCGCCAGCGGCGAGAAGGCGATGCAGCCGACGCCGAGCGCGTCGAGCGTGTCGAGCAGCTCGTGCTCGATCCACCGGTTGAGCATGGAATAGCTCGGCTGGTGGATCAGCAGCGGCACGCCTTCGGAGCGCAGGATCGCCGCGGCCTGCCGGGTCAGCTCCGGGGAATACGACGAGATGCCGACATAGAGCGCCTTGCCCTGGCGGTGGAGGTGGGCCAGCGCCCCCATCGTCTCCTCAAGCGGGGTCTTCGGGTCGACGCGGTGCGAATAGAAGATGTCGACGTAGTCCAGCCCCATCCGCCTGAGGCTCTGGTCGCAGCTGGCGATCAGGTACTTGCGGCTGCCGCCGACGTCCCCGTAAGGCCCGGGCCACATGTCCCACCCGGCCTTGGTCGAGACGACCAGCTCGTCGCGATGGCGGGCGAAGTCGCTCGCCAGGACGCGGCCGAAGTTCTCCTCGGC
The DNA here is from genome assembly GCA_035626815.1 of Croceibacterium sp. GTDB lineage: Bacteria > Pseudomonadota > Alphaproteobacteria > Sphingomonadales > Sphingomonadaceae > Croceibacterium_A. Next base: position 103,001 of record DASPMY010000008.1, read on the forward strand.
GGAGCCGTACGGCGGGCCGTAATTGTTCGCCAGGTCGAAGTGCGTGACCCCGCGGTCGAACGCGCGGCGGAGGATCGCCCGGCCGGTCTCGAACACGTCCGCACCGCCGAAGTTCTGCCACAGGCCGAGCGAGATCGCCGGCAGGTCGAGCCCGCTGCGGCCGCTGCGGCGATAGGGCATACTCCCGTCGTAGCGGGCGGAATCGGGAGCGTAGGGCGTCGTCATGGTCATGACCTTCGTTAGCGCGCGGTCGCGAAGCGCCAGATGGTGGTGGAGCGATAAGTCTCGCCCGGGCGCAGGACGGTCGACGGGAACTCCGGCCGGTTGGGGCTGTCGGAGAAGTGCTGCGTCTCGAGCGCGATCCCGCCGCGCCGGGGAATCTTCGCGCCCGTCGCGCTGACGTCCTCGCCGTCGAAATACTCGGCGGTATAGGCGTGGAGCGAGGGCTCGGTGGTCTCGACCGCCAGCGTGCGGCCCGATGCCGGATCGGCCAGCGTCGCCGCCAGGGCGAGGCTTCCGGCCGGCTTGTCGAGCACCCAGCTGTGGTTGTAGCCGCCGCGGTTGCCGGCGAGCAGCGGCGAGGGGTCGTCGAACCGATCGCCCACGCGGCGCGGCTGGCGGAAGTCGAGCACGGTGCCGGCGACCGGCGGGAACGCGCCCGTGGGGATGTCCTCCGCGTCGGTGGCGGCGTAGCGCCCGGCGACGAGGCGCAGCCGGTGATCCGCGACCGAGCCGCCGCCCGCCAGGTTGAAGTAGGTGTGGTTGGTCAGGTTGAGCACGGTCGCCGCGCTCGTGGTCGCCGCGTAGTCGATGCGCAAGGCATCGTCGGGCAGCAGCGAGTAGGTCACCTGCAGGCTCAGCTCGCCGGGAAACCGCTGCGCCCCCGCGGGATCGACCAACGTCAGCACCGCGCCGACGACGTCGCCGCGCTGGAACGGCCGCACCTGCCAGAGCTTGAAGGCGATCCCCGGCTCGGCGCCGCCGTGCAGCGCGTTGCCGGCGAGGTTGGGCTCGAGCCGGACCTCGCGCCCGTCGAGCGTGAAGCGGGCGTCGCGGATGCGCCCGGCGTAGCGCCCGACGACCGCGCCGAAGTAGTTCTTGCCGTTGAGCCGGCGGTACTCCGATTCGGACCCGTAGCCGAGCACCACGTTGGCCCGCCCCCCGTCGCGTCCGGCCGTCTCGATCGCCGTGATCACGGCGCCGTAGTTGAGGAAGCGGACCACCGTGCCGGCGCCGTTGCGCAGCACGTATTCGCGGATCTCGGCGTCGTCGTCGGCGATGCCGTCGAGCCCGGCCTCACCGACCTCGGCGGCCAGCGCCCCGGCCCGGTCGATCGCGGCCGGCGCGCACGAGGCCGCCAGGCCGACAGCCAGCGCGACGAGCTGCTTCACTCGTCTCGCCCGTAAAGCGCGTCGGCGGCGAGCGCGAGGAACATGTAGTCGGTGGTCCCGCCGCCCATCACGTATTCGCCCTGCTGCCAGAAGAACGGCCATTCCTTCAGCTCGGGCAAGTCGGGCCGGACGAGGTTGGTGCCCGAGATCACCCCTCCCGGAATGTACGACCAGTCGGCCCGGTTGACCCCGTAGGCGACGAGCGGCGAATCCGCGCCGACCCCGGACACGAAGCTCTCGGTGTTCTCGCCGGGATGCACGCCGAGCACAAAGTTGAGCGCATTGAGGAAGCTCTCTTGCGAGGTCGCCTGCGGCCAGCCCTTGTGGAAGAACCACTGCCGCACGCCGAGCGCCTGGATGGTCCACCCCGCGCCCCAGATCTCCGGCTCGTAGGGCACGCCGTAGGGGCTGTCGGTCCGCGCCCTGGCCTCGACCGTGCGCTGATGCGCCGCCACCGCCGCGGCGAGGCGCTGGCGGAAGCCCGCCGGCAGCCGGTCCTCGATCGAGGCCAGGTGCCAGGCGCTGCCGGCGACGTCGCCGAGGATCGCCGGCTCCATCGCCGCCAGCCGGTCGATGTAGCGCTGCTCTCCGGTCGACTGGGCGAGCTCGGCGAGCGCGAAAGTCCGGTTCGAGACGTCCCTGGCGCGGTCGAACGAAGCTTCCGTGATCGCCTCGGCCGCGTCGATCGCCTCCTGCCCGAGCGGCGAGCCGTGCGCGCGCATCACCCGCCCGGCGGCGGCGAGCCCGCCGGCGACGTACAGCTCGCGGTCGGGATTGTCCTCGGTGAACACCCAGCGGTCGTCCCACAGGATCGGATCGCCGTTGCTGTCGAGCCCGAGGCCCTCGACCGGCGCCTTGAAGCGGTTGTCGCTGTGATTGGCGGCATCGCCGAGCATCACGTAGGCGCGCAGGCTCGGGGTGATGATGCCGCGGTAGAGCCGGCCGAGCTCGCGGTAGCCGCCGAGCACCGTCAGCAGGCCGTGCTCGATCTGCTGGACGGCGTCGTTGGTCCCGTCGGGATCGCGGATCTCGACCACGCGCCTCTCCTGGTCGATCGTCGTCGCGTCGTAATCGAGCCCGAACTCCTCGACCATCTTGGCCAGCATCCACGTCGTGCCGATCTGCGATTCGACGCGCAGGTCGTAGTCGCCGGCATCGTGCCACCCGCCGCGGTCGAGGCCGGGGACGATGTCCCCCGGCGCGAACCGGGTCAGCGTCGAAGCGCCCTGGACGTAGCCGTCGATGTGATTGAGCGAGACCGGCGCCATCAGCGCATCGTCGAGATGGTCGAGCCCGTGCCACACGCGGTACTTCTCGTTGACCCGCATGTGGCACATCTGCACCGGCAGGAAATACTCCAGCGTCGGCTGCCAGACGTGGCGCGAATAGATCGCCGGATCGATGCGGAACGGATGCGAGCTCGCCTCGCCATAGGCGACCTCGTAGAGGCCCGGCTCGGTCACGGCGCTGAAATCGAACTCGGCGTAGCTGTAGCGCAGGAAATCGCCCCACACCCGCGGCACCGCGGCCATCACCCGCTCGCGCCCCGCGGGGGTCAGGCGGTACAGCGTGGCCTCGCCGGAGGGCACGGTGCCCTGCGCCAGCTCGATCACCGCGCGCTTCGGCTGCGCCGGCGCGTAGCCGACCTGCGACACCTGGATGACCGGCCCGTAGCTCCACCCCGGAACGGTCGTCGGGGTGACGATCCACTCGACCGCGCGCTCGGTGGCGCCGGCGGGGATCGGCGTGCGCACGACGAACCAGCCGTTGGGGTGCGCCGAGCGGCCGTCGATCAGCTGCAGCTCGCCCGAGCCGACGTTGCGGAACTCGATCCGCTGCATCTCGGCTTCGGGCGCCACGGTCAGCCGCTGGCCGGTGGCGAGCGGGGCGGCGACGACTTGCCCGTTGGGGTCCTGCACGGGGCCGTTGGCCTGCGCATTGCGCGGCACCGGCACCCGCGGCCCGTCGAGCGTGACCAGCGGACCCTCGGGCTGGCGGTTGAACAGCCCCGAGCGGCCGTCCATCAGCCATGCCCGGCCGAACAGCTCGCCGGGGAACAGCTCCATGTTGAAGCCCGCGCGGCCGACCCATTCGGGCGGCAGCGGCTCGGCCAGATCGACCGTGATGCGAAAGGCGTTGCCGCCCGCCGGGGTGACTGACACCGTGTAGTCGAGCTCGAGGTCGGGATAGAAGATCGGATTGAAGCCGTGGCCGTTCTTGGACGGGTCGGGATAGCGCAGCGTCTGGGTGATCGTCCCCGTCGCCGCGTCGATCGTGCGCTTCCCGGCCGAGGTCGGCATCGGCGACCATTGCCCCGGCTCCGGCTCGAGCCGCACGTCGCCGTTGGCCGCCACGCGCCGGCCGTGCTGGACTATCGTCACCCCGGTCTGGTGCCCGTCCGGGTAGATGTCGTCGAACACGATCACGTCGAGCGCGGGCGCGGTGAGGTACCCGCGCTTCTCGTCGAGCTCGAGGCCTGCTTCCGAACTCGCGGCGAGCAGGAAGGGCATCAGCCCCAGGAGGGCCAGTCTCCGAATACGCCTCATGCGCCTTTGCTCCTGTGCCTCGCCGATCTACGCGCCGGGCGTGCCCGTGGCCCCGGCGGCGCCCGCCCGCCGCTCGCGCAGCAGGTCCATCGCCGCGTGGACCAGCGCGACGTAGCTCGGGCTCATGTTGACCACGTATTCGTTCTCGCCCCAGAAGAACGGCCAGATGTCGCTGTTCTCGGGCAGGTCGGGCTTGACGATCAGCACCCCGGGGACGACGCCGCCGGCGATGAACGAGAAATCGGCCCGGTTGCTGCCGTAGGCGACTTCCTTCGACTGCGTGCCCACGCCCGAGACGAACGACAGGTCCGATCCCGGATGGGTGCCGTGGAGGTAATCGAGCGCCCTGAACACCAGGCTGCCGTCGGTCAGCTCGGGAAAGGCCTTGTGCAGCTCGTAGTCGATCAGCCCGACATCGATGACCGTGCCGTTGCCCGCCCAGCCGCCTTCGGTGATCGGCACTCCGTAGGGATTGCTCCGCGTCCGCTCGGGCAGGCCGGCGAGATAGCCGCGCGCCGCCGCCTCGACCTCGCCACGGAACGCCGCCGGCATGTGCGGCATGGCCTTGATCGCCAGCTCGCCGTGCGCGGGAAACCGCGCCGCGAGAGCGGGCCACATTTGGCTTATGCGTTCCGTGTATCGGGCGTCGCGCGTCGTCACCAGCAGCTCGACCGCCGCGGTGAACTCCTCGGTGTCGAGCGGCCCGCCGGTGGTGTTGCCGTGGCGGAAAGTATGCGGCGGGTGGCTGTGCTCCTCGTCCCAGGTGCGGCGCGCGATCGCCAGCGCCTTGTCCGCCAGCGCGTCGTTGTGGCCGCGCAGCGCCCGGCTCGCCGCCGCCAGCGCCGCCGCCGAGCCGTAGTTCAGCGCCGAGGCGCGACTGGTGAAGACCCAGCGGTCGTCGGGCGTGCCGCTGCGGCCTCCGCGCTCCTCGCCCGGCGCGAGCGACGGATCGTAGACCAGCCCGTCCGTCTTGCTGCCGGCGTCGCCGAGGTGCGTGTACTGCGCGACGTCGGGCTCGACGATGCCGTGGACCGCGAAGCCGACCGCGTCGAACTGCGCGACGAGCTGGAGCACGCCGTGCTCGATCTGCTGGACGAAGTCGGCGCGCCCGTCGGGCACGTGCATCTCGACCCGGCGGCGGGCCTGGTCGATCAGGGTCGTGTCCCGCGTCGGGCGGTGCCGTTCCCAGGTGTCGACCAGCGTCCGCACGACAGCATATTGCGTCTGCGTTCGCTGGTCGAAGTCGCCCGCGTCGAGCCAGCCGCCGACCGCCAGCCCGGGGATGTGCTCGCCGGGCGCGAACCGCGTGTCGGTGGTCGGGCCCTGGCGGTAGAGGTCGATGTGCTCGTGGTCGACCGGCGCCTGGCGCGCGTCGTCGCGGTGCGGATCGCCGTGCCACACCCGGTAGGCCTCGTTGACCAGCATGTGGTCCATCTGCACCGGCAGGTAGACGTCCATGCTCGGATGCCAGGCGTCGGCGTAGACGTCGGGCGCGATGCGGAAGGTCGCGGTGCGCCGGCCGGCAAATTCGAGCATGTACAGACCGGGATCGCGCACGCTGCTGAAATCGAAGGTGCGATAATCGTAGCGCAAGTAGCGCCCCCACGGCGCCGGCGCCGCGGCCAGCGCTTCGCTCACCGCGCCGTCGGCGGCGACGCGCAGCAGGCGGGCCTCGCCGCCCGGCGGGGCGTTCGGGTCGAGCTCGATCACCGCCAGCTTGCGCTGCTCGGGGGCGTAGCCGAGCTGCGAGTGGCCGATCACCGGCGGCCGCACCCAGTCGCCGACCGAGTTCGCGTGGACGGTCCATTCGAGCACGCGCCCGGTCGCGCCCGACGGCAGCTCGCCGCGCAGCACGAACCAGCCGTTCTGCGCCTGGTTGCGGCCGTCGTACAGCCGCAGCGGGCCGCTGGCGGAGGTGACCGTCACCCGGCGCGCCGGGTCCTCGGGCGCGAGGACGATCGTGCGGCCCTCGGCGAACGGCACCGGCTCGGCCCCCGGCCCGACGTCGCGCCCGCTCGACGGCAGCCGCTCGCCGCCGGCGACCATCGCCGACGCCGGATGGAGCGGAAACGCGCCGGCGGTGCCGTCGGCCATGAAGCTGCGGTGGAAGTAGGCGCCGGGCATGAACTCGAGATTGAACCCGGCCTTCCCGGCCAGCGCCGCCGGCAGCGGCCGGTCGAGGATCACCGCCAGGTGGACGGCCTCGCCCGCGCGCTCGGCGCGGATGCGATAGCCAAAGTCGTGCTCGGGATACTCGAGCCGCACCTCGATCGCGCCGGTGGCCGGATCGACCGTGCGCTCGACCATCCGCCCGATCGGGTCCCACTGCCCCGGCGTGGCCGACAGGCGGACGTCGCCGTTCGTGGCGGTGCGCACGCCCTGGTGGACGATCTCCACGCCGCTGATCTTGGCGTCGGCGAACAGGCCGTCGTACCAGTTGCTGAACACCAGGTAGTTGACCCCGCGGGCCTCGAAGTAGCCGGCGTCGTTGAGCGTGAGATCCTCGGCCAGCGCGGCCGGCGCCGCCAGCGCCGCGCCGGCGGCCAGCGTGCACCCGACGAGGAATCGCGTCATCCTCATGCCCATCGTTCTCCCGGCCGGCGTTGTTGTTAGCGCTACCATTTCAAAACTTCGCGCCCCGCGCAAGCCGGATCGCACGGGCTTTGGGAAACTCGGCGATTGGGGGAAATGGTGCCCAGAAGAGGACTCGAACCTCCACGCCCTTTCGAGCGCCGCCACCTGAAGACGGTGCGTCTACCAATTCCGCCATCTGGGCACGGGGCCGCGCGGTCGTCGTAGGCCGGCTGCCGGTAGGGGCGCGCCACTAGCGAAGGGGCGGGTGGGTTGTCAACGCCCGCGAGCCGCTTGCGGCGCCTCGCGGCATGCGGCATGGGCGGGCCGAGCCGGCGCGGAAGCGACCGCGCGGCCGCCGGATCGGGAACAGGCCATGGCGCACATCGCACCGCTCGAAGACAAGCTCGTCGTGCTGATCGGCGGCAGCGGGTTCCTCGGCACCCACGTCGCGCAAGAGCTGCTCCGCCGCGGCGCGCGGCTGCGCATCGTCGACCGCCACCCGGAGAAGGCGTTCCGCCTCAAGCCGCTCGCCAACCTCGGCCAGATCCAGTTCGCCCGTTGCGACGTCAGCCGCCCCGGCAGCATCGGCACGGCGATGCAGGGCGCCGACGCGGCGGTTTACCTCGTCGGCACGTTCGGCGCCGACCAGCAGGCGCTGCAGGCCGATGGCGCGGGCACCGCCGCGCGCGCGGCGGCGGCGCAAGGAGCGGGGGCGTTCGTCTACGTCTCGGCGATCGGCGCCGACGCGGCATCGGACAGCGGCTACGCGGCGACCAAGGGGCAGGGCGAGGCGCAGGTCTGCGCCGCCTTCCCCGCGGCAACGATCGTGCGCCCGTCGGTGCTGTTCGGCGAGGACGACCAGTTCGTCAACCTGTTCGCCAACCTGATCGCCTACGCCCCGGTGCTGCCGGTATTCGGCAGCGACGCCCGGCTCCAGCCGCTGTTCGTCGACGATGCCGCGCTGGCGGTGGCCAACGCGCTCGCCGACCCGGCGCGGCACGGCGGCCGGACGTACGAGCTGGCCGGCCCCGAAGTGCTGACGATGGCCGAGCTGCACCGGCGCATCTCCCGGGCGCAAGGGCGCGAGCGCGCGTTCCTGGCGGTGCCCGACCCGCTGTGCGCGCTGTTCGCCGCGCTGCCCGGAACGCCGATGAGCTCGGACCAGTGGAAGCTGCTCAAGCGCGGCAGCGTCGCCTCGGGCGAGCTGCCGGGCTGCGCCGAGCTCGGCGTCCAGCCGCGCCCGCTCGGGCTGTTCCTCGACCGCTGGATGACCCGCTACCGCAAGCACGGCCGGTTCGGCGACAAGCGCGAGCCGGCGTAGCCGCTCTCAGCCCTCCGCCGGCGCCGCTCCGCCGGGCAGCAGGGTGAGCGGCTCGACCAGCAGGATCGCCCCTTCGCTGCCGCTCACCCGCACGCGCTCGCCGGAGGCGACGTTCGGCCCGCGGGCGATCCATTCGCTGTCGCCGAGCCGGACGCGGCCGCTGCCGTGCTCGATCGCCTGGACCACCAGCGCGGTCTCGCCGACCAGCCGCGCGCCGCGGCGGTTCATCAGCGGATCGGCGCTCTCGATCGGCCGGTCGCGCAGGAACCGCCGGGCCGAGAACGCCAGGATCAGCGACAGGAACACGAAGTCGATCACTTGCATCGGCAGCGACATGTCGAGCGCCAGGGTGAGCACGCCGGTGACGATCGCCGCCAGCGCCAGCCAGATCAGGTAGACGCCGGGAACGAGCATCTCGAGCCCGGCGAGGACCAGCCCGAGCGTCAGCCACACCCAGTGCGCGGCGAAGCCGTCGAGCCAGTCCATCAGCCGCGGCCGGTGTGCGGCACGGCGGCCCGCGAGCGCGGGGGCGGCAACGGCGTGCCGGCAGCCGGGGTCGTCACCGCGCCCTCGACCGGGGCAATGGCCTCGCGCACCAGCTCGCCGATGCCGCCGAGCGTGCCGATCAGCTGGGTCGCCTCGACCGGGAACAGGATCGTCTTGGCGTTGGGCGAATCGGCGAACTTGGCGACCGCCTTGGTGTATTCCTGGGCGATGAAGTAGTTGATCGCCTGGTTGCCCGACTGCGCGATCGCGTCGCTGACCGCGCGGGTCGCCTCGGCTTCCGCCTGCGCCGCGCGCTCGCGTGCCTCGGCGTCGCGGAAGGCGGCTTCCTTCTTGCCTTCGGCCGAGAGGATCGCCGACTGCTTCTCGCCCTCGGCGCGCAGGATGCGGCTGGCGCGTTCGCCCTCGGCCTCGAGGATCTCGGCGCGCTTCAATCGCTCGGCCTTCATCTGCCGCGCCATCGCCTCGGAAATGTCGATCGGCGGGCGGATGTCCTTGATCTCGACGCGGGTGATCTTGACCCCCCACGGGCTCGTCGCGTGATCGACCACGCCGAGCAGCCGGGCATTGATCTCGTCGCGCTTCGACAGCGTCTCGTCGAGGTCCATCGAGCCCATCACCGTGCGCAGGTTGGTGGTGGTGATCGCCATGATCGCGCCGTAGAGGTTCGACACCTCGTAAGCCGCCTTGCCGGCGTCGAGCACCTGGAAGAACACCACCGCGTCGACCCCGACCATCGCGTTGTCGCGGGTGATGATCTCCTGCCCGGGAATGTCGAGCACCTGCTCCATCACGTTGACCTTCTGGCCGACGCGATCGATGAACGGGATGATCAGGTGCAGCCCGGGCTCGGCCGCGAGGGTGAACTTGCCGAGCCGCTCGACCGTGTACACGTAGCCCTGGCGCACCACGCGCACCGCCATCAGCAGGAATATGACCACCAGCGCCAGCAGCGCGATCAGGAATGGACCCATCCGAACGTCTCCCCCGTAGTTCCTCGGCGGCATCCTATCCCGCGGCGGTGGGCGAGCAAAGCGAAAGCGGACCGGAGCCGGCCCGCGCGAGCCAGGGGCCGCTTTTTTCCGCTTTTTCTCGGGCCGGCCGAGCCGCTAGATTCGGCGCGGGACGGAACGTGATTCGGGGGATTGAGTGCACTCTGTGCAGGATTCGTCCGTGCGCACCGCGGCCCCGCGGCTGCCGCACCGCGCCTGGTACTATCGCCTCGGCAAGAAGGCCCGCCGCACGATCGACCGGCTGATCGCGCGCTCGTCGCTGATCGACACCGGCCCGCTGCTCGCGGAATTCCCGTGGATGGGCGAGCTGTCGCGGCGCTGGCGCGCCATCGCCGCCGAAGCCCGGGCGCTGCTGCCGACCGTCGACGAGATCCCGCCGCTGCGGCTGGTCTCGCCCGATCACGGGCGGATTTCCCCTGACGACCAGTGGCGCTCGTTCTTCCTGTACGGCTACGGCTACAAGGTCGAGGCGAACTGCGCCCGCTGCCCGGAGACCACCCGCCTGGTCGAGACGATCCCCGACCTCAACAGCGCGTTCTTCTCGATCCTGCTGCCGGGGACGCACATCGTCCCCCACCGCGGCCCGACCAAAGGGCTGGTGACCGGCCATCTCGGCCTCAAGGTGCCGCAGTCCGGCCGCTGCTTGATGCGGCTCGACGGCCGCGACGTGACCTGGCGCGAAGGCGAGTGGCTGGTGTTCGACGACACCTACCGCCACGAAGTGTGGAACGACGCCGACGAGCCGCGGATCGTGCTGCTGGTGCAGGTCCGCCGGCCGCTGCGCGGCCTCGGCAAGGTGGCCGCGCAGCTGTTCCTGTCGGGCATCCGCCGCTCGCCGTTCGTCCAGGAAGGGCGGACCAACCTCGCCGGCTGGGAGAAGGCGCTGCGCGCCGGCGACACGCCGGATTGAGCGCGGGGCGGGCGTACATTGTATTGCCCGCAAGAGCGCACTAAGGCGGACAAAATCAACGATAACTGCGAATAGCGGCGGGAGTGGAATCGGCATGAGATTGGGCATGATTGTGGCCGCGGGCGTCGCGCTCGCCAGCCTCGGCGGCGCGCTGGCAGCGCAGGATGCTCCGGCGACACCGGCCGCGCAGACGCCGGCACCGGCGCCGCCGCCGCAGCGCCAGGGCCCGCCGCCCACCGCGCCGCTCGGCGACGGGCCGTGGGACGTGCAGAGCGCCGATGCCAAGCTGCACGTCGAGGTGGTGGCGCGCGGCCTCGACCATCCGTGGGGCCTGGCCTTCCTGCCCGACGGCGCGATGCTGGTGACCGAGCGGCCGGGCCGGCTGCGGGTCATCCGCGACGGGGTGCTCGATCCGGCGCCGATCGAGGGCTTGCCGACGATGATCACCGCCGGCATCGCCGGGCTGACCGACATCGTGCTCGATCCCGATTTCGCCGAGAACCGGATCATCTACCTGAGCTACAGCAAGTCGCACCCCGACGCCGGCGCCACGCCCACGCCGCAGGCCAACTCGGCCAACGCGGTCTTGCGCGCGAAGTGGGACGGCGGCAGCCGGCTGAGCGAGGTCGAGGACATCTTCGTCGCCAGCCCGTGGTACGGCGCGCCGCCGATCCCCACCCGCTGCTGCGGCCAGGGCCCGGCGTTCGGCAGCTACGGCGGGCGCATGGCGATCGACAAGGACGGCTACCTGTTCGTCACCAGCGGCGACCGCAACTACGGCGAGCTGGCGCGCGACACCGGCAACCACATCGGCAAGGTCCTGCGCCTCAACCGCGACGGCAGCGTGCCGCGCGACAACCCGTTCGTCGGGCGCGCCGGATATGCGCCCGAGATCTGGTCGACCGGGCACCGCAACCCCACCGGGCTGACGATCGACCCGGCCACCGGCGCGCTGTGGGAGACCGAGTTCGGACCGCGCGGCGGCGACGAGGTCAACCGCATCGAGCGCGGCGCCAACTACGGCTGGCCCGATGTCACCCAGGGTTATCACTACAACGGCGAGGCGCCGGCCAAGGGCGTGCGCAACGTCGCGGGCATGACCGACCCGGTGTGGGCGTTCGGCCCGCCGTCGCACAACCCGGGCAACCTGGCGGTCTATCGCGGCGCAGCGTTCCCGGCCTGGCAAGGCAACCTGCTGATCGCGATGATGAACCGCACGTTCGTGCGCATGGAGCTGGCGCCCGACGGCCACGTCGTCGCCCAGGAAGCGATGCTGGCGAACCTCGGCCAGCGCTTCCGCGACGTGCGCGTCGGGCCCGACGGGGCGGTCTACCTGCTGACCGACGAGACCGCCGGCGCGTTGCTGCGAATCACCCCCGGCAGCTGAGCTATTCGCGGGTCGCGGGCGCGCCCGCCTCGGCCTGGGCCTGCAGCCGCAGCTGGCGGTTGACGCCCTGGACCTTGGTGATCCCGGGGATGTTGGGGATGTCGTCGTAGACCGCGGCAAGGTAGGCGCGGTCGAAATCGGTCATCTGCAGCGGCGGGCTGCCGTCGGCGTCGAACAGCGCGAGGATCGAATCGAGCGCCTGCCCGTCCTCGGTCGGGCGGGTGCGGGCGAGGCCGCGCATCGTCGCGTAGTCGGCCAGCTGGAGCAGGGTCTTGCCCTGCGCGTCGGCCATGTCGAACAGCACCACGACCGAGACGATGTCCTCGCGCGTGCCGACGTAGATCTTCGAATGCGCCATCCACATGCTCGCGGTCGGCGGGTTGCCGCCCTGGCCGCGCTGGACCGGGATGCCGTCGCGGGTCTTGGTCTGGGTCGTGGTCCACACCCGCACCGGGCCGTCCTCGGCCAGCAGCTCGCGCCGCTCGTGCAGCGGCAGGCTGCGGAACAGGTAGCCCTTCTCGTCCTCGAGCGCGGCCAGCTCGGCCTGCCCGTCGCGGACGAAGGCGACGATGAAGTTGGGGGTGCAGCGGCCGTCGTCCTCGGTCAGCCACATGTCGAGCCGCTCGGCGTTGGCGCGGATGCGGTCGATCATCAGCGAGGCGTAGTCGGCCTTCATGCCGATGATCCCCGGGCACAGCCGGTCCTCGAACCGCGGCAGCGGCGATTCGCGCAGGCCGCTCTGGGCGGTGATCGAGCGCGCCTGGCGGGTGATCTCGCGCGCCGTCGGCGGCGCCTCCGGGCGGCCGGTGACGACGATGTTGCCGTCGGCCGCCGGCTCGCCGGCCCGCTCCTGGGCGAAGGCGGGCGCGGCCGCGGCCAGCGCGCCGGCGAGGCCGGCCAGCACGAATGCGCCTGTTCTGCTCATGCAGCTCGAAACTCCGTCGATGGGTGGGACCGGCGACCGCAGGCTATTGCTCGAACACGTCCACCCCGGTGGCCTGCTCGAGCGCCAGCTGGCGCAGCGGGCCGGGGATGTTGGGCTGCCCTTCGTAGAGCTCGCCGAGGAACGCGAGGTCGAACTCGGTCAGCCCGGCCGGGCGCTCGCCGCCGCCGTCGAACAGGCTGACGATCGAGCGTCCGCGCGCCGCCTCGGTTTCCGGCAGCGTGCGGGTCAGCCCGCGGAACACCGCGTAGTCGGCCAGCTGGGTCAGCGTCAGCCCGGCGACCGCGTCGCGGTCGAGCAGCACCAGCGACGAGACGATGTCGTTGCGGGTGGCGGTGTAAATCTTCGAATGCGCCATCCACATCGTCGTCTGCGGGATGTCGACGAGGTTCTCGCGCCGGCCGATGAGGATGCCGTCGCGGCTGACCGGGCGGACGCGCAGGAACGCCCGCGCCGGCCCGCTGTCGTCGAGCAGCTCGGCCCGCTCGCGTACGGTCAGGTCGGCCAGCGACCAGCCGCGGCGCTCCTCCATCCGGCGGGCGAACGCCTGCCCGTCGGCGACCACGGCGAGCACCAGGTTGGCCTCGCAGCCTTCCTCCGCCGCCAGCCGCCGGCCGAGGCTCGCGGCGACCTCGCGCATGCGGTAGACGATCATCTCGGCGAGCTCGACCTTGAGCCCGGCGACGCCGGGGCAGATCGGGTCCTCGAACCGCGCCAGCGGCTCGTCGACCGCGCGCGCCGCGGCCGGGGCGGCGGCGAGCAGCGCGCCGGCGAGGCCGGTCAGGGCGAGGGCGGCAATCCGGGCAAGCATCGTTCGTCTCCCAGGCGGGGCGGGCGGCGATTATCCGCCATTCCGCCGGGGGGAGCAACGCCCGAGTTGTCGCAAAGTGTCGGCCTGCGCCGCGCTCGAAGCCGACCCGCGGGCCCAGGGCGACGAAGGCGACGAAGGCGACAGCGCGTCGCCCTCCCCGCAACCCCCGCAACCCCAGCGATTCCGCGGCCTTGCGGCCCCCGGCGACCGGGCGACACTTTCCCGGCCCGAACCGCCTTCCGCCCCCCGGCCCGGCCCGCCGCGCCGACGCCGGCGCGCGGCGGGGCGTGGAGCGTGTCCCGAGCCGGCCGCGCGAGCGACGCGGCGGCGCCTGGGCCCGGCTCGCCTGGCGGGCGGACCCACACGCGACAGCGAAGCCGGGCGGGAATCGCTCGAGCGGCCGGAATGAACCACAAGTGGGGGGCTGTAGGACAATGGTTTTTTTGGGGACGCCCGCGTGCAAGCGAGGATGGCGCAGCAACCGCAAGCTTAGACGCGGATCAGCGCCGGAACGGCCGGGGCCGGCGAGCCCATCGCGAGCCAGCCTTCGGCGAAGCCTGTCTGAGCGCAGCCGAAGGGCGGCTTTGCCGGGGCGGGCCCTCAGTCCGCGACCTGCGCGACGGCCCGGCCGACCGAGCCGCCATCGGCGAGCGCCTCGATGAACGCCTTCTGCCGCTCGGGCGTCCAGCCGTCGTGGCGGTACTTGCGCGGGACGGGCGTGAACTCGGGCAGCGGCGGACGCTCGTCGCGGGGGACGGGGGTGCGGTTGCGCATGGGTTTGCTCTCCTGGCGCGCGTGGAACAAAACGCTAATCGGCCAGGATATGGCAAAAGTGGGGGGCTGTAGGAAAATGGTTTTTTCCCGTTGCGGCTGCGCAAGACTGTGCACAAGGCGCCACCGGCTCTAGCCCTTTCAACGGTCGAATTTGCCGTGCGCAAAAATTGGTGTTACCCATCGGGAAACAAAAATCGGAAAAAGCTGTGGATATCTGCTTTGCGGACGAGGAGATTCAGCACCTCTATTGCTGCCGCGGCAAGCTCGTCCAAAAGTTCGGCGCAGAACTAACCCGAAAGATTTGCTGTCGACTGTCGATCCTAGCGGCGGCGCCTTGCCTAGCTGATGTACCGACTTCGCCACCAATTCATCTCGCTGCAATGGATGGAAAGGGCACCTTTTCTGTCGCCTTGGATCCGGCACATCGACTTCAATTCAGCGCGCCCGCGGGCTCTGGGCGCGCGCATGACCTATCGAAGGTAGTCACTGTCTTAATCACGGGGCTGATTTCAGTCCCCATCGCCAAGGGAAAAGCAAAATGAATACCGTGGCCAATCGGTACTCCTATACGCCGGATCACGCCGCTCCACCGGGTGATTTAATTATGGAGTACTTGGAGCAACTCGGCATTTCCGCTCGCGAACTGGCGCGTCGTTGCGGGCGGTCTGGTAAACTTCTGGCGGAGATCATTTCAGGCAAAGCATCCGTGGAGCCAGAGACGGCTCTTCAGCTTGAACGAGTATTAGGAGTGTCGGCTTCCATTTGGACTAACATGGAGGCGGCATACCAGCTGCATCAGGCTCGCGAGGCCGAAGATGAGGAGCTTTGCTCTTTTTACGACTGGGCCATCACCTTTCCCTTGAAGGAATTGGCGGAACGTAATTACATTCAGCGATCCAATTCTAAATCAAAGCAAGTACGCGAACTCTTGGAGTTCTTTGGGGCAGGAAGTGTCAAAGCTTGCGATGATCGTTTCGAAGAGTTGCTGGCTGTTGACTTCAGGACATCAGATTCTTTCCAGAATAATCTACCCTGCCTTGCTGCTTGGTTGAGGATAGGGGAGCTTAGAGCGGCTCAGATCAGAACCGAAGAGTATGAGCGGGAAGCGTTTGTCGCTGCGTTGAAGAAAATACGGGCGTTGACCGTAGTTCCTATCGAGAAAGCATTACCAAAGATTGAGCGCGAGTGCGCAAACGCGGGCGTAGCTTTTGTACTAGAGAAGCCGCTTCCCAAGATTCGTGCTAGCGGCGTGTCACGCTGGCTATCTCCTCGCAAGGCGCTAATCCAGCAAAGTCTTCGACATATGTCGGACGACCATTTCTGGTTTACGTTTTTCCACGAATGCGCGCATCTTTTGCTTCACAGCCGCAAGGCCGTATTTATCGACATGACCAAGGGGCCAGGAACTGGCGATCCCAAACAGGAAGCCGAGGCCAATGTCTGGGCGGCCGACTTCCTAATTCCCACGGCCGATATGCGAAAGTTCATCGCGGGCTTTGCCGGGTCGGCGGACGAGGTGCGGAAGTTCGCCACCAAATGCGGAATCGCGCCGGGAATCGTGGTTGGCCAGCTGCAGCACAGCGGCGTGATCGGTTTCGGCGGACCTCTCAACAAGCTGCGGACTTTTTACCGATGGGTGGATTGAGCGATACGCATTAGGAAACGGGCTGCTGCACAAAGCTGTTACCTTTTGCGTAACAGCAGGTTGACCAACCCCTAGGCTCGGGCGTATTTCATGGCTGCGGCGATTCCCGCCGTGGAGACAGGCCATGACTGAGCACATTGAAAAGGAACCCGTCCGTTCCGACGAGGACCACGGCGGCAAGCCCGACGACGTCGGGCAGAACAAGCCCTTCGAGAACGAGGTGATCTACAACGGGGTTGCCAAGGAGATCACGGTCTCCAAGGCCGAGCTGATCAGCAGCGTGCTGCAGAAGGCGATTGCCGCGTTCGGCAACCTGCCTGCGCCGCACACGCTGGCACTCTACGACGCCGAGGGGCGCGAGCTCCCCGATGGCGAAACCGTGCACGACGCGAAGCTGAAGAAGGGCGAACGCCTGCAGCTCCGCCCGTCGACGGTGAAGGCCGGCTAGTGTTCCGGCTTCCGCGCCGCATGCTCGAACAGAGCTTCTCCATCTTTCGCGCATGCGGCGCCAACCGGCGCGAGTGCCAAGTCTACTGGGCGAGCAGCTGGACCGACCCGAACTGCTTGACCCACCTTTTCCACCCGCGCCACAGCGCGGGCGCCTACGGACTCGCCATCAACGATCAGTGGCTTGGCGAATTCTGGTCCGAACTTGCGAGCCGCAACCTGGGCGTAAGGGTGCAGGTGCACACCCATCCGTACGAGGCTTTCCATTCCGAAACGGACGACGCCTTCCCGCTCCTATTCGATGTGGGGTTCCTGAGCCTCGTTATCCCCAATTTCGCCAAAGGGCCGGTCGGGTTCAAGGACGCCTACCTCGCCGAGATTCAGGCCGACGGCAGTTGGGCTGAAGTTCCCGCCGCTTCGCGGATTGTCGTCGATGACCAGGGCTAAGGAGCTTTCCCGCACGACCGCGCTCTACAGGGCGGACCTTGGCATTAATTCCGATGCTGTGGTCGACGCTGTTCTGCGCCGCATCAACGTTCTCTTGGCTATCGGCCACCCAGCGAGCAGCACGCGCGCTGGACAGGCGGCTGTGTTGACGGCGGCGCTATTGTTGGCGCGCACGGGCTTTCAGGTATTCATTCAGGCGGTGGACGGTCCGCTGGTCGGTCACCAACCACCCTTTGAGGGAGCTTCGCTCCACGAAGCGGTCCTGGGCATACAAGGGGAACTTGTCGAGGGGTCGAATATTCGTCTCGGCGCTCCCGACCGCGTGGACGTCGCCTTTGATTTCGGCACGGCATCCGCGATCGCACCGTACGAAGCACGGCGAACGGTTCATGTCGGCTGGACCGCTTGGTCGGGCGAGATTTCCGACTGGCCATTTCAGGTTTCGTGTACCGAATTTGATTGGCCCATGGGCGCGATGGCAGCGGCGGTGATGGTGGCTGCCGAGGTCGCTAAGATGGCCGCACGCAGGCTTGCGCCCCTGTCAGCTGATGGCAGGGCCACCGATGAACGGTTTGCTGCATCGAGCTCCGCGACGTTCGTGCTCGCCGAGGAAAGCACACCTCGCCTCGCTATGCTCGGCGAATTCACGGCTATTAGCGCGGGCGCTGTGTCTAACGGCCTGTTCTACGCGCTCTCTCGCCTGCCGGGTGTGCACGGGCGCGCCACAGTCTTCGACGGCGACACTTCGGATCCGTCGAACCTGAATCGGAACATGATGCTCTCGAAGCGCTACTTGCGCGACGCGATGTCACTCAAGGTGGAGTTGTTAGCTCACCTAAGCCACGGTCTGAAGGTCCTTCCGGTACCTCGTGCCTTCGTGGAGACTGATCTTTCTCACTTGGCTGGCCGTGTAGCGGTTGGCGTGGATCATGTGCCTTCGAGGTGGCTGCTCGCACGCGCACGGTATGACTGGATGGGCGTCGGCGCGACATCCCACTTCGACGTCCTGAACTCGGTCCATTATCCGATTTCGGGGTGCTGCGCCTGTCTGCATCCTCATGACGAGCCGGGTCCGCCGATCACCCCCACGATCGCACACACCTCGTTTCTTGCTGGACTGCTCCTCGCGACCGACCTGATCGTTGATGCGGCCGGAGCGACCGCCGCGCTAAGCTCACGCCAGCGGTACGTTTACACCACGGCGTTTGGACGTGAGCACACCGAACTTCGGGCTGGTATCTTTCCGCGCTCCGACTGCCCCGCCAAGTGCGCCGCCTCGCAAATCAAGCGTACAGGCTGATTACCCCTCAACCCGCCTTGCCGCCTTCTTCCGCTCATGCGGATCCAGATACCGCTTGCGCAACCGGATGCTCTGCGGGGTGACCTCGACCAGCTCGTCGTCCTGGATGTAGGCGATCGCCTGCTCGAGCGTCATCCGCCGCGGCGGGGTCAGGCGCACGGCGTCGTCCTTGCCGGTCGAGCGGAAGTTGGTCAGCTGCTTGGACTTGAGCGGGTTGACCTCGAGGTCCTGCGGCTTGGCGTTCTCGCCGATGATCATCCCTTCGTAGAGCTTCTCGCCGGGGCCGATGAACAGCACCCCGCGCTCCTCCAGCGCGTTGAGCGCGTAGGGCACCGCCTCGCCCTGCTCCATCGAGATCAGCACGCCGTTCTGGCGGCCCTGGATCGGGCCCTTCCACGGGCCGTAGCGCTCGAACAGGCGGTTCATCACCCCGGTGCCGCGGGTGTCGGAGAGGAACTCGCCGTGGTAGCCGATCAGGCCGCGGCTCGGCGCGCTGAAGGTGATGCGGGTCTTGCCGCCGCCACTGGGGCGCATGTCGGTCATCTCGCCCTTCCGCTGGGCGAGCTTCTCGACCACGGTGCCGGCGTGCTCGTCGTCGACGTCGATGACGACCGTCTCGTAGGGCTCCTCGCGGCTGCCGTCGGGGCCGTCGCGGAACAGCACGCGCGGGCGGCTGATCGACAGCTCGAAGCCTTCGCGGCGCATCGTCTCGATGAGCACGCCCAATTGCAGCTCGCCGCGGCCGGCGACCTCGAACGCGTCCTTGCCGGCGCTCTCGGTGACCTTGATGGCGACGTTGCCTTCGGCCTCGCGCTCGAGCCGGTCGCGGATCACGCGGCTCTGCACCTTGTCGCCCTCGCGCCCGGCGTAGGGGCTGTCGTTGACCGAGAAGCTCATCGCCAGCGTCGGCGGGTCGATCGGGCGCGCGGCGATCGGCGCGGTGACGGTGGGGGTGGCGATGGTGTTGGAGACGGTCGCCCTGGTCAGCCCGGCGATGGCGACGATGTCGCCCGCCTGCGCGCGCTCGACGGGCACCCGCTCGAGGCCCTGGAAGGCGAACACCTTGGTCGCGCGGCCGTCCTCGACCGTGTGCCCGTCGACGTCGATCGCGCGGATCGGGGTGCCGACCTCGAGCGTGCCGCTCTCGATGCGGCCGGTGAGGATGCGGCCGAGGAACGGGTCGCGGTCGAGCAGCGTGGCGAGCATCCTGAACTCGCCGTCGGTCGGCAGGCCGGGCTCCGGCACGTGGCCGACGATGGTCAGGAACAGGTCGGTCAGGTCGCCCGAGCGCACGGTCGGGTCGGCCCCCGCGTAGCCGGCGCGGCCCGAGGCGTAAAGCACCGGGAAGTCGAGCTGGTCGTCGTTGGCCTCGAGCGCGACGAACAGGTCGAACACCTCGTTGAGGACCTCGTCGGGGCGCGCGTCCGGGCGGTCGATCTTGTTGACCACGACGATCGGCCTGAGGCCGAGCGCGAGCGCCTTGCCGGTGACGAACTTGGTCTGCGGCATCGGCCCTTCGGCGGCGTCGACCAGCAGGATGACCCCGTCGACCATGCTGAGGATGCGCTCGACCTCGGCGCCGAAGTCGGCGTGGCCGGGCGTGTCGACGATGTTGATGTGCGTGACGGTGCCGGCGTGCTCCCACTCGACCGAGGTGCACTTGGCGAGGATGGTGATCCCGCGCTCCTTCTCGAGGTCGTTGGAATCCATCGCCCTTTCCTCGACACGCTGGTTGTCGCGGAAAGTGCCCGACTGGCGGAACAGCTGGTCGACCAGCGTCGTCTTGCCGTGGTCGACGTGCGCGATGATGGCCACGTTGCGGAGGCTCATGGGATCAGAACTCTTGGAATGGGAGAAAGGGGGCGGCCCTTAGGCGGCAAGCGGCGTCCTGTCTAGCCGAGCGGCCGCAAGACGATGTGGCCGACCGCGGTGTTCGACGCCGGCACGTGGTAGAAGCGGTACAGCTCCTCGACCTCATCGCCGAGCGCGCCGCGCATGATCAGCCACATGATCAGCTCGATTCCCTCGGTGCCGGCCTCGCGCAGGAAATCGAGGCGGGTGATCCGGCGCAGCTCGTCGGTGCCGGCGGAAAGCTTGTCGAGGAAGGCGTTGTCGAACGCGGGGTTGATCAGCCCGGCGCGCTCGCCCTGCAGCTGGTGGCTCATCCCGCCGGTGCCCCAGATCTGCACGTTGAGGCCGGCGGGGTACGAGCGCACCGCATCGCCGATCGCCGCGCCCAATTGCCAGCAGCGCTCGGCCGACGGCGTGGGGAACTGGGTGACGTTGACCGCCAGCGGGATCACCCGCACCGGCCACTCCTCGACCTTGCCGAACATCAGCGAGAGCGGGACGGTGAGGCCGTGGTCGACCTCCATCTCGTTCATCAGCGTCAGGTCGAACTCGTCGATCACCAGCTGCTCGGCGAGGTGCGCGGCGAGCACCGGGTCGCCGAGCACGACCGGCACCGGGCGGCGGCCCCAGCCCTCGTCGGCGACCTCGAACTCCTCGGCCATGCCGAGCGCGAAGGTCGGGACGACGTCGAGCATCATCGCGCTGGCGTGGTCGTTGTAGCACAGGATGACGACGTCGGGCTGTTCCGCCGCCTCGAACGCCTTGACCCACTCGTAGGCGTCGAACACCGGCTTCCAGTATTCGTCCTGCGTGCGGCCTTGGTCGAACGCGGCGCCGATCGCCGGGACGTGGCTGGTGGCGATCCCGGCGGTGATCCGGGCCACTATTTCTTCCCCCGGATCGAGCGCTGGCCTTCGGGCGAGCGGCCGCCGGCGCGCATCATCGCGGCGTATTCGTCGGGGGTCATGGTGGTCATCGAGCTGACCGCCTTCTGCGTGCTCCAGCCGTCGGTGTTGGAAAGCTTGACGAGGAAATAGATGTTGCCGCCGAGGTCGATCAGCCGGGTGAAGTCGCGCTCGAGCACCGCCTGCTTCTGCTCCTCGCTCATCCGGAACTTGTCGAGATAGGCCCGCTCGTCGGCGCGGAACGCCTGGCGGTTGTCCTCCTGCATCAGCGACATGCAGAACTTGTGCAGGTGATAGGCCTGGCGGCTGCGGATGGCGTTGAACACCGTCGTGCCGGGAATGTCGTTCAGTTCCTCGAGCGAGTAGAGGCGAGTACGCATTCGGCCGGGCCTTTCGTTGTCACGGGAACGCCTACCAGAGGCGCCGGGTTTCCGCGACAGCGATCCTCCCCGTGCCGGCGAGGATAGAGTCGCTTTCCCAGCCCCAAGCACGCCGGGGGGTTAATCGGCGGACCGGTTCTGCTAGGGGAACGGCGATTCCACGGAGACATTCGATGAACGAACAAGTGCTGGCCCAGCCGGTCGCCGACACGACGCTGCACCCGCTCGAGCAGCTCGCCGCGACCCATCCCGACGCCGAGATCTGGTGGGACAGCTCGCCGCTGATCTTCCCGAGCTGGCGCGAGGAGACGCTGGCCAAGGCGCCCGAGGGCGCGCGCGCGACCTGGCAGGCGCAGATGAAGCGCTTCTACGACGAGGACACGATCGCCGCGCAGGGCACGATGGGCTTCCGCGGCGTCACCACCAACCCGCCGCTCAGCTTGCAGGCGATCAAGCTCGCGCCCGAGCTGTGGGCGGGCGAGATTCGGAAGATCGCCCGCCAGAACCCCGGCCTCGACTACGAGGGCGTGTACTGGACCATGTACCTCGACCTCGTGAAGAAGGGCGCCGAGGCGATCCGCCCGGTGTGGGACAAGTCAGGCGGCAAGTACGGCTTCCTCTCGGGCCAGGTCGACCCGCGCTTCGTCCGCGACGGTGACAGGATGCTCGCCCAGGGCCTGCAGATCGCCGCGCAGGGGCCCAACGTGATGGTCAAGCTGCCGGGCTCGCAGGAAGGCTACGAGATGCTCGAGGAGCTGACCTCGCTCGGCATCTCGACCAACAACACCACCAGCTTCACCGTGGCGCAGTACATGCGCTGCATGTCGGCGGTGACCGCGGGCCTCTACCGCGCGCGCGCGGCGGGCGTCGACCTGTCGCGCTGGCGCTCGGTCATCACCCACATGTCGGCCCGGCTCGGCGAGCTGTCCGACTGGCGCACCGAAGCCAAGGCGCGCGGCATCGAGCTGTCGCTGTCCGAGATCCGCGACGGCGAGGAAGCCGTGCTCAAGCGCGCCTATCACTACGGCAAGAGCGTCGGGCACCCGTCGAAGATGCTGCAGTGCTCGATGCGAGTGGAGAAGGACGACCGCACCGGCAAGACCGTCAGCCGCCACATCCAGGACTTCGCCGGCAGCGACATGGTCTACACCTGCCCGCCGGGCTACATCGCCCAGTTGATGCAGGTCGAGGGCGAGCTCGAGCCGTTCGATGCGGGCGCGATCGACCGCCAGCCGAACAAGGCCAGCCTCGACAAGCTGCTCAAGCTGCCGAGCTTCCGCCAGGCCTACGAGTTCGACGGCATGCGCCCGGCCGAATTCGCCCACTACGGCTCGTTCAAGGCGACCGAGACCGAGTTCGCCGCCGCGACCCGGCAGACGGTCGACTTCGTGCGGATGACGCTGGAGGCGTGAAGCCGCCGGTCCCGCCGTTCACCGCCGAGACCGCCGCGCGCAAGGTGCGGGCGGCGGAGGACGCGTGGAACGGACGCGATCCCGAGGCGGTGGCGCGCGCCTACACCGCCGACAGCCGCTGGCGGAACCGCAGCGAGTTTCCGAGCGGCCGGGCTCAGATCGTCGCCTTCCTGCAGCGCAAGTGGGCGAAGGAGCTCGACTACCGCCTGATCAAGGAGCTGTGGGCGTTCGGCGACGACCGCATCGCCGTGCGCTTCGCCTACGAATGGCACGATGCCGGCGGGCAGTGGTTCCGCTCGTACGGCAACGAGAACTGGCAGTTTGACGGCGACGGCTACATGGCGGTGCGGCACGCCAGCATCAACGACCTGCCGATCGCGGAATCCGAGCGGCTGTTCCACTGGCCGCACGGGCCGCGGCCGGACGATCACCCGGGGCTGTCGCAGCTCGGCTTGTAGCCGCGCCGCCCGCTCGCGCGGCCTAGCGCCCGGTCGCCTGTGAGTCGTCGAGGACGTCCGCCGGGCCGCCCTCGCCTTGCTCGACCGGCGGCGCGCCGTCGTCGCCGGCCTCGCCGCCGTCCATCGCCGCGGTCGCCGCGCCGGCGCCGGCCGCCGAGCTCATGTCGCCGCTGCCGGTCAGCGTCGGGGACATGTCGGCCTCGCCGGTGCCCGGGTCGAGCGCGGCCTGCGCGTCGGCCTCCGGCGCCGGCGGGTCGCCGCCGCCGCCGCAGCCCGGGAGCGCGCTGACGACACAGGCGAGCGCGGCGCCGAGGAGCTTGTTCATCGCGCGGCCGCCGTCAGTATTCGCTGCCGTCGCCGGAGGCCACGGCATCGTCGGTCGCGGTGTCGGCGGCGGGCTCGTCGGGCATCGCCTCCGTCGGGGTATCCGCGGCGGGGGTGTCGTCCGCCGCCGGCATCGCGCTGTCGGCGGTGGCCTCGTCCGCCGGCGCCATCGCGTCGGTCTCGGCCTCCTGGGTCCCGTCGCCGCAGCCGGTGAGCGCGACAGCGGCGCCGAGCAGCGCGGCGGTGACAAGCTTGGTCATGGCGCGGGTTCCTTTCGCGGGTGATGGCGCGGGGTGCCGCGAGGGGCTCGCGAAGGGGGGACGCGAAACCACCCACGGCGCCTGTCAACGGGCGGCGCGCGACAAGTATCCCGGCGCGCTACTCGACGCCGCGGCCGAACGTGTAGCTGAGCCCGATCCCGCCGGCGAGCTGGTCGCGCGAGCCGATCTGCACGACCAGCGGCGAATCGGCCGCGTCGCCGACCAGGCGGTCGTACTTCGCATAAGTGTAGATGCCCCAGCGCGGACCGAACTGGGTGAGGAACGAGGCGGTGGCGCCGTACGCCTGGATGCCGCCGCCAGGGTCGTAGGCCGGCAGCCCGCTGGTCACCGCCGCGGCCGGGGTGACGCCGAACCATGCGTCGTGGTAGCGGTCGTTGCTCCACGTCACGCGCGGGCCTATCGAGAACAGCCACTTGTCGCCGTCGCGCGCGACGTAGTCGGCGCCGGCGGTGCCGAGCCAGCCCTTGTGGCCGGTGACGCCCTTGCGCAGCTCGCCGCGCAGGCGGAAACTCTCGCCCAGGCTGACCGCGGCGAAGCCGCCGGCCTCGACGCTGAACTTCACTTTCGGCACGCTGGCGCCGACGTCCTCGGCAGTGCGGCTGCCTTCCCAGTTGACCACCGGGCCGGCGGTGAACGTGCCGGTGTCGATCAGCGGCAGGTCGAAGCTTTCGTCGGGCGCCTCGAACGCGAACGGGCTGTCGCCGCGGGTCCGGTCGATGTTGATCAGCGGCCCGAAGTCGTATTCGTCGGAGCCGGGATAGCTGGGATAGACTTGCGGCCCCAGCGCGATGCGCGTGCGACGGGGCGGCTTGTCCCCATCCTGCGCCGCGGCGGGCAGCGAGGCGACGAGCGCGAGAGCGCCGGCGGTCAGCGCGGCGCGGCGGCTAAACGGCGTGGTGCCCAGAACCTTCTCCCCTGTTGGGCGCGCTCAATTTCCCCAATAGAGCCGCTCGGGATTGGAAACCAGCAACTTATGGCGCAGTTCCGCTGTCGGCGCGATGCGCGGGAT
>DASPMY010000009.1:0-61885 GCA_035626815.1 Croceibacterium sp.
CGATCGGCCGCTGACGCTCGCCTCGGTCCCGCGCGGCAGCCAGCCGCTGGTGATGGCCGACCTCGCCCGGGCGGCCAAAGGCCGCGCGGTGTTCATCGCCCCCGACGAGCAGGCAATGCGCGCGGTCACCGACGCGGCGCGCTGGTTCGCCCCCGAGCTGCAGGTAATCGAGTTCCCGGCGTGGGATTGCCTGCCTTACGACCGCGCCAGCCCGGCGCTGTCGGTCGCCTCGCGGCGGCTCTCGGCGCTGCACCAGCTGCAGGCGGGCAAGACCAGCGCGCAGCTGCTGGTCACCACCGTCAACGCGGTTCTGCAGCGGGTGCTGACCCCGTTCCGCATCCGCGAGGCGGTGCGCGCGCTCGAGCCGGGGATGCGCATCGGCTACGACAGCCTGACCGCGCTGCTCCAGCGCCAGGGCTACGGCCGCACCGATACCGTGGTCGACACCGGCGAGTTCGCGGTGCGCGGGTCGATCTTCGACGTGTTTCCCGCCGGGCTCGACCAGGGCTTGCGGCTCGACTTCTTCGGCGACGAGCTCGAATCGCTGCGGCTGTTCGATCCCAACACCCAGCGCACTACCGGCACGGTCGACGGCCACCTGCTGCTGCCGGCGAGCGAGGCGCTGCTCGACGAGGACAGCATCAAGCGCTTCCGCGCCCGCTACCGCGAGCAGTTCGGCGCGCACGCGACGCAGGATCCGCTGTACCAGGCGGTCAGCGAAGGACGGCGGCTGGCGGGCATGGAACACTGGTTGCCGCTGTTCGAGGAACGGCTGGCGACTCTGTTCGACCATCTCGGGCAGGACGACCTGGTGGTCATCGATGCAGCGGCGATCGCCGCGGGCGAGGAGCGGCTCGGCGACGTCGAGGACTATCACCGCCAGCGCCTCGAGACCGCCGGGCAGAAGGCCGGCAGCTACCGCCCGCTCGAGCCCGACGCGCTGTACCTGTCGCGCGGCGAGTTCGGTGACGAGCTCGACCGGCGCCCCGTCCACCGCACGTCGATTTTCGCCGAGCCCGAGAGCGCCCGGGTGATCGATTTCGGCTTCCGCTCGGCGCGCGACTTCACCCCCGAGCGCTCGCGCGGGGACAACGTCTACGAAGCCGCCGCGGCCCACTTCAAGGCGCTCGGCAAGGCCGGCAAGCGGCCGCTGCTCGCCGCCTACTCCGAAGGCTCGCGCAGCCGCATCGCGTCGATCCTCGCCGAGGCCGGCACCGCGCTCAAGACCGCCGACAGCTGGCAGGACGCCCTCGGCAAGGCCGCCAGGGGCGCCGCCGTGGCGATGGTCCTGCCGCTCGATACCGGCTTCGCCAACGACGAGCTCGAGCTGGTCACCGAGCAGGACCTGCTCGGCGACCGCCTGGTCCGCCGGCGCAAGCGGAAGAAGGATTCGGACGCCTTCCTCGCCGAGCTCTCGGCGCTCAACCGCGGCGACCTCGTCGTCCATCTCGACCACGGCATCGGCAAGTACCTCGGGCTCGAGCCGATCACCGTCGGCCAGAGCCAGCACGACTGCGTGATGCTCGAGTACCACGGCGGCGACAAGCTCTACATCCCGGTCGAGAACATCGACGTGCTGAGCCGCTACGGCTCGTCGGAGGATGCGGCCACGCTCGACCGGCTCGGCGGCGAGGCGTGGCAGAAGCGCCGCGCGCGGCTCAAGGAGCGCATCCGCGAGATCGCCAGCGAGCTGCTGCGCACCGCCGCCGCCCGCGCGCTGCGCCGGGCGCCGGTGCTCGAGCCCGACGAGAGCGCCTGGCACCAGTTCGTCGACCGCTTCCCGTGGGAGGAAACCGACGACCAGGACCGGGCGATCGACGACGTGCTCAAGGACCTCGCCGAAGGCAAGCCGATGGACCGGCTGGTGTGCGGCGACGTCGGCTTCGGCAAGACCGAGGTGGCGCTGCGCGCGGCGTTCGTCGCGGCGATGAACGGCCAGCAGGTCGCCGTCGTCGCCCCGACCACGCTGCTCGCCCGCCAGCACTACCACGGCTTCTGCGAGCGGTTCGCCGGCTTTCCGCTGAAGGTCGGCCGGCTCTCCCGCCTCGTTCCCGCGAAGGAGATGAAGGACACCCGCGACGCGCTCGCCGACGGGACGATGGACGTGGTCGTCGGCACGCACGCGATCCTCTCGAAGACCACCAAGTTCAAGCGCCTCGGCCTGGTGATCGTCGACGAGGAGCAGCGCTTCGGCGTCAGCCACAAGGAGAAGCTCAAGCAGCTCCGCGCCGACGTGCACGTGCTCACGCTCACCGCGACGCCGATCCCCCGGACGCTGCAGATGGCGATGAGCGGGCTGCGCGAGCTGTCGACCATCCAGACCCCCCCGGTCGACCGGCTGGCGGTGCGCACCTACGTGATGGAATGGGACGACATGGTCATGCGCGAGGCGCTGCTGCGCGAGCATCACCGCGGCGGCCAGAGCTTCATCGTCGTCCCGCGCATCGCCGACATGGAAGCGGTCGCCGAGTGGCTGCACGAATACGTGCCCGAGATCCGCTTCGTCTCGGCGCACGGGCAGATGAGCCCGACCGAGGTCGAGGAGCGGATGAGCGCGTTCTACGAGAAGCGCTACGAAGTGCTGCTGTCGACGACGATCGTCGAGAGCGGGCTCGACATCCCCAGCGCCAACACGATCATCATCCACCGCGCCGACCGCTTCGGCCTGGCGCAGCTCTACCAGCTGCGCGGCCGCGTCGGCCGGGCCAAGTTGCGCGCCTACGCCTACCTGACCACGCCCAGGGACGCGCAGCTCGGCGAAGTGGCCGAGAAGCGGCTCAAGGTGCTCGGCGACCTCGACAGCCTCGGCGCCGGGTTCCAGCTCGCCAGCCACGACCTCGACATCCGCGGCGCCGGCAACCTGCTCGGCGACGAGCAGTCGGGCCATATCCGCGAGGTCGGCTTCGAGCTCTACCAGTCGATGCTGGAGGACGCGATCCTCGCCGCCAAGGCCGGCGACATGGGCGTCGAGCGCGACGACCGCAGCGGCCTTTCCCCGCAGATCACCGTCGATGCGCCGATCATGATCCCCGACGACTACGTGCCCGACCTCGCGGTGCGCATGGCGCTCTACCGCCGCCTCAACGACGCCGCCGACAAGGCCGAGATCGAATCGCTCGCCGCCGAGATGATCGACCGCTTCGGCCCGCTGCCCGAAGCGACCGCCAACCTCGTCAAGCTGATCGAGATCAAGCACCAGGCGATCGCCGCGTGCATCGCCAAGATCGAGGTCGGCGCGCGCGGCACGCTGGTCAGCTTCCACGAGGACCGCTTCCCGGACCCCGCCGGCCTGCTCGCCTACGTCGAGCGCCTCAAGGGCACCGCCAAGCTGCGGCCCGACATGAAGCTCGTCATCAACCGCGCGTGGGGCGACCCGCAGAGCCGCCTCAACGGCCTGGTCCAGCTGACCAAAGGGCTGAGCGGGATCGTCCGCAAGGCCGGGCAGCGGGAGAAGGCCGCCGCCTAGCCGCGCCCGGAAGTGCCGGAACCCACTCCGGCGCTTGCGGTTTAGGCGGCATGGCTTGGACTTCCCCCACCCTCGCCGCAGCCCGCTCGCTCGTTCGCTGCGCCATTCTTCCAACCCTGTTGCTCGCCAGCGCCCCGGCGGCGGCCGCGCCGGGCGCGCCTGCGGAGCTGCGAGCGTCCCTCGCCGCGCAAGCCGGCGGCGAGCTGAAGACCTTCTACGCGTACCATTCGGGCCCGCTGTGGGTCACCGGGCGCGGGACGCTCGATCCGGCGGCGCGCGAGCTGCTGCGGCTGATCGAGACCGCGCGCGACGACGGGCTCGATCCGCAGGCCTTGGGCGCGCGACCGCTGGCCGAGGCCATCGAGCGCGCCGAGGCCGAGCGCTCGCCGGCGGCGCTGGCCCGCGCCGAGCTGGCGTTGTCGGGCGCGCTGACGCGATACGCCCGGGCGCTGCTGTCGCCGCCCGGCCCGAGCGAGATGCTCTACGAGCACGACGTGCTGCGCCCGGTCGAGCGGACCCCGCTGACCATTCTCCAGGCCGCGGCCGACGCGCCCTCGCTCGGCGAGTACCTCGAGACGATGCCGTGGATGCACCCGCTGTACGCGCAAGTGCGCCGCGACTTGCTCGCGGGGCAGTACGCGCCGCCGGTGCGGCAGGCCGCGATCGCCACCCTGCAGCGCATCCGCGCCATCCCGGCGCCGCCGTGGTCGCGCCACGTGGTGATCGACACCGCCAGCGCGCGCCTGTGGATGTACGAAGGCGACCGGCCGGTCGATTCGATGAAGGTCGTCGTCGGCAAGCCCGAGCGGCCCACGCCGATGATGGCCGGCTATATCCGCGACGCGGTGATCAACCCGTACTGGAACGTGCCCGAGCACCTCGTGCGGCAGACGATCGCCCCCGGGGTGCTCAGCCAGGGCGTCGCCTATCTCAGGGCGCGCGGCTACGACGTGCTGTCCGACTGGAGCGACAACCCCGAGCGGCTGGACCCGGCCCGGATCGACTGGCGCGCGGTGCGCGACGGCCGGGTCGAGGTCCGCGTGCGCCAGCGGCCGGGCGCCGCCAACGCCATGGGCCAGGTCAAGTACGAGTTCCCCAACGCGCAGGGCATCTACCTGCATGACACGCCCGACAAGAACCTGCTCGAGGAAGAGGCGCGACAGTTCAGCAACGGCTGCGTCCGGCTCGAGGACGCCGAGCGCCTCGGCCGCTGGCTGCTCGGAACCGACTTGCCGAAGACGGCCACGTCCCCCGAGCAGCACCTCGACCTCGCCCAGCCGGTGCCGATCTACATCACCTATCTGACGGTGCGGCCGGAAGGGGACCGGCTGGTCGCCGGGGCGGACCCGTACGGGTGGGACGCTTCCGGGCGGGCACTGGCGCGGGCGCACTGAGCCCGCGACCGAGCGTTGCACGAATGCCACGAAAGCAGGCGAAAGCAATCGTTAACCGGAACAGAGCCCGGGTCTCTGCGTCGTAAGCCCATGCCGCTAGGACAACGACGGGTGTCGGACCCGTCGGCGGCCTCAGCCAGAGGAAGCGATATGCGCAAGTTAGCATTAGGGTTCGCAAGCGCCGCGGTGGTCTTGGCCTCCCCCGCGTTGGCCCAGGTCTACGTCGGCGCCGAGTTTGGCGCCTCGAAGGTCGACGACACCAATATCGACGTCGGCGCGGTCGATAATGCCGTCCAGGTCGACTACGACTTCGATTTCCCGGACGAGGCCGGGTGGGATGGCGCGCTGTTCGCCGGCTACGACTTCGGCGGCTTCCGCCTCGAGGGCGAGGTGTCGAAGAAGCAGGCCGACATCGAGCAGGTCACCTCGACGATCGTCCTCCCCAACGGCGCTGCCCCGGGCACCTATGCCGCGCGCGGCCACACCGACGTGATGAGCTACATGCTCAACGGCATGGTCGATTTCGGCGATGACGACGGCATCCAGGCGTTCGTCGGCGCCGGCGCCGGCTTCGCCAAGGTCGACTTCGACGATTTCGGCGTGTTCGCCAACTCGCCGGCGTTCCTCGACGACAGCGATTCCGGGTTCGCCTGGCAGTTGTTCGCCGGCTTGCGGCAGGCGATCAGCGACACGGTCGATGTCCATGTGAAGTACCGCTACTTCAATGCCGGCAGCGTCGATCTCAACGACGGCGTCAACCAGGGCGACATGGACTACAGCTCGCACAGCTTGCTCGGGGGGATCAGCTTCCGCTTCGGCGGCGCCGACGAGGCTCCGCCGCCGCCGCCGGTCAGCCGGCCGGTCGCGGCGACGCCGCCGCCGCCCCCGCCGCCCGCGCCGCAGATGAAGGACTGCCCCGGCGGCTCGCGGGTGCTCGTCACCCAGGCCTGCCCGGTGCCGCCGCCGCCGCAGGTCGCGCCGACCGGCGAGCACGGCTAACCGCCGATCCGTCACTCGATACCAGCGGGGATCGGCCCCCTTCCGCGCCGATCCCCGCAGAAGCAAGGAGAATACCCAATGAAGTTCGCCAACCTCCTGGCCGCGGCCGCTGCCGTCGGCCTGGTCGCGGCTCCGGTCATGGCCCAGGCGGCCGCCCAGCCGATTCCGGCCCGCAGCGGCGCCGAGCTCGGGGCGAGCGAAAACCTGCGCGGCGGCTTCGTCATCCCGCTGATCGCGCTCATCGCCATCATCCTGGGCATCCTCGCGGCGACCAACGACAACGACGACGATCTGCCGGACAGCCCCTGATCGCCGGGCGCCTCGTTCCCCCGGGCCCCGCTTCGGCGGGGCCTTTTCGTTAGCGCCGCACCAGCGCGAGGAACTCGGCCGCGCCCATCGGCTCGGCGCCGAGAAAGCCCTGCCAGCTGGCGCAGCCCTCGCGCGCGGCCGCCACGCGCTGCGCCTCGCGCTCGATGCCTTCGGCGATCACCTCGAGGCCGAGCGCGCTGGCCATCGCCAGGATGCCGCGCAGCACTTCCAGATCGCGCGGGTCCTCGTCGATGCCGTCGACCATCGTGCGGTCGAGCTTGAGGTAGTGCAGCGGCAGGCGCTTGAGATAGCGGAAGTTGCAGAACCCCGCGCCGAAGTCGTCGAGCGCGATGCGGATGCCGAGCCCGGCGAGCCGGGTGAGCCGCTCGGCGGTGCGGTCGAGATCGGCGACGAGGACCTGCTCGGTGATCTCCAGCGTCAGGTGCTCGGCCGCGAACCCCGCTTCGGCCACCGCCCCGGCGATGTTGTGCGCGAAATTGCCCGCGGCGACGTCCGCCGCGGTGACGTTGAGCGACAGGCGCAAGGGCACCGGCCAGTTGCCCGCGGTGCCGAGCGCGGCGCAGGCGATGTGGTGCGACAGCCGCTCGACCACGCCGGCCCGCGCGGCGATGGCGAACAGCTCGTCGGCGCCGATGCGCCCGCGCCGCGGGTGCCGCCACCGCGCGAGCGCCTCGGCGCCGACCAGGCGGCCGTCGGCGCAAGCGAACTGCGGCTGGAACAGGATCTCGATTTCGTCGCGCTCGATCGCCGCCGGCAGCTCCGCCTCGAGCCCGCCTCGCCGGCGGCTGCGGCGGTCGGCGCTGGCCCGGCGTTCCGGCTCGCTGTGGACGATCTGCATCGTCGCGCTGTGGCCGATCGGCGCCGGCAAATCTCGCCCCGCGCGGCGCGCGTTGCAATTCGGGACGGCGCTCCATAGGCTGTGCACAATGGGCAATGCGCCGGCGACCGACCAGACGGGCTACAAGAAGCTGGCGCTGCTCGCCTCGCCGACCGAGCGCGCGCAGGAGGCGGCCGAGGCGCTCGGCGAATGCGCCGACTGGGTCCCGCTCGAGCAGGCCGAAGCCGCGGTCGTGCTCGGCGGCGACGGGTTCATGCTCGAGACGATGCACCGGATGATCGACGCGGCGCTGCTGAAGCCGGTCTACGGGCTCAATCTCGGCACGGTCGGGTTCCTGATGAACCGCTATACCAAAGGCTGCCGGGTGATCGAGCGGCTGCGCAAGGCGCGCCGGATCGCCGTCTCGCCGCTGCGCATGGAAGCGGTCACCCAGGACGGCTCGAGCGAGAGCTTCTACGCGGTCAACGAGGTCTCGCTGCTGCGCGAGACGCGCCAGACGGCCAAGATCGAGATCAGCGTCAACGAGCGCGTGCGCATCGCCGAGCTGGCCGGCGACGGGGTGCTGCTGGCGACCCCGGTCGGCTCGACCGCCTACAACTACTCGGCCAACGGGCCGATCCTGCCGCTCGATTCGCAGATGCTGTCGCTGACGCCGATCAGCCCGTTCCGCCCGCGCCGCTGGCGGGGCGCGATCCTGCCCGACCGCAGCCGCGTGACCTTCCGCGTGCTCGACCCCGGGAAGCGCCCGGTCGCCGCGGTGGCCGACCAGAAGGAGCTGCGCGACATCGCCGAAGTGCGGCTGCAGATCGACCGCAGCCGCGAGCTGACGCTGCTGTTCGACCCCGGCCACGCCCTCGACGAGCGGATCGTCGCCGAGCAGTTCGCCTATTGAGGCTAGAGGCTTGTCAAATCACAGGCTCGCCCATATAGGGCGCGCCTGCCCATCGGGCTGCTCCCCGATAGCTCAGCGGTAGAGTAGGTGACTGTTAATCACTTGGTCGTTGGTTCGAATCCAACTCGGGGAGCCATCATCCGTTTCGCCGCTCTTCGCTGGCGACCGGAAATCGCCTCAAGACCCTAGGAAAACCAATCCGCACAGAACCGCTTGTGCCCGTTGCTCATCGCCCGGTTCCGCGCTAATCGTGGGGGACTGAATGGGGGAATGAGCCAAACCCCAACTTCTGAGGTGGCTATGGGCAAACTGACGCAAGCGCATATTCGGGCGGCCTTGGCAAAGCCGGGACGCCACCACGATGGCGACGGGTTGGTGCTTTTCGTTCGCGAGTCGGGCCAGGCAAGCTGGGTTGCTCGCGTTCAGCAAGACGGGGCACGGCGCGAGTTTGGACTTGGGAGTCTTCGCGCGGTCGGATTAGCCGACGCGCGCGAAAAGGCGGCACTGGTCAAGGCCGCGATGGTAGCGGGGCGCGACCCACATTTTGCCCTGAAACCACCCAAAGAGATGACGCGGACATTCCGCGAGGCTGCGCTGGGCTTTTTGGATGCCAAGACGGCTGATGCCAAAATCTCCAACGGCAAGCGCAAGCAGAACCTCTCGCAACTGAAAACCTATGCCTTCCCGGCGCTCGGCAAACTCCAAGTGCAGAGCATCGATGCGGACGCCATAGCCGCCTGTCTTCGTCCGATCTGGACGCGCAAGCCCGAAACCGCGCGCAAGGTGCGCAGCTTAATCATCCGGACATTGCGCTTCGCCCGGCCCGATGGCGCGCTGTTCATTGGCACACTCGGCCCCGCAGTCGCTGACCGCCTGCCCGCACAACCGAAGCGGGGGAATTTCGAGGCAATGCCCTACGCCGATCTGCCCGCGTTTATGACGCGGTTGGTCCAAAAGGGCGGCATGGGCGCGCTGGCTTTGCGAGCTGCCATCTTGACCGCTACCCGTAGCGGCGAGGTTCGCGGCGCGACGTGGAGCGAACTCGACTTGGATGCAGCAGTCTGGACCATCCCGGCTGATCGCATGAAGGCCCAGCGCGTCCACCGAGTTCCTCTCTCTCCAGTCGCCGTTGCACTGTTTCGCGAGGTCGCCGCAATGAAGCGCGGCGGAACCGACCTGATCTTTCCTGCTAATGGAGGCAAGGCGCTCAGCGACATGACGCTAACGAAGGTGCTCCGCGACATGAAAGCAGCTTGCACTGTGCATGGCTTTCGCTCCACATTTCGCGATTGGGCGGCAGAACAGACAAGCGTTCCAGGCGAGGTGGCAGAAGCTGCTCTTGCCCACATGGTCCCGAAAGCAGTCGAGGCCGCCTATCGGCGCACCGACTTTTTCGACAAGCGCCGTGAACTGATGGAAGCTTGGGCCAGCTACGTGGGCGGGCACGGTGGCGCTGAGGTAGTCCCCCTCGCGGTCGCCTCGTCGACCAGGTTGCGCTGGCGGTAGATCGCCGGATCGAGGGAGCGATGAACCACGCGGCGGCGGCAGCTGGGGATTGCGGCGGTGGCCCGAGCGGGCGATCAGCTCGAGCACGGCGTTGGAGTCATAGCCGCGGCCGGCGACGACCGCTCGCGCGACTGGCAGCCCGCCGAGGAGCTGGGGCACGGCGGCCATGTCCGAGGCTTGGCCGGGCGAGAGCAGCAGCCGCACGGGCAGCCCGTCCTGGTCGATGACCGCGTGGATCTTGGTGCTCAGTCCGCCACGAGAACGGCCAATGGCGTGATCCGGGCTCCCCTTTTTCCACCGGCGGCGTGCTGGTGGGCCCGGATGATCGAGGAATGGAAGATCCCGCGCGGCTCCGCTTAGAAGATGGCCCAGTTCTTAGCTCAATGAAACCTGAGCTGCTCTAAAGCACTCCCCATTCAATCCGGTTTAGCAATCTGGCGGCCTCGCTGGTCTTTTAGCGGAGTATTAGTGGGCGATTGGCTGTGGCTTACCGGTAGTGTCGCGCTTCTAGCCAACTTGCCATATACGCTTGTTGCCATCATGCCGATTAAACAAGCGCCTGAAGGTGATCGAACCGGGAGCGGAAAGCCGTGCCCTGCTCGTAAAGTGGGGCCGCCTTCACAATGTTCGTAGCGTCCTCGGTGTATCGCCATGGCCTGTTCGTCGTGGGCTGTTCGCGTTAATCCGTTGTCGGCGAATGTCCGCTGACACCAATGCGCAAATGCGGACCTCCGAAGCGGCCCGCCAGCTAAGAACCCGAATTGGTCATTGGTCGGGAACTTGGACTTGATCCTGTCCATCGCTTGAAGGCCCGCGAGAATGATGTCGCAGGAGAAATCCCCACCCGGCGTCTACTCTACCGACATTCCCGCTCGCAAGGATCGCCTAGCGACGTTCAGCTGCACATCTCGCAGGCTTTCCTCGAACGTCGTTCCCGCGTTCTTCAGCCGACGATGGTCGGTGTCGGCGGCGGTCGAGTGAGCCGCGCTGACGTTGGCGAAGCTGTCGCCGCCGCCGCCGCCGGTCAGGTCCTCAGCCCCACCCGCGCCGTAGTGCGCGTGTCGGCCAGCGCCCCGCCGGCGCCGACACGATCACCGGCGGGTTGCCTAAGCGGCCGTCGCCGCCCGTGATGCACACGATCATCTCGATGCCGGTCAGCTGCGTGGCCCCGAACGCGATCGTCCCGCTGCCGCCAGCGACGTAGTGGCCCTGGAGGCCGAGCTGGTCGTTGGTGCCGCCCATCTCCGGAAGTAACCTGTGGAGTATCGGGCAGGCTCCCTATCAACCGGGCCCATAGGTCATTATCTCTACACGACGCGTTGGGTTCGGGGGGACTCTTGGACGACATACTTCCATTGGAGGGTCCAGCGTGGTTTCGTGCCGTTCAACGGCTGGGGAAGCGGCATTGCGCGTCAAATGGAAGCGATACCGAGTGTTTGTTCCGCCACTGGTTTCATTTGTTGCAGCTCACCCCACGCTTTCTCAGTGGTCTGATTAAGCCAAGCCTGGACGAAGCCCAAGTTGAAGCGTTGTTGGAAGCCAAAGCCTTCGACTCAATCGCGATAAACTTCCTAGGCAGGCCAATGACAATGGCGGTTTCAACGATGGGCGACGAGTTTGACGCGCAGGTCTGGTTGCCTGGACAGGCAGAACCGGCGACGGCAAGCGCCCCGGATTTGGCTTCAGCGCTTATCGGGGCCTGGCTGAAGTGCATAACCAACCTTGAGGAACGCTCACTCAATCTTGCAGCAAGAATCCCTCATCTACACCCGCATATATCGCGATCCGGACCGCATCGGCTGCGGATTGTGCATGAAGCTTCCGCATCATGTTCCCTCGATGGATTTCGACCGTCCGAGGGCTGATTCCCAAGGTTTTCCCAATCGATTTATTCGACATACCCTGAACAAGCAGGGCAAGGACTTCCCGTTCCCGAGGAGTCAGGTTTTCGACTTGGGCCGACGCTGCGGTAGTTACCGTTTCATGGGTTGCCTGGTGCGATCCCTTTTGAGCCTCGTGTGCCAATCGTTCAAAGGCCTGGTCGAGAAGATGGGCATCGAATGGCCACTCCAGATAGTCCTGCGCTCCATAGAGCATAGCCCTCACGATTTTCTCGGGGCTTGGATGAATGGAGTAGGCAACAAGTGGTACCTCCGGCCAGCGAGCCCGTAATGCCGCCACTGCATTCTCGGCGCGGTGCTCGTCCGCCACAAACGCGTATCCCTCACTGGGAGGCGTCTGGCCAAAATCTTTGATATCATCAACAGGCTTCGGACGGAGGTCTCGTTCAGCGAAGGCCTCAGCGATGTGTGCCCGGCGGCGCTCGTCGGGATCGATGATGTACACGGCTCCACTCTTAGTGCCATCGCGCTCCCCGGTCATATCAGGCCCGACCCTCGCATGCTGATGATGGCAGCCCCGGCCACAACCAAGTGGTCGACCAGGTGCAATTCGAGATCCGCCAAGGACGCCCGGAGGCGCTTGGTCATTTCCACGTCGGTGTCGCTAGGTCGCGGGTCGCCCGACGGGTGATTGTGCATGAGGATGACCCCGACAGCACCAATGTCTATTGCGCGGGATACAATCGGGCGCAGGGTGCCGCGAAGGTGCCCCGGTGTGCCTTCGAACAGCATGCAGTCATTGAGGTAGCGCCCCTGCCCGTCGAGAAACAAAGCATGCAATCGTTCCACAGGGGCATGCTTGAAGAGTCCAATCACGTAGCGGCGGATCGATACGTCGTTCAGATTGAATGGCCCTCCGACGACGTTTTCGTGGATTCCGGCCAACACGGCACTGTGGGCGGCCGTTATTCTGGCCGCGACCTCCTCGTCTCCCAGATGTCGTTCGAGCGCCCCGGGAGATGCGGCAAAGATGCGCCCCAAGGAGCCATAGTTGTCGAGCAGCCCAGCCGCGGTCAGGCTAGCGCTTTCAGGATCGCCACCGATCAGTCCGGCAAGGAGCTCTCGTTGCGCCGCTGCCTCACCCGCTGCTGATGAGCGAGCGTGCCGGCGATCAGGAGCACCATCACGATCCAGGTCGGACTGGTTTTCATCCAAAAATAGGCGCGTCCCTCGATTGGTATCGACAGCGCGCGCACGAAGTGCGCGCCACTGCTTAGAAGCTGCAAGGATGCTGCCCATAAGGGCCACACTCTCCTGTAAGTTAAGCCGATCGCGGTGAAGCCGATCAAACCAACGATATCGACCGCAAGCGCCACCGGATCGACCGATCTGAAAAGGCGGGGAAAAAATGCATGACCTGCATACGTGAGCAGAATCATGGCAACTATCACGCGGGCACCCCAGTGTTCGGGCCGCCCGCCCCAGCGCAAAGCCAAGAAAACCGCTACGCCGGCGAGGATGAGAGTGGACACCGCGATTAGCATGTCCGTCTCCATCCCCGCCGGGCGTAGCGCGTCAAGCGGCTTCGGCGGTCTCCAGGAATCGGACCAGCCCT
The DNA here is from genome assembly GCA_035626815.1 of Croceibacterium sp. Taxonomy (GTDB): domain Bacteria; phylum Pseudomonadota; class Alphaproteobacteria; order Sphingomonadales; family Sphingomonadaceae; genus Croceibacterium_A. The sequence goes on from DASPMY010000009.1 coordinate 12,882, forward strand.
TCGGGTGGAGGCTTGTCGCCGTCAGCAATGTCGCCTCGTTCTTGGCCCAGGCGAAACAGTTCTTCGTGAGCCCGGATCACGTCTGCGCGTGCGGACAAGAGCGATTGTTGCGCTTTCGAGAGGCGCAGCAAGGCGATGTGACCGCTTTGCGTCGGCGCAGCGGTATCGACGCGAGCCTGTACGATGGTCGCGACCAGCGCCGCCTTATTGGCGAGCGCGCGGTCGAGCGAATCCTCCACTTCGCGCAACTCGCGTGAAATGCGAGCAACGGCAACTTGAGATGTCATGGCCATTGAAAATATCCTCCGTGCGACAGTGTCTCGACACCGGAGGATCAGATCAGACCAGTGCCCCCAAGGTTGTGGCGATGGCCAGCAGGGCCAGAGCCAGGAGTGCTATCGCCAGAGCCATGCTAGGAATGGCGGCTACGCGCCATGCTCTGCCAAAGCGGTCGTCCAATACCTCCGTGAGCGACCGTTTAGGGGCGTCGGTCCAAGGCACCGGGAGCCTAAAGCTTGCCGAGTCCTCGAATGTGAAAACGCCACCGTCCGGCCTCTCGACGGAGGGCAGTAGGGGCTCAGATCGGCCTGCAGCCATCACCGCTGGCCCACATGTGGTTTTCCCACAATCGGCCAGCAACTGCTGATAAAGCCTTGCTGTCTCGTTGCGATCCTTCGTACCGAGCTTCGAGCGAACGGACTTGAGGCGCATGTCGACCGTGTTGGGGGCAATTTTCAGCTCCCGCGCGATCTGCTTCGTCGGCTTGTGCTGAATGACTCGGTCGAGCACTTCGCGTTCTTTTTCGGACAATCGATCGAGCAGATTGCCGGCGCTAGGTTCCGAGCTGATCACCGACGTCGCCTTACTCCTCGGACCGCAACTATCAACGGCCCCGCTCCGACCCGGCGTTCATTGGTTACCCTTGAAGACAGTGCCGTTCAATGCCCCGAATGTTCGGCGCGCATGGCGCGCTCCCGCAATTGGTGAGGAGCGTCAGCAGCTTTCGCCACGAGATTTCCTACCGTCAATCGCCCTCGAGGGTACCGGACAGTGCTTCAGATAAATTGTTAGCTGTATTCTATAACTGTCTGTATATCTATACTAACTCCAAAAGTCTGTCTGGGAGTGCCGACTATAGCGGGGGCAATTCATTAGGGGATCCCACTGTCGGCGGGTCAGCGGTTGTCCGATTCAGAAGGTGCTTCGCACCGGGTGGAGTGAAGGTGAACCCGACTGTCATGGAGACGTATGGGCTGACGGCCGCGGCTGATCCTGGGCTTTGCAGACCTTAGACCCCTTGAGCTGGGAGACAGCAAAAGCTGACGGTCCGCTTGGAATGAGTGAAAAGAGCCCGTGTAGGCGGGGTTGCACGACTACAATCGCCAAATCTTGCTGTTCCATTAACCAGAAATTAGGCGAATTCCCTCATTTGAGCCCCTCACAAAGTGTGGGGTGCCTAATGTTGAACCGTAGGCAGAGCAATCGGTCATCGAGCGGGGTAGCGCAATTCGCGTTACTGGCCATGACTGCTGCCACGCCAATATCAGTGGCGCACGCGGCCGGGACACCCGCAGGCACCGACATCACAAACACAGCGACAGCGACCTATTCGGGTCCAGATGGCAGCGAGCTATCCGTCGACTCGAATGCGGTTACCCTACGCGTGGCTGAGTTGCTCGATGTGAGCGTGTCTTCGGCTGACTCGGGCGATGTCGGCGTGATGCCGGGCGCGGTGAACCAGGTTCTCAAGTTCGTCGTGACGAACGGCGGCAACGGCCCTGAAGCAATGGTCCTGACAGCAGACGCGAACGCCGGCGGAGATGAATTCAATCCTGTCGTTACGTCCATGATCCTGGATACGAATGGCAATGGAGCTTACGACGCGGGCGTCGATACCCTCTATTCGGTGGGAGCGAACGATCCCATCCTACAGCCCGATGCGTCGCTGACAGTCTTCGTTTTGTCCACCATTCCCACGGAAGCGAGTGACACTCAGCGCGGCCAGGTCAATCTATTGGCCGCATCCAAGACCGGGAGCGGCGCACCGGGCACCAGCTTTGCCGGTCAAGGTGAGGGGGGCGGTGATGCGGTGGTCGGCGCGACGGGCGCCGATAGCGACGACGACGGCATTTATCGCGTCAGCACGACCAACGTGACCCTGACTAAGGCAGCAAGTGTAGCTGGGCCTTTCGGGGGGACGGAAGCCGCTCCGGGCGCTGTCATCACCTACACTCTTACGGCGACTGTCGGCGGCACCGGCACGGTGACCAACGTCGCCGTGGCCGATCCCATTCCGGCGGGCACCACCTACCGCGCCGGCACATTGACGCTCGAAGGCGTCGTGCTGACTGACGCGGCCGACACCGATGCGGGTCGATTCACCGGCTCAGGCGTCGCAATCGAGCTGGGCTCCATCGGACCGGGCACAAGCCGCACTATCACGTTTCAGGTCGAGATCGATTGAGAGGGACAAGGTCCATGAAGATCCTGCTTGCGCTCTTGCCGCTGCTCGTGCCCGCAGCCGCTCAGGCTGCGGACAGCGTTTCGCTTGTCAGCCAAGTCCTCGTAGAGCGCGTGGATACGACGCCCGAGGGGCAGACCGTCACCACGCGCGGGGAGCCGGATGTGGTAACGCCCGGCGACCGCCTGCTGTTTGTGTTGAGCTATCGCAACAACGGCGCACAGCCGGCCACTACGTTCGTCCTGACCAACCCGGTGCCGGATTCGGTGGCTTTCGCGGGAACCGACGACGCGAGCGCGGTGGTCTCGGTCGACGGCAGCAAGACTTGGGGGCCCTTGAGCTCGCTCACCGTGATCGAGGTAGACGGCACCATGCGGCCGGCAGAGCCCGCCGACGTGACTCATGTTCGCTGGTCGCTTGCAGAGCCGGTTCCTAGCGGCGGCGCCGGGGAGCTGAGCTTCCGCGGCGTGGTCAAATAAGTCCTTTCGATCCGCATTTAGCACCGGCGGGGGGTTGAGGTGCTTGCTTGGAGGGGAATTGAAATGAAAACATCGATGCGCCAATTCGCATCCGTCAGCGCGCTGGCGGTCGCGACGTCGGTGGCGTCCCCCGCGATGGCGGAGGGGACTGCTTCGGGAACCACCATTACTAACACCGTCAGTGTCGACTTTCAGGTCGGCGGGGTGGACCAGACCCAGGTGACTGCAAGCGACAGCTTCACGGTCGACCGGAAAATCAACCTGACTGTGGCGGAAGTCGGCGCCACCACCACCAGCGTCTCCCCGGGTCAAACGAGCGCCGTAACGGCGTTTACGGTGACCAACGTCTCGAACGCATCGCTCGACTTGGCTCTTGCAGCCACGCAACTCGGCGGCGGGACCGCAGCGCACGGCGGCACCGACAACTTCGACGTCACAGGTCCTGGCGTGTATGTCGATACGAACACCGATGGCGACTACGACGCCGGGATCGATCAGGTCGTCACCTATCTCGATCAGGTTGCCGCCGACGCCAGTCGCACAGTGTTCGTGGTTGCCGACGTGCCGCTAGGTCGCTCAAGCGGCGACGTCGCGGGCGTTCGCCTCACGGCGACGGCTCGCGAAGCGACTGCGGCCGGCTCGATGGGAGCGGCGATTGCCGAGACGAGCGGCGCCAACACGACGGGGGTCGATACTGTATTCGCGGACACCAATGCTAACGGCAACACGGCCCGGGACGGCATACAGTTCGGTGTCGACGACTACACGGTGCTCGCAGCTTCGCTGACGGCTACTAAAACAAGCCGAATCATTAGCGATCCATTCAACAACACGACCAATCCGAAGATGATACCGGGTGCGGTGGTCGAATATTGCGTCGCGGTGGCTAACGCCGCCGGCAGCGCAACAGCTACAAACATCGCCGTCTCGGATACCTTGCCGGCCACGACGACCTACGATTCGAGCTTTGGAATCCTGATCAATGGCACTGTCAGCGGAGCCACCTGCAACGCCGACGGCGTGGCGGGCGGTGGCCATGCTGCGGGGGTCGTGAGCGGCACCCTGAGCGACATTGGCGCGGGCGTAACCCGCACGCTGGTGTTCCGCGTCACGGTGAACTGAGGACGACTGGACGGGGATATCGGCGTGTTTAGCGCCGGCCCCCGGAAAGTTCGGGCAACGATGACCGATCTGACCAGACTTTTCTGGGTGCTGAAATTCGCCCTGTTGCTGGTGTTCGTCCCGGTGGTTTCGGCGCCTGTCCTCGCGCAGGCGCCGCCGTCACCAGGCTCGCGTACCATCAGCAACGTCGCCACGATGGAATGGGATGACGGCGATCAGCGGCTTACGCTAGCTTCCAACCGAATCGATGTGGCCGTCGAAGGGATCCCGACGCCACTGTCGCTGATCGCATATCGCTTCGCTGACAATTCTGCGAGCCATCGCTTTGCAGTGCCCACGCCTCTGTGCACCACAGCCAGTGGTGCACAAGCAGCCGTTCTGGCGCCGGCGTGGGCTGCCCAATCGCTAGCCCCAGCGACGGCGCTGGTAATTTCCGAAATCCGGTCGGGCGAACCCTTTATTTTCCGTGTGAACTCGCGAGCGAACAATCTGAATTCGGAATCGATAGACACACTTGAAGTCTCGATCGGAGCTGCCAGCGGTGATCTCGAGTTGCTGACTGTCTTTGAATCGGGCCCCGACACGGGGGAGTTCAGCGGCTTTCTGCAGACTTCCCGGACTCCCCCCCCGGGCGAGGAGCGTGACTGCAGGCTTGCCGTCGAGGCCGGAGACCTGATCGAGATCGCCTCGCTTGCGCCCGATCATCGTACCGCGACGGCGCGCACAGAGCTGCGCGTATTGGCCGATCCGTTCGGCTATGTGTTTGACAGTGCCGACGGAATGGTTCTCGACGGGGTCCGCGTAACGTTGGTGGACGTTGCGAATGGACAGCCTGCCGAAGTTTTCGGTGACGACGGTGCGTCGCGTTATCCCTCCACCGTCGCGACGGGCAGCACGGTGACGGACAGCGGCGGCACGAGCTACAGTTTGGCTCCGGGACAATTCCGCTTCCCCCTTGCCGTCGCAGGTACCTATCGACTGGTGGTCGAGCCGCCGGACGGCTACTTCGCGCCCTCCGTCCGAAGTCCAGCCGACCTCGCAACCCTGCGTCAGCCGAATGGCCTGCCGTTCGCGATTGACCCCCAAGGCTCCTACGGGGGCAATTTCGTGCTGAGCGGGCCCGAGCCGGTTCAGATCAGCTTGCCGCTTGACCGACCCGGTGCGACGATCGTCCTCACCAAGCAGGTATCTAGTGCGGTCGCAGAGCCCGGCAGCCGTTTGAGATATCGTATCACAGTGCGCAATCCCGACGCGCGACGTCCAACCGGAGTGATCACCGTGGTGGACGCGCTGCCGGCGTCTTTCCGCTTGCAGCCCGACACCGTCCGTATCGACGGGCAGCCGGCCACCATCGAGCGCAATCCGTCGGGACGAGGCTTCCGGCTTGTCATTCCCCCCCTCGCGGCGAGAGGTACGGCCACGGTCGCCTACGCGGTAGATGTCCGCCCAGACGCACGTCCTGGAGACGCCGTCAATCGAGCCGAGGCCAGCGACGACCGTGGCAATCGCAGCAATACCGCCGATGCCGCGGTCCGCATCATGCGTGACACCATCGCGGGGAGAATGACGATCATCGGGCGCGTAATCGACGGAGGCTGCGAAGCCGGCGAGAGTGCGCCTGGCGTCGCGGGCGTGCGCATTATGCTCGAGGACGGCAGCTATGCCGTGACCGATACCGACGGGCGCTATCACTTTGAGGGCGTGCTCCCGGGTACGCACGTGGTGCAGCTGGACGATACTACATTGCCGGCCGACCGAGCGGCAGTCGATTGCGCCCGCGATACCCGGTCGGCTGGACGGGCTTTCTCGCGCTTCGTCGACGGTCGCGGCGGCGCGCTGAAGCGTGTCGACTTCTCGGTCGCGCCTAGCGCGCCGCGGACGATGGCGCCGAATGTTCCAACAATGCGAGCCGCTCCGATGAGCGATGCGACCGCAGCGGGAGCCGAGCGCGATTGGCTGGCCGGCGAGGCGCCAGGCATTGGCTGGCTGTTTCCTGGTGCCGAGCATAATCCGCGCGCGCCGCTCGTTCGTGTTGCAATCAAGCATTTGCCCGGCCAATCGGTTCAGCTCTTCGCCGCCGGTCGGCCCGTCGATCCAGTCGCGTTCGAGGGCAGCCGCACAGATGGTGACGGGACCGTCGCGGTGAGCGTTTGGCGCGGCATCCCGATCGAAGGTCGCTCGACAACTCTAACGGCTGAAGTGCGCGACAAAAACGGGGCCCTCGTCGAGATGCTTCGACGGACGGTCCGGTACGGGTCAGCGCCGGTGCATGCCGAGCTGTTGCCTGATCGGTCCATCCTAATTGCGGACGGTGTAACTCGACCTGTGCTGGCCATTCGCCTGACCGATCGCGACGGGCGTCCGGTTCGGCACGGGGTCACCGGCGACTTCGAGCTCCCCGCGCCCTACTATCCGGCGATTGAGGCTGATGCGCAACAAGCACGCCAGTTGGCCGGGCTCGAGCGCGCCCGTCCGTTCTGGCGGATAGAGGGCGAGGATGGCATCGCCTACGTCGAGCTCGAGCCAACTACGGCGTCGGGCAGCGTCAGCATGCGTTTCAAGTTCCGGGACGGCCGCACCGAGCGCGAACAGCGGCTAGAGACATGGCTCGAACCCGGCCAGCGCCCATGGACAATCGTCGGGCTGGCCGAAGGCACGGTGGGGTTCAATCAATTGCAAGGTAAAGTCGAGGCACTCGGCCGCGACCACGACAAGGTCCTCACCGATGGTCGTGTTGCCCTTTACGCCAAAGGAAGAGTGCGCGGCAAGTGGCTGATGACGCTAGCTTTCGATAGCGACAAAGAGCAGGACGATACCCGCTTCTCGGGTGTAATAGATCCCGATGCCTACTACACCGTCTATGCCGACCAAAGTGAGCGGCGATACGACGCGGCCTCACTGCGCCGACTGTATTTGAGACTCGAGCGGCCGCAGTTCTATGCTCTATTCGGCGACTATGAAACGGGCATCGACGAGCCTGAGCTCGCCCGTTATGTCCGCGCCTTCAACGGCATGAAAGCAGAATACCGGAGCGACCGGTTGGCCGCGGTGGCCTTTGCCGCAGACTCCCCGTCACGCCATCGACGCGACGAAATGCAGGGCAACGGCCTGTCCGGACCCTACTTCCTCGGGGCGAGGGGCATTCTCGCAAACTCGGAACGGATTGCAATTGAGGTGCGCGACAGCCTGCGCTCCGATATGGTCCTCGAACGTCGTCTGCTGAGCCGTCATATCGACTACGACATTGACTATCTCGCCGGAACACTGCGCTTTCGCGAGCCGATCCTCAGCCGCAATTTGGGCCTCAATCCGCAATTCATCGTTGCAGACTACGAAACCGACGGCATTGCCGGACGTAAGCTTAACGCTGGCGGACGGCTAGCATGGCGCACTGCCGACGACACGCTCCAAGTCGCGGCGACCGCCATTCGCGACGCCGACGATACGCGGAAGACCGCGCTGATCGGCGCTGATCTGCGCTATCGCCCGACCGATTCTACGGAAATTCGCGCGGAAGCGGCATTGAGCGATAGCAGTGGCGGAGCGCCAGGTTCGAGCACCACCACCGCCTGGCAAGTCGAAGCCGAACACCACGACGGCATGGTCGACGTGCTCGCCTATGTGCGGCAGAGGGACGGCGGCTTCGGAATCGGCCAGACGACCGCCGCGGAGGATGACACGCGCAAGATCGGCTTTGACGCCAGCGCCCGCATCACAGATCGCTGGACCATGATGGCGAGCGCCTGGCACGATGACTATCTTGGCAGCATCGCACGCCGGATCGCCGCGCGCGCGCTCGCCGAATATCGCGGCACCAGCTACTCGGGCCGTGCTGGCGTTACGTTCGCCGAGGACCGGCTCGCTGACGGGCGGGAAGCCGGTTCGACGACTTTCCAGATCGGCGCGACAAAGCGGCTATTCGACAACCGCCTTGAGCTCGACGCTCAGACCGAGGTGCCGTTTGGCGACAGCGAAAGCATCGACTTCCCGGCGCGCCACCGGATGGCGGCCCGGTTCGCCGCGACGAGCGCGATCGCACTGGTGGGCGCCTACGAGATCGCGGACGGGGAAACGGTCGACGCCCGCACCGCGCGGGTCGGCTTCGATCTTCAGCCCTGGGCCGGCGCACGTATTGCGCTGAGCGGCAATCTCCAAAACATCGCCGATTATGGACCGCGCACCTTTGCGGCCTTCGGCCTCTCGCAATCGCTCGTGCTGGATGAACACTGGTCCGTCGACGTTACGTTCGACAGCAATAAGACGCTTGGCGGCATAGATCCGACGCGCGTGCTCAATCCCTTGCATCCCGTTGCGAGCGGAGGATTCATCGGAGGTGGCGATCTGACCGAGGACTTCACGGCGGCCACGACAGGCGCGACGTATCGCCATGGAAAGTGGAGCGTAACGGGGCGAGCCGAATACCGGAACGGCGATCGCGATGATCGTTACGGTGCGACAGTCGCAGCGCTCAAGCAAATCGGCGAAGGTAGCGCCCTCGGTGCATCGTTCGAATGGTTCCGCGCCATGGCGAACGGTGGCGCCGAGATTCGCGCGACCAGCGTGCAGCTAAGCTGGGCACACCGGCCGTCGGACAGCCGCTTGTCCTGGCTCGAGAAGCTCGAACTGCGTGAAGACTACGCGAGCGGAGCGATTGCCGGCCAGGCAACCCCGGTCGGCGGCGGCTCATTTGCTATCACCGGAAATGCGCAGTCGCGGCGCCTGGTGAACAGCCTTTCGGTCAACCTATCGGAATCGCGGCTCGGCCACGCCCGCTATGGGATTTCCTTGTTCTGGGGCTCGCGTTACGCATCGGAACGGCTGGGGTCCGACGACATAAAGGGATGGAGCAATGCACTAGGCGCCGACATTCGCTTTGATCTGGCCGAAACGATCGATATCGGCGTCGCAGCAACCGTACGGCATGGCGCGGCTGGCCGCGCGCTCAGTTGGTCAATGGGACCGAGCGTCGGCTTCACGCCTGTCGAAAATAGTTGGATTTCGGTGGGTTGGAATCTGACGGGATTTCACGACCGGGACTTCGAGGAGGCCCGGTATGCGCGCAGCGGACCCTATTTGCAGATGCGGTTCAAGTTTGACCAGCTCAGCTTTCAAGAGCTGGGGATGTTCCGCTGATGATGCGCCTCTTCGCCTTGCTGGCCGGCTTACTGCTCGCCGCGATGGTCCTTGCGCAGCCTGCGGCCGCAGGGACCTTCACTTTGCGTACCGGCAAGGACTCGAACAGCTCGCAGACGATGACAATCGATAGCAATCAATGCAGCAGCCAAGGTCCGCGCGCCATGTATGTGGGCGGTCTCGTAACCGCTGGGACCTCCGCCGAAACCAATATCACAGCTTCCATCAGCACGCCGACCAACGGCTTCTTCCTGGCGGGCGGTCAACAGCAGACCCAGGCGATCGGTTCGCTGGCGGCAGGGGCCACATCGGGTGTCTACTGGTTCATTGGCTATGGCTGCACCGTTAACGCAACAACCTCGACAGTCATTACCATCACGTCCAGCGCGGGCACTACGACGCGCACCATCACGCTGACCGCCCAGACTGCCATCAGCGCCAATGCAGGCGGAAACGTCGCGTCATCCACCCTCGGTGCCGGCGCCGTGGTCGGACAGACGATTTATTTCGAAACAACCTATGACTTTGGCGGCTCGGATGCCGGCGACGAGTTCATGTTCCAGCCGTCGGGCGGCCAGAATTTCAACGCAGGCTGCTTCCGGCTGGTCGGCTCGCGGGTCATGGCGAGCAATATTTCGCCGGTGGTGGTCGGCACGACGGACACGCTCTATTTCACCCAGACCCGGAAGCAAGCAGGCAATGGTTACACGGCGACGATCCGCTACTTCTTCGAATATCAATGCGCCAACACGACCTCGACGGCGCGACCGTATGCCATGCAAACATCTGGCAACTCGCTCAAATATACAGGGAACTTCGATGGGTCGGGCTCCATCAGCATAAGTTTCCCCGGCGCGACGAACCCATTTACGATTACGAAGAGCGAAGACCGAAGCTTTGCAGTGGCGGGGACCAGCACCGTGGTGAAATACACGGTCACGATCAGCAACCCTTCCCTCTACGACAGCCGAATTTCGCAAATCGTGGATACGCTTCCCGCGGGCGCCAGCTTCGCCACGATCGACGCAGCGAGCCAAGTGACCGCCGCCAACTCCAGCAGCGTGCCATTCGCTGGAGCCACCGGCATGATCACGTTCCTCGGCAAACGGGACGTGTCCTACCTGATCGCGGCAGGGGGCTCGGTAACTCTCGTCTATACGGTCACGATACCGGCAACCGCCGGAATCTACACCAACAGCGTCCAAGGCTATTTCGGCCAGGCGACGACACCAGCTGCCAGCGCGACGTTCACGGTCTATACGCCGGTACCCGTAACCGTCGTCAAGGCCAGCCAAGCCTACTCAGATCCATTGAACGGCACGACCGACCCTAAGCAGATCCCCGGTGGCTACGTTCATTACACGATTACGGTGGTCAATCCGGCCACCTACCCGCTCGATGCGGACACCCTTGTCGTGGCCGACATGACGCCGGCGAACTTGACATTGTTCGTGAACAGCCTCCCGGGGAGCGGCTCGCCGGTTTTGTTCCAGGATGGCGGGACAAGCTCCGCGCTTACCTTCACCTACGCGGGTCTCGCGAGCCCGGCTGACGATGTCGATTTTTCCAACGACGGCGGCACGACCTGGAATTACACGCCAGTTCCGGACGGATTCGGCTTCGACACAGCAGTGACCAACATCCGCATTCGGCCGAAGGGGACGATGGCGGCGAACTCCAGCTTCAACCTGACAGTCCGGTACAAGGTGAATTAGATCAACGTCGGCGCCTGCATTGTTGGACCGGCGTCGGCGGCAGAGGTTGATGGCGGGGGACAGCGGCCGGCAGGATGATAGTTAATCGGCGAAGATGCTGAGGGCTGCGGGGAGGCCTGCGAGCAAGCCGGGGTTGGAAGCATGTTGGCAAGCCGAGCTGAAGGCGATAAAAGGAGAATATGCTGAACGAATGGAATGACAAGCTGGAATCCAAAGCGGCGAGAAGAGCGGCCATATCGAATGTTGTAAGATCACCGACTTGGCGCGAGAAGCGACGTCTCTGGAGAGAAAGTGAAAACGATCACGGCTCTTTACCATTCGACGAGTCGAAACTGACGTGGGAACATTGGGCGATCGCGTTGGTGCTGATCTTATCAGTCGTTTGGGGGATCTATACGATCGTCGTCACTTCCTGACACAAGCCAACGGCTCTGCTAGCTCACTCTAGACGCGTCAACTTCGCGCACAGGATCGCCTCCGAAAAACCTGCGATCGCGCGAGCCCAATTCGGGACCGGACTTTTCCTGCTTCCAACCGAGTCAGCGTGCCTTGCTGGTCGCCGCTTCGTCACTGGGGCGTCGGTCCCGGTCAGAAGGTCGGCATCGTCGGCATTGGTGGGCTTGGGCACATGGGCGTCAAGCTCGCGCATGCCCTCGGCGCTCATGTCGTTGCCTTCACGACCTCTGAGAGCAAGCGTGAAGATGCCAAGAAACTCGGCGCTGACGAGGTGGTGGTCTCGCGAAGCCCCGGCGAGATGGCGGCCCATGTTGGGAGCTTCGATTTCATCCTCGACACCGTCGCGGCTTCCCATGACCTCGACGCCTTCATGTCGCTGCTAAAGCGCGATGGCACACTAACCTTGGTCGGAGCCCCTGAGCACGGTCACCCCTCGCCCAGTGTCATGAACTTGATCTTCAAGCGTCGCAGCATTGCCGGCTCAATGATCGGCGGCATTGCCGAGACGCAGGAGATGCTGGACTTCTGTGCCGAGCACGGGATCGTTGCTGACATTGAGATGATCCCCATCCAGCAAATTGAGGACGCATACGCTCGGATGCAGCGGAGCGACGTGAAATATCGGTTCGTGATCGACAGCGCCACGCTGGCGAACACCACGGTCGCACGTTCTGCTGGGTAGCCGGCCAAAGTTCGCATCCACACCTGCTGCGGCTGCTCTCTGACCTAGATGCCAGCACGGACTGCCCGTCTCGGCCGAGACCTCGGAGGCGGGTGGTTTGATAACGGTCAAACCCGACATTCACTTCGAACCTAAAGACCATCCGCTTTCGCCCATTGCGGAGATTCGGTTCGGGCGGAGAAGTGCTTCTGGCCGCAATCCACACCCCAGCTGCCGGGGTCTTGCGATCTGACCCTTGCGGAGTCATGTTCCGCATGTGTTCGCTGCTGCTCGCGCGGTTGCGCACGACTGTCGGAAGGGTCGGCGAAATGGAAATTGCAGGCGACAGTGCTGCTGCACTGACAATTATCGAGGCATGGGAATGGGACGGACCGGACCCGCGTTTTGAGTTCCATGTTTCACTGAGGATGCCGCTCAGTGATGTAGTGAATCGGTTGGCGATGGAAGGACATCCTGATCCAGCCGCGGCGACCCTCACTTTGTTGGCAGACGGAAAGCTTGAGGCGACCGGTAGTTACCGCTGGATGGCCTATCGCAATGGCCATTACCAGCGCGACGGTGTCGGGCAGATCCCGCCACGCCGCTGGGCTGTTCTACAAGAGCTTCAAGCCGAGTGTGAAGATCCGTTCGGGAAGAAGGAGGTCACGCTCCACCTGATCGGAGGGGATTGGCACGAACGGAAAGAGAAGCTCGCCGAGTGGAATTGGAACAGTGATCATTTCACGACCGCGCAGGTCTCCGCTGAGGATTGGCTGGACAAGAGCTACTTCGAAGAAACCTTCTACGCCGCCGACATCGAGGTTCGCCCGGCCGGGCCTGGCCTGGTATCCGATGGGCAGGAGTCAATTGCGGCCGAACGCAACAAGGGCGGAGCACCCTGCAGATATGATTGGGAGCGAGCTGTCGCTGCCATCGTGTTCCATTGGGCCGACGAGGGAAGCTGGCAACCGAAGCTGCAGGCAGACGTAAGAAATCGGCTCGCGGAATGGTTCGCTGAACGCGATCAGCACCCTTCCGAGAGCCTGTTAAAGGACCGTGCGCGATGGCTGTTCGAGGAGTTCCATCGTCGCGGTGGCGAGGCCAGCAACCTCGCAGCCTAGGGTTTCTGCCCAATTATTGACCTTGCTGGCCGACTATGAGCGTCGCCTGCCGGTATCCACTCTGCATCGCCCGTTTCCATTCGTGAACGGGCATGAACGGAAAGGATACGACGAATGGAACCCGTGCTTTGCAGTATCGCGGATGCAGCCCGCACTTTGGGCATCGGCAAGACAAAGGCTTACGAATTGATCTCCAGCGGCACGCTGGAAACGATCGCCATCGGCACCCGCCGGCTGGTGAAAGTGGAAAGCATCAAGCGCCTGGCCGACGGCTCGGCGGTCAAGAACGCAGCCTGAGTTTCCGGTGGCCGACAAGTTCCGCCAAGCGAAGGTGCCGCGCCATGTGCGCATCTATCATCGCCAAATGCAGTCCGAGGCGTGGCTTCATCTGTCCGGCAGCGCCGTAAAGGTCCTACTGGCGCTGGCCGTTCTCGAAAAGGGCGACAACAACGGCGAGTTCTTCCTCTCCGCTCGCAGCGGAGCTCAAATTACCGGCTTGGGAAAAAACGCGGTCAATCGAGCGCTCCGCGAGTTACAGGACAAGGGATTCATCTACTGCGCTGTGCCCGGTGGTTTTTCGCGCAAGACGCCTCACGCTGCCTGCTGGGGCCTGACATGGCAAGCGGGGCCTAAGGGCAGCGAGTATCGTGCCCCTTCCCATGCGTACGAGAAATGGCGGCCGGAGAAAAAGCGCGGTCCCCGAAATGCGGACGGCGCGGTCCCCGAAACCGGGACAGTTGGGCCAACGAGGGCTCAGAACTGTCCTCGAATTGGGGACAAGCGACCGCTAAGAATGGCGGAAAACAGCCAAAATGCGACTGTCTTGAAATCAGGGACACATAATAGTTACCAGGCCCTACCAGCCGACCCAGCAGCCACGGATCTCTGGTGCCCAGCCATTGCATGGTGGCAGCCCGATCTCGCCCAGTCGGCCGCTCAACTCGTACACGCCGCGATCCTTGGACACATGCTGGATCAAGCCGTGAACGACGATCGGCTTGCGGCATGAACGACAGCGAACGCCGAGCACTCGGGCGTCGCTGGTACAGAAGCGATGAGCCATTTCCAGCCGAGCTAAGGGATCTGACCTGTGGAGCGCGAACGCGCGCGGGCACACCGTGCAAGCGCCGCGACTTATATCGCTCCGAACGGTGCAAACTGCATGGCGGCCTATCCACCGGGCCGCGAACGGCCAAGGGGAAACGCCGCTCTGCGCGCAACGGAAACGGACGTTCCGGAGCAAACCCCATGAGAGGGTGAAGAAACCTGATGATTTCGGAAAATCCGGCGGCGCGGCGCGTCACTAAAATAGAGAGAAATAGACATGGGCGGCTGGGGCTCTGGACGATATGGCGGGAGGCCAACGGCGGACGCATCGCTTCGGATTGACCTGGCGTGGATGCTCCGCACCGGCCGCGCCAAGGAAGGGTCGTGGTGCAGCGGCAGCCTGTCCTGGACCTGCGGTGGAGAGCCGTCCGGCTCGATCAGCTATCAGGCCATTATGCACGAACCCGGAGCCGAACGGCTGGAACTGTCGTACACTCGCGGGAGCGGCGACGAGCGGGAGCAAGTGCGGCAGACGGTCCAGCTCTGCTACACCGTGCCCAACTACGGCGGGAAACGATGGTGGATGATCTGCCCCTATCGCGGAATCCGCGTCGGTAAGCTCTACCTTCCTCCTGGCGGTGACCGGTTCGCATCGCGAAGGGCGTGGCGGCTGGGCTACCAATCTCAGCGAGACGCGGCACGCGATCGCCCATTTGAGCGACTGTTCCGGCTGCAAAAGAAGCTCGGCTGCGAGCAGGGTTGGGAGGCGGGCCTGCGGCGACCCAAGGGCATGTGGCATCGGACATTTGACCGCCATATGGAGCACTATTGGGAACTGGATAGGGAGTGCGCCGCGGAAATGGCGATGCTGGTCTTGCGACTTGGCGGCCATGGGTAGTTTTGCGATCGGGTCGGCCGTGCTTGCCCGGCGGCTATGGCGACCGCTATGCCGGGGCCATGGCTGGGGGGACGCGCTAAGTGCCAACGCTGCAATGGGTTACCCGTGACGCGGACGTGAAGCGCGCCGACGCGGTGCCTTACCGATTGCTGGAGCCCGTGGCGGACCTCGGCGGCGGTGATCTAGCGGCGGGGAACATGCTTATCCACGGTGACAACCTGGAAGCGTTGAAGGCATTGCTGCCGTATTATGCCGGCCGCGTAAAATGCGTCTATATCGACCCGCCTTACAACACGCGGTCGGCATTCGAGCACTACAGCGATAGCCTGGAGCACAGCCAATGGCTCGCGATGATTTATCCGCGGCTCGTGCTGCTACGCGAGCTGTTGAGCGAGGAAGGCAGCATTTGGGTCTCGATCGACGATAACGAAGGTCACTACCTAAAAGTCGTGATGGACGAGGTGTTCGGCCGCAGGAATTACATCTCGAATGTAATCTGGCAGAAAAAATATGCTCGCCAGAACGACGCCATGGGATTCAGCCAAAACCACGACCACATCCATTGCTTCGTTAAGAACGTCGATACCTTCCAGCCTAACAAGCTCCCTCGCACCGAATCTCAATTGAGCGGTTATCGAAACCAAGATGACGACCCACGCGGTCCATGGCAGTCTGTCGTCTATACTTGTGCAAAAACCCGCCGAGAGCGCCCCAATCTCTACTACCCAATCATGCATCCCCGGACCGGCGAAGAAGTCTGGCCGGACGAAACGCGAGTGTGGGTCTACGACCGCGAGCGAACCGACCGCAACATTGCGGACAATCGGCTGTGGTGGGGCACGCGCCAAGAACTTGAGAAGCCTCGATTGAAGTCATTTCTCTCGGAGGTCAGTCCCGGCATCGTCCCTGACACACTTTGGATGCGCGAAGAGGTCGGGGATAATCAAGATGCGAAGCGCGAAGTGCTGGCTTTCAACTCTGCCGACGTCTTCGGCACTCCGAAGCCCGAACGTCTCATGCAACGGATCATCCACATCGCCAGCAACCCGGGCGACCTGGTGCTCGACAGCTTCTTGGGATCGGGAACGACAGCCGCGGTTGCGCACAAGATGGGCCGGCAATGGATTGGGGTTGAAATGGGTGAGCACGCAGTCAGCCACTGCGTGCCGCGCTTGCGAAGGGTGATCGAAGGCGAACAGGGGGGAGTGTCCGAAGCACTCGGTTGGAGTGGAGGCGGAGGGTTCAGCTTCTACCGACTAGGCCAGCCAGTGTTCGATGAAACCGGCGCGCTGCGCCCGGCAATTCCGTTCCCCCACCTGGCGGCTCATGTTTGGTTCTCCGAGACCGGCCAACCACCGGATCGGCCTCCGAACGGGCCCTACTTGGGGGACGATGGCGAGCGCGGCTTTGCGCTACTTTACAACGGGGTTCTGGGTGACAGACGACCAGCAGGCGGAAATGTGCTGACCACCGCGACGCTGCAAGCCATTCGGGAAAGCGCAGCCGGCTTCGGGGGTCCCCTTACCGTCTATGGCGAAGCAAGCCGGATGGGGCCGGAGCGGCTTCGAGACGAACGCATCACTTTCAAGCAGACACCCTATGACGTGCGGACGCGCTGAATGGACCTGAAGCCCTATCAGACCCGCGCGCTCGAACGCTTGCACGACTTTCTAGAGCGAGCGCGGCTGACCAGCGCGGCTGAGGCCTATCGCGCGGTGACGGCGGATGATCCCGCCGCAAGCCGCTTCGCGAGTCCATACACGCCTTTGGCAGGTCTTCCTGACACGCCCTATTGTTGCATCCGGCTGCCTACTGGCGGCGGCAAGACGATCTTGGCAGCGCACGCGGTCAAAGCAGCATCAGGCGGGCCGACCGAACGAGAGAGGCCGTTCGTGCTGTGGCTCGCACCGACGAAGATGATTGCCGCACAAACGCTCGATGCGTTGCGCCGGCCAAATCATCCCTACCGCCGCGCTATCAGCGACAGCTTCCCCGAAGTACCTGTTCGCGTGCTCGACATAAGCGAGCGCCGCATGATCCTGGCGCAGGAACTCGGGGCTGCGGTCATCGTCGTGGTCGGCACTTATCAGAGCTTCAATGTCAGCAACACAGAGGGCAGGCTAGTTTACGCTGACGACGAAGCCTTCGAGACCCATTTCGCTGACGTTCCCGTCGAAGCGTCGGGACTTGAGCGGAACTCGGAGGGTGACCGAGCGGGCAAGGTGAAGTTGAGCTTCGCGAACCTGCTCCACCTGATCAGACCGGTGCTTATCCTCGACGAAGCTCACAATTTCGTGACCGGACTGGCCGGCGAGACCAAAGCTCGCCTCAATCCCGCGTGCGTGATCGAGTTCACCGCGACACCGAAGCCAGAGTCCAACACGATCTTCGCCGCTTCGGCGCGCGAGTTGCAAGCAGCGGAAATGATCAAGTTCCCGGTCCTGCTCACCGAACACAGCAGTTGGCAGCAGGCCGTCGCGGGGGCGCTCGCACAGCGGCGGGCACTCGCCGATGCTGCCGTCGCCGAGGGCGGACGCTATCTCCGGCCGATCACGCTATTCCAAGCGCAATCCGACACAGCCGACGCGGAAGCGACCGTAGCGAAGCTACGGGCGCATCTGATTGATAATGAGAATGTCGACGCCGCGACGATCCGCGTCGCTACAGGCGACGTTCGGGAACTGGACGATATTGATCTGTTCGACCGCGGTTGCGCGGTTGAGCACGTGATTACGATCCAGGCGCTGCGAGAAGGTTGGGATTGTAGCTTTGCCTACGTGCTCTGCTCTCTGGCCAACATTGGAGCCTCCGGCGCAGTGGAGCAGATGCTGGGGCGGGTCCTGCGACAACCTTACGCCGAGCGGCGCCCTTCGGAGGCCCTCAATCGTGCTTATGCGCACGTAAGCTCACGCAACTTTGCCGATGCCGCCAATGCCCTACGCGACCGACTGGTCGATTTGGGCTTTGACGCCGCCGATGCGGCGGCCGCAATTGTTGAGACCCCTGCCCTCGCACTCCCGGGCGGCGCGGTGCACGTCGAGCCGGAGCCACTGGCACTTGAGCTGGTCACAGCCCCCAACCTCGGCTTCCTGCCGCCAGCCGTCCGTGAGCTGGCCAGAGTCGAGGAAAAGCCGGAGGGCGGCGCGGTGCTTTATGTCGCTGCCGAGGCTTCGCCTGATGCAGTCGCCGAGCTTGCTGCCGCGGTGCGAGCCGGATCGGGTACGGCGGCCCGCAACGCCGCCAAGCGCATTGAGCAATGGGGCGAAATGAATGCGGCCCGTCGTTCACCAGCCGCGCGCGGCGAGGTGTTTGCGTCCGTACCGCTGCTTATGGCCCGCGTGCAGGGCGAGTTGGAGCTGGCTACCCCAGAGACGCTTATCGACCTAGCTGGTTTCGACTTGTCGGTCGAACCTGCGCGGCTCGAGCCGGCCGAGTTTAGCTTCACAGAGGCGTCACGAACTTTCAGTCTGGAACTCGACGGCGAAGCGCTGACTGTGCGCCCGCTGGCGCAATCGGCCGAACTCGCGCTCGATTACGCGGGAACGTGGACCCAATCTGAACTGGCGCGCTGGTTAGACCGTACGATCGAACACCTACACACGCCACATCGGGCGTTCCTCGGCTGGTGTGAGCGACTAGTCGGCGACTTGATCGAGCGGCGGGGCTTGCCGCTCGACGTATTGCTGCGGGGCAAGTTCCTGCTTCGGCGTGCAGTCGAAATGAAAGTGCGCTCGTTACGGGCGGCCCGAGCAAGTCTGGGCGAACGGATGCTGTTCGACTTGCCCGGCACAGCGGTGGTCGAGCCGGAGCACGCGTTCCACTTCGATCCGAACATCTACCCTGCCGCAAGCTTTTATCAGGGACATATGCGCTTTCCGAAACACTACTACTCCCGGCCAGCTGCGATGAATGGCGAGGAGGCAGAGTGCGCCCAAGCGATCGAGCTGAATCCTTCAGTCGTGCGCTGGGTTCGGAACGTCGAGCGTCAGCCCGCTTCGGCCTTTTGGTTCGCAACGGCCACTGACCGCTTTTATCCCGACTTCGTCGCGGAGTTGGCTGACGGACGGGTAATGGTGATCGAATACAAGGGAGCGGACCGCATCGGGAACCCGGACACGATCGAAAAGGACGCCATTGGCCGCGGCTGGGCAAGTCGGAGCCGCGGGCGGGCGTTGTTCGCCACCGTTAGTAGGCGACCTGGAGCTGGGCCGCTCGACGCCCAAATTGCAGGCCTCATCGGCGTCTGACCGCTGCTTTCCGAAGGCGGGGTCAGTAAAGGCTCATGCGCCACGCTCAAGCATGTGATGTCCGATGCATCGGGGGGGACGAGTGGGGGAACGGCGGTTCCGCTCCCCCCTCAAGTCTTGATATTTTTTCAAAGTTTCAAGGAGATGGCTAATCCCGGTTAGAATCCAACTCGGGGAGCCACTTCTCGCGCACCATAGCCGTTGCCCTGCCCGTTCGCGGTGATACCATCGCGGCAACGGCCCGCAGGACGGGCGCAGGGGAGAATACGGCTTGGCCTACAAGACGCACATCGGCTCGCTCGAGGCCTATGAGAAGGGGACGATCGAGCTCAACGACGACTTGCGCAAATACGCCTTCTCGAACGTGTTCGAGGTGGCCGGCTCGGCCGCCCCGTTCGAGCGCAGGGCGGTGGCGCAGAACCTCGAATACGTCGCCGAGGTGATGCGGGTCGAGGGCGATTCCCCGTGGTACGCCGCCCCGCACGACGAGTTCGCCATCGTCATGGACGGCGAGGTGACGTTCAACTTCGTCAAGCTCGAGGACGACCAGGTGCCCGGCCATGCCGGCGGCGCGGCGCAGCTCGGCGCCCAGCCCAACGGGCCGGCGATGGGCCGCGTCACCGCGCGGCGCGGCCACCAGGTTCTGCTGCCGAAAGGCGCGGCCTATCAGTTGACCTCGGCGAGGCCGGCGGTGGCGATCGTCCAGACCATGGACGGTCCGGTCACCGTCAAGCGCTGGTCCGAAATCTGCACGCTGGGAGACGCCTGATGGACATTCAATCGGCCAAGATCGTCGCCACCGGCACCGATCCCGACACCGGCTACGACAGCTTCCGGCTGGGCGGATTCGCCTTCCGCCGCGACGAGTACTTCGCCCACATCGAGTGGCCCAAGGGCAGCCACATCATCGAGATCGACCGCTTCCTGCGCGCGATGGTGCGCGATATCGGCTGGGGCTTCTTCTACGGGTGGATCTTCTTCGACGACATCTTCGGCACCACCAACCACTACGGCACCGTCGACGTGTTCGCCGGCGCCTACGACAAGGGCTACAAGGACCAGGGCCTCGACCACCTCGAGACGTTTCCCGCCGAGACGGTCAAGGAGGCGTTCGAGACGATCAGCCGGAACTGGATCAACGAGGGCTACGATCCCTTGAACGCCCCGCTCGAGACCGGCTCGCCGCTCGGGCCCAAGACCACCGAGCGCAGCGACCCGCTGGTGCGCGGCTTCGCCGCGGCCTCGCGGATGCTCGGGCTCGAAGGCGAGCCGCCGGTCCGCTCCGACGCCACCGGGCACCCGATCAACCGCGCGTTCGCCGACATGGAGTTCGACACGCCCGAGATCGAGTGCGAGCCGGGCTTCGAGGGCCAGCTCCACGCGATCAACCTGTTCGACCACATCGCCCGCGCGGACGTGACCTGGAACCCGAGCTTCACCGCCATCACCGGCGCCAGCATCTGCTGCGTGACCAGCGAGGAGCACATGCTGCCGGTCATCCACGGCAACGACCGCAACGAGTGGTTCATCCAGCTGACCGACGAGATCCACTGGCAGATCGCCGACAAGAACACCGGCGCGCCGCGCGGCATGATCGTGATGAAATCCGGCGACGTCTGCGCGATGCCGGCGGACATTCGCCACCAGGGCTTCGCGCCCAAGCGCGCGATGCTGATGGTGATGGAGAACGGCACGCCCGGGCTGGAGACGCGCTACGCCAGCGGCGAGCTCAAGCCCTATCCGGTGGATTTCGGCTGACTGTTGCGCCCCTTCCGCTTGCGGGAGGGGTCACGGGTGGCCAAAGCGCCGCTCCAAACCAGACTACCCCACCCCCTCCCGCACCGGGAGGGGAGAACGAGGATTTCCATGACCGACGACATGCGCTTCTACATCAACGGAGCCTGGGTAGACCGCGCCGACGCGCCGCGCATCGCCGTGACCAATCCCTATACCGAGGAGGTCATCGGCCACGTCGCGGCCGGCACGCCCGTCGACGTCGATCGGGCAGTCGCAGCGGCGCGGCGCGCGTTCGACTCGTTCTCGCAGAGCTCGGTCGCGGACCGGCTCGCGTTGCTGGAGCGCATTAGGGACCTGCTCGAGGAGCGCAGCGAGCAGTTCGCCCAGGCGATCGTCGCCGAGATGGGCGCGGCGATCGGCTTCGCGCGGGCCGGCCAGTGCCACTTCGGGATCGAGCATGTCCGCGTGGCGATCGAGGTGCTGCGCGACTTCGCCTTCGAGACGCAGGTCAACGGCATCCACGTGCGCCGCGAGCCGATCGGCGTGGTCGCGGCGATCACCCCGTGGAACTGGCCGCTGTACCAGATCACCGCCAAGGTCGCGCCGGCGCTCGCCGCCGGGTGCACGGTGGTGCTCAAGCCGAGCGAGCTGTCGCCCTTCACCGCGCTGCTGTTCGCGCACGTGATGCACGACGCCGGAACGCCGCCGGGGGTGTTCAACCTGGTCAACGGCACCGGCGAGGTGGTCGGCGCGGCGATGTCGGCCCACCCGGACGTCGACATGGTCTCGTTCACCGGCTCGACCCGCGCCGGGGTGCTGGTGGCCCAGGCGGCCGCCCCGACGATCAAGCGCGTGGTCCAGGAGCTCGGCGGCAAGTCGCCCAACGTGTTCCTGCCCGATGCCGACTTCGCCGGCGCGGTGCCGAAAGGCGTGCTCGGGGCGATGCGCAACGTCGGCCAGTCATGCGCCGCACCGACACGCATCGTCGTGCCGGCCGCGCGCCTGGCCGAAGTCGAGGCGCTCGCCGCCGAGGCGGCCAGCGCCATCGTCGTCGGCGATCCGCTCGACGAGGCGACGGTGCTCGGCCCGCTCGCCAACAAGCCGCAGTTCGCCAAGGTGCAGGAGCTGATCCAGTCCGGCATCGACCAGGGGGCCAAGCTGGTGTGCGGCGGCCCGGGCCCGCCGCAGGGCCTCAACCACGGCTATTTCGCGCGGCCGACGGTGTTCTCCGAGGTGACTACGGAAATGCGCATCGCGCAGGAGGAAATCTTCGGCCCCGTCGTCGTCCTGCAGCCCTACGAGGATGAGGAGGACGCGATCCGCATTGCCAACTCGACGCTCTACGGCCTCAGCTCGCACGTCCAGTCGGCCGACCCGGAAAGCGCGCGGCGCGTGGCCCGCCGGATCCGCGCGGGGCAGGTGCACATCAACTACCCGGCATGGTCGGGCTACGCGCCGTTCGGCGGCTACCGCCAGTCGGGCAACGGCCGCGAATACGGCGTGTTCGGCCTCGAGGAGTACCTCGAGGTCAAGGCGATCCTCGGCTATTGACCGGCGCTGACAAAGGTTAAGCCCGGAACCAGCCGCGCAGTCGGCGATTGCCTATCCGCGAGGAAGACTTTCGCGGAGGGATTCCCAATGCTCGATCAACGTGTCGTTTCGACCCAGGCCGGAGCCTGGCGGACGCGCCCTTCGCCGCTCGACCCGTGCACGCGGCGGATGATCTTCGGCCCGGTCCGGCCGATGGAGCAGCCTGGCCTGTTGCGGCGGCTTATCGGCGGCTGAGCCCGCCGCAGTTCAATCAACCGGGCTTGCGGAAGCGCAGCGCGAACTTCTCGGTTTCCCCCTGCACCGCGGGATCGCGCACCCCCACGGTCTTCGGGTCGGCGGGATTGGCGAGCAGATCCGACTGCGCCTCGAGCGTGAAGCCCGCCGCGGTGGCCTCCTCGATCGCCGCCGCCGGGTCGATCCGGTGCAGCGTCGAGGTCGCGGTGACGCCGGTGCCCGCCGCCGCCGCGTGGTCCTCGATGAAATAGATCCCGCCCGGCTTGAGCGCGCGGAACACCGCCGCATTGACCGCGGCGACGTTGGCTGTCGGGCCATTGTGCAAGTCGTGGTAGTTCTCGGTCGTCCACACCAGGTCGACCGGCTGCTCGAGCGTGAAATCGGTGAAGGTGACCGGGACCACGGTGACGTTGCCGTATTGCGCGGCGATCGCGTTGATCGCGTCGAGCCCGCCCGGGCGCTGCGCCGCGCCCATCGGCACGAGTGCATAGACATGGCCGTTGGGCCCGACGGTCCGCGCGAGGATGCGCGTGTAATAGCCGCCGCCGGGCGAGATCTCGCCGACCACGGCGCCCGGCCTGACGCCGGCGAACTGGACGATCTCGGCCGGCTTGCGCGCCGCGTCGCGCGCGGTGTCGGCCGCCGGGCGCCCCGGGTCGGCCACCGCCGCCGCGATCGCCGCCAGCAGGCCCGTCCCCTGGGTTTCGGGCGTGGTCGCGCAACCGGCCGCCGCCAGGCCCAGCGAGATCGCGATAATCGTCAAGCGCCGCATCGGCTTCCTCCCCGCATGCTGTTTGACTTGCAATGCCACCGCAACTTGTCACTGGCCAGAGCGTTGCTTTGACTTCAGCGTTCAGGGAGGTCGCATGCCGGGAGGTTTGGTCGCGCTGCTCGACGACGTGGCGGCCATCGCCAAGCTCGCCGCCGCCTCGGTCGACGACGTCGCCGGCGCCGCCGGGCGCGCGGGGAGCAAGGCCGCGGGGGTGGTCATCGACGACACCGCGGTGACGCCCAACTACGTCGTCGGGCTGTCGCCCGAGCGTGAGCTGCCGATCATCTACAAGATCACCAAGGGCAGCTTGCGCAACAAGCTGCTGTTCCTGCTCCCCGCCGCCCTGGTGCTGAGCGCGCTGGCGCCGTGGGCGATCACCCCGCTGCTGATGGTCGGCGGCGCCTACCTCGCGTTCGAGGCGACCGAGAAGATCTGGGAGGCGCTGACGCATACCACGCATGCCGAGGAAGTGATCGAGATCACCGACCCGCACGAGCTCGAGGAACGTCAGGTCAGCGGCGCGGTACGCACCGACTTCATCCTTTCGGCCGAGATCATGGCCATCGCGCTCGGCGAGCTGCCCGAGCTGACCTTGGTGATGCAGGCGGTCGTGCTGGCGGCGGTGGCGGTCGCGATCACGCTCGGCGTTTACGGCTCGGTCGCGCTGATCGTGAAGATGGACGACGTCGGCCTGCATCTCAGCCTGCGCCGCCGGGCCTGGCTAAGGGCGATCGGCCATGGCCTGGTCAACCTGATGCCGGCGCTGCTCCGCATGCTGTCGCTGGTCGGCACCGCCGCGATGCTGTGGGTCGGCGGGGGAATCTTCGCGCACGGGCTCGAGGAGTTCGGCGCCGGGGTGGTGCCGCATGTGATCCACGACCTCGCGGTGGCGGCCGGCACGGCCGCGCCGACCGCTCACGGCGCCGTCGCGTGGGTCGTCCAGGCGCTGGGATCGGCGGTCGTCGGGCTGGTCGTCGGCGGCGTCATCGTGGCGCTGTTCCACCTCCTGCCGCGGAAACGGAAAGCCCCTCAGGATAGCGGCTAGAGCGAGGCGGCCCGGCGGAAGCGCTCGGCGGCCTTGAGCGCCTGTTCCTTGTTCTCGTCGCCGCAGTCGCTCTCGACGAGCTGCTCGATCTCTTCAGAAGCCCGCGCCAGCAGCGACTGGAGCGCCTTCTTCTGCTGCTCCGCATTGGCGAGCTCATGCTTGAACTGCGCCTCGTCCTTGTCGGCCATCGTCGATCCCGCTCCGATCCGCGGACCGGTTCTTATTCCTTTTGCCGGCTACGGCAAGACCGGCGTTGCGCCGGCGCCGAACAGGCCAGGCCGCGGCCGGCGATGGTCGCGGATCGCTGCCGATCCGCGGCTCGGCCCATCCTCTGTCACCTTCCGGGGCCTCAGGCGTAAGCCGCCCCGTGGCAGTGCTTGTACTTGTTGCCCGAGCCGCACGGGCACGGGGCGTTGCGGCTGATCTCCATCCCGGCATAGGGATTGGCCTCGCCTTCCGCCCCGCCCGGCCCGGCGGTCGCGCGCGGCGCCCCGGCGAGCGCGTGGAGGATCGCCTCGGCCCCGGTCGGCCGGCTGGTGCCGTCGCCGTCGTCGGTGCCGAAGAACGGGTCGATATGGCCGGTCAGAAAATCGGGCAGCTCGGGCAGCTGGAACTCGGGCACCGGGGCCGGTATCCGCAAGGTCGCCGTCATCAGCACCCGGGTGACGTCCTCGCGGATCGCCTCGAGCATTTTCTCGAACAGCCCGAAAGCCTCGTGCTTGTACTCGTTGATCGGCTGCTTCTGCGCATAGGCGCGCAGGAACACGACCTGGCGCAGCGCGTCGAGCGTCGCCAGGTGCTCCTTCCAGTGGTGGTCGAGCCGGTCGAGCAGGATGCTCTTCTCGACCGACCGCCAGATTTCCTGGTCGGCCTCGCCGATCTTGGCGGCCATGCGGTCTTCGGCCATCGCCACCAGCCGCTCGTCGATCAGCTCGGGCTCGACCGCCTCCTCCTCCATCCACGCCTCGATCGGCGCTTCGAGGCCGAGGACGTCGAGCACGCGCGCCTTGAGGCCGGCGACGTCCCACTGCTCGGGATAGGATTCGGGCGGGCAGGCCTCGGCGACGAGCGCGTTGATCGTCTCCAGCCGCATGTCGTGGACGACGTCGTCGACCGTCGCGCTGTCCATGATCTCCGAGCGCTGCTCGTAGATCACCTTGCGCTGGTCGTTCATCACGTTGTCGTACTCGACGACCTGCTTGCGGACCTCGTAGTTGCGCGCCTCGACCTTCTTCTGCGCGGTCTCGATCGCCTTCGACAGCCACTTGCTGCCGATCGCCTCGCCGTCGGCGAGGTTCGAGTTCATCATCTTGGCGAACAGCGTGTCCGGGCCGAAGATGCGCAGCAGGTCGTCCTCGAGGCACAAGTAGAAGCGCGACAGGCCCGGGTCGCCCTGGCGGCCCGAGCGGCCGCGCAGCTGGTTGTCGATGCGGCGGCTCTCGTGGCGCTCGGTGCCGAGCACGAACAGCCCGCCCGCGGCGAGCACCTTCTCGCGCTCGGCGGCGACCTCGGCGCGGATGCGGTCGATCTCGAGGTCCTTCTTCGGGCCGGCCTCCATTTCGCCGAGCTCGTCCTCGATGCGGAACTCGACGTTGCCGCCGAGCTGGATGTCGGTGCCGCGGCCGGCCATGTTGGTGGCGATCGTCACCGCGCCGAACCGGCCGGCCTGGGCGACGATATGCGCTTCCTGCTCGTGGAAGCGCGCGTTGAGGACCGCGTGCTTGACGCCTTCCTTGTCGAGGAAGCCCGACAGCAGCTCGGACTTCTCGATCGACACGGTGCCGACCAGCACCGGCTGGCCGAGCACCTGCTTCTCCTTGATCGACTTGGCGATCGCCAGGAACTTGTCGGCGGTGTTCTTGTAGAACTCGTCTTCCTCGTCGATCCGCCCGACCGGCACGTTGGTCGGTATCTCGACCACGTTGAGCTTGTAGATTTCCCAGAACTCGGCCGCTTCGGTGGCGGCGGTGCCGGTCATGCCGGACAGCTTGGGGTACATGCGGAAGTAGTTCTGGAAGGTGATCGTCGCCATCGTCTGGTTCTCGGGCTCGATCTTGACGCCTTCCTTGGCCTCGACCGCCTGGTGCAGGCCGTTCGACCACCGCCGCCCTTCCATCATCCGGCCGGTGAACTCGTCGATGATGACGATCTTGCCGTCCTTGACGATGTAGTCGATGTCGCGCTTGAACACGATGTTGGCCTTGAGGGCCTGGTCCAAGTGGTGGACCACCTGGGTGTTCTCGACGTCGTAAAGGTTGTCGGTGGCCAGCAGCCCGGCATCGCCGAGCCGGCGCTCGACCTCCTCGTTGCCCTCCTCGGTGAGGGTGACGTTGCGGCTCTTCTCGTCGACCTCGTAGTATTCGGCCTCGAGCGTCTTCACCACGGCGTCGAGCGAAGTGTAGAGCTCCGACTTGTCCTCGGTCGGGCCGGAGATGATCAGCGGAGTGCGGGCCTCGTCGATGAGGATCGAGTCGACCTCGTCGACGATCGCGAAGTTGAACGGCCGGTGCACCTGCTGGGCGCGCTCGTGCTTCATGTTGTCGCGCAGGTAGTCGAAGCCGAACTCGTTGTTGGTGCCGTAGGTGACGTCCGAGTTGTAGGCCTCGCGGCGCTGGTGCTCGCTCAGGTTGGGGACGATCACGCCGACCGTGAGGCCGAGGAACTGGTGGATGCGGCCCATCCACTCGGCGTCGCGGCGGGCGAGGTAGTCGTTGACGGTGACGACGTGCACGCCCTTGCCTTCGATCGCGTTGAGGTAGGTGGCGAGCGTCGCCACCAGCGTCTTGCCCTCGCCGGTGCGCATCTCGGCGATCTCGCCGCGATGGAGCACGATGCCGCCGACCAACTGCACGTCGAAATGGCGCATGCCGAGCACGCGCTTGGACGCCTCGCGCACGGTGGCGAACGCCTCGGGCAGGATGTCGTCGAGCGTCTTGCCGCCGGCGAGCTGCTCGCGGAACTTGGCGGTCTGGGCCTGCAGCTCCTCGTCCGAGAACCCCTCGAGCTGCGGCTCGAGCGCGTTGATGGTCGCAACGAGCTTGTCGAGCGAACGGACGTAACGGTCATTGGCGGAGCCGAAAACGGCTTTCGCGAGCGCGCCGATCATGGGCGGAATTCCTGTCTATGGCGGTAATGCATGAGCAGCCGCGCGGTTGCGCGCGGCCGATGGTCGGTGCGGAATGCGGGACGGGGGCGCTATTCGCGCGCGCGGTCGGCCTGGAGCATCACCGTGGGGACGATGAGCACGATGCGCGGCGGCTTCGGGCACATCTTGGGATGCGTCTCGTCGCGCTCGCGAGCCACCGCCAGGTGGGCCGCCGGCGCGCCCTGCTTCGCCGAGCAGGCATAGCCGGTCTCGAGCGAGGCGAGCCCGACGCTGTCGACGTCGACGATCCGCGCCTGGGCCGGTTGGCCGAGCGCGGCGAGGCCGGTGACGAGCACGAGCAGGGCGATGAGCTTGCGAAGCATCGCCGCTACAGATAGCCGCTGGCCCGGCGTTCGTCCAGCCGCGGCGCGACAATTCCACGCAGGCGCGAGACTGGGGGGCCTCACTGGGGCAGCGGCTCGTGCACCACCCGCATCATGAACCGAACGCGGACGCGTTGCGGATTGCCCTCCTCATCGAGAATCGGCTCGAAGCCGCTGTCGCCGCAGACGTCCGGCGAGAATTCCGCCGCTTCGCCCTCGCCCGCTCGACGCGGCAGTCGGACACCGCTCCGTCGGGCTCGACCACCATGCTGACGACCAGGAAGCCCGGCATCGGCGCGGCGTGGTCGTCGTCGTCGGGCACCTGCCATACCACCCCGCTTGCCCAGGTCCCGGCGACCGGGTCGCCGTCCTCGTCGCGCGCGGGGACGAAGCGCCCCCGCTCGGTGACCTTCTCGCACGCAATCCGGTCGAGATCGGCGACGCCGCTGCTGCGGGTGACCTCGCACGAGGTCACGCGGCCGTTGGCGCTCACGTCCAGCTTCACGCCGACGCGTCCCTCGACGTCGTAGGCGACCGCCCATGCCGGATAGTCTTCCGGCCGGACCCAGGTGCCCGGATCGGTGGCGGGCATCGGGGTGGCCGAGTGGACCGCTCCGTTTTCCTGGGCAGCCGCCGGCGACGCCAGGACGGCGCAAAGGATCGCAATCGGGAGAACGAGCCGCATGGGACGGCGAGGATGCCGACGCGCCTGCCGGCTGTAAAGCACCGCCCGGATTGTCGCGGGCCGCCGGTCGGACTAGACGCCCGGCGATGGACCTCGACCGCTCCCCGCTCGCGCTGCCGTTCCCGGCGATCCCGCCGATCGCCGGCGTGACGCTGCGCGTGGCGCGGGCGCGCTACAAGGACTGGGACCGCTGCGACCTGACGTATGCCGAGCTGGCCGAGGGCACGGCGGTCGCGGGGGTGTTCACCCGCAACGTGTGCTGCTCGAGCGAGGTCGAGCTCGGGCGCGAGCAGGCCCGCCTCGGCCGCGCGCGGGCGCTCGTCGTCAACGCCGGCAACTCGAACGCCTTCACCGGCTACCGCGGGCGCGAGGCGGTCGAGCAGATCATGGCCCAGGTCGCCGCGCATCTCGGCTGCGCGCCGAGCCAGGTGTTCGTCTCCTCGACCGGCGTGATCGGCGTGCCGCTGCCCCGCGACAAGGCGCGCGACGGTGTGGCGTCAGTCCTCCAGGCAGTTCCGTGCTCGTGGGAACAGGCCGCCTCAACCATCGGGACAACCGATACTTTTCCAAAAGGCGCGGTGGCGAAGGCGATGATCGCCGGCTTCCCGGTCACGGTCGCCGGGATCGTCAAGGGCTCGGGCATGATCGCGCCCGACATGGCGACGATGCTCGGCTACCTGTTCACCGACGCGGCGGTCGAGCCCGGCTTCCTGCAGCAGTGCCTCGCCCGCGCCAACGCGAGCACGTTCTCCTGCATCACCGTCGACAGCGACACCTCGACCAGCGACACGGTGCTGGCGTTCGCGACCGGCAAGGCCGGCAATGCCCCGCTCGCCTCGTTCGACGACGGCGGCGCCGACGCCTTCGCCGCGGCGCTCCACGATGTCTGCCGCCAGCTCGCGCTCCTGGTGGTGCGCGACGGCGAAGGCGCGCAAAAGCTGATCGAAGTGCGCGTGACCGGCGCGGTATCGGACGAGAGCGCGCGCAAGATCGGGCTCGCGGTCGCCAACTCGCCGCTGGTCAAGACGGCCATCGCCGGCGAGGACGCCAACTGGGGCCGCGTGGTCATGGCCGTCGGCAAGGCGGGCGAGCCGGCCGACCGCGACAGGCTGTCGATCGGCTTCGGCGGCACCTGGGCCGCGCGCGAGGGGCTGCCGCTGGCCGACTACGACGAGGCGCCGGTCGCCGCGCACCTGAAGGGCCGAGAGATCCAGCTCGAGGTCGACCTCGGGCTCGGCGACGGCCGCGCGACGGTGTGGACCTGCGACCTGACCCACGGCTACATCGCGATCAATGCCGACTACCGAAGCTGATCTCACCGGCGGCTGCCTGTGCGGCGCGGTGCGCTACCGCCTCGCCGGCGCGCCGTTCGACGCCGGCTGGTGCCACTGCCGCATGTGCCAGCTCAACTCGGGCAGCCCGGCGATGGTCTTCGCCAGCGTCGCCTCGCCGGACTACGCGATCGACCGCGGCGAGGAACATGTCCGGCGCTATCGCTCGAGCGACAAGGCCGAGCGGTGGTTCTGCGGCGCGTGCGGCACGCCGCTGCTGTTCCGCGAGCTCGCCGGGGCGACGCACGACTTCAGCGTCGCTACGCTCGACATTCCGGAAGCGGTCACGCCCGCGTTCCACATCTACTACGCCAGCCATATCGCCTGGGCCGAGGCCGCCGACGGCCTCCCGCGCTTCGCCCGCAGCCGCCACGAATGACGCCTTCCGCGCTCCACGCCGCGGTGCACGCGCTGGTGCGCGAGGTGACCGCGCGAGTGATTCTGCCGCGCTACCAGAAGCTCGCCGAGCACGAGATCTCCGCCAAGCTGGCCGACGACGTGGTCACCGTGGCCGACCACGAATCGGAGGCGCTGCTCGCCGAGGGCCTGGCCCGGATCGCCGATCTGCCGGTGGTCGGCGAAGAAGCGGCATTCGCCGACGAGAGCGTGTTCGAGCGCCTGTCCGGCGATTGCTGGATCGTCGATCCGCTCGACGGCACGCGCAACTTCGCCCGGGGCCAGCCGCCGTTCGGCATCCTGGTCGCGATGGCCGCGGGCGGCGAGGCGCACTCGGGCTGGATCTACGACTGCCTGAGCGGCCGCTTCTGCGTCGCCCAGCGCGGCCAGGGCGCGTTCGTCGACGGCGAGCGGATCGCCGCCCGACCGACCGGCGAGAACCCCCCGGTGGCCGCGATCTCGCTGCTGTTCACCGAGGGATCGCGGCGCGAGGCGGTCAAGGCGGCCATCGCCGATTACCGCCAGGTCGACGTCCCGTGGTGCGCCGCCGAGCAATACCCGCGCCTCGCGCTCGGCACGAACGACCTGTCGTTCTTCGAACGGACGCTGCCGTGGGACCATGCCGCAGGCGCGCTCTGGCTCGAGGAAGCCGGGGGAAAATGCGCCCGGCCCGACGGCTCGCCGTACCGGGTGGATCAGTGGCGACGCAAAGGTCTGATCGGCGCCGCCAGCCCGGCGCTGTGGGACGGGATGGCCGAGCGGTTGACCGGGTTGCCCGAATGATCCTCCCCCGGCAAGCTGGGGGAGGACTTGAGCTTACAGAACGCTCTCGATCCAGCCCTTGAGCTGGCTTTTCGGCGCCGCGCCGAGCTTCTGCGCGATCGGCTGGCCGTTCTTGAACAGCACCATCAGCGGGATCGACTGCACGCCGATGCGGCCGGGAACCTCGGGGTTCTCCATGATGTCCATCTTGGCGATCGTCACCTGGCCGGACAGCTCGTCGCTGATCTCTTCGAGCGCCGGGGCGATCATCTTGCACGGGCCGCACCAGTCCGCCCAGAAATCGACCAGCACCGGCGTTTCGGAATCGAGGACGTCCGCCTGGAAGCTGGCGTCGGTGACGGTCGTGGTGGCCATTGTCGTGCTCCTGTCTTTTCGTAACCTGGATTTAGGCGAGCCGCTCGTTGCCGCAACGGCTCAGCCGCCAAAGCTTTCCTCCGAGGGCGCGTAGCCGGGTTTGTGGGCTTCGAGCAGCTCGCCGGGAATGGCGATCAGCCGCGGGGTCTGCGTGTAGAGCACCGCCGCCTCGATCCGCCGCCCGGGATAGATCGCCGACAGCGCCGCGGCGTAAGCGGCCATCTGGCGCAGCGTCGCCAGCGGGACCTCGTCGAGCGTCGCCGGCGGACGCCGCGCGGACTTGAAATCGGCCACCCGCACGCGCTCCGGCTCGACCAGCAGGCGGTCCGCCGTGCCGGCGATGACCTGCCCGCCGACCGTTGCCGCGAGCGGCACTTCGGCCAGCGCGGTGGGACCGAACAGCTCGGCCCACTGCGGCTCGGCGAGCACCGCCGACGCCCGCGCCAGCATGTCCTCGCGCTCGTCCTCGGGAAGCTCGGCCGCGTTGCGGGCGAGCCAGGCGCGCGCCGTGTCCTCGCGCGTCCCCGGCGGCAGGTCGGGCAGCCGCTCGAGCAGGCGGTGGATCAGCACGCCGCGTTGCGCGGCCAGCGCCATCGCCCCCGGCGGCAGCGGCGGATCGGCGCCGTGCTCCTCGCCCGCCGACGATGGCGCGAGCGGGCGCGGCGGCCGTGGCTCCGGCCCGATCGGGCGCGTCGCCCACGCAGGCGGGACGCGGGGGATCGGCAGCTCGGCCTGGCGCCGCGCCTCGGCCGGCGGCGCGTGCGTGCCCCACTCGCGCCGCTCGTGCCAGATATCGTCCGGCAGCGGTTCGTCCGGCATCAGCGGCGCGAGCCGGGCGTACCAGCTGTCCGCGGCCGGCTCGGTCTCGCGCTTGCCGAGCGCGCCACCCACGAACAGCGCTTCCTCGGCCCGCGTCATCGCCACGTAGAGCAGCCGCCAGTGCTCCTCGAGGTCTTCGGCTTCCGCCTGTTCGGCCGCCGCCTTCACGCGGCCCACCCGCTGGTCCTTGGGCAGGTCGGGTATCGGCACCGACGGCCCGCGCCCGCCGGCCACCGTTTCCTCGAGCTTGAGGCCGCGGGGAGGCGACTTGCGCGGATCGCCGGTGGCGTCGGCGAGGATCACGATCGGCGCCTGCAGGCCCTTCGAGCCGTGCACGGTCATCACCCGCACGAGGTCCTCGCTCGCTCCGGCCTCGCGCTTCAGCTCGCCCTCGCCGGCATCGAACCAGCGAATGAAGCCCTGCAGGCTCGGCGTGTTCGCGGCGGAATAGGCGAGCGCGGCGTTGAGCAGCTCGTCGATCGGGTCGTTGGCCTCGCGCCCGAGCCGCGCGACCAGCTTGCGCCGCCCGTCCCATGGCCCGACCAGCAGCCAGTGCAGCAGAGCCTGCGGCGGCTCGAAATCGGCGCGCGCCAGCAGCGGGTCGAGCAGCTCGCGGAAGGCGAGCACGTCGGCATGGCGCGAGGCGCGCAAATGGCTCCACAGCCGCACGTTGTCGGGGCGGTAGCCGTGCGCGAGCAATTGCTCCTGGCTCCACCCGACCAGCGGCGAGACCAACAGCGCGGCGAGGCTCAGGTCGTCGAGCGGCTGCGCGGCGAAGCGCAGCGCGGCCATCAGGTCCTTGACCGCCAAGGGGGCGCCGAGCCGCAGCCGGTCGACCCCCGCCACCGGCACGCCGGCCGCGTAAAGCCGCGCGACGATCAGCCCGGCGAGCTCCTTGCGCTTGCGCACCAGCACCATGAAATCGCCCGGCCCGGCCGCGCGCGCCTGGCCCTTCACCAGCGGGAAGCGGCCGATCAGCCCCTTGATCTGTGCCGCGATCTTGTCCGCCATGCGCCGCTCAGGTTGGGACAGCCAGGTTTCGGGGCCTTCGCCGTCGTCCTCGTCGTCCGGCCGCGCGTCGATCGGCTGCCACAGCGTGACCAGCCCGGGCCGGTCTTCGCCGCGGTGCACGCCGGGATCGTCGACGAGGCCGAAGTTCTTCGGCCCGATGGCCGCGATCGCGGCGTCGACGAAATCGAGCACCGGCTGCGCGGTCCTGTAGGAGCGGCCGAGGCCCAAGTCCTGCAGCGGCCGGGCGCCGGGATCGCGCTCCTGCAGCTCCTCGGCCATCCGGCGGGCATTGACCGCGGCCTGGTCGATCTCCGCCGCGAACTGCTCCTTGGCGGTGCGGAAATGCTCGGGGCTGGTGCCCTGGAAGCGGAAGATCGCCTGCTTGTAGTCGCCGACGACGAAGATCGTCCGCAGCTTGCCATCGCGCTGTCCGAGGCCGGTGAAGAAATCCTCGGTCAGCGCGCGGACGATCGCCCATTGCGCCTGGTTGGTGTCCTGCGCCTCGTCGACGAGGATGTGGTCGAACCGGCGGTCGAGCTTGTAGCGGATCCATTCGCCCAACCCCGCCGTCGCCAGCAGCCCCGCCGCGCGGTGGATCAGGTCGTCGAAATCGACCAGCGCCTCGCGCTGCTTGGCCTGGTCCCACGCCAGCGCGAAGCGGCGGCCGACGGTCAGCGCCGGGGTCAGCAGGTCGGCGAGCCCGAGCAGCGCCTTGTGCTCGGCCACGCGCTCGATGCACTGCATGACCTTGGCGATGTGGTCGCCGTAGGCCGCATCGCGCTTGATGACGTTGTTGAGCTGCTTGGGCTGGCCGTCGCTCTTGTTGAGCACCGTGCCGTAGAATCCGTCCAGCGCCTCGGCGCGCCCGGCCGGGTCGAGCACGAGCCAGCGGCGGATCGCGGCGGCGCCATCGCGCCCGCTCTGGCTGTCCCACGCGTCGAGCGTCTCGAGGCAGCGCATCAGCGCGGCGCAGTCGAACGCGTCGTCGTGGCATAGGGCGGCGAGCGATTCGGGTCCGGCGTCGACCGCGAGGCCGATCAGTTGCCGGACGCGCTCGCCGAGCGGCTCCTGCCACCCGCGCGGCCCGAACCACGCCTCGCGCGCCTCGGCGCAGCGCATCAGCCAGGCGCGCGCATTGTCCGCACCCATTCGCAGGGACAGCATCTCGAGCGCCGCGATGGGCTCGGCCTCGCCGCGCTGCTCCCATTCGACCAGCAGGTCGGCGAGCACGCGGTGCGCGAGCAGCTCGCGGTCGCGGTCCTCCATCGGCTTGGTGCCGGGAATGAGCCCGGCTTCCTCGGGAAACGCCGCCAGCAGCCACTGCGCGAAGGCGTGGATGGTATCGATCCGCAAGCCCCCGCCCGGACAGTCGAGCACTTGCGCGAACAGCGTGCGCGCGCGGGCGCGGGTATCCGGATCGGTCGCCGCGCCGATGTTGAACAGGTCGGCTTCCAGCAAGGTGTCGTCGAGCCGCACCCAGCGCGCCAGCACGCCGTTGACCCGCTCGGACATCTCCGCCGCGCCGGCCTTGGTGAACGTCAGGCACAGGATGTTTTCCGGCGCCACGCCGGGCGTCAGCAGCAGGCGCAGCACGCGCGCCGAGAGGACCTGCGTCTTGCCGGTGCCGGCCGAGGCCGACAGCCACACGCTGTCGACCGGATCGACCGCGCGGGCCTGCTCGGCCTCGAGCGGATGGACGCTGGACGGCTTTCTCGCGCTCACGTCTCGCGCCCCTGCCACTCGTCGAGCCGCATCAACTGGTCGTAATCGGTGTAGGCCGGGAAATCGGGCGCCATGCGCGCCTCGAAGGGCATGTCGCCGAGGATCCACCCGGCGATCGCCCTGTGCAGGTAATCGCGCGTGGTCGGCAGGAACTCGTCGGGCGGAATCCCGCTCCGGCGCTTGCCGACGAGAAGGGGAGTGTCGACATAGCCGAAGCTGTCGCTGCCCTGCTTCTTCGCCAGCGACCAGTATTCGAACCCCGTGGCCGCGCCCGCGACGCCCTCGACCCCGCCCGCCTCGACCATCAGGCCGAGCACCCCGAGCTGCAGCCGGTAGCCCTTGGCGACCTCGGCCGCGGACGGCGGCTTGCCGGTCTTGTAGTCGATCGCCGCGATCGTGCCGTCGGGCAGGCGGTCGAAGCGGTCGGCGCGCCCGTAGATGCGCACTCCGTCGACCGTCATCTCGGCCTGGCGTTCGACCGCGACGACGTCCCGGCCCTCGAACGCGCCGATCGTCTCCGTCACCCAATCGAGCGCGGCGAACAGGCGCGGCTGCCACAAGGCCCGCATCAGCGGATGGGCTTGCATCTGCTCCAGCTGGGCGAGCGCGATCGGGCGGATGTCCCCCTGCTGCTCGTGCCACTTCTGGAGGATCGTGTGCGCCAGGCTGCCCTGCCACGCCGGCGTCGGCTCGGCGTCGAGCGCGTCGAGCGCGGCGAGGCCGAGGATATGCCGGGCGTAGAACTGATAGGGGTCGCCGATCAGCGTATCGAGCGCGGTCACGCGGATGTCGACCTGGCGCTGCTCGGCGGATGGGCGAGGCCGCGGCTTCGGGTGCGGAGCGACAGGCGCCGGCTCGTTGAGGGTCCGGACCAGCTCCGGAATGGCGAGCTCGTCATGCCTGTCGCGCAAGTCCTCGCCGAGCAGCGCCTGCACGCGCAGCCAGAAGCGGCTGGCGATCGCCGGGCCGCCCGCATCGCGCCGCGCGCGGCTGAGCACGACCTCGGGCGCGCCGAGCGCCGCGGCGAGATCGTGCGCGGCGAGGCCGACGCGGAAGTCCGCGCCCGGCACGCCGAGCGCGCGCAGCACCGCCGGAGCGAGCAGCGGGTCGGTCGCCGGCGTCGCCGGCCACGAGCCTTCGTTGAGCCCGGCGCAGATCGCCAGCTCGGCGCGGGTCATGCGCGATTCGAGCAGGCCGTAGATCGCCACGCGCGGATGGCCGCCATAGGGCGGGCGCACCGCGACGCGGTCCATCGCCTCGCGCAGCACCGCGGGCAGCTCGGCCGGGTCGAGCACGGTGCCGACGTCGCGCGCGTGGCGGCGCAGCTCCTCGAGGAACGCCGCCAGCGCGCGGCCGTCCGCCTGCGACCACAGCGCTTCGCCGCACAGCGCCTCGCCCGCCGCGGCGAGGTTGTCGAGCTGGCCGGCCAGCGGGGCCGGCTCGGGCACCATCAGCGGGCCGAGGGTCGCCTCGACCCCGGCCCACCACGCCGACACGCCGGCTTTCGCCGCCGGCTCGCGCAGCGGGGCCAGGCCGGGGGCGCGCCGCGGCCCGCGCAACCGCAGCTCGAACGCCCGGGCGCTGTCGAGCCAGTCGGCGCGGCCGTCGCCGAGCCGCACCAGCGGGTGCTCGAGCAGCGCGACCAGCGGCACCGGCGCGGCTTCCTCGGCCGCGACCTCGGCGAGCAGCAGCAGGAACCGCCCGGCGGCGGTCTGCGCCAGCGGCCGGCCGGCGGAATCGTCGGCCTCGATGTTCCAGCGCCGCAAGTGCTGGACGATCCGCCCGGCCAGCCCGCGGTCGGGGGTGATGACGGCGATGCGCTTTTCGGGCTCCTCGAGCGCCTGCCGCACCATCA
This sequence comes from Croceibacterium sp., assembly GCA_035626815.1. Classification (GTDB taxonomy): domain Bacteria; phylum Pseudomonadota; class Alphaproteobacteria; order Sphingomonadales; family Sphingomonadaceae; genus Croceibacterium_A. Next base: position 49,985 of record DASPMY010000009.1, read on the forward strand.
GCGCGATCGCCTGGGCCTCTTCCTCGGGGTTGGCGGTCTCCAGCAGCCGCACGCCGGCGAGCCGGCGCCTGTCGGGCGGCAGGGTCACCCACGACCGGCTCGCCTCGGGCGGCAGGAACAGGCTCGAGATCGCATGGCTGCGCTCGGGCGGACCCTTGCCGAGCCCGGCGCGGTGCCACGGCTGCACCTCGTCGCGCGACACCTTCATGCGATTGAGCAGCAGCTTGAGGTGATACTGCGGATGGGTGACGGCGTCGCCGCGCGCCATCGGCGGGCCGGCGTCGGGCGCGCCGGCGTGGCCGAGCTCGTCCCACACCGCGCGGCTCAGCGACAGGTCGAGGTCGGGCAGCACCACCGCACCCTGCGGCAGCCGGGCGACGGTGCGCAGCAGGAACGCCACCCCTTTCGCCGCGCTGGTCACGCCGGCGGCGACGATCGGGGTCGCTGGCGGCTCGGCTTTCCACCGCCGCGCGGCGTGGCGGAACAGCCTGTTGCGCCGGTCCGCCGGGTCGACCTCGCCGCGCGCCATCAGCTCGGCGAACCACAGCGCCTGGACCCGCGAGAACAGCCACAGGCTCTCGAGCCAGTGCTGCGACAGGTCGCCGAGCAGGTCGAGCACGCGCCGCTCGGTCATCTCCTCCGGGCCGATGTCCTCGACCAGCAGCCGGTCCATCGCCCGGCCGAATTCGAACGCCAGCCTGAGCAGCGCGCTGCCCCTGGGAGGCTGGTCCCTGCGCCAGTTGTCGCGGATCAGCTCGGCGAGGCGCAGCCAGCGGCGCGTCGTGTCGGCCGCGGGCGGGATGTCGGCGCGGCCGAGCGGGTCGAGCAGCGGGCCGAGCGTCTCGTCGAGGTCGAGGTCGCCGACCACCGCCATGCGCGGCATCAGCAGCCCGCGCTGTCCACCGGCCTGGCCGTAGTGGCGGATGAAGGCTTCGCTCATCGTCCGCACCGCGCGCCCGCTCGGCAGCAGCAGCGTCAGCCGGGCGAGGCCGAGCTCCGGATCGGCGTAGCGCGGCACCAGCCCGGCGACGAGCGCGTCGGCGAACCCGCGGTGCGCGGCGATGGAATAGACTTGCGGCGCCTCAGGCACCGGCCAGCGCCGCCTCGGTCGGGGCGATCGCCTCGGGCGTGCCGACCTCGAACCACTGGCCGGTCAGCTCCGCGCCGTAGAGCCGCCCTTCGCCGATCGCCCGGTCCCACAGCACGTTGGTCGAGAACGGCCCTTCGGGCGCCGCGCGCAGCAGCCGCTTGGCGACCAGCTGGATGCCGGTGAAGACGTACGACGCGTGCTCGCCCACGCGGCGCGCCAGTCGGCCGTCGGCGGCGAGCTCGAAGTCGCCCTTGTAGCGCGCGTTGCGCGCCCCCGCGTGCGGCACCAGCAGCAGCAGCGCGTCCATCCGTGCCGGGTCCCACGCCGCGGACAAGGCGCGGAATGCGTCGACCGGCCCGTCGGTCCAGATATTGTCGCTGTTCACGCAGAAGAACGGGTCGGGCAGCAGCGGCGCCGCTCGGACCATCCCGCCGCCGGTCTCGAGCAGCAGCTCGCGCTCGTCGGACACGGTCACCTGCGGGACGGTGCGCTGCCGCATGTGCGCCTCGAGCCGCTCGGGCAGATAGTGCACGTTGACCACGGCGCGGGCCACGCCCGCCGCGGCCAGCTTGTCGAGCGCGTGATCGATCAGCGGCTTGCCGGCGACGTGCACCATGGGCTTGGGCCGGTCGTCGGTCAGCGGCCGCATCCGCTTGCCCAGCCCGGCGGCCAGCACCATCGCGGTATCGGCGGCCAGCCCGGTCATTGCAGCTCCCCGCCGCCTGTGTCGCGGATCTCCTGCGGGATGTTGGCGGCGAACCATGCGGCGACCGGCGCCAGCGCGGGATGGCGCAAGTCGCGCTCCATCGCCCTCCACACGCGCGGGATCATCGCCAGGTAGCGCGGCTTGCCGTCGCGCTTCCACAGCCGGGCGAAGATGCCGACGATCTTGGCGTTGCGCTGCGCGCCGAGGCGGGCATAGTCGGCCTCGAACGCGGGCCCGGCGTCGACTTGCCCCCGGTAGCGGTCGAGCATCGCCCGCTCGAGCTCGGGGGAGACGTCGCGCCGCGCGTCCTGCAGCAGCGAGACGAGGTCGTAGGCCGGATGGCCGACGAGCGCGTCCTGGAAGTCGATCAGCCCTTGCGCCCCGCCTTCGAGCAGCATGATGTTCTCGGCGTGGTAGTCGCGCAGCACCGTCACGCCCGGGTCCTGCCGCGCGAGCAGCGGCGTCAGCGCCGCGTCCCACGCCGCGGCGTAGCCCGGCTCGTCCACCGCCAGCCCGAGCGCCGGGCAATACCACTCGACGAACAGCCCCGCTTCGCGCTGGTACACCGCCATGTCGTATGGCGGAAACGGACCCGGCGGCGAGGCGTGCAGGCGCACCAGCGCGTCGATCGCCGCGCCGTAGGTCACGGCCTCGGCGTGATCGTTGTCGTCCAGCCAGTCGCGCATCCGGTCCGCCCCGAAATCCTCGATCAGCACCAGCCCGCGCGTCCGGTCCTCGGCGTGGATCGCCGGCGCCCGGTGGCCGTTCGCGGCGAGCCAGGCGCCGACCTCGAGGAACGGTCCGGGATCCTCGTGCGGCGGCGGCGCATCCATCAGCATCGCGCTGCGGCCGCCGTGGCGGACGCGGAAGTAGCGGCGGAAGCTGGCGTCGCCGACCAGCGGCTCGACTTGCGCCCCGCCCCAGCCGGCGCGTTCCAGGAATCCGTCCAAGCCCTCGGGCAGCGACCCAGTCATGGCAGACGCCCTAGCCAACCCTCGCCCGGTTCGACAATCGCCTTGCGCCCGCTGCCCGCAATTTCCAGCGCGACGGCGAGGCAGCCGGGCTCGGTGGCGAAGCCGCCGACGTGCTCGGGCCACTCGGCGAGCAGCGCGGCGCCCTCGCGGTAATCGTCGAGCCCGAGCTCGTCGGCCTCGGCCGGGCGCTCGAGGCGATAGAAATCGGCATGGACCAGCGGCAGCCGCACGTCCGGCGGCGAATAGGTTTCGAGGATGGTGAAGGTCGGCGACGGCACTTCGCCGGCGTGGCCGAGGGCGAGGATGATCGCCCGCGCCAGCGTCGTCTTGCCCGCACCGAGGCCGCCCGATAGCGCGACCACGTCGCCCGGGCGCAGCTCGGCGGCGAGGCGCGCCCCGAACGCGTCCATGGCCGCGAGATCGGGCAGTTCCCAGATCATGGCCCCACCCCCGGAATGCCGAACGAGATCACGGCAGGCTGATCGTCGCCGTGGTGCCGCTGCCCGGCTCGGACTGCATGTCGAGCCGCCCGCCGTGGGCCTCGATCAGCTGGCGCGCGAGCGGCAGGCCGAGGCCGCCGCGGCGGCCCTCGGGCTTGCCGTCGGCGCCGAGGCGATAGCCGTCGAGCGCGCGGGCGAGCTCGCTCGGCTTCATTCCCTCGCCGTTGTCCGACACGACGATCCGCGCCCCCTGCTTGCGGCGCGACAGCGCGACGAGGATGCGGCCGCCCTTGGGCGTGGCGGTGATCGCGTTGTCGAGGATGTTGCCGACCGCCCGGCCGAGCTGGCGGGCATCGCCCATGATCTTGCCGGCGCTGCGGTCGCCGCGCAAGTCGAGCGTCAGGCCCTTGCCCTCGATCGCCTCCTCGCGCTCGCGCACCACTTGCGTCACGAACGGCAGCAGGTCGATCTCCTCGGTCGAGATCGGCAGCAGCCCGGCCTCGCTCTGCGTCAGGTCGAGCACGCTCTCGATCTGCCCGCGCAGCCGCTCGACCGCGGCGAGGATCGCCGCGACGTAGTCCTGCGCCTGCCCGCTCAGCTCGCCGGCGACGCCGGCCTGGAGCAGCTCGGCGAAGCCGCCGATCGAGGTCAGCGGGGTGCGGAACTCGTAGCTCATGTTGGCGAGGAAGCGGGTCTTGACCGCGTCCGCCTCCTCCAGCGCCGTGTTGCGCTCGCGCAGCGCGTCCTCGGCCTTCTTGCTGTCGGTCACGTCGAGCACGGTCAGGAGGCCGTTGCCGTCGGGCAGCGGCACGCCGGCGAACTCGAGCGTGCGCCCGTCGCTCAGCGCCACGCGCCCGCCGCGCTGCTTGCGGTCGAGCGTCGCCGCGCGAACGACCTCGCCGATCGCCTGCCGCTGGCCCGGCCGCGCGAGCCGCGGGGCGAGCCGATCAAGCAGCTCCTCCACCCGCGGGTGCTCGTCGAGCCACTCCTCGGGCAGGCCCCAGATCTCGGGGAAACGCCGGTTCCACAGCTGCATCCGCCCGTCGGGGGCGAACACCGCGAGCGATTCGAACAAGCTGTCGAATGTCGCGGTGCGGGTGCGCAGCAGCGTGTCGCGTACGGCCGAGAGCGCGAGCTGCTCGGAGCGGTCCTCGGCGACCATGACCAGCCCGCCGTCGGGCAGCGGCTGGGCGACGATCCTCAGGTGCGTGCCGTCGCTCAGCGTCCACGCCTCCTCGCTCGGCGCGCCGGAGGCGAACCACCCGCCGAGCTCCCGGCGCCACGCCGGGAAGTCGCGCGCCTCGGGCAGCCGCCCGGCGTCGCGCGCCATGTCGAGGAAGCGGTCGAACGCGATCGGGTCGAGCCGCGCCGAGGGCGGCAGCGCGAAGATACGCTGGAACGGCTGGTTGGCGAAAGTCAGCTGGCGCTCGCCGTCGAACTGGGCGACGCCGATCGACAGCTGGTCGAGCATCGAGCGCTGCGCCTCGCGGAACGCGCGGAAGGCGCGCGCCTGCTCCTCCATCTCCTCGATGTCGATCGCGTAGCCGGCAACGCCTTCCTTGCCGAGCGGCAGGTCGCTGACCTTGAGCGTGCGGCGCTGGCTGCCGACGGTCGCCTGGACGATCCGCTCGACCGGCAGGTCCTTGTCGCGCGCCTGCTGGGCGACCTGCGCCGCGGTGAGCCCGTCGACCGCCTCGATCAGCTCGATCTTCTTCCTGACCACTTCCTCGGCGCTGGCCGCGCCGACCGCCTCGACATAGGCGGTGTTGACCAGCCGCAGCTCCATCTCCGGCCCGCGGAACCACATCGGCGTCGGCGCCGCCTCGATCAGGCCGACGAGCGCGGCGAAATCGTTGCGCGCCCGCGCGGTCTCGGCGCGCAGCTGCGACAGCTCGCCCTGGCTCTCGGAGAAGTCGAACCACCACACCAGCGCCGCGCCGCCCGCAGCGACGACCGGATCGGCGAGATGGCCGCGCACCGCCAGGCTGCGGGCCGAGCCGCGCGGGGTGACGACCATGCGGAACGGCGCCGCGGTCTTCTGCGTCTTGCGCACCGCGTCGCGCAACTGCTCGAGGTCGTCGGCGGCGAGGCCGGCGTCGCCGCTGTCGAGCTCGCTGAGGAACCCGGGCAGCTGGCCGAGGCCGAGCCACGCGGCGAGCCGCTCCGGCCCCTCGATCTTGCCGTCGGCCTTGACCAGCAGCGGCACCGCCGGGGAATCGTCGATCATCCGCGTCAGCCGCCGGGCGGTGCTGCGCGCCGCTCGCGCCTGCCGCGCCCGCGCTTGCGCGACGAGCACCAGCCACACCGCCCCGAAGGTCCAAGCGGCCAGCAGCAGGCCCAGCAAGACCAGCGCAACGGGGGACAATTCCATGACCGGTCAGCTATGCGGCGCGCGAGTGGGATGCAATGGGGCTGCGCGCCGAGGCGCGGGAGAGGGCTGCCTTCCGACCTGTCAACGATGCGGCTGTGGAGCACGCGGCCGACCGGGGTTTGCATGGCCCGGTGCCGCGATATGGTAGCGCGATGAGCCGACGCCGCCTTCCGCCCGCCCCGCTTCCCACCGCCCCGCTTCCCATCGTCCTCGTCACCCGCCGCGGGACGCTGGCGATGCTGTCGGCCACCGCCGCGCTCGCCGCGTGCAGCGGCGGATCGCCCACGCCGGCCCCGACGCCCGCTCCGCCGCCGCCCCCGCCGCCGCCGCCCCCGCCGGTCAACGGCCCGGCCTGGTTCGGCTACGGCCGCGACGCGCAGCACACCGCGGTGAGCGAGATCGCCTCGCACGACCTCGCGACCATTGCGTGGTCCTCGCCGGTCGACCTGGCGCCGCAATACACCCCGGCCGGCGCGCTGCTGACGCACTACGGCTCGCCGGTGGTGACGACCAGCAACACGCTGGTGATCCCGGTCAAGACCGGCGCCAACGGCGGCTACCGGGTCGAGGGCCGCAATGGCGCGACCGGCACGCTGGTGTGGTCGGCGGCGAGCGACTACGTCACCCCGCCGCACAACTGGCTGCCGCCGTACAACGTCCTGCTGACCGAGCAGGGCCGCGTCTATGCGCCCGGCGCCGGCGGCAAGCTGCTGGTGCGCGCCGACGCCAACGCCGCTTCCGGCGCCTTCGCCACCCACGTGTTCTACGGCGCCGCCACGTACAACGCCAACCCGGCGGCGTTTGACGGCAGCGTGTTCATCAACACGCCGCTCACCGCCGACGCGCAAGGCAACGTGTTCTTCGGCTTCCAGGTGACCGGCGCCAACCCGGCGGGGCTGGTCGGCGGCATCGCCCGAGTCACCCCCGACGGCACCGGCACCTGGGTCGGCGCGGCGGCGGCGGCCGGCGACGCGGCGATCCAGAAGCCGGCCCTGAACTGCGCCCCGGCGCTGTCCAACGACGGCGCCACGCTGTACATCGCGGTGAACATCAATCCGGCGGCGGGCGTCGTCCAGCGGGGCTACCTGCTCGCGCTCGACAGCACCACGCTGGCGACGCGCGCCCGCGTCGCCCTGATCGACCCGAACCTCAACGTCCCTGCCCGGATCAGCGACGACGGCACCTCGTCGCCGGTCGTCGGCCCCGACGGCCGCGTGTTCTATGGCGTGCTCGAGGCGCAGTTCCCGACGCACAACGCGCGCGGCTGGCTGCTGCAGTTCGACGCGCTGCTCAATCCGGCAGGCGTGCCCGGCAGCTTCGGGTGGGACGTGTCGCCGAGCGTGATCCCGGCGTCGATGGTGCCGTCGTACAACGGCGCCTCGACCTACCTGCTGGCGCAGAAGTACAACAACTACGCCGGCGTCGGCAGCGGCGACGGGCTCAACCGGCTCGCCGTGCTCGACCCGCGCGCGAGCCAGGCCGATCCGGTCGTGCCCGCCGTGCAGGTGATGCGCGAGGTGATGACGATCCTCGCCCCGACGCTCGACGCCGGCTCGGCCACGGCGCGGCGCGAATGGTGCATCAACACGATGGCCGCCGACCCGCAGCGCAACTCGATGCTCGCCAACAACGAGGACGGCCGGATGTACCGCTGGGACCTCGCCACCAACACGCTGTCGCAGAGCATCCAGCTCACCGCCGGGCTCGGCCAGGCCTACACGCCGACGCTGGTCGGCGCCGACGGCGCGGTCTTCGCGATCAGCGACGCGACGCTGTTCGCGATCCGCGCCAGCTAGCCGCCGCGAAGCCTCCGTCCGCTCCGCCCCGGCGCTCCCTTCGCGAGCGCCGGAGGAGCTAAATCAATAGCGGTAGTGATCGGGCTTGAACGGACCTTCGGCCGGAACGCCGATGTAGTCGGCCTGACGCTGGCTGAGCCTGGTCAGCTTGGCGCCGAGCTTGTCGAGGTGCAGCGCGGCGACCTTCTCGTCGAGATGCTTGGGCAGCACGTAGACGTCGTTCTGGTACTCAGCCCCTTTGGTGTAGAGCTCGATCTGCGCCAGCACCTGGTTGGTGAAGCTGCAGCTCATCACGAAGCTCGGGTGCCCGGTGGCGCAGCCGAGGTTCACCAGCCGGCCCTTGGCGAGGACGATGATCTTCTTGCCGTCGGGGAAGGTGACCACGTCGGTCCCGGCCTTGACCTCGGCCCAGTCGTAGTTGTCGAGCGCGGCGATCTGGATCTCGGAATCGAAGTGGCCGATGTTGCAGACGATGGCCATGTTCTTCATCGCCTTCATGTGCTCGGCGGTGATCACGTCCTCGTTCCCGGTCGCGGTGACGAAGATGTCGCAGCGCTTGACCGCCTCCTCCATCGTCACGACCTCGTAGCCTTCCATCGCCGCCTGCAGCGCGCAGATCGGGTCGATCTCGGTGACCATCACGCGCGCGCCGCCGTTGCGCAGCGAGTCGGCCGAGCCCTTGCCGACGTCGCCGAAGCCGGCGACGCAGGCGACCTTGCCGGCCAGCATCACGTCGGTCGCGCGGCGGATTGCGTCGACCAGCGATTCCTTGCAGCCGTAGAGGTTGTCGAACTTCGACTTGGTCACGCTGTCGTTGACGTTGATCGCCGGGAACGGCAGCTTGCCCTGCTTGGCGAGGCTGTAGAGGCGGTGGACGCCGGTGGTGGTTTCCTCCGACACGCCGTGGATCGCCTTGACCGAGCGGGTCAGGTAGCCCGGCCGCGCCTTGAGGAACGCGTTGAGCGCGCGGACGAACTCGGCCTCCTCGGCGTTCGACGGCTCGAACAGCGCCTCGCCGGCCTCGACCCGCGCGCCCCACAGCGCGAACATCGTCGCGTCGCCGCCGTCGTCGAGGATCAGGTTGCAGGACTCGTCGTCGCCCCAGTCGAAGATGCGCCCGACATAGTCCCAGTACTCGGCCAGGCTCTCGCCCTTGATGGCGAACACCGGGATGCCTTGCGCGGCGATCGCCGCGGCGGCGTGGTCCTGCGTCGAGAAGATGTTGCAGGTCGCCCAGCGCACTTGAGCGCCCAACGCGACGAGCGTCTCGATCAGCACGGCGGTCTGGATCGTCATGTGCAAGCTGCCGGTGATCCGCGCGCCCTTGAGCGGCTGGCTGGCGCCGTACTCGTCGCGCAGCGCCATCAGGCCGGGCATCTCGGTTTCGGCAATGGCGATCTCGGCCCGGCCGTAGTCGGCCTGCGCGATGTCCCTGACGATGTAGTCCTTCTCGGCGACGGCAGTGGCCACGCGGTATTCTCCTGCTTGGATGGGCGCCCCGCCGGCTCGGCGAACAAAAGGGCGGCGCCGGGATTCGACGCCGCCCCATAGACGGTCACGGGAAGGAACGTAAAGAGCGCCGGCGCTCAGCGCTGCGCCAGCAGGAACACGCTGTCGCCCGGGCCGCCGGCGAGCAGCGTGTCGGCGGCCGCCGCCAGCGAGGCGTCCTGCGCCAGCGACAGCTCGTGCGTGGCCTGCTTGAGCTCGGCGCAGCCGAGCGTCGGATGGCCCATGCCGTAAGCGTTGGCCATGCGCGTGCTGAGCCGGTCGAGCGCCCGCCTGGCCCCTTGCGCGCCGTGTTGCGCGGCGAGCGCCTGGGTCAGCCGCCGCCCGGCGGCGTTCATCGTCTCGAGATGCCGGGCGGCGAAGGCGTTGTAGTCGGCCTGGAAGTCGTCGGCGCCGAACCGGCAGCGCAGCGCCGTGACCATCAGCATGATGTCGAGCCGGCGCAGCTTCTCCGCCGCCGCCAGATCGCTTTGCGCCGCCGCCGGCGAGCCGGCGAGCAGCAATCCCGCGGCAATCGCTGCCGCGCCCTTTGTGGCGTACCCCATGTCAAGTCTCCCCCGCGGGTCTTCGAGTCCCGCGGAGGGGAGGCTGCGCCGCGCCGTTTACCGGTTCTTCAACATTGACGGTAAAGCGAAATTGACCACGTCGGACAGGCCCGCGCTAACCATCGCGTCGCGGGGCGAAGAAGAAGGTTGCCCCGCCGCGCCGCGCGCCTATCTACGCAGGCGGACGCGGACAGGAGGATACTTCCGATGACGATATCGAAGGGCGACAGGCTGCCCGACGTGACGCTGGTCAAAGCCACCGAGGGCGGCCCCGAGAAAGTGCAGAGCGGCGAATACTTCAAGGGGAAGAAGGTGGCGCTGTTCTCGGTCCCCGGCGCGTTCACGCCGACCTGCTCGGCCAAGCACCTGCCGGGCTTCGTCGAGAAGGCGGCCGAGCTGAAGGCCAAGGGCGTCGACGAGATCGTCGCCACCGCGGTCAACGACGCGTTCGTGCTCGGCGCGTGGAACAAGGCCAACGGCTCGCAGGACATCACCATGCTGGCCGACGGCAACGGCGAGTTCGCGGAAAAGCTCGGCCTGACGATGGACGGCAGCGGCTTCGGCATGGGTAAGCGCGGCCAGCGCTACTCGATGATCGTCGACGACGGCGTCGTCACCGAGATCAACGTCGAGGCGCCGGGCGACTTCAAGGTCAGCAGCGCCGAGCACATGCTCGGCCAGCTCTAGTCGGAATCGTCATTGCGAGCGTAGCGCAGCAATCCAGGGCGTCGTGCGCCGCTCCCGGCTTGCTTCGTCGCTGCGCTCCTCGCCATGACGAACCTGGCAACAGAAAGGGCGCCCGCGGCCGGGCGCCCTTTCCCTTCGGCGGGGAACCGTCCGCCTCAGCCTTCCATCTGGTGCTTCATCGCGCTGGCCGTGTCGTGGCCCTTGCGCACCGACTGGTAGGCCTGCTCGATCACCTGGCGCGTCTGCGGCGATAGCTCGCCGTCCTGCAGCGCCGCCTCGTACTTGGTCTTGAGGTAGTCCTCGCCGCGCTCGACTTCGTCGATCACCGCTTCGTCGCTGTCGCCCATCACCGCCTGCTTGAGGTCCATGAAGCCGCGGTGCGCGGCGGCGGTGTAGCTGCTGTCGTCCTCGGCCTCGCCGCCGAGCGCGGCGACTTGCGCCTGGAGCTGGCTGGCGACCTGGCTGCGCTCGCTGGCCATCTGCCGGAAGAACTGGCCGTGCGGGCCCTCGGTGTCGCTGCAGGCGTCGTTGAAGCCCTTGTAGCTGTCGAGCGTGGTCCTGATCAGCGTGTTGAGGACGGTGATGTCGTGACTGGTATCCATGGGAATGGGCTCCTCGCCGGTGTGAAGATTCACCCCCGACGAACGCGCGAGCGGAGCCCGGGTTGCCAAGATCAGGCGGTGTTTCCGTCTGGGTGCGCTTTTTCTCCGCCGGACCGTTCGTTCCGGCGATCCGGCAGCACGCGCGGATTGCGCAGGACCAGCGCCGAGAGCACAGGCACCAGGACGCACACCGGCAGGATCTCGCTGAAAGTGATCAGCATCCGCAGCAGCGGCTGGCGGTACATCTCGACCGCCTGCGCCATCTGCGCCTCCGTCGCCGCGATCTCCGCCGCGCTCGCTCCCGAGGCGCGCAGGTCGGCGACGATTGACGCGCCGTAGTCGGCCATGAAGTTGCCGTCGGTCGTGGCGAGGTAGGCCTCCCACCCCGCGACGTAGACCAGCCCGGCGACGAGCCCCATCGCCAGGCCGAGCCCGAGCGCGCGGCCGAACCCGATCACGCCGCCGCGCTCGACGTCGCGATAGCGCTTCACGCCGACGAAGATCAGCGACAGCGCCGCCAGCATCACCAGGTAGCCGAACCACAGCGACGACAGGTGACTGAGCGAGTCGATCGCGATCGAGGCGGTGATCGCCGCGATCGCGATGGCGCCGCCGATGGCCCCGTAGGTCAGCGCGTAGCGCATCGGTTTTCCTCCCTCAGTCCGCCGCCGGTTCCCACAGCTCGATCGGGTTGCCCTCCGGGTCGTGGACCCGGGCGAAGCGACCGACGCCGTCCATCTCTTCCTCGCGGGCGATCTCGATGCCCGCGGCGCGCAACTGCGCGAGCAAGCCGTCGAGGTCGCGCACACGCAAGTTGATCATCGCCGTCCGGTCGGCTGGGAAGTAATCGCTGTCGGCCTTGAACGGCTGGAACACCATCGGCCCGCCCTCGTGGTACCAGACCCACTCGTTGGTGTGGCCGGTCCGCGGGTCGGCGCCGATCCCGCCGCCGACCTCGAGATGCTCGCGGTACCACGCCTGCAGCGCTTCGGGGTCCTTCGCCCGAAAGAAATAACCGCCCATTCCGACCACCGGCATCGCACCCTCCCCGTTGCCCTTGCCCGGGCAAGCTAGCGCGATTGCGCGGCGGCCGTCCATCACCCGAAAGGGTGAGCGGGCGCCGTTCGCCCGTCCGGGTCAGCCGATCAGCGCGAGGAAGCGGGCCTTTTCGACCGCCTGGACGC
>DASPMY010000010.1:0-9008 GCA_035626815.1 Croceibacterium sp.
AGGTGTGGATGTAATGATAGAGTTCCGAGAGTGGCCGACCGCCCCACTTGGACAGAAACTCTGGCCCCTTGAGGGGTGGCGCAAATTGGCCGTTATTCATGTCTGAGCCGTGACACGAGGCGCAGATTTCGGCGTACATCCCGCGCCCGACAGCGACCTCGTCGGCAAAGGTATTCTCGGATTGCGCCAGCGCCCCCCCGCCGAACGCGGCGATCCCAGCGACCGAAAGGAGCAGCGGCCAGCGCCGCCCGTTGTCCGACAGCGCCATTTGCCTCTCCCCCTCGCGTTCGCGGATTACTGCCAGTTGCTGATGCCGAGCGGCCCGGCGATGTCGCGCTGGAACAGGGCGTCGTACAGCGCGACTTGCGCCAGTGTCATCGTCTCGCCCGGGCGCGGGTCGACGTCGAGCAGCATCGCCTGGTTGCGCGCCATCTGCGTGACTTGCGGCCAGTTCGGCAGGCCGGCTCCGTTCGGGTTGCCGGTGCGCGCGAAGTTGGTCCAGTAGGTCATCATCTGGTCGGCCAGCTTGATGTCGGGCGCGCTCTGGCTGACCACCGCCGGATCCGAGTTGTCCGGCACCTCGCGCGCCGTGCCGAGCGTGCCGAACACGTAAGCGAGCTCGGCCGCATGGCTCGGCCCGCCGTTGGTCTTGCCGGGGGCGGACGCGGGGGTGCGCGCGAACTGGTAGAGATAGGCGCTCTTGCCGATCCGCGCCTGCTGGTCGGCGTACAGGTGCATGAACCAGGCGATCCCGTCGGTGAACGGGCGCGTGGCGGCGACCTTGGCCTCGGCGTCGGTCGCTGCCGGGTAAGCCGTCAGGCCGGCCTCGGCGAGCGTTCCCCAGCGCTGCGCGGCGCCGTTCTTCCAGCTCTCGAGGGTGACCGGCGGGCCGAACCCGCCGAAGCTGCCGCCCTCGTTCGCGTTCGAGCCGAGCAGCACGTCGACCTTGTTCTGGCGCCCGTCGGCGAAAGTCTTCGACAGGTCCTCGGGCACGATCCAGCCATCGACGATGATGCCCTGGTTGCGGATCGTGGCGAGCTTCTCCGGCGAGGCCGCCTGCAGCTCGGCGAGGCTGCGGATGCCGGCCGCCTCGAGTGCGGTGACCGAGCGCTGCTCCATCGCCTCGCGCCCCTGCATCCTGGCCGCGGTGAGCCCGGCCCACGCGCCGCTTTGCGAGATTGCCCGCTGGAACAGGCCCTCGGCGACCGGCGAGCCGACCAGCGCCGCGGTAATGCACGCCCCGGCCGACTGGCCGAAAATCGTCACGTTGCCCGGATCGCCCCCGAACGCGCCAATGTTCTGCTGCACCCACCTGAGCGCCTGGATCGAATCCGACAGCGCCTGGTTGCCCGAGGCACCGTGCGGCGAGGCCGCGGTCAGGCCGGGATACGACAGGAACCCGTAGGGCCCGACGCGATAGTTGAGCGAAACGACGATGACGCCCTTCTGGGCGAGGTTGGTGCCGTCGGCGAACGGCATCGAGCCGCCGCCTTCGTTGTAGGCGCCGCCGTAGAACCAGACCATCACCGGCAGCTTCTCGCCGGCGTAATCGGCCGGCGTCCACACGTTGAGGTTGAGGCAGTCCTCCGACATCGGCGGCGAGTCCGGCATGTCAGTCGCCTGGTTGACGCCGATCGCGCGGGTTGGCGCGGGGGGCTGGATGCAGGTATTGCCCCACTTGGTGCCGTCGAGCACCCCGTTCCACGGCTGCGCCGGCTGGGCCTCGCGGAAGCGCAGCGCGCCCACCGGCGCGGCGGCGAACGGCATGCCCTTGAACACCGTCACCCCCTCGGCCACCTGCGCGCCCTGGACGAGCCCCAGCGCGGTGCGCACGGGCGCCGCGGTGCCGACCGCCGAGCCGGTGCTCGCCGAGGCGACTCCGCCTTCTTCGCTCGCGGCGCAGCCGGCCAGCGCGGCCAGCGAGACGGTAAGGGCGACGGCAAGCTGGGTCATACGCTTCATTGGGTCTGTTCCTGGCTGGCTTGGGCGCGCTGGGCGCGCGAGGAGGTGATGTATCCGCGGATCTGCACATTGCCTTCGTGACAGGCGTACTCGAACAGGTCGTAGGCCTCGTCGCGCTGCCAATCGAGGCGCGCGGTCCACGGGGCGGTGAAGATGACCGGGTCGCTGTAGGTCGCCTCGTAGACGATCGTGTCGGGCCCGGTCATGGTGAAGCGCTCGACCAGGCGGGCCTGGTCGCTCTGCGGCGTGTTGTTGCCCGGCGGCGAGCCCCACGTGCCGACGTTGACCGGCGCGCCGAGGCCGTTGAACCGGTCGGTCTCGACCACGAGCGTGTTGCCTTCCCAGTGGCCCCGGCTCTGGCCGATCCAGAACGCGTTCGGCCCGACCGGACGGCCGTCGGTCGGGATCAGCCTCACTTCGTGGACCATCTCCATCTGGATCGCGACGAGGCCCGGCGCCTGGAAGATGCGGAGGCCGTTGTTGTAGTTGAACGGGAACATCGAGGCCGGCAGCCCCCGGGTGATGCAGCGGTCCCAGGTGTCGAAGTCGGTCACCCAGTCGTAGGTCTGCCCGGCGATGTAGCTGCTGCGCTTGGTCGCCTGGCGGCGCTTGCCTTCGTCGGTCAGCTCGGGGAGCCGCCCGTTCGGCGGGTCGATCAGGAACGAGGTCCGGCGGTTGGCCGTGCCGGGCTCGACCCAGTGGCCGCCGCCGAGCCGGTCGCCTTCGATCTCCCTCGCATAAGCCTCGCCCCGGGCCGCGAGCATCTGCTGGCGCGCGGCGAACTCCTCGTCGGTCAGCCAGTAGCGCTCGCCTTGCTCGGCGGTGCGCTGCAGCGGGGTGAAGTTGAGATGGTCGATCGGCCAGGTGCCGGTGAGGTCCGGCTCTCCCCACGCGGTCGTGGCCGGCCGGTAATCGCGCGGGATGGCGGGGACGGTGACGAGGTCCGCTTCCTGCGCTGACGCGGCGGGGGCGTAGGCCGCGAGCGCCGCCAGCCATGCCAGCGGCGCGGCAATGCGCGACCTACCCTTGTCCCCCATCGGCTATGCGCCCCTCCCGCCGGCGGCCCTTAGAGGCCGCCGCCGCTCTCTCCGGCCGCCTGGCGGTCTTCGGCGCTGGCTTCCTGCAGCGTGCCGGCGCGCGACGCGGTGATGTAGTTGCGCACCTGCACGTCGCCCTCGTGGCAGGCGTACTCGTAGAACTCGTATTCGTCGTTGCGAGTCCAGTCGAGGCGCGCGGTGAACGGCGCGGTGAACACCTCCGGATCGGAGTAGGTCATCTCGTAGACGATGTTGTCCGGGCCGACCGGGGTCAGCCGCTCGACGACCGTGGCCTTGCTGCTGGTCGGGATCGTGTTCCACGGCGGCACGCCCATCGTCGCCATGTTCAGCGGCGAGCCGTTGCGGGCGAACATGTCGGTGGTGGCGCTGTCGCCGGTCTTGATGTTAGTCGTCTCGATGACCAGCGTGTTGCCTTCCCAGTGGCCGACGCTGTTGCCGAGCCAGGCTTCCACCTCGTCGGGCCAATGTTGGGCGTCGCCGCTGCGGAGCGGGATCACCCGGGTGCCGAGCATCTCGAGCGCGATCGTCACGTAGCCGGGCGCCTGGTACACGCGGATGCCGTTGTTGTAGCGGAACGGCAGCATCGAGGCCGGGAACCCGCGGCTGATGCAGCGGTCCCAGGCGTCGAAGTCGGTCACCCAGTTGAACTTGGTGTTGGGCGTCCAGCTCGACCGGCCCGAGCGGTAGAGCGCTTCGGCCTGCGGGGTCAGCGGCGGCAGCTTGCCGTCCGCGGGGCTGACGAGAAGCGAGGTACGGCGGCCCGAGGCGTCGGATTCGACCCAGTGGCCCATGCCGATCGTGCCGCTCTTGTCCTCGCGCTCGTAAGCCTGGTCGGAAGCGTTGGCGCGCTCGGCGCGCTGGGCAAACTCTTCTTCGGTCAGCCAGAAGCGGTCGCCGAAGTTGGCCGGGCGGTTCATCGGCAGGCTGGCGATGTTGTCGATCGGCCAGGTGCCGCGCAAGTCGGGATCGCCCCACGCGGTCTTCTTCGGCTGGTAGTCGGTCGGGACCGGCGGCATCACCGTCAGGTCATCGGGGACGGCCTGCGCCAGCGCCGGCGCGGACAAGGTCGACAGGCTGACCGCGGCGAGCAGAGCGCCCGCGACGGCGGTGCGGATGGTGGTGAAACGATTCATGCGGCCTCTCCTGGCTGTGGGCGCCTTGCGGGCGCGATAGGGTGAACGGGCTTCAAGGCTTTCATTACGCTCGATGGATGGTGCGGCAAAGGGCTTCATGGGCGTGGTCAGCGGTCTCCTCCCGCCGCGGTCCGGCCCGCTTCGTACGCCGCGCGCTGCCGGGCGGCTTCGTCGCGCCGCTGGGCCCGCGAGGCGGTGACGTAGTTGCGGACTTGCACGTCGCCTTCGTGGCAGGCGTATTCGTAGAACTCGTAGTCGTCGTTGCGCGGGATATCCATGCGTACGGTGAACGGCGCCTGCCACACCACCGGGTCCGAATAGGTCATCTCGTAGACCAGCGTGTCGCGCCCATCGAGGGCGAACTTCTCGACCACCGTGGCCTGATCGCTCATCGGCAGCGTGTTGTTCGGCGGCACCCCGATCGTCGCCATGTTGAGCGCCGAAGCGCCGGGCTTGAGGTTGGTCGTCTCGACCACGAACACGTTCCCCTCCCACCGGCCGCGGCTGTCGCCGAACCACATCGCCACGTTGCCATGGACCGGCCGGCTGCCGTCGGTCGGGATCACCCGCGCGTCGTGGATCATCTCCAGCGCGACCACGACGTAACCGGGCGACTGGAAGATGCGCATGCCGTTGTTGTAGCGGAACGGCAGCATCGAGGCGGGGAACCCGCGCGTGACGCAGCGGTCCCAGGTGTCGAAGTCGTCGATCCAGTCGAACGTCTGGCCGGGCACCCAGCTCGAGCGCATCAGCGACGCCCGGCGGACGCCTTCCTCGGTCAGCGGCGGCAGCCGGCCGTCGGGCGGGTCGATCAGCAACGAGGTGCGCCGGCCGGCCCCGGTCATCTCGACCCAGTGGCCCATGCCGATGCGGTCTTCCTTGTCCTCGCGGGCATAGGCTTCCTGCGAGGCCTTCATCCGCGCCTCGACCGCGGCATACTCCTCGGGCGTCAGGTACACCCGGGTGCCTTGGGCGGCGGTGCGCTGGAGGGCGAGACCGCCGAGGCTGTCGATCGGCCAGCCGCCGCGCAAGTCGGGATCGCCCCACGCGGTCTTGCGCGGCTTGTAGCTCGGCATCGTCGGGACCGCGGCGAGGTCGGCGGGCGGGCGGTACTCGCCGTCGTCGTCCGCGGCGGCCGGCTCGAGCAGCTCGATCGCGTCCTGCGCGGCAGCGGGCAGCGACGGCGCGAGCGCGGCGAGCACGATGCCCGCCGCCACGCCGCCGAATGCCCGCGTGCGCGTCACTGCGCGCCGCCCGCCTGCGCCCGCGCCTCGGCCCGCTCGGCGCGCGAGGCGGTGACGAAATTGCGGATCTGCACGTTGCCCTCGTGGCAAGCGTACTCGTAGATGCCGAAGTCGTCGTCGCGCTGCCATTCGAGCCGCGCCGACCACGGCTGGGTGAACACCACCGGGTCGCTCCAGGTGAACTCGTAGATGATCGAGTCCGGCCCGGTCATCGTGAAGCGCTCGGTCAGCCGGGCCTGCTCGCTCACCGGCGTGTCGTTCTCGCCCGGCGAGCCAGTCGTGCCGATGTTGGTCGCCGACGGCCCGGGCCTGAGGTTGGTCGTCTCGACCACCAGCGTGTTGCCGTTCTCCCAGTGGCCGCGGCTCTCGCCCATCCAGTTATGGATCTGTCCCGGAATGCCGGGGCGCCCGTCGGTCGGGATGATGCGCGTCTCGTGGACCATCTCCATCTGCAGCGCGACCACGCCGGGCGACTGGAAGATGCGCATCCCGTTGTTGTACATGAAGGGGAACATCGAGGCTGGCAGGCCGCGGGTGATGCAGCGGTCCCAGCTGTCGAAGTCGGTCACCCAGTCGAACGGCTGCCCGCGGCGCCACGTCGAGCGCATCTCGTCCGACAGCCGCTGGCCTTCGGCGGTGTACTCGGGCAGCCGGCCGTTCGCGGGCGAGGTGATCCAGCTCGTCCGGCGGTTGGCGTTGGCGACCTCGGCCCAGTGGCCGATGCCCATCGTGCCCTTCTCGTCCTCGGACTGGTAGCGCCTGGCGAGAACCTGCACTTCGGCATCGCGCGCGGCGAATTCCTCGTCGGTCAGGTAGGCGCGGTCGCCGTATTTCGGATCGCGCTGCAGCGGCGTGCGGCCGTTGAGGTGGTCGATCGGCCAGCCGCCGCGGAAATCGGGCTCGCCCCACGGGGTCTGCCTGGCCTCGTAGTCCTGCGGCACCGGGGCGATCTGCGTCAGGTCCTGCTGCGCCACCGCCGGCGCGGCCAGCGCGGCGGCGGCCAGCAAGGCAATCGCGAAACGCATCGCTTGTCTCCTCCTCAGCGCGCCGGCAGCGCGAAGGTGATGTAGCGGCTCGGGCCGGGCGTCGGGTTGCCCTTCTGCGCGAACAGCCCGTCGCCGCCGACCGGCAAGGTGACGTACTGCCGCCCGCCGGCCTCGTAGATCGCCGGCACCCCTTCGGTCGCGGCATCGAGCTTGTACTCCCACAGCACCGCGCCGGTGGCGGCGTCGCGCGCGCGGAAGGTGCGGTCGCCTGCGGTGCCGACGAACAGCAGCCCGCTGGCGGTCGCCACGGGGCCGCCGCGCGGCGCCTGGCTGCCGATGCCGGTGAGCCCCTGCGCCTGCGTCGCCAGGCTCTCGCCGTCGGGGATGCGGTAGAGGATCTCGCCGGTGTTCATGTCGTAGGCGGTGAGGAACGAGAACGGCGGCTTGATCGCCACCATCCCGTTGGGCTGGAGCATGAAGTCGACCGGTGACTTGTACGGATTGAGACTCGGGTCGCCGTTGGGCATCGCCGCCAGCGCCTCCGGCCGGTTGTCCGGGTTGAGCTTGATCACCACCGGGATCTCGCGGCTGACCACGAAGAACCGCTGGTTGAGCGGATCGACCGCGCTGGTGCCGAAGTTGACGCCGCCGTTGTGGCCCGGCATCGAGATCGAGCCCTGCAGGCTGGGCGGGGTGAACAGCCCTTCGTTGCGGCTCCCGCGGATCTTCTCGCGCAGCTTCTCCTGGTCCTCCGCCGGCAGCAGCGGGTTGATGTCGGCCTCGGTGAAGCTCTGGCGGGCGAACGGCTGCGGCCAGGTCGGGAACGGCTGGGTCGGCGAGGCCTTCTCGCCGGGCACGTCGGACGCCGGCACGGGGCGCTCCTCGATCGGCCACACCGGCTCGCCGGTGCGGCGGTCGAACACGAACACGAAGCCGTGCTTGGCGGCGACGATCACCACCGGGATCTGCCGGCCGTCCTTGGTGATGGTCATCAGCTTGGGGGCGTTGGGCAGGTCGAAGTCCCACAAGTCGTGGTGGATCGTCTGGAAGTGCCACACGCGCTTGCCGGTGCGCGCGTCGAGCGCGACGACCGAGTTGGCGTAGAGGTTGTCGCCCGGGCGGTTGCCGCCGTAGAAGTCGTAGCGCGCGGTGCCGGTCGGGATGTAGGCGATGCCGAGCTCGGGATCGACCGTGAACTCCGACCAGTTGTGCACCCCGCCGAACCGCTCGCGGTCCTTCTCGGGCCAGCTCTCGGAGCCGAACTCGCCGACCCGCGGGACCATGTTGAAGGTCCACTTCAGCGACCCGGTACGGACGTCGTAGGCGTGAACGTTGGCCGGCGACGAGGCGTAGTCGTACGCGCCCGCCGGCAGCGAAACGATGAATGTGTCCTCGAACACGCGGCCCGGATTGTCGGTCATCAGCGGGCGCGGCGGCAGGACCGAGCCGGCCGGCAGCGCGTCGCGCAAGTCGACCTTGCCGTCGGCGCCGAAGCTGTCGATGAACTGCCCGGTCTTGGCGTCCATCGCCCGCACGTAGCCGTCGTTGAGCATCATCAGCCGCTCGTCGGAGCCGTCGGCGCTGCGCCAATAGTTGAGCCCGCGCCCGCTCAGCCGGCCGGTATTGGTGCTCTTCCAGATCTCGCGACCCGTGGCCGGATCGAGCGCGGCGATCTTGCTGTCGCCGGTAAGGACGTACATCCGCCCGCCGGCGATCAGCGGATTGAAGTGCGTCGGCTGCCCGGGGCCGGTCGGATAAGTCCACGCGACCTCGAGCTGGTTGACGTTGTCCTTGTCGATCTGGGTCAGCGCGGAGAACTGCGAGGAGTCGGCCCCGCCGAGATAGGCGTCCCACCCGGTGAAATCGAACTGCCCGCTCGGGAGCGCGGGCGAGGGCGCGGCGGCGGCGACGCTCTCCGCTCCGGGCGTGGCGGTGGTGCATGCCGCGGCCAGGAGCGCCAGCGAGGCGGGGATCAGCGGCCGCAGCACGCGGCCCAGGGCATGGCGACGACAAGCGGCTGCGCGCGGCGAACGATCCAACATCCTACTCCCAATTTCGATTGACCGCCGATTCCCGGCGTGTTCCGACCGCTCCCGTCCTAGCCGAGATTGCGCGCGCACAACAAGGGCGTAACGGCCCCAGTTTGACAAAATCCGAAACTGAACGCGATCAATCGGCCGCCGGACCGGTCCCCGCATCGGCGCCCGCGCCCGGCGGCGACAGCGGCCGGTCGTGCTCGCCCGCCTGGTCGAAGGTCTTCGAGCCGGTGAACAGCCCGCTCGCTTCGAGCGTCAGCTTGACCGGCTCCAGCGAGCGGTTCTGCCAGTACCACCCGTGGATGCCATTGAACGGCGCGACGTAGACCGCGCTCTGGGCCCGCATGTCGCCGATGACGAAGCTCTCGGTCGCTTCCTCGCCGCCGTCGAACGGATGCGAATGCATGTCGACGTTGACCGGCGCCATGGCGTGCCACGAAAAGAACATCGGCGCGCCCTTGTCGAGCACGTACTTGAGCTCGATTCCCTCGTACGGCAGCAGCTCGAACTCGAAGCGGTCGGACTGAAGCTGCGCCCCGGCGGGGAGCGCCACGCCCTTGCGGGCGATCATCTCGCTCGCGGTGAACCG
>DASPMY010000011.1:0-66607 GCA_035626815.1 Croceibacterium sp.
GGATCTCGAGCCAGGCGTTCGGCGAGAGCATGCCGCGGGTGCCGACCGCCGACGGCGTGCGCGAGCTGCAGAACCGCCGCGTCGAGATCACTTACGGTCCGGGCTCGGGCCGCTAGGCGACGCTCGCCTCACGGCAGCACAGAAAGGGGCCGGGAGAGCAATCTCCCGGCCCTTTCGTTTGAAGGGCTCTGGTGCGAGGTGGGCGGCGGCCTAGGCGCCGCTGCGTGACGCCAGCATTTCGAGCAACGGGCGGATCGGCGACACGTCGTAGCCCGCGCGGGCGGCCTGGGCAGCGATCGCATCGGGATCGCCTCCGCCCCGGGCCTGCGCGAGCGACCAGAGCAGGGTAGAACGCGTTCCCGAGCGGCAATACGCCAGCACCGGGCCGTCCGCGGCTTCCAGCGCCGCGGCCATGGCGACGACCTGATCCTCGCTGAAGCCCGCATGCGTCACTGGAATTGCCCGGTAATCGAGGCCGGCGGCGCGCGCGGCCGCCTCGATGTCCGGCCCGGGGACCTGGTCGTCCGACTCGCCCTCGGGCCGGTTGTTGACGATCAGGACGAAACCGCGCGCATGGGCGGCCCGCACATCGGCGAGGTCAATCTGGGGGCTCGCCCAGAACGCCGGGGTAACCTCGCGGAAATCGCTCACTCGGTGATCCTTTGTCCGGCGCCCGGGGGCCGGGTGCGGCGGCGGCGCTTGATCATGTTCAGGACTTCGACCCCGACCGAGAAGCCCATTGCGGCGTAGATATAGCCCTTGGGCACGTGGAAGCCGAAGCCGTCGGCGATCAACACCAGGCCGATCATGACCAGGAACGCCAGGGCCAGCATCACCAGCGTCGGGTTGCGCTCGATGAACTTCGCTAGGGGATCGGCGGCGACGAGCATGACGCCGACGGTGATGACCACGGCCGCGACCATGATCGGCACTTCGTCGGTCATCCCGACCGCGGTCAGAATGGAGTCGACCGAGAACACCAGGTCGAGCGCGACGATCTGGGCGATCGCGGCGCCGAAGGCGAGTTGCGCCGGACCCTTGTTGCGGTCGAGCAGGTCGCCCGACGGATCCGCGGGCTCCATGCTATGATGGATTTCCTTCGTCGCCTTCCACAGCAGGAACAATCCGCCGGCGATCAGGATCAGGTCGCGGCCCGAAAACGCCGTCTCGAAGGACGGCTCCCCGTGCCGTCCCTCGCTGCCCGACAGTCCAAGATCGAACAGCGGTGTCTGCAGGGTGACCAGCCAGCCGATCAGCAGCAGCAGCGCGATGCGCATGCCCAGCGCGAGCCCGAGGCCGATCCGCCGTGCGGCGGTTTGGCGCTCGGGCGGCAGCTTGTTCGAGAGAATCGCAATGAACACGAGGTTGTCGATGCCGAGCACCACCTCGAGCACGATCAGCGTGAATAGCGCGGCCCAAGCCGCCGGGTCGGTCAACAGCGCGAGAATGTCCATCCGGGCTCGTGTTGCCCACCCCGGGCGCAGAGGCAAGGTCCCGGACGCCGAATTTCGGCCGGCGCCGGCCAAGAACCGTAATTTGTTCGCACTCCGGAATTTTTGGGCTATAGGTCCGCCCCTAGAGTGGCGGGGGGAATGTCCATCGCTTGCATCCGGCGGGGATCGTCCGCATCGCCGGGTGATGTTCAGGGCGAAATGAAGGTACGTTCGGTTCATGGGTTACGATAGAGGGCGTCGCGGCCGGGGGCGCGACAAGCGGGATGGTTTCGGAGAAGAGGGCTTCGACCCGTTCATGGACAATGGCCCGCCTCGTTTGGGAGGCGATGACTGGCGCCCGGGCGGCGGCGATCGTTTCGGGGGCGGCGATTCCGGCAATCGCGGCGGCTTCGGTGGCGGTCGCGGTGGCCCCGGCGGCGGCGGTCCGCCGCGCGGCGGCGGGATGCCGGCGCAAGTGGTCGGGACCGGCAAGGGCAAGGTCAAATTCTTCAACTCGCAGAAAGGCTTCGGCTTCATCCAACGCGATGAAGGAGGCGAGGACGTGTTCGTCCACATCAGCCAGGTTGAGCGGGCCGGGCTCGAGGGCCTGGCCGAGGGGCAGGAGCTGGCGTTCAATCTCGTCGACCGCGGCGGGAAGGTATCGGCGGCGGATCTCCAGGTCGTCGGCGATGTGATCAAGGTCGAACAGAAAGCCGCCAGCCCGCAGCGTCAGCTGACCGGTGAGAAAGCCACCGGAACGGTGAAGTTCTTCAACTCGATGAAGGGCTTCGGCTTCATTACCCGCGACGATGGCAAGGAAGATGCTTTCGTGCACATCAGCGCGGTTGAGCGTTCCGGCCTGCCTGGGATCAGCGAGGGCGATCGATTCGAGTTCGACCTCGAGGTCGACCGACGAGGGAAATTCTCTGCGGTCAACCTTGTGCCCGTTCAGGGCTGATCCGCGGCGGAACTGTCGGTCCCAGCATTGCCCGGCGGTTTGACCGGGCCCTGCCAAGACCATAAACGGAAACAGCCGGCGGCCCTTCGGGGCCGCCATTTGTCGTTTGCCCCGTTAGCATGTCCGTAGGATCCAGCCGCCATGTCGATCACGCCCCTGATGCCCGTCTATCCCCGGTGCGACGTCCGGCCGGTGCGCGGAGAGCACTGCCACCTGATCTCCGAAGACGGGACGCGTTATCTCGACTTCGCCGCCGGCATCGCGGTCAATCTGCTCGGCCATTCGCATTCCGGGCTGATTGAGGCGATCCAGCGCCAGGCGGCGACACTGATGCACGTGTCGAACCTCTACGGCAGCCCGCAGGGCGAGCGGCTGGCGCAACGGCTCGTCGATCTGACGTTCGCCGATACCGTGTTCTTCACCAACTCCGGGGCGGAAGCGATCGAGGCGGCGATCAAGACTGCACGCGCTTATCACCAGCACGCCGGCGACGAGACGCGGTTCGAGCTGATCACCTTCAACAATGCCTTCCACGGCCGGACGTTGGCGACGATCAGCGCCTCCAGCCAGGAGAAGATGCACAAGGGATTTCGCCCCTTGCTGCCCGGCTTCCGCTACGTCGAGTTCGACGATATCGAAGCGGCCCAGGCGGCGGTCGGACCGCACACCGCCGGCTTCCTTGTCGAGCCGATCCAGGGCGAGGGCGGTATCCGCGTGGGCTCGCAGGAGTTCATCGAAGGCTTGCGCGAAGTGGCCGACGAGCACGACCTGATGCTGATTTTCGACGAAGTGCAGACCGGCGTCGCCCGCACGGGCACCCTCTACGCCTACGAGCAGTACGGCGTCGAGCCGGACATCCTCGCCACCGCCAAGGGGATCGGCGGCGGGTTTCCGCTGGGCGCGTGCCTGGCCACAGAGAAGGCGGCGCGCGGCATGACCTTCGGCACGCACGGCTCGACCTACGGGGGCAATCCGTTGGCGATGGCGGCGGGGAATGCCGTGCTCGATGCGGTCGCCAACGATGCGTTTCTAAGCGGCGTCCGCGCCAGGGGCGAGCGCATCCGCGCCCGGCTCGAGCAATTCATCGGCAACTACCCGGACCTGTTCGAAGGAGTGCGCGGGACAGGCCTGTTGCTCGGCCTCAAGCTGAAGGTCGAGCCGCGCGCGGTGATGCAGCACTTGCGTGACAAGCACCGGCTCCTCACGGTGGCGGCGGGCGACAATACGCTCCGGATCCTGCCGCCGCTCGTGGTCGGAGACGCGGAGATCGACGAGTTCTTTGACAAGCTTTCCGCCGGTGCGGCCGATTACGTGGTGCCGGAACCGGCGTGATGCGCCATTTCCTCGACCTGTCCGATGCCGGCGGCGACGCCCTCGCCGCGATGATCAATGACGCGCAGGACCGCAAGGCGGCACGCGACGGCTGGCCCAAGGGGAAGCCGGACGCCGACAATCCGCTCGATGGGCATGTGCTGGCGATGGTGTTCGAGAAGAACTCGACCCGCACTCGCGTCAGCTTCGACATCGCCATCCGCCAGCTCGGCGGCAGCTCGATGGTGCTCGACGCGGCGACGACGCAGCTCGGCCGCGGCGAATCAATCGCCGACACGGCCCGGGTGCTCAGCCGGATGGTCGATGCGATCATGGTCCGCACCGACGATCACGGCAAGGTCGTGGAGATGGCGCGCCACGCCACGGTCCCGGTGATTAACGGCCTGACCGACCGCTCGCACCCGTGCCAGATCGTCGCCGACCTGGTGACGATCGTCGAACAAGGAAAGGCGCTTCCGGGTCTCGAGCTTGCCTGGCTGGGCGATGGCAACAACGTGCTCCATTCGATCCTCGAGGCGGCGGGACTGATGAAATTCAATGTCCGCGTGGCGACGCCTGAGGGCTACGACCCGGACGGCGCGTTCGTCGAGGAGGCCCGTGCGCGAGGCGCCACCGTGACTCTCGTGCGCGATCCGGCGGACGCCGTCGCGGGAGCCGATATCGTGGTCACCGATACCTGGGTCTCGATGGGCCAGCAGCACGCGCACAACAAGATCGCCGCGATGTCCCCGTTTCAGGTCAACGAAGCCGTGATGGGCCGTGCCAAGGCCGAGGCGCGTTTTCTGCACTGCCTGCCCGCCCACGTCGGCGAGGAAGTGACCGAAGCCGTGTTCGAAGGCCCTCAATCGGTCGTGTTTGACGAGGCCGAAAACCGCATCCACGCGCAGAAATCGATCCTGCTGTGGTGCTTCGACCGGCTCTAGCCGCGCGGGGTTAACTTCCCGGGCCCCGACCCCATATGCGCGCCATGACCGAGGACCAGCTCCGCCGGCCCGTCGCCGACCTTGACCGCCTGCTGGGCTTCACCATCCCCGACCGGCATGCCCGCGGGCGTGTCGTGCGCATTGGACCGGTTCTCGACCGGATTCTCGGGGCCCACGACTATCCACCCTCGATAAAGCGGCTGCTGGCCGAAGCGCTGGTGCTGACGGCGCTCATGGGCGGCCTGCTCAAGCGTGCCGGCAGCCAGCTGACGATGCAGGCGCAGACCGACGACGGCGTCGTCGCTCTGCTGGTGTGCGACTACCGCGACGGCGAGCTGCGCGGCTACGTCAAGCACGACGCCGAGCGGCTGGCATCGCTGGACGACGATCCGCCGCTGGCGGCGCTGTTCGGCAGGGGCCACCTGGCGATCACCTTCGACCTGCCGGCCAGCGGGCAGCGGTACCAGGGCGTGGTGCCGCTCGAAGGCACCTCGCTGGCGGAGGCGGTCGAAGCGTACTTCGCCCAAAGCGAGCAGGTGCCGACGCTGATCCGTACCGCAGTCAAGGCGGGCGCCAGCCGGTGCGTTGCGGGGGGCCTGCTGGTCCAGCACCTGCCCGAAGGCGAGGAGGGACGGGAGCGGCTGCATACTCGCATGGACCATCCCGACTGGGACCACGTGGCGATTCTCGCCCGGACCGTCCGCCGCGAGGAGCTGGTCGATACGTCGCTTTCCCCGCACGATCTCGTGTGGCGCCTGTTCCACGAGGAGCGCGAGGTCCGGGTCCAGCCGATGACCGAGCTTACGCGCGGGTGCCGCTGTTCTGTGGTCCATTTCGAGGAGGTGCTGGCGCGGTTCCCCAAGGAGGATCGCCGCGACATGCGCGACGAGCACGGGATAATCCGCGTCGATTGCGCCTTCTGCTCGCGCGAGTTTCCCATCGAGGATTAAACGGTTCGTCGCTAGTACGGGGCGGTTGGCCGCTCGGCGAGTTTGTGCTACACGGCCTTTCGGTCGACGGAGTATCGGAAGAAGTGCGCAAGTCGAGGCAGGTGCGGAAGCTCGCGACGGTCGGCGCCATCGGCGCCGCAGCCGCGCTGGCGGCCGTGCCGGGCGCGGCGCAAGCGCCCGAGTTGGCGATGCTCGCCTCGCTGGCCAAGGGCGCCTGGAACCTGCGCGTTCGCGACGACGGGTCGCAGCAACGCATCTGCGTTCGCGACGGCCAGGAGTTCATCCAGCTGCGTCACAAGCAGCCCGGATGCAGCCGGTTCGTCGTGCGGGACGACGCCAGCGAAGTGGTCGTTCAGTACACTTGCCGCGGCAACGGCTACGGACGCACGTCGATCCGCCGCGAGAGCAACGGGCTGGTTCAGATTCAGAGCCAGGGTATCATCGACGGCGCGCCATTTTCGATCAGCGGCGAAGCCCGTCACGCCGGCGGTTGCTGAGCGGGGCTTGTTCGCGGGCTCGCGCCTGCTAGCGCGTCGCAGTGCCCGATCGCGCAAAGCAAGCCGTGGTCCTTCTTTCGGGTGGCCTCGATTCGATGGTCGCCGCGGGAATCGCGCGCGAGCTGGGCTTCGCGCTGAACTTCCTGACGATCGACTATAACCAGCGCCACCGTCGCGAGATCGACGCCGCCGCGGCGATCGCGCGGCACCTTGGCGCCATCCGCCATGTGGTCCTGCCGCTCGACTTGCGCCAATTCGGCGGATCGGCGCTGACCGACGACCTCGCGGTGCCGAAGGATGGCCTCGGGCCCGACATCCCCGCTACTTACGTCCCGGCGCGCAATCTCATCTTCCTCGCGCTGACGCTCGGCTGGGCCGAGCCGCTCGGCGCGCACGACATCTTCATCGGGGTCAACGCGCTCGACTACTCGGGCTATCCCGATTGCCGGCCGGAGTTCATCGCCAGCTTCAGCGAGACCGCGCGGCTGGCGACGAAGGACGGGGTCGAGGGAACGCCGTTCGCGATCCACGCGCCACTGCAGCTTTGGGGAAAAGCGCGAATCGCGCACGAAGCGCTGCGGCTGGGTCTCGACCCGGGGATGAGTTGGTCGTGCTATGATCCCACCCCCGAGGGGCTGGCCTGCGGCTTATGCGACAGCTGCCGCCTCCGCCGGGCCGGGTTTGCCGAGGCGAAGCTCGAGGACTCGACCCGCTACGCGGCGTCGCCCCCGAGCGCATGACGGCGATCGCAGAACCGGAGCAAGCGGATACGCGATCGGCGGTGCCGGCCTATAGCTGGTACGCCCTCGGCGTGTTGTTCCTGGTCTACTTGGTCAACTTCGTCGACCGGCAAATTCTCTCGATCCTGGCGAACGACATCAAGGCGGACCTCGGCCTGACCGACGCCCAGCTCGGCTTCCTGTACGGCACGGCGTTCGCCATCTTCTACGCCGTGTTCGGCATTCCGCTCGGCCGCCTGGCCGACGGCTGGAGCCGCACGCGGCTGCTGGCGCTCGGCCTCACGCTCTGGTCGGGCATGACGGCGTTGTCGGGCTTGGCGCGCAACGGCGCCATGCTGGCGGCGGCGCGCATCGGCGTGGGGGTCGGAGAGGCGACGGCGAGCCCGTGCGCCTATTCGCTGATCTCGGACTGGTTTCCGCCGCGCGCGCGGGCCACGGCGCTGGCGATATATTCGTCGGGCCTGTTCGTCGGCAGCGGATTGTCGCTGGTCATCGGGGGCTTCGTGGTCGAGAGCTGGAACCGGGCCTGGCCGGGCGGAGGGCCGCTGGGGCTCGCCGGCTGGCAGGCCGCTTTCCTCGCCGTCGGTCTTCCCGGGCTGATCCTGGCCGTATGGGTGCTCTCGCTGCGCGAGCCCGAGCGCGGCGCCAGCGACGGCCTGCGCAGCCCGGACGATGGACGCGCCTGGCGGAGCTTCGCTGGCGAGGTGATGCAGATCGTGCCGCCGTTCACCCTCATCGGTGCGGGAGCCCGAGGTCCCCGCGCCCTTGCCGTCAACGGCGGGTTTGCCTTGGCGTTCGTCTTGAGCGCCTGGGTGCTGGGTCGGGCGACCGGCAACCCGGCGCAGTTCTGGTTTGTCGCGATCGGATGCTATGCGGTGTTCAGCTGGACCAGCGCCTTGCGCGCCACGGACTCGGCGACATTCGAGCTGACCTGGCGGACGCCGGCCTTCCTCGCCATCGTGCTCACCTACGCGGTGGTCTCCTTCGTCGGCTACACCGTGACGTATTGGGCCGCACCTTATGGGGAGCGAACCTTCGCGCTCGACAAAGTCGAGCTCGGCTGGCTGCTCGGCGCGCCGGCGGCGCTCGGCGGCTTTCTCGGCGTGATCGGCGGCGGCTGGTTGGCCGACCGGTTGCACCGTCGCCACGCCAGCGGCCGCCTGTGGGTGGTCGCGATCGGGTTGCTGGTCCCGGTTCCGCTGGTGCTGGTGGGCTATCGCACCGCCGACGTCACGTTGTTCCTCGTGTGCAGCTTCCTCGTGCAGACGGCGACTTCGTCGGCGCTGGGCGCTTCTGCCGCGGCGAGCCAGGCGCTCGTCCTGCCGCGGATGCGGGGCACGGCCACCGCGATCTTCTTCCTCGGCGCGACATTGATAGGGCTCGCCTTCGGACCGTTCACGGCGGGATTGGTGTCGGAGATCACCGGCAACCTCGGAACCGGGGTGAGAGCCAATCTCGCGCTCGTGCCGCTCGGACTGGCCGCGCTCGTGCTGGCCATCCGGCTCTATCCGGCGGCCGAGGCGAGCAAGGCCCCGCGGGCCGAGCGCGCCGGCGAACAGCTCAGGTTCGCGTAAGCACGCCGCACGCGATCCGGTTGCCGGAATTGCCCGCCGGGTCGGTCCGATAGTCGTCGGCCGCGGCATGGATGACCACCGCCGTGCCGTCGGCGTCGAAGATCCGCGCGAGCACATCGTCGCGCGTCCCGCGCAAGGCCGCGCTCACCGCTCCGGTCCCGGCGCTGCCCACTGTCAGGTTGGGCAGATCGCCCAGGTGCGCTCCGGCCGGGTTGCTCGTGCCATGCTCCCGGCTGTCGGGGTTGAGATGCCCGCCCGCCGTCGAGAAGTCGGGCGCGTCGCACGAGCCGACGGTGTGGAGATGGACGCCGTGGGCTCCCGCAGACAGTCCGACCACCGCGATCGAGATGTTCGCTTGCCCCCCGCTCGCCAGCAGCTGCGCCGTTCCGCCGGGGAGCCCGCTGGCCAAGCGCAGCGTGGCTTGCCCGAGGCGCTCGCTCGGCAGCTCGTCCACCGTCTGGCAGCCGGCCAGCGCGACGACCAGCGGAACGCAGAAAATGAGTGACCGTATCATCGGGGGCCCCTTTGCCATCGATCCTGGCGACACAACGACCGAGCGCGCCGAAGGCTCCGCCTCAGCTCGCGGCCAGGATTCCGCCGGCGACCAGCGCCGCCACCAGGCCGGCGATGGCCGTGCGCGCTTCGCCGTCGACGGTGGTTCCGCCGGAGGGAACCGCCGGTGTTACCGCCCGCTGCCACCCGCCCCGGAAGCAGATGTCCTGGCCCGCCGCGCGATCGAGCACGCGCATCCCGTCACGCGGAACGGCGAAGACCCAGGTGTCGGCCTGATACGAAGCGAGGCAGCCCGCATGATCGGCCCACGCACCGGTCGGCGCATCGCCCACCAGCCAGGTTTCGCCGTTTGCCGGCGTGGCCGGAGGGGCGTCGGCCTCGCCCTCGATGGCCGGATGGAGCAGCGCGTCGGTCAGCGCGTGCGCCTCGTTGACGAAGAACTCCTTCTGGGTCTGTCCGGCGAACAGCAGCGGCAGTGCATAGCGGGCGCTGGCGGAAGTGAAGGTAATCGGATCGGACATGGCGGTCCCCTTGGATGCCGGTCAGGATATGACTGTGAGAAGGAGCGGGTCGGACATCGCCGCGCTGCCGACCTGGCGCACCCACAGGGTCTGCCCGGAATGGTCGGCCGCCAGCTGCGCCCAGGCGGCGGCGGACAGCTCGAGCCGCGATCGGCCGAGCTCCCAGCGCAGCGTCGGCGCTTCGGCATCGCCGAGGCCGACGAGGTAAGCTTCCGCCTGCTCGTTGAGCGGCAGCTCGACCCCGTCCGGCCAGGCCCACGCACCGCGGCTTCGCCGGGTCCATTGCAGCAGTCGACCGCCGTCGGCAGCGGACGCTACGCGGGGATGGACCGGCGGCAACGGGCGCAGCGTCGCGCCGGCATTGGCGATGGCGGAAACGACGGGCGCGGGGTCGGCGAGACCGATTGCCGCCAGCGCTTGCGCCGACGGGGTTCCCAGCTTCGCCGGGTCGATCCTGACCGGCCGGCTGTCGAGCAGCACGAAAGGCGTGTCGGCCGCATGGCCCGCGATCGCCGCCGCTTCGGTCCCGCCGCGGCCGCGCAACAGGCCGGTCAGCCGCCACATCGCCCCGCCGAGCGAGGTCGCCTGCGCGAACTGCAGCACTTCGCCACCCACGAGCGCGCGATTGGCCCCGTTGGCGAGCGCCTCCGGCGCGGCATCGAGCAGCTCGAAGTCGTCGGAAACGACCTCGACCTCGAGCGAGCCGGCCCGGTCGAGCAACAGGGCCGCAGACCCGGGGACCGCGGCGACGATTCGGCCCATCACGCTTCGCACGCTGCCGCTGCTGCCGATCGGAACGAGCTCGCCGGCCTGCTCGGCATAGAGCGCCGCGCCGGTCCATCCGGACGATTCGGAGGAGACGGCGGCAAACACCTGCCGGGCATCCCCGGCGGCCGCGCCGTCCCACGGCAACTCGTACGCGTGCAGTTGCGTGGGCGTCGCGAGAAGGTCGGGCGCGGGGAGCGACTGGCCCGGATCGGCCGCCGGCTGCCGGGCGGCGACCACGGGGAGGCGGCGCAGCTCCAGCTCGACGCCGCGTTCGCGCCATTCCCAGCTTTCGATGCGCCAGTGTCCGGCGTGGCCCGGTACCCGGACGACTTCGCCCGGGACGATCGTCGGGTCGAGCTCGGCGACGCGCCAGGCGAGCAGCTCGCGCGCCCAGCCGGCCCGCTCTGCCGCCGCGTTGGCCAGCGTGCGCGCGGTCTCGGCGCTGAGCGCGCCGGGAAATTCGAGCACCCGGCTGCGGCCAGGACGCGCGCGGCCGTCGGCCCGTTGCAGGCCGGCCTGGTAGTCGCGCGAAGGGTCGTAGTAGCGCAGCCCTTCCGGGATATCGCGGGCGTCGGCCTGGCGGCGCACGGTCGCGCCGGCCTGGCCGCCAAAGCCATCGTCGCCGAAATCGACCGCCGCCTCGGGCAGCAGCGGCGGATTGGCCGGCTGCGTCTCGCTCGAGCGGATCGTCAGGCGCTCGCCGCCGGCGTCGCACGCCAACGGATAAAGCTGGTCGACCGTGGCCAGGGTCGCGGCCAGCGCGTCGCCTTCGTCGCTGAAGCCGCCGAGGCCGGGCAGCGCCGGCTCGACCTCAACCGGGCGGTCGAGCGGCGCGACCAGCTCGGCGAGCGTGACCTCGCCGTCGTCGGCGACGATCTCGAACGTCAGCGCCGGGATGCGGTTGCCGAAGTCGGCGAGCTGCAGCGCCTCGAGAACGCAGTACGCGAGGCCCCGGAACGCCGGGCACGCCGCGCCTTGGGCCGAAGCGATCAGCGGGTCGGCGGGCTGGTCGCCGTGGCCGGTGTAGATTCGCAGCTCGCCGCCGGTCTTGAGGTCGCCGCCGCGGCCGCGCAGCAGGTTGCCGTCGGCCCAGATGCGGCCGAGAGCGCGAATCGGGCGGCTGGCGAGCGCGACGGCAAGCGAGACCGAGTAACTGAACGTGGTCGTCGAGGGGCGGCCTTTGCCGCCGCTCTCGTCGCTCGTCTCGACGAGGTCGGTCGACCAGATGATGGTGCCGGCGGCGCGCATCGTGCCATAGTGCCGCGGGATCGGGGAGCCGTAGCTCGACGTGGTCACCGCCAGCTCCTTGAGCCGCGGTCCCTCGCGCTTCGGGCTGCCGATGATCGCGCGGTCGATCTGGTTGCCGATCAGCGCGCCGATCGAGCCGCCGATGGGCCCGCCGAGCGCGGTGCCGACCGCGGAAAGAACCAGGGTTGCCATGTTCGGGACCTATTCGGTTGGCAGGCGCCAGCGGCGCTCGGTGGGCCACGGCAGCGGCGCCGGTGTGCGGACGACGCGCCCGAGCCCGGCGTGGGCATGGATGGCCGCTTGATCGGCCGCAGCGACGGCCAGGTGATGCTGGCCGGGGCCGGGGGTCAGCAGGAGGATGTCGCCGGGCTCGACCGGCCCGGTGGCCTCGCGCAGCACCGCATCGTCTGCCGCGCCGAGCAACCGCTCGACCCGCAGCCGGCGCAGCTGATAGCCGGACGGCGCCGGTACGGTCCGGCCGATCGCCGAGAGCGCAGCCGCGACCAAGCCGACGCAGTCGAGCCCCGTCGCCGGATCGCGCCCGTGAAGCCGGTATGGCACCCCGACCAGGCGCTCGGCCGCGGCGGCCAGCGCCGCGCCCGCGTCGCTCACGGCGAGCGCGTCGGGTAGCGGGCGATCAGGTCGTTGCCCGGGAGGAACGGCTCGCCCTGGAAGTTGACGGCATTGCCGAACCGCGCGTGGCAGGTCTGCAGCGTGTGGTCGCAGCCCTCGCGCAACAGGGCCCGGGCACCCGGCGCCAGGGCCGGGTCGAGCGCGACGTCGAGCACCAGCCCGTTCGCTTCGACGCGGGCAATCTCCATCGTTGCCCCCGCGTGCGGCCCGTCGAGCCACCGCAAGCTGCCATCGCTGAACGGCATCGCGTCGGGGATACCCGCGAAGGTCACGCGATTGGCCTCGATCTCCACGCCGGCGAGCGCGGCCTCGTGGGTGAAGCGCGCCAAGCTCAGCGTGCAGCCGGGGCCGCAGAAGCGCGCGCGGCAGGTCGGGCTGGTGCGCGGCACGGTGTCGGCTTCGAGGTCGGCCTTGGCCGAGCGCAGCTCGGCGCTGAAGCCGCGCGCTTCCTCCGATACGCCGCCGATCTCGCCGCGGTAGAGCACCGCTCGGTCGAGGTTGTCCCAGTCGACCACGCCGATCTCCACCGCGGCGCCGTCGAACCGGCCGGCGGCAAGGTCGGCCGCGGCGATGCTGTCGTGGGTCAGCGCGCCTTGCACTTCGGCGCTGTCGGGAGCGAGATCGGCGGTGCGGCGGATCGCGCTCGGCAGCATCCCCGGCGCGGCGCGGTGGCGCACGCCGTCGAACCACAAGTCGCGGTCGTGGCTGGTCAGCCCGAGCGTCACCCCGTCGCGGCGCTGGATCCGCCAGAACGCGGCGACGCCTTCGAGCTCTTCGCGATTGAACACCCGGCTCATGCGACCTCCCGGATCTCGACCAGCGGCACCGACGGCGCCTCGCCGGCGGCGAACGCCGCGCCGGTCACGTCGAGCCGGTCGGATTCGAAACGCACCGGCACGTCGAACAGGAACCCGGCCTGCACCGCCGCGCCCGGCGGCGGGGCCTCGGCGAAGGCGATCCAGCCGCCGGGCTCGAGCACCCAGCCGCTGGCCGGCTCCCCGTCGATCGCTACCGTCACGCTGTCGGCGCGCGGCCGGGTGATGAAGCGCACCTGCGGCTCGGGCCCGTCGTAGGCCTTGAGCAGGCGAAACCGCGCGGTCAGCCCGTCGCCGGTGCCGAGCCGCTGGTCGGTCGGCGTCGGCGGCGCGGTCATCGCCGCCGAGCTGAAATCGAACGGATCGCGCAGGCGGAAGCCGCGCGCGGCGCCGCGGCGGGCGCGGAAGAAGGCGATCAGCGTGCCGAGCTCGGCTTCGGAGCGGATGCCCGGGCCGACGTCGAAATGCAGCCGCGCGTCGCTCCAGTGGCTGCCGCGCCGTTCGTGGCCCGAGGCGGTCAGGGCGATCGAGGTCGAGAACTCGGCGCTCACCCCCGCGTCGCGGCCCAGCGCCAGCGGATAAAGCACGTCGTCGAAGGCTTGCATGTCGGTCTCTCCCGAAGCGGGCAGGCGGGTGTATCCGTCGCGCGCGACTTGCGGCAGCGCCCAGACGAAGCGGCGGGCGACCCCGCGCGCGGCGGCCTCGTCGATCGCGCCGTCGATGCGCGGCCAGAAGGCGTCGGCATCCTCCGGCCGGAGGACGAATCCGGCGAGGTAGTCCTGCCGCTCGGGCGGATAGGCCAGGCGCTGGTCCATCGTCGCGTAGCCGGCGCGGCGGCGCGCCTCGGCCCCCGCGGTGAGCCAGTCGTAGTCCTCGACCTGCAGCCGGTCGTAAGCCGGCCAGGCCCAGCCCGGAGGCAGGTTGGCGCGGCGCAGCTCGGGCATCGCCGGGTCGAGCACCGTCGGCGTGAACAGCAGCAGCAGGACCTCGGCGAGCCCGCCCGAAGCGGCCGTGACCGCGTCGCGCAACGCGGCGGTCGATGCCGCCAGCGCCGCGCCGGCCTGGTCGAGCAGCGCCAGCTCGGCCGCGGTCAGCGGCTGGCGCAAGTCGGCGATCTCGGGCGGGTCGCCGCCGAACAGCGCGCGCGCGTCGTCGTCGTAGAGCGCGATCCGCCCGTCGGCGGCGGTCCACCACCACGGCTCGCCGATCTGGAACGACACCGGCAGCCCGGCGTCCTGCATCAGCGCCGCGAAGCGCCCGGCGATCGCCTGCAGGAACGTCATCGCCCAGGCGTTGGCCGGCGACAGCAGCGCCGAAGGCGGCACCCAGCCGGTCAGCGCCGGGGCACCGTCGGCGAAGCGCTGCTGCCACGAGGGCGGGCAATGCTCGGCGAACAGCTCGTACGACAGCGAGGCGATCGGGCGGTAGCCTTGCGCGGCGCTCAGCGCGAAGTAGCTCGCGTGCCACGCCTCGGCCGGCGCGCACAGCTGGGGCGTCGAATCGACCTGCAGCACACGCTCGGCGGTGCGCTCGAGCCGGTAGTAATGGCTCATCCCGACATAGTGGACGATCGCGCCCCGGTACCCGAGCCCGCGCAAGTTGCGCAGCACGCGCGCCGGCGTCAAGTTGTAGCTGTCGTCGTACGCGGTCGCCATGTGAAGGTCGTGCGGCGGCAGCAGGATGTCGCCGACCGCCAGCATCGGCCGGTCGCCCGAGCATACGATCCCGCTCAGCTCGACCCAGCCGTCGGCGCGCTGCGGCAGCAGCGCGGCGCTCGCCGGGTCGTAGCCTGGGGGCGCCATCGAGATGAACATCCGGTCGATGTCGTGCGGCCACACCGGATCGGCGGCGGCCTCGTCCCACCCGCCGGCGAGCGCCGAGAACGGCAGCGTCACCACGGCGTCCTCGGGCGAGCCCTCGGCGTAGTTCCACAGCCGCACGAACCAGCTGCGCGGCATCTCGTTGGCGTCGCGCCCTTCGATCGTCAGCGTCGGGCCATGGACCGCGTCGAGCGGCACCACGCCGCCCGAGCGCCAGCGGAAGCGCAACGTGGAGCGCGAGTAGTCGAAGTCGGTGTCGTAGCGCAGCAGCGGGTGGTCGTAGCGGTCGCTCGAGTCCCAGATCAGCCCGGCGAGCGCGCCGGCGTGATGGAACTCGAGCTCGACGCGCAGCGCATCGGGCGCCGTCGTGACCACCGAGGCCATCATCGGCCGCTGGAAGTCGACGGTCCAGAACCGCGGGTCGAACCGCTGGATCCAGTCCGACTGCTGGCCGTCGCGCCGGTAGGCGAGCCAGAAAGCCATGGGCGGTTCCTCAGAATTCGCGCAACGCGCGGCGGATGGAGCTGGCGACCTGCCGCGACGAGCGGCGCAGCGCGGTCGGCGCGTCGCCGCCGCGCGGCTGGGCGACCTGGATCGAGACGCGGACCTCGCGGGGTGGGCCGCTGGCGAGGGTCTCCACGCGGCCCGCGGCGGTCGGCATGAACAGCTCGGGGCCGCGCTCGCCGACGAGGTAGGCCGAGCCCGGCGCCACCGGGCCGCCGGTCGCCCGCCCGGGGAGGCCGAACAGCGCGCTGATCGCGCTCGTCAGGATCGAGCCGATCCCGGCGCCCGCTCCGCCCCCGCCGGGACTTCCGCCGAACAGGTTGCCGATGCCGCTGTGCACCGCCTGCCCGGCGATCTGGTTGAGCGTGTCGAGCGCGATGCGCTTGAGATCGTCGAATCCCAGGCTGCCCCGGCGAATCGCGGTCATCAGGCCGCGCTCGAGCACCGCGCCGGCGGCGGCGAAGCCGTCGGCCAGCGTCGAATCGATCGTCGCGCGCATCGCCTCGATGTCCGAGCGGAATCCGCTCGTGCTGGCGCGCACCTCGATCATCAGCGTTTCGATTTCGTCATCCATCGCTCTCGCGCTCCAGCAAGGCGGTCAATTCCGGGCGGCTGAGCGGCGCGCCCGGCCCTTCCCCGGCCACGGCGAAGATCGCCGCCAGCTCGGCCGGGGTCGCCGCCCAGAAGTCATCCGGCCGCCAGCCGAGCGCGCGCGGGACGATCCCGGCGAGGCCGCGCGCCCAATCGGCGAAGCGCTCGCTCACCCGCGGCCCTGCAGGATCTGGCCGAGCAGCGCGCGCAACGGGGCGGCGCACCCGGCGAGTCCCAAAGCGGTGACCGCCTCGCCGACCTGCTCGCGTTCGATCCCGTCGCGCTCGGCCAGGCAGTGCCAGAACAGGCCGGCGAGCTCGGCCAGCCGCAGGCGGCCGTCGCTGGCCCGCTCGACCAACGCGAACAGCGGTCCGAGCTCGTCCTCCGCGGCGACCAGCGCGGCGAAGCTCGGCCGCAGCACGCGCACCTGCCCGGCGACGGCGAGCGCGGCTTCGCCCCGCAGCCGATTGGCGGGCGCCCTCTCCGCGCCAGCGCGTGCGGCCCGTCGAACGCGGCTCATGCCGGCACCACCGGGCCCGAGCTTTCCAGTTGCAGCGTGTAGTTGCGCTCGCCGTTGAAATCGCCGGCGTAGTCGAGCCGCTGGACGAGGAACTTCCCACGCAGCTTTTCGCCGTCCTCGAACGACAGCTCGTAGTCGGCGATCGTGCCGGCGAGCGCATGGGCGCGAACCGCGGACTCCGAGGTGCTGGCGAGGAAAATGCCGGCGGCGCTAACCGATACCGAGCGCGTCCCGGCGCCCGACAGCAGCTCGCGCCAGCCGCCCGAATCCTTGTGCGTGACGACGACGGTGTCACCGTTGATCGACATCTGCGTCGTGCGCAGCCCGGCGACGGTCTGGTAGTTGGGCGGCACCTCGGCGTCGCCGATCTTGAGGAGGAAGGCGGAGCCTTTCTGGGCGCTCATGGGGGGTTCTCCTTGGGGAAATTCCCCTCCCGCTTGCGGGAGGGGCTAGGCGTGGGTCAGTCGGGAGTGGGGAGGGCCCACCCCCGGCCCCTCCCGCAAGCGGGAGGGGAGCTACTGGGCGAGCAGCCGGAAGCGGTATTCGAGCAGCACGGCGCGGGCGTTGCCGGGGCGCTGCTCGGCGCGGGCGCGCAGGAACGTCAGGTTGGCGACCTCGAACCCGGGCTGGGCCCGCGGCAGCGCCTCGATCCGCGCCTCGATCGCCTGCACCGTGGCGGCGGCGGTGGCCGGGTCGTCGCCGCGGCAGCGGAGCTCGAGCGCGATGCGCACCTCGCGCCCGATGCGGTCTTTGGTGCTCCAGTCGGCGCTGGCGCTCGCCGCCAGGCCGAGCCACGGCGGAGACGCGCGCGAGGGCGCCTCCTCGGCGACCGCGTTGACCAGGTTGGCGAGGATCGCGTCGGCCTGAAGCCAGCCGATCAGCGCGGCGCGCAGTTGCGTTTCCATCTCTACCGGTCCTTCGCGAAGAGCGGCCACAACAGCCCGGCCAGGCGCCAGCGGCGAGGATCGCGCCGGTGCGCGCGGATCAGCGCTTCGGCGCGCGCCTCGCCCAGCAGACCCGCCTTGGCGGCGAGCCGGTCGGCCAAGGGCGCGGCTGCACGGGTCTTGGCCTCGATCATGCGACGCGCATTCGCCGCCACGGACGCCACAGCGCCGCGACCGCCGCCGGCGGGACCGGCGCGTCCGCGTCGAGATCGCGCCGGCGATAGTGGTGCGCGGCGAGGCGCAGCACGCCGTGGCGCAAGCCGTCGGGCAACTCGGCCCAACCCGCGGCCATGCCGGCGGTGAAGCGCACCGCCACACGCTTCGCCCCTTCCGCCCGCAGGACGCGCACGAGCGCAGCGCCATCGGCCTCGAGCTCGAGCGCGTAGTCCGCCGGCGCCAGCGCGACGCGCTCGCCGTCGTCCGGAATGGCCCAGACGCCGGTGACGGCCTGGACCGGGCGGGTCGCCAGCGTCTGCCAGCACGCGGCGGCGGGGAGCACTTCCTCGCACGTCGCCGCGAGCGGCATCTGCCCGGTGAAGGCCTCGCACAGCTCGAGCGCGGCGCGCAGCAGCGCGGTGATCACGGCGTCGTCGCGCGGGGTGGTGATCGCGAGCCAGTCCTTGAGCTCGGCGAGCGCCGCCGGCGCAAGCACCGGCGGCGTGATAATGGCGCGTTTCATGCGGTGTCCTGTCTGAAAGAAGATCCTCCCCGGTACGGGGAGGGGGACCGTGCGCAGCACGGTGGAGGGGGCCCGCGGCAAGCGATGCGCCTGGTCGCGGGCCCCCTCCGTCACCCGCCTTTGGCGGGCGCCACCTCCCCGTTCCGGGGAGGAATTCGCTACGCCTCGATCCGCAGCAGCTTGATCGCCGCGCTGTCGAGCACCTGGCCGCCGACCCGCCGCGTGGCGTAGAAGTGCACGAACGGCTTGTTGGTGAACGGATCGCGCAGGATCGTCGTGGCGCTGCGCTCGGCGATCAGGTAGCCGGCCTTGAAGTTGCCGAAGGCGATCGGGAAGGCGCCGGCGGCGATGTCGGGCATGTCCTCGGCCTCGACCACCGGATAGCCGAGCAGGCGATCCGGCTGGCCCTCGACCAGGCCCGGCTGCCACAAGAACGCGCCGTCGGTGGTCTTGAGCTTGCGCACCTCGCTCAGCGTCGCCGAGTTCATCACCCAGCTGGCGCCCTGGCGATGCCCGGCCTTCATCGTGTGGACGAGGTCGATGAAGCGCATCTCCGGCGTCGCGCCGAAGCCGGCCGCGTCGCCCGAGCCGACGTACTGGATCGTGCCGAACGGCCGCGTCGTGTCGCCGAGCGCCGAGAACGGCGAGGCGAGAAACCCGAGCGGGCGGTCGACCCCGTTGCCGCCCACGAACGCGGCGCCTTCCGCCCGCGCGAACTCCATCGCGATCTCGCTCGCCAGCCACCCCTCGAGGTCGAACGCGGCGTCGTCGAGCATCGCCTGGCTCGCCGCCGGGTTGGCGTAGAGCTGGCCCGACGGCGGGGCGACTTCGGCAAACTCGGGCGAGGCGGTCTCCGGCCGGCCGGCGGTCTCGGCGACCCAGCCGCTGGCGGTGCCGCCGATGGTCATCAGCTTGCGGTAGCCCGCGGTGCCGACCTGGACGACTTGCGCGAGGCCGCGGATCGGGCTGATCTCCTTGAGCTGGTTGGCGATCAGCGCGTCGATCTCGCGCGGCACGGCATAGCCGCCGTCCTGCGGCGTGGCGCCGCTGATCGACTTGAGCTCGGTCACGCGGCCATGCCGCAAGTAGCCGTCGACGAAGCTCTTCACTTCGGCTTCGTTGCGCACGCCGTCGAGCGCCGGGCGCGCCGCGGCGCGGCTGACGCGGTCGAGCCGCGCCTTGACCTCGTCGACGTCGCTCCTGAGCACGTCGATCGCCTTCTCGGCCTCGTCCTGGCGCGCGACCAGGTCGAAGCTCGCGGCGAGCGCTTCGGTTTCGTGTTCCATGTCCATCGGGCAGTTACCTTTCGTCTTGAAGCTCTGTGAGCCCCTGCGCAGGCAGGGGCCTCGGTCGGTGCGGCACAAGGTCCCAGCCTGCGCTGGGACTCACGTCATCGGACCAGGTGGACCCGCGCACCGGGCTGGAGCGGATGGGTCACCAGGCTGATCTCGATGAGCTCGATGTCCTCGAGCACGCGGCCGCCGGGCACGCGGCGATAGCCGCGCGCGCGGTAGCCGAAGCTGAGCCCGTCGGCCTGGCCGCGGCGGAGCATGGCCGCGGCGATGCTGTCGGGCCGGTCGATGCGGGCGATCACCCTCAGGCCGCGCTCGTCCTCGGCGACGTGCTCGACCAGGCCGATGCGCTGCCCCGGCCGGTGCTGCCAGTAGAGCGGCACCGGCTCGCGGCGCTCGGCCAGCGTGCGGGCGAAGGCGCCCTGGCGGATGGTGTCGCGGGCGCCGTCGGCGATGCCGAACAGCGCCGCGTAGCCGGCGAGCCTCACTTGAGCATCCCCAGCGCGCCGAGCCGCACGGCGATGCCGATGAGCAGCAGCGCCAGCGCCGCGCGCACGATCCAGTCGACCGCCGCCTTCCACGCGCTGGCCTTGGCGGCGCGCCAGGCGCCGAGCAGCTCGCGCAGCTCGTCGATGTCGTCCTGCGCCTGCTTGTCGCCGAGGCCGATGCGCTCGAGCACGCGGTTGGCGCCGAGCTCGCTCGCTTCCTCGACGATCGCGCGCAGCGTGATGAGCTCGCCGCCTTCCGCCGCCGCCTGCGCGATCAGCTTGGCGAGCATGTCCTCGCGGTTCATGGCGCGTCTCCCAGCCCGAGCAGCGCGCGCTTCTCGGCGGGCTCGAGGAAATCGGCGGCGGTGAGCTGGGCCCACAGCCGCTCGCGGTCCTCGGCCAGCGCCGGCACGCGGTCGAGGTCGACCGAAAGCGAAAGCTTCGGGAACCACGGCCGCAGCCCTTCGGCGAGGCCGCCGAGGATCTTGCCCGCCAGCGGCAGCAGCGTCAGCCGCCACAGCGCGCGGTTGGCCTCGCGGTAGTTGGCGTAAGTGTTGTCGCCGGGCAGCCCGAGCAGCATCGGCGGCACGCCGAAGGCGAGCGCGATGTCACGCGCCGCGGCGGCCTTGAGCTCGGCGAAGTCCATGTCGGCCGGGGTCAGCGACAGCGATTGCCACTTGAGCCCGCCCTCGAGCAGCATCGGCCGCCCGGCGTTGCCCTCGCCCGAATAGGCCCGCTGCAGCTCGCCCTTGAGCCGGTCGAACTGGTCGCTCGTGAGGGTATTGCCGTCGCCCGCGTCCATCACCAGCGCGCCCGAAGGCCGCGCCGCGTTCTCGAGCAGCGCGCGGTTCCAGCCGCTCGCGGCGTTGTGAATCGCCACCGCCTGCTCGGCGGCGGCGAGGCAGCCGGCGCCGTAATGGTCGTCGGCCGGATGGAACGCCTTGAGGTGGATCAGCTGCGGCCAGCCGTCGGCGTCCTCGAGCGGGATCGCCAAGGTCCGGTCGCCGAGCTTGTACTGGTACGACGCCGGCCAGCCGTCGGCGCCGGCGACGACCGAGACCCGCTCGGGCCTGAGCGCGAACAGCTCGACCGGCGCGCCGTCGCCGCCCCGCACCACCTGGACGTAGCCGTTGCCGTGCAGCAGCAGCTGCGCCGCGAGCGTCTCGAGCAGCGACTGGCCGGCCGAGGTCGCGCCGACCAGCGCCAGCGCGGCCTCTTCGCTCGGCAGCAGCGGGGCGCTGCCGACGCCCTCGGCGACGATGCGCACCGCCCGCTGCGCCACCGGGTTCTCGAGGAACGCGTGGCGCACCGCGTGGCGATACTCGAACGGCGGCCGCGTGCCGGCCGGCTCGAACGCCCACGACCACGGCGAGATGAAGCTGCGCGCCAGCGGCACGCGCTCGCCCCCGCCGCCCTTGAAGGCG
The DNA here is from genome assembly GCA_035626815.1 of Croceibacterium sp. Taxonomy (GTDB): domain Bacteria; phylum Pseudomonadota; class Alphaproteobacteria; order Sphingomonadales; family Sphingomonadaceae; genus Croceibacterium_A. The sequence continues at coordinate 21,168 of DASPMY010000011.1, forward strand.
GCGCGGAGCGTCGAGAGGAAGGACATGCAAGAGCCTTTCTGGTTTGAATCCAATTCCTCCCCGGCACGGGGAGGGGGACCGCGCGCAGCGTGGTGGAGGGGGCCGGCCGCAAGCGCTGCGCCGTGGCGAGGGCCCCCTCCGTCGGCCCTGCGGGCCGCCACCTCCCCGTCCCGGGGAGGATTTGCTAAGGTCGCCCGGTGAGCAGGCCGGCTGCTTCTGAACTGATCGACAAGAAGCTCGCCGCGCTCGGCGACTGGCGCGGCGCCGCGCTCGCCCGCATCCGCGAGCTAATCCGCGAGGCCGACCCCGAGGTCGTCGAGACGGTCAAATGGCGCAAGCCGTCGAACCCGAGCGGCGTGCCGGTGTGGGAGCACGCCGGCATCCTGTGCACCGGCGAGGTCTACAAGGATTACGTCAAGCTCACCTTCGCCCACGGCGCCGCGCTCGACGACCCCGCCGGCCTGTTCAACGCCGGCTTCGCCGGCAACACCCGCCGCGCGATCGACATCCGCGAGGACGCGGCCATCGATGAGGCGGCGTTCAAGGCGCTGGTGCGCGAGGCGGTTGTCTGGAATGTCCGACGCAGCGACAGCGGCTAGGCTATTTTGGATAGGTGTAATTTGGAGGAAAAGCCGCTGGAATCGGTAGATCAAGTCCGATTCAACGTTACAGAAAAGCGAAACCCCCGGAGGGCCTTGCGGCTGTCCGGGGGCTCTTTCTAGTCCGGTCGGCCCTTTACGGACCCCGGCTCTCACGTGCGGATTTAGACCTTCATGCCATTACGTCAACCCACTATCGTTTGTTCCGTTAGTCCGGCGTTAACTGCTGCCTTCACTCGAACCGTGTCTCCGGAACGGTGGCGGACGTACCTCAGAGCTGCCGGATTCAAGGAGGAACTGGCGCACCGGCTGTATGTATGGAACGCAGTTGTCGGCCAAAGTTTCCACTTTCCGCTTCAGGCCCTTGAGGTGGCCCTCCGAAACGTGGTTCATCAAGCTATCTCGGCGGTGCACGGCGCGGATTGGCCGACGGACCAAGCCTGTCGAAACATGCTTCGGCCCAAGCAGGTTGACGACATTACCAAGGCTGAACGCCGCCACTATTCAATCAGCCATCAAGTTGCGACGACACCTCAGATTGTCGCCTCACTTTCGTTGGGTTTCTGGGTGGCGATGCTCCGTCGAGATTACAACCGCGCGATTTGGTCGACACAGGCAGCCTCGGCTTTTCCGCACCTCCCGCAAAACATGACGATTGCCCATGTGAGTCGGACAGCGACGCAAGTGCAAGATTTGCGCAATCGCATTTTTCATCAGGAGCCCTTGATCGGCCACAATCTAACTCAGGATTATGGTAACATCACCAAAATGATGGGTTGGATTTGCCCGGAGACCCGTGACTGGATGAAACATCACTCATCGACACCTTCCGTAATCCGAGAAAGACCTAGATAGCCCGCACCCGCGGCGCGCTTTTCCGCCCGAGCATCAGCTCGCTCAGCGCCCAGACCAGCGCATCCGCCCGGTCCGGCGACCGTCCCGGCCCCTCATAAGTCCCACCGGCCATCAGGGCGCACAGCTCGTCCTCGAGCTGCGGCAGCTGGCCGACGTGGCGCACGCGGCCGCTTTCGTAGAGCGCCGCAACCGGCTCGGCGCGGGCGGCCTTGCCGCGGCTGGCGTGGACCAGCTTGACGGGGAGCGAGATGTCCGCCGCGTGCAGCACGCTGCGTACCATCTCGCCGCCGTTGTTGGCTTCGGCGATCACCCGGTCGGCCTGCCAGCCGCGCGCCGCCGATGCGACGGCGCGGGCCCAGCGCTCGGGCGTCGCCTTCCTCACCGAGCAATCGGCCAGCACCCGCGCGATGCCGTCCTCTCCCAGCGCGCAGACGACGATCCCGCAGGCGTCGCCCGCGGCCGAAGCCGGCGGGTCGACGCCGATCACCACCCGCCGCGCCGGCGCGCTCGCCGCGGCCTCGCGGCAGTGCTCGAGCAGCGCCCGGCTCCACAGCGCGCCGTCGATCTCCTCGATCAGCTCGCCGCCCAATTCCTGGCGGCCGAGCAGCGAGCGCCCGAACTGGACGCGCACTTGGCGGAAGAAGCCCGGCGGCAGGTTGTCCTTGTTGTCGGCGGTGGTGCCGCGCGTCACCAGCGCATCGGATTGCCCGAGCAGCCGCTTGACCAGCGAAACCGCGCGCGGGGTGGTCGTCGCGACCACGGCCGGCGCGAGGCCCAGCCGCAAGCCGAGCACGAGGTTGTCCCACGCGGCTTCGGCGCGCCCGCCGGCATGGTCCCACTTGGCGATCTCGTCGCACCACGCGTGGCTGTGCTGCGGGCCGCGCAGGCTGTCCGGCTCGCCCGCCGAATAGAGCGTGGCGATGGCGCCGTTCGGCCAGTTGAGCTGGCGCTTGGAGGGCTCGTACACCGGGCGGTTTTTCGGGCGCGCTATCGCGAGCAGCCCGCTCTCCCCCTCGACCATCACGCGCCGCGTCTCGCCGAGCGAGGCGCCGACCAGCGCGATCCGGGCGGCCGGATCGGCCTCGGCGATCGCGCGCACCCATTCGGCGCCCGCCCGCGTCTTGCCATAGCCGCGCCCGGCCATGATCAGCCAGGTGTGCCAGCCCTTCGCGGGCGGCACTTGCCCCGGGTGGGCCCACAGCCGCCATTCGGTAAGCAACTCGTCGAGCTGATCATCGCCGAGCCGCCGCAACACGGCGCGGCGTTCATCATGCCCGAGCGACAGCAACCATTCGAGCTGGTCAGACCCGGCCATCGCCGGTCTCCGTTGCGGTCTCCACGATGACGGCGGCATTGGCCGCGCGGCGCTCGCGCATCTGCTCGATCATCGCGTCGATGGCCTCCAGGGCGGACGGCCGATCGCCGCCCTTGTCGCGCGCTCGCTCGGCCGCGACCGTCTCGCGATGCATGGTCAGCAGCCGGATCGCGGAGGCGACGTCGAACTTCTGCCTGGGATTCGCGGCCCGCAGATAGCCGAGCGCTTCCATCTCGAGATGGTCGTAGCCTTCGCGCAGCGCCGCGCGCCATTGCGCGGCGAAGTCGGCGTCCTCGCGCCGCGTCTTGTAGGCCCGGCTCGCCGCCACCTTGGCGGCCGCTGCCGACTTCCTGACGTTCGAGGTTTCGGCCAGGGTTTGCAGGAAATAGGTCCGCCAGTGCTTGTCGATCTTGCCTTCGCCTGCCTCCTTCCGCTGGCGCGGGGTCAGCCTGACGGATTTCTTTTTTCGGGTGGCGGACGATTGCGCGACGAAGCGCCCGTCCGCGCCTCGCGCGCGCTCGGTCATGTCGATACGATCCTTTGGAAGAGCGACGCGCGGACCGGGCCTCGCCGAATCACACCATCGCGATGTTCCGGATATGTACCCAAACAGCGTCGCGATGTCAAGGGAAAAGTGCCAAATGGGTTTGCGGCAGTCGGCAGTCGGCAGTCGGCGGTAGTATCAGTGTGGCGCTCCGCCCGACTGCCTACTGCCTCCTGCCTCCCTCCCCCGCTTGCCCGCCCGCCGCCGCTCCCCTAACGCGCGCCGATGCTGCGCAAGCTCTACGACTGGGTTCTCGCCAAGGCCGCGCACCCGCAGGCCGAATGGTGGCTGGCCGGCTTCGCTTTCCTCGAGGCGAGCTTCTTCCCAATCCCGCCGCACCCGCTGCTCGGGCTGATGTGCCTCGCCGAGCCGCGGCGCGCGATCCGCTTCGCCGCCATCGCCACCGGCGCCTCGGTGCTCGGCGGGCTGCTCGGCTACGCGATCGGGTGGGGCCTCTACGACACCGTCGGCGCGCAGCTGCTGGCGTGGCTCGGCCTGACCGAGAGCTTCCCGGTCGCCGCGTGCTACTTGCGCGAGTACGGCGCCGAGATCATCATGATCAAGGGCGCCACGCCGATCCCGTTCAAGCTGCTGACGATCACCGCCGGGTTCATCCACATGCCGCTGGTGCCGTTCGTCCTCGCCAGCGTGGTCAGCCGCGCGATCAGCTTCATGTTCGTCGGCGTGCTGTTCCGCCTGTTCGGGGCGCCGATCAAGCGATTCATCGACAAGTACCTCGGCCTCGTCACCGCCGGCTTCGTCGTGCTGGTGGTCGGCGGGTTCCTGCTGCTGACGCTGGTCGAGGGCGGCGGCGACGAGGCCCGCGACAAGTGCGAGGCGACGGCGCAGATCGTGTGACCCCGATCCTCCCCGAGCTTGCTCGGGGAGGGGGACCATGCGAAGCATGGTGGAGGGGGAATCCGGCGGGATGCTGAAAAACATAGCCCCGAAGCCGAGGCCCGGCGGCGTGCGCCGCGCGCGGACCTTGCGCAAGACGATGTCGCTGCCGGAGGTATTGCTATGGCGGCACCTGCGCTTGCGACCGTTCGGCCTGAAGTTCCGCCGCCAGCATTCGAGCGGCGATTACGTGCTGGATTTCTTCTGCAGCGATGCGCGGCTGGCGATCGAAGTCGACGGCAGCGCGCACGATAACGCGGAGCGCGCCGCACGCGATCTCGCCCGCGCCGAGTGGCTCATGACCGCCGACATCGATACGATCCGGCTTCGGGCAAGCGATGTCCTTCGCCGATGCCGCGAGGTCAGCCCAAGCGGTGGTCGAATTCGCCCGCACCCGCTTGCCCCTCCACCACCCGGCTGCGCCGGGCGGTCCCCCTCCCCGAGACAAGCTCGGGGAGGATCAGTGAAGGCGCGCCCTTCCGTTCACCCGATCGGAACCATTGCCGTGCGACACTCTCCTCATCGCGGTTCGTCCGGAAGGAGGAAAGCGTTGACGAGTGCCCGGATCGGTGACACCGATTTCGTCCGCCAGCTCGAAGGCTACGGCCTGTCGACCGTGCAAGTCCATTACTTCATGCCCGATCACCCGAGCCTGCTGCAGGCGTTCGTCATGCAGCAGTACGACCTCGCCCCGACGTTTCCGGAGCTCGGCCGCTTCCTTGCTTACTGGCGGCGCGAGATCGAGGCGGTGCTGCACTCGGTCCAGGTCGCGCACAACCGCCTCATCGGCCCCGCCGAATGGCGCGCGGTGGATGGGGTTATCACGCTCAACTGAGGCTAGCTGCCAGCGCCGGTAGCGTTCGGCAAACCTTTGAGAAAGCGGTTTTTTGTCCCACATTTTCGCCGCTTTGCCGAGATGCGGGATAAATGCTGAAAGTTCAGCAGGTCAGATAATCCCCACCGCCTTGCCGGCGCGCTCGAACATGCCGAGGATGGTCTCGACCTCCTCGGCCGAGTGCTCGGCGCACAGCGAGCAGCGCAGCAGCGTCATGCCCGCGGGCGTCGCCGGCGGGCGCGCGAGGTTGACGTAGAGGCCTTCCTTCAGCAGCGCCTCCCACATCGCCGCGCCGCGCTCGAGGTCGGGCATGATCACGGCCACGATCGCGCTCTGCGGCGCCGCGGTGCCGAGCGTGAAGCCGAGCTGCGTCAGCCCGCCGTGGAGCCGCTTCGAGTTCTCCCACAAGTGCGCCCGCTTGTTGCCGCCGTGCATCAGCTTGCGGATGCTCGTCGCGGCAGTCGCGACCACGCTCGGCGGGAGGCTGGCGGTGAACACGTACGGCCGGCACACCAGCCGCAGGATCTCGAACTTCGGGTGGTTCGAGACGCAGAAGCCCCCGACCGTGCCGACGCTCTTGGAGAACGTCCCGATCACGAAGTCGACCTGGTCGAGCACGCCCTGGTCCTCCGCCACCCCGCGGCCGTGCTCGCCGATGAAGCCCATCGAGTGCGCCTCGTCGACCAGCACCATCGCCCCGTGCTTCCGGGCGACGGCGACCATCTCGGCCAGCGGGGCGACGTCGCCGAGCATCGAATAGACGCCCTCGAGCACGACCAGCTTGCCGGCGCCCTCCGGTATGCGCCCGAGCCGCTTGTCCATCGCCTCGATGTCGTTGTGCTTGAAGGGCACCACCTCGGCATTCCCCAGCGCGCACCCGTCCCAGATGCTGGCGTGGCTGTCGATGTCGAGCACGATGTAGTCGCCCTTGCCGGCGATCGTGGAGATGATCCCGAGGTTGGCCTGGTAGCCGGTCGAGAACACCATGGCGTGGTCCATCGCGTAGAATTCGCGCAGCGCCGCCTCGACTTCCTTGTGTCCCTGGTAAGTCCCGTTGAGCACGCGGCTGCCGGTGGTGCCCGATCCGTAATTGTCCAGCGCGTGCTTGCCGGCCGCGATCACGTCGGGGTCGAAAGTCATGCCCATGTAGTTGTAAGTGCCCAGCAAAATCGTGTCGCGGCCGTTGCAAACCGCCCGCGTCGGGCTGAGCACCTGCTCCATCACCAGGCTGAACGGATCCTCGACTCCGCGGGCCAGCAAAGTCTCGCGCGTGCGGATGACGTCGTCGAACTTCGAGAACAAGTCGCGCGCCTCGCCCTCGAGAACCGTCGGCCGGTCCGCCTGGCTGATGCCTTCGCTCATGGGGCCTACCCGGTCGCCAGGTCGCGCACGGCGTCGACGAGGTTGCCGTAAGTCTCGATCTCGGCCTGCTGGTTCATGCTGATGATGATGTCGAACTCGTCCTCGATCGCGGCGACGAAATCCATCACCGTCAGGCTGTCGAACTCGAGGTCGCCGGCAAAGGTCGTGTCGTCGACGACCGCGACCTCCTTCTTGTTGAACGGCTCGAGCAGCGCGCGGATGCGGCTGTCGACGTCTTCGCGGTCCATGGGCCTCCTCACGCAGTCGCCGACGCGGATGAGCGCCTCGCCGCCTCGCTTGTCAAGCCGCAGGCCCGATGGCAAGCAGATTGCGGGCGGGCCATCCCCCCCAAGCGAAGCGGGGTGCGCAATGGGCAATCCGGCGACCGAACCCGATCCTGCCGCGGCCGTCGAGCGCTCCCCGCCGACGTACTCGCCGCACGCGATCCACATGCTCCGGACGGTGCAGAACAACACGCTCAAGCTGGCGCAGATGGCCGACCAGAAGGCCTCGATCCTGATGGGCGCGAGCTTCCTCGTGTTCTCCATCGCGATCAGCCGCGCGCTCGCCGGCGAGCTGCCGTGGTCGCTGGCGATCCTCGCCTTCTTCGCCTTCCTCAGCGCGCTGTGCGGGGCAGTCGCGGTGATGCCCTCGGTCGGCCGGCCCGGCAGCGGCGGGCGGCTCAACAAGCTGTTCTTCGGCCATTTCCACGACCGCGACGAGGACGAGTGGAGCGAGGACGTGCTCGCGGACCTCGCCGCAGACGAAACGGTGTTCCGGCTGATGCTGCGCGACATCTACCAGAACGGCCAGGTGCTCCACCACCGCAAGTACCGCTTCCTGGGCTATGCCTACGGCCTGTTCATCGCCGGCCTGCTGGCAACGCTGGCCGCCTTTGCGCTCGAGCTGGCGCTACGCGCCTACGCCTGACCGACGAGGCCCTTCACCGCCGCCATGAATGGCCCGATCGACACCGGCTTGGCCAGGTATCCTTGGGCGCCGACATCGCGGATGCGCTGCTCGTCGCCCTTGCCGGCGTAAGCGGTGACCGCGAGCACCGGCACTTCCGACAGCACCGCGTCGCGCTTGAGGTCGGCGATCAGGTCCAGGCCCGAGACGTCCTGCAGCTGGATGTCCATCACCACCAGGTTGGGGAAAAAGCTCCGCGCCTTCTCGATGCAGTCGTTCCCGTCGGCTACCGGTTCGACGGCGAAACCGCTGGCCTGAAGCACGTCGCAAAAAAGCTTACGGTTAAGATCGTTGTCCTCGACAACGAGAATGCGCTTCGTCATTGAGCCCCCGATGCCTCCGCCCCCACGGAAGCTGTTGCGACCATCTATCTCCTTAACGGACGGCTGACAATTCTTAAGCAAGGTGAAGATTCGGTTAAGGACCCGGCAGAGGTTTCCCTTAATGCGCTCGGCTGGGTCCTTTCGGACACGGCGCGCGCGCGGCGTTTCCTCGACCTGACGGGCCTCGATCCGGACGGCCTGCGCGCGGCGATCGGCGAGCCCGCCACTCAGCGGCCCACCCTGCGCGCGGTGCTCGATTTCCTGTGCGCGCACGAGTCGGACCTGCTCGCCGCGGCTGAGGCGCTCGCCGTCGCCCCGGCGCAGCTCGTCGTCGCCCGGGACCGGCTGTGAGCCGCCCGCTCGTCGTCACCGACTGCGACGAGGTGCTGCTGCACATGGTGCGCCACTTCCGCGACTGGATGGCCGAGCAGCATGGCGTCGAGTTCGATCTCACCGGCAATCCGTTCGCCGAGACGTTCGTGCTGCCCGGCCGCGCCGAGCCGCTCAGCTATGACGAGAAGTGGCAGTTCCTCGATGCCTTCTTCGACGACGAGATGGGCCGGCAGACGGACATCGAGGGCGCCGTCGCGGCGGTCGCCGAGCTGCAGCGCGAGGCCGACGTCGCGGTGCTGACCAACCTGCAGGACCGCTATCACGCGGCGCGCACCGCGCAGCTGCGCGAGCATGGCTTTGGCGTGCGCGTGTTCACCAACCAGGGCCCGAAGGGCGAAGCGCTCAAGCGCATCGTCGAGGAATACGCGCCGAGTCGCGCCGTGTTCGTCGACGACCTCGCGCATCACCACGCCTCGGCCGCCGAAGTGCTGCCCACCGTCTCGCGGCTACACTTCTGCGGCGAGCCGGCGATTTCGCCGCATATCCCCTGCGCGCTTGCGGCCGGGCACGCCCACGCCCGGATCGACACTTGGGCCGAGGCCTTGCCGTGGCTGCTCGAAACGTTGCATGGAGGCCGGCGATGAGCATCGAACACCGTCTCGCCGAGCTCGGCATCGCGCTGCCGCAGGCCGCGGCTCCGGTCGCCGCCTACGTGCCGGTGGTGGTCGCTGGCAACCTCGCCCATGTCTCAGGACAGCTGCCGTTCGTCGACGGCCTGCTGGTGACGGGGCGGTTGGGCGAGGATGTCGCGCTCGAGCAGGGCACCGCCGCGGCGCGGGCGTGCGGGCTGATGATCCTCGCCCAGCTCAAGGCGGCGCTCGGCTCGCTCGACCGGGTCGAGCGGATCGTCAAGCTCGGCGCGTTCGTCAATTCCACGCCCGCCTTCACCGATCAGCCCAAGGTGGCCAACGGCGCCTCGGAGCTGATGGCCGAAGTGTTCGGCGAGGCCGGCAAGCACGCGCGCAGCGCGGTCGGCGTGCCGGTCCTGCCGCTCGGCGCCGCGGTCGAGGTGGACGCGATCGTTGCCGTCAGGCCCTGACCCCGCGCGGGTCGGCTGGCTGCGAGGCGTCGTCTACGCTCATCGCGGAATGCACGGGACGAACGCGGTCGAGAACTCGCCGAGCGCTTTCCGTGCGGCGATCGCGGCCGGTTGCGGTATCGAGTGCGATGTCCAGCAGAGCAGCGATGGCGCGGCCATGGTGTTCCACGATTGGGAGCTCGACCGCCTCACCGACGAGCACGGGCCGGTCCGGCTGCGCACGGTGGCCGGTTTGTCAGGCGTGGCATTGCGCGGCGGCGATCCTGTTTGGACGTTGCCGCGCCTGCTTGCCGAAATCGGCGGTCGCGTCCCGCTCCTGATCGAGCTCAAGTCGCGCCGAGACGTCCCGTTCGAGCCTTTGTGCAACGCGGTGGCGAGCGCGCTGTCGGGGTACCCCGGGCCGGCGGCGGTGATGAGCTTCGATCCCATGGTGGTGCGCTGGTTCGGCCGGAACGCCCCCGGGATCGTCCGCGGGCTGGTGGTGACCGAGGATGGCCGGCGGGGGGCTTTCGCGGTTCCGCGCGGAATCCTCGCCCTGCGCTTTGCGCATGCCGAGTTCATCGCCTTCGATGTGCGCGACCTGCCGAGCCGGTTTGCCGCTGCGATGCGCGCGAGGGACCTGCCGGTGCTGACCTGGACGGTGTCCGGCGCGGCCCGGCTGGCGACGGCCCGCGCGTTCGCCGACGCCCTCATTGCCGAGGGCGAAGGGCTCGAACTGGCGCGGCGCGACGCCTAGCTAGGGCGCATGGCCGAAGCCGATCTCGTCGTCCGCGTCGCGCCCTCGGTCGGCAGCCTGCCGGCGGCCGAATGGGACGCGCTGGCTGGCGGCGGCAATCCGTTCATGGCCCACGCCTTCCTGACCGCGCTGGAAGATTCCGCCAGCGTCGGCCGCGGGACCGGGTGGACCCCGGCTCCGCTCGTAATCGAGGATTCGGGCGGCGGCCTGCTCGCCGCGCTGCCGGCTTACGCCAAGGGCCACAGCCAGGGCGAGTACGTGTTCGATCACGCTTGGGCCGACGCCTGGCACCGCGCCGGCGGCGACTATTACCCCAAGCTGCAGATCGCCGCGCCGTTCACCCCGGCGACCGGGCCGCGGCTGCTGCTGTCCGACGCGGCCTATGCCGCGCCGCTGCTGCGCGCCGCCGAGAGCCTGTGCCGCCGCCACGGCTGGTCCTCGGCCCACGCCACGTTCGTGGATCCCGCGCAACTCCCGCTGTTCGAGCGCGCCGGCTGGCTCGCCCGCAGCGACATCCAGTTCCACTGGCTCAACCGTGGCTACCGCACGTTTGACGATTTTCTCGCCGCGCTGTCGAGCCGCAAGCGCAAGGCCATCCGCAAGGAGCGGGCGGCGGCGAACGACGGCGTCGAGATCCGCGCGGTCACCGGCGCCGGCCTCCGCCCCGCGCACTGGGACGCGTTCTGGCTGTTCTACCAGGACACCGGCAGCCGCAAATGGGGCAGCCCGTACCTGACCCGCGCGGCGTTCGATCTTATCGGCGAACGGATGCGCGAGCGCATCCTGCTGGTGCTCGCCTTCGAAGACAGTCGGCCGATCGCCGGGGCGCTCAACTTCATCGGCGGCGACGCGCTTTACGGGCGCTACTGGGGCTGTCTCGCCGAGCGCCCGTTCCTCCATTTCGAGCTGTGCTACTACCGCGCGATCGAAGCGGCGATCGAGCTCGGGCTGAGCCGCGTCGAGGCCGGCGCTCAAGGTGGCCACAAGCTCGCCCGCGGCTACGAGCCGGTGCGGACCTGGTCGATGCACTGGATCGCCGATCCCGGGTTTCGCGCCGCGGTGGCCGATTTCCTCGAGCGCGAGCGCGCCGGGGTGGCGCAGGACCAGCTGTTCCTTCACGAGCGGACGCCGTTCAGGAAATCCTAGAGCTGCTCCAGCAAGCCGGAGCAGGAATCACGCCGCCTTGCGCTGCCCCGCCGCAAGCCATTCGCGCGCGCGGCGCTGGGCTTCGGCGATCTCGCGCGCGGTCATCTCCTCGGACACGTCGGCGCGGCACCACGAGGCCTCCTCGTGGCCGAGCGCGGCGGCGAGGTTGAACCACTTGTGCGCTTCGATCAAATCGCCGGCGACTCCGTGGCTGCCGGTCGAGTAGGCGACCCCGAGGTCGTAGTAAGCGGCGGTGTCACCCGCCGCGGCGGCTGCCAGCCAACGGGCAAGCTGCAAGTCCGCGGCGGTCGGATCGGCCGGGCGGATCTTGGCGAACTCCTCGATCTTGGTCCATTCCATGCTCGTATCCCTCAGCGGCCCGGTCCCCCACCGTGGCCTCTGCGGCGATGTTTGACGAACGCGGTCAACAAATGGTTAACGCCGCGCCGAATTCGTTAACGCGGGCCCCGGCGCGGCGGTTATGCGCCTGTTAGGCCACGCTTAATCGGTCGCCGGCTAACCTGCGTCATTGCGCTTGTGCCGGATTCGCCGTGCCCCTATAGGCGCGCCAGACCCGTCCTGAGCGCGGCGACGAGCCGCCGGCCCGGGGCGGGAAGGCCGGACCCAGGGGCGGCGGCCAGCGTGCGGAGTTCGTGAATGGCGTCGGTTCCGAATGACGATATCGACATTCTCGCCAAGGCGAAGCGAGCGCTCGACCGGGACTACGCACCGTCCGACGACGACGAGTACATGTCCAACCAGCAGCTCAACTATTTCCGCGTTCTGCTGCTCGAATGGAAGAAGTCGATCCTCAGCGCCGCCGAAGGCACCCTGCAGTCGCTCCAGGACGGCCCGATCCGCGAGCCCGACCTCAACGACCGCGCTTCCAGCGAGACCGACTGGGGCATCGAGCTGCGCACCCGCGACCGGCAGCGCAAGCTGATCGCCAAGATCGACGCCGCGCTGCGCCGCATCGACGAGGGCGACTACGGCTGGTGCGAGGTGACCGGCGAGCCGATCGGCATCAACCGCCTGATCGCTCGCCCGATCGCCACGATGACGGTCGAGGCGCAGCAGGCGCACGAGCGGCGCGAGAAGATTTCCCGCGACGACTGACCCAATCCGGGACAGTTCGGCAAACGCCGGCGGCCCGTTAACCATCGATTAGCCAAGAATCGCGATAAGGGCTCCGTAGCGCAATTCACGGGCCCGCCGCCGCGGTTTACGGCGGCCGGGCGCAAGCAGGAAAACCGGTCGCCTGGAACCATGAGCAACGTGGACACACGCCAAGTCAATCGCGACAGCCTGTTCCTCCTCGCCCAAGTACGGGTCGACGGCCAGGACGGGGCGTTTCGCGTCAAGGTGCGCAACCTGTCGGCCGGCGGCATGATGGCCGAAGGCGAGGCCCGGGTCATGCGCGGCGCGCTGGTCCAGGTCGAGCTGCGCAACATCGGCTGGGTCCACGGCTCGGTCGCGTGGACGCAGGACAACCGCTTCGGGATCGCGTTCGTCAACGAGATCGACCCGGTCGTCGTGCGCGCCCCCGCGGCGTCGTCGGCGATGGCCGACTTCGACGCTCCGCGCTACACGCGCAACCATTCGGGCGTGCCGATCGGGCAGCAGGCCGACCTGAGCAACTTGCGCAAGATCTGACCGCCGCGCGCGGTTGAACCGCTCTGCCCGCTGGCTTAGGCTCGGGCATGGCGCGGGCCCGGCTCCTCCTTCCCGTCTTGCTTGCCCTGTCGCTCGGCGCGTGCGGCTCGAACGAGGGTGCGCTCGCGGTCGCCGCGATCGACACGCCCGACAGTCTGTTCGCCGACGGCGTGCGCCTGTCGGCCGGGGCGCAGCACGTGCGCGCGGCAACCGACGCCGGGCTCGTCGCGCTCGACGCCCAGGGCGAGGTGATCCCCGCGCTGGCCGACCGCTGGATCGTCACCGACGACGGCCGCAGCTTCATCTTCCGCCTGCGCGATGGCACCTGGCCCGACGGGCGCGACCTTACCGCCGAAAGCGCCCGGGCGGCGCTCAACGACGCGATCCGCGCGCTCGACGGGACCTCGCTCGGGCTCGACCTCGAGCCGATCGCCGAAGTGCGCGCGATGGCTGGCCGGGTGATCGAGATCCGGCTGTCGAGCCCGGTGCCGATGCTGCTCCAGTTGCTCGCCCAGCCCGAGCTGGCGCTCCGTCCGGGCGATGGCGGCAGCGGCGACATGGAGCTGCGCCGCGACGGGGCGACGGCGATCCTGACGATGAAGCGGCCGGCGGCGCGCGGCATCCCCGAGGCCGAGGACTGGGCGCAGTACGTCCGCCAGATCGAGCTGCACGCCGCGAGCGCCGAGCGGGCCGTGGCGCTGTTCGACGACGGCGAGGTCGACCTCGTCCTCGGCGGGCGCATCGGCGCGCTGCCGCTGGCCGACACCGGGCCGCTGTCGCGCGGGACGGTGCAGCTCGACCCGGCGCTCGGGCTGTTCGGGCTGCGGGTGCGCCGCGCCGAAGGGCTGCTGGCGACGCCGCTGGCGCGCGAGGCGATCGCCATGGCGCTCGACCGGCCGGCGCTGGTCGGGCCGTTCAACATCGGCGGCTGGGTGCCGACCACGCGGATCGTACCGCCCGGGCTGCCGGGCGACCCCGGCCAGATCGGCGAGCGCTGGAGCGGGCGGACCATCGATGAGCTGCGCGCGGTCGCCGCCGGCCGCATCGCCGCCTGGCGCCGCGCCAACGGCGGAGCCGAAGCTCGGCTGACGCTGGCGCTCGACCGGGCGCCGGGCCTCGACATGCTGTTCGCCGAGCTGGCGACGCAGCTGGCGACGATCGGCGTACGGCTCGAGCGCGCGCCGCCGGGCCGCGCGGCCGATCTCGAGCTGGTCGACCGGGTCGCGCGCTACGCCGACCCGCGCTGGTTCCTCAACCAGTTCAACTGCTCGCTGCGCGGCGGGCTGTGCCACTCGCAGGCCGACCGGCTGGTCCGCGAATCCGACGGCCAGGCGGACCCGGCCGAGCGCGCGGCGATGCTCGCCGAGGCCGAGGCCGAGCTGACCCTGGCCAACCTCTACATCCCGTTCGGATCGCCGCTGCGTTTCTCGCTGGTGCGCGGCAATGTCGAGGGGTTCGCCGCCAACCCCTGGGCGTTCCATCCCTTGCCGCCGCTGGCGAAGATCGCCAGATAAGCGGCGAGAGGAGCCGCCGATGGAGCCTGTGCGACCGCAACCGATGGGGCTTCCCCTCGGCAAGGACCCGGCCGCCGTCCGCCGGCGAATCGAAGGCCTCGAGCAGATTCTCGAGCGCAGCTTCGTCATACCCGGCCTCAACCGGCCGGTCGGGCTCGACGCCATCGCCGGCCTGATCCCCGTGCTCGGCGATGTCGTCACCGCCGCGATGGGCGCCTACATCGTGTGGGAAGCGAACAACCTCGGCTTGCCCAAGTGGAAGCTGTGGCGGATGGCGGGCAATGTCGCGTTCGACACGGCGGTGGGAGCGATCCCGGTCGCCGGCGACCTGTTCGACCTGCTGTTCCGCTCGAACAGCCGCAACCTGCGGATCGTCAAGCGCCACCTCGACAAGCATCATCCGGTCATCGAGCAGTAGCGAATCGCGCTTCGGGCAGCGTCGTCATTGCTAACCGATTAGCGACACGATGTCAAGCGCAAGGTGCCAAAACGGTTATTCCGCAGCTTATCGCTTCGCCGTCGGTGACTCCCCGGCGCCGAGTTCGCTAGTCCGACCGCGATGGCCGACGCCTCCGCTTCGACGCCGATGATGGCGCAGTACCTCGCGCTCAAGCGCGAGGCGGGGGAGTGCCTGCTGTTCTACCGCATGGGCGATTTCTTCGAGCTGTTCTTCGACGACGCGAAAGTCGCCAGCCGGGTGCTCGACATCGCGCTGACCAGCCGCGGCGAGCACCGCGGCGCGCCGATCCCGATGTGCGGCGTGCCGGTCCATTCGGCCGAGGGTTACCTCGCCCGGCTGATCAAGGCCGGCTGCCGCGTCGCCATCGCCGAGCAGACCGAAAGCCCCGAGCAGGCGCGCAAGGCGCGCGGCTCGAAGGCGCTGGTGGCGCGCGACATCGTCCGCTTCGTCACCGCCGGCACGTTGACCGAGGAAGCCTTGCTCGAGCCGCGCCGCGCCAACCTGCTGGCGGCGGTGTGCGAGGTGCGCGGGGCGTGCGGCATCGCCGCGTGCGACATCTCGACCGGGCGCATGGAGCTCGAGGAGTGCGCCCCGCAAGGGCTCGGCGCCGCGCTCGCCCGGCTCGGCGCGAGCGAGGTGGTCATGCCCGAGGGTCTCCCCTCCCGCTTGCGCGAAGGGCCGGGGGAAGGCCTGGTGCCGTCCGAGGCGATCACTCGTCCCGGGCACGAGTTTTCCAGCGATGACGGCGAAGCCCGCCTCAAGGCGCTGCACGGAGTCGCCACGCTCGATGGGTTTGGCGGCTTCGGCCGGGCGATGCTGGCGGCGGCCGGCGGCCTGCTCGGCTATCTCGACCACGTCGGCCGTGGCAGCCTGCCGCTGCTGCTGCCGCCGGTCGTCCGCGCGGCCGACGGGGCGCTGGCGATGGACGAGGCCACCCGGGCCAGCCTCGAGATCCTCGAGGGCCAGGCAGGCGGGCGCGCCGGGTGCCTCCTCGCCGCGGTCGACCGCTGCGTCACCGGTGCCGGAGCGCGGCTGCTCGCCGAGGACCTCGCCGCGCCGCTGGCGCTCGCGCCGGCGATCGAGGCGCGGCTCGACCTCGTCCAGTGGCTCCACGGCGACCCGCTGCGGCGCGCCGACTTGCGCGAGGTGCTGCGCGCCTTGCCCGACGTCGGCCGCGCGCTGGGCCGCATCGTTGCCGGGCGAGGCAGCCCCCGCGATCTCGGCCAGGTGCGCGACGGCCTCGGCGAATCGCGGCGGGTGCACGATTTCCTCCATGGCCAGCCCGACAAGCCGGCGCTGTTGCGCGAGCTGCTGCCGAGCCTCACCGGCCACGGCGCGCTGACCGACCACTTGTCGAGGGCGCTCGTCCCGGCGCCGCCGACCGAGCGCGGGCAAGGCGGCTTCATTGCCGAGGGCTACGATCATGCGCTCGACGAGCTGCGCCAGGTTTCGGGCAATGCCCGCCGCGCGATCGCTGCGCTCGAGGCGAAGTACCGCGGCGAGACCGGCGTCGCCGCGCTCAAGATCCGTCACAATGGCGTGCTCGGCTACTTCGTCGAAGTGCCCGCCCGCCACGCCGACGCCCTGATGGCCCCCGACAGCGGCTTCACGCATCGCCAGACGATGGCGGGCGCGGTGCGCTTCAACTCGTTGCAGTTGCATGAGGAGGCGAGCAAGATCGCCGAGGCCGGCGGCCACGCGCTCGCCGCCGAGGAAGCGCATTTCGCGGAGCTGGTCGGCGAGGTCGCCGCCGCGCGCGAGCGCATCGCCGCGACCGCCGCGGCGCTCGCCCGGCTCGACGTCGCCGCCAGCCAGGCCGAGCGCGCGGCCGAAGGCGGCTGGTGCCGGCCCGAGATCGTCGCGGCGCCGTGCCTCGAGGTCGAGGGCGGCCGTCATCCGGTGGTCGAGGCCGCGCTCGCGCGGGCCGGCGAACGGTTCGTGGCGAACGACTGCCGGCTTGGACCGGACGACCGCCTGTGGCTGGTCGGCGGGCCCAACATGGGCGGCAAGTCGACGTTCCTCCGGCAGAACGCGCTGATCGTGCTGCTTGCCCAGGCCGGCGGATTCGTGCCCGCCGCGCGCGCCACGGTCGGCCTCGTCGACCGCCTGTTCAGCCGCGTCGGCGCGTCGGACAACCTCGCCCGCGGCCGCTCGACATTCATGGTCGAGATGGTCGAGACCGCGGCGATCCTCGCCCAGGCGACCGAGCGCAGCTTCGTCATCCTCGACGAAGTCGGCCGCGGCACCTCGACCTACGACGGGCTCGCGCTCGCCTGGGCGGTGGCCGAGGCGATCCACGAGGGCAACCGGGCGCGCTGCCTGTTCGCCACGCATTATCACGAGCTCGCCCGGCTCGCCGAAAGCTGCCCGGCGCTGTCGCTGCATCACGTCCGGGCCAAGGAATGGAAAGGCGAGCTGGTGCTGCTGCACGAGGTCGCCCCGGGTGCAGCTGACCGCAGCTACGGCCTCGCGGTGGCCAAGCTGGCGGGGGTCCCGAAGGACGTGATTGCCCGCGCCCGCGAGGTCCTCGGCCGGCTCGAGAAGGGCCGGGCCGAGACCGGCGGGCTCGCCGCGGGGCTCGGCGAGCTGCCGCTGTTCGCCGCGGCTGCGGCCGCCGAGGACGAGCAATGCGACACGCTGCGCGACCGCCTCGAGGCGCTCGACCTCGACGCGCTCAGCCCGCGCGAGGCGCTCGACGTGCTCTACCGGCTGAAACGCGAGGCGGCCGACGGGGTTTAGTCCCCATGGACCGATTGCCCGACCGGGACGAGCTCGCCGTCGAGCGCACCCATTTTGCCGAGGACCGCACCATCATGGCGATGGAGCGGACTTTCGCCGGCTGGATGCGCACCGCGTTCGCCGCCATCGGCATCGGGCTCGCGTTCCACGTCGTGTTCGGGGCGTTCGACCCGCCGTGGCTGGCCCGGGCGATCGCCACGCTGTTCATCCTTGCCGGCGGGTGGCTGGCGGTCGCCGCCGAGCGCCGCGCGTGCCGCACGCTCGCCCGGCTGAGGCCGCACCAGCTGGCGCCGCCGAACGCGCCGCAGTTCAAGTGGCTCGGCTGGGCGGTGGCGCTCGGCGCGGTGCTGCTGGTCGCCGGGCTATGGGTGCTGAACGATGGCGCGGTCGGGCGCTGAGCGCTACTCCTCGTCCCCCAGCGCATTGCCTTCGTCCGACCCGTCGGCGGGCAAGTCGGTCAGCTTGTTCTCGTCGCCGTACTTGTCCTCGTTGTCGTCGTGGTTCGGCTCGCCGAGGTAGGCGTCCATGTCGATCCGGCCGGACTGCTCCATGTCGCGCATCTTGTCGATCAGGTCCTGCGCGGAATCGTCCATCACCTCGCCCGGCTCGTCGGCCTTGAGGCTGTCGAGCGGGCTGGATTCGCGGGCCCCGCCGCGCAGCGCCTCCTCGGCCACGGTCTGCGACTGCTCGAGCTCGTCGTCCTGCTCGGCGTTGTGCAGCTCGGGCGCCTGGTCGGCCGGGGGGCGTTCGCCGCTCGGGAGGGGCTGGTCGGTCATCGCGAAAGGTCTCCTTCGCGTGCACAACCCTCCGCTCGGCGGGCGCGTTCCCGGCTAGCGATGGGCCCCCGGTTGCCACAGCGGATCGCCGCCGGCGTTGACGGCCCGGGCGAGCACGAACAGGTAATCCGACAGCCGGTTGGCGTAAGCCAGCGCCGCCGGGTTGACGGGCTCGGCGGCGGCGAGCGCGGTCATTGCCCGCTCGGCCCGGCGGACCGCGGTGCGGGCGAGGTGCAGCCGCGCCGCCGCCTCGCTGCCGCCGGGGAGGATGAAGCTCCGCAACGGCTCGAGACGTGCGTTGGCGGCGTCGATCCGGCGCTCGAGCCACTCGACCTGGGCGGGGACGATGCGCAGCGCCGTGTCCGACGGCGCGAAATCATCGCCCGGCGTGGCGAGGTCGGCGCCGAGGTCGAACAGGTCGTTCTGGATGCGTGGCAGTTCCGCGGCGAAAGGTTCGGCGACCGCCAGCAACGCCCAGCCGAGCACCGCGTTGGCCTCGTCGACCGCGCCCACGGCCTCGAGCCGCGGCGCGTGCTTCGGCGCCCGCGAGCCGTCGACCAGCCCGGTCGTGCCGTCGTCGCCGGTGCGCGTGTATATCCGGTTGAGCCGGACCACCCTAGCGGTTGATCATCAGCAGCACCGCGACCACGACGATCGCCAGCGCCTGGTATTTGATGCGGGCGAACATCATCTGGTTCTGGCGGAGCTGCATCTCCTTCGCCCGGTCGCCGCCGCTTTCGAGGTCGAGCTTGGTGCTCTGCAGGAAGGCGACGATACCGCGCACCAGCGAAACCACGACCATGATCGCGAGCAGCACGATGACGATGACGAGCACGGTGTTCATGCCGCGCCCCCTACGCCTTCGCCGAGGGTAATGCCAGCCGGCACGCGGCCGCCGCGCAGCGCCTCGGCCAGCGCGCGCCCGTCCTCCCCCGCCCGGCGCCGATCGGCCAGCGACGGGGAGCCGCGCCGTTTGGCCAGCTTGCGGCCGTCGGCGTCGAGCAGCAGCGGGTGGTGATGCCACGTCGGCACCGGTAGGCCGAGCAGCGCCTGCAGCAGCCGGTGGACGTGGCTGGCGGCGAACAGGTCCATCCCGCGGGTGACCAGCGTCACGCCGTCGGCGGCGTCGTCGAGCGTCGCCGCAAGGTGGTAGCTGGCCGGCGTCGCGCGGTCCTTGCGCACCAGCACCACGTCTCCGGCGAGGTCGGGCGCCGCCCTCTGCTCGCCGCGCCGCGCGTCGATCCACGTGAGTGGTCCGGTGCGGCGCAGCGCCTCGCCGACGTCGAGCCGCCAGGCGACCTCGCCCGTCGGATCGACCGCGGCGCCGCGGCAGGTTCCAGGATAGACGGGGCCGTCCGGCCCGCTGGCGCGCGCCCCCTGGGCGATCTCGGCGCGCGTGCAGCGGCACGGATAGAGCAGGCCCATCTCGCGCAGCCGCTGCGCCGCCGTGTGGTAGCGGGCCAGGCGCGCGGACTGCGGCGCGACCTCGTGCCACTCGAGCCCGAGCCAGGCGAGGTCGGCGCGGAACTCTTGCGGAAGCTCGGCTCGCGAGCGCAGACCGTCGATGTCCTCGATGCGGAGCACGAAGCCGCCGCTGCGCGCCCCCGAACGACCTCGCGCCAGGTCATGCGCGACGATCGCCGAGAAGGCGTGACCGAGATGCAACGAGCCGTTCGGGCTGGGAGCGAAGCGGGTGACGATCATTCAGCCAACCCTACCGGAGGCGGCGCGACTCGGCAAAACGCTGGGGATTCCCGCGTCGTAACGGGGTTGACGCATTTTCGCGCAAATGCTCCCTTTGGCGCCACGAGGAGCGCCGACACGTGTTCAAGGCCGAGCTGATCGAACGGGCCGCGCAGTTCCGGAGCGCGGAAGAGGATCCGGTCCGCAGGTTGGAGGCCTGCCCGGCGCTGGTGCTCAACGCCGACTACACGCCGCTCAGCTATTATCCGCTCAGCCTGTGGCCGTGGCAGACCGCGATCAAGGCGATCTTTCTCGAGCGCGTCGACATCGTCGCCACCTACGACCGCGAGGTCCACTCGCCCTCGCTCGACATGAAGATCCCCTCGGTGATCGCGCTCCGGCAATATGTCCGGCCGAGCGAGTTCCCGGCCTTCACCCGCTTCAACGTGTTCCTACGCGACCGCTTCTCATGCCAGTACTGCGGCAGCGAGCATCACCTGACCTTCGACCATGTCCTGCCGCGCCGGCTCGGCGGGCGGACGACGTGGGAGAACATCCTCACCGCCTGCGCGCCTTGCAACATGAAGAAGGGCGGGCGCACCCCGCAGCAGGCGCACATGCAGCCGCTCGTCCGGCCGATCCGCCCGACCAGCTGGCAGCTGCAGCAGCACGGCAAGCGCTTCCCGCCGAACTACCTCCACGAAACCTGGCGCGACTGGCTCTACTGGGATATCGAGCTGGACGAATAGAGGTTCTTCGAGCGGCTCGCCGGGAGCCTTTTCCGCTATGCCGCGCACGCTGGCGCGGTTAGGGCGCTTGGAAAGCGCAACGACGCGGAGAGGATCGCCTTGGCAGACGACAGGACCGAAAGCTTCAACGACCGCGAAGCGCTCTATTACCACGAAACCATCCGGCCGGGTAAGATCGAGATCATCGCCTCCAAGCCGATGGCGACGCAGCGCGACCTCAGCCTGGCCTACTCGCCCGGCGTCGCGGTCCCGGTCCAGGCCATCGCCGACGATCCAGCCAACGCCGCTCGCTACACCGCGCGCTCGAACCTCGTCGCGGTGATCTCCAATGGCACCGCGATCCTCGGCATGGGCAACCTCGGGGCGCTTGCCAGCAAGCCGGTGATGGAAGGCAAGGCGGTGCTGTTCAAGCGCTTCGCCGACGTCGATTCGATCGACATCGAGCTCGCCACCGAGGATCCCGAGGCGTTCATCAACGCCGTGGCGCTGATGGAGCCGACCTTCGGCGGCATCAACCTCGAGGATATCGCTGCGCCCGAATGCTTCGTGATCGAGCAGGCGCTGCGCGAGCGCATGAACATCCCGGTGATGCACGACGACCAGCACGGCACCGCGATCATCTCCGCCGCCGGCCTGCTCAATGCCTGCCACCTGACCGGGCGCGAGTTCAAGGACGTGCGCATGGTGGTCAACGGCGCGGGTGCCTCGGCGATCGCCTGCACCGCGCTGATCAAGGCGATGGGCGTCAAGCACGACAACGTGATCATGTGCGACCGCTCGGGCGTGATCTACCGCGGACGCGACAACGTCGACCAGTGGAAGAGCGCCCACGCGATCGACACCGATGCGCGCACGCTCGAGCAGGCGCTCGCCGGCGCCGACGTGTTCCTCGGCCTGTCGGCGGCGGGCGCGCTCATGCCCGAGTGGGTCGCGAAGATGGCCGACCAGCCGATCATCTTCGCGATGGCCAACCCCGATCCCGAGATCACGCCCGAGGATGCGCATGCGGTGCGGCCCGACGCCATCATCGCCACCGGCCGCTCGGACTATCCGAACCAGGTCAACAACGTGCTCGGGTTCCCGTTCATCTTTCGCGGAGCGCTCGACGTGCAGGCGACCGCGATTAACGAGGAGATGAAGATCGCCGCGGCGCGCGCGATCGCCGAGCTCGCCCGGCAGCCGGTCCCCGAGGAAGTTGCCGCCGCCTACGGCAAGAGCCAGCAGTTCGGGCGCGACTACATCATCCCTGCGCCGTTCGACCCGCGGCTGATGGAAGTCGTCCCCGCCGCGGTCGCCAGGGCGGCGATGGACAGCGGCGTGGCGCAAAAGCCGATCGATGATTTCGACGCCTATCGGCACGCGCTGAAGAGCCGGCTCAATCCGACTACCTCGGTGCTGACCAGCGTCTACAACGAGGTCAAGAACAACCCCAAGCGCGTGATCTTCGCCGAGGCGGAGGAGGAAGTCGTGCTGCGCGCCGCGATCCAGTACCAGGATCTCGGCTATGGCACGCCACTGCTGGTCGGGCGCACCCAGGCGGTGCGCGACAAGCTCGCCGAGCTCGGGGTCGAGCATCCGGCCGCGTTCGAGATTCAGAACTCGGCCGATTCCGACCTCGTGCCGCAGATGGTCGCTTACCTCTACGCGCGCCTGCAGCGGCGCGGCTACACCGAGCGCGACGTGCGGCGCATGGTCAACCAGGACCGCAACACGTTCGCCTCGCTGCTGCTGGCGCTTGGGCACGGCGACGCGATGATCACCGGCATCACCCGCACTTTCGCGCAGTCCATGCGCGAGGTCAGCCGGGTGCTCGAGCCCAAGCCGGGGCAAGTGCCGTTCGGCATCCACCTGATGATCGGCAAGAATTACACGGTGTTCCTCGCCGACACGACGATCAACGAGCGCCCGAGCGCGGCCGAGCTGGCGCACATCGCCAAGGAGACCGCGGCGGTCGCCCGGCGGCTGGGGCACGAGCCGCGGGTCGCCTTCCTCAGCTACTCGACCTTCGGCAACCCGCCGGGCCGGTGGCTGGAGAACATCCGCGACGCAGTGCACATCCTCGATTCCGAGGAGCCCGGCTTCGAGTACGAAGGCGAGATGGCGCCCGACGCCGCGCTCAACACGCGGGTGATGCAGCTGTACCCGTTCAGCCGGCTCTCGGGACCCGCCAACGTGCTGGTAATGCCCGGCCTGCAATCGGCCAACCTATCGGCGAAGCTGCTGCGCGAGCTCGCCGGCAACGCCACCATCGGGCCGATGCTGATCGGCATGGAGCGGCCGGTGCAGATCGCCGCGATGACCTCGACCGCGCCCGATCTGCTGACGCTCGCGGTCCTCGCCGCGGCCGGGGTCGTGGGGTAGCCCAGGTTCCTCCCCCGGCGGGGGAGGATTTATCCCCACGCACTCCACACGCCGTAGGCGCTGGTCAGGGTCAGCACCACGCCGACCAGGATCAGCATCTGCTTGGCCGGGAAGTGCTTGGCCGCCCACGCGCCGAGCGGTGCCGCCAGCAGCCCGCCGATCAGCAGCCCCAGCGTCGCCCCGGCGAGGTCGGCGATGCCGAGGTGGTAGATGAACGCCGCGGAGATCGTCACCGTGAGGAAGAACTCGGCCGAGTTGACCGTGCCGACGACCTTGCGCGGATCGGCGCCCTGAATCAGCAGGTTCGAGGTCACCACCGGACCCCAGCCGCCGCCGCCCGCCGCGTCGAGGAACCCGCCGACGAGCCCGAGCGGGGCGACCAGCTTGGCCTCCTTGAGCTTGGGCGGGTACATGATCCCGCGCCACAGCAGGTACAGGCCGATGCCGGTGAGATAGAGCAGCACGAACGGCTTCACGAAGGCGGCGTCGAGGTTGGAGAGCAGGTAGGCCCCGGTGAACCCGCCGATCATTCCCGGAATCACCAGGCGCAGAAACAAGCGGCCGTCGATGTTGCGGTGGAGCAGATGGCTGATGCCCGAGACCGCGGTGGTGAAGCATTCGACGATATGCACGCGCTGCGAGGCCTGCGCCGGAGGCACGCCGAGCAGGCCGACCAGCAGCGTGTTCGAGATCACTCCGAAGGCCATGCCGAGCGCGCCGTCGACCAGTTGGGCGGCAAAGCCGACGGCGATGAACGGCAGCAGGGCCGCCAGATCGAAATCGCCGAAATGCAGCATGCGCCTCTCCCGCCGGTTGTGGCGTGCGGCACTGCGCAGCGGCCGCCCGCGATGGAAAGATAGATTTTCTTCCCGTCAGAGTCGGCGAAAGCGGAAGTACCAGATTTCACGGCCCTCGCGGCGGGCCTTCGCTTCATAGCGTGTCTCGGGCCAACCGCCGGGGCGCTGCTGCCAGTCGCCAGGTCCCGCGACCCGCCATTCGAATGCGTCGGCATGGCGGCGCATCACCATCAGCGCGTGGCGCAAATAGACCGGATGATCGGTGCCGAAGCGCAGCTCGCCGCCCGGCCTCAGCTTGCGCGCGAACAGCGCGACCGGTCCGTCGTTCATCATCCGCCGCTTGGCGTGGCGCGCCTTGGGCCACGGATCGGGATGCAGCAGATACAGGAACGACAACTCGGCGTCGGGCACCCGCGCGAGCACTTGCAGCGCGTCGCCGTGATGCAGCCGGACGTTGCCGATCGGCGGATGCGCGCCGTTGTCTCCGGCGAGGTGCACGAGCGCCTGCGCCACACCGTTGAGGAACGGCTCGCAGCCGATGAAGCCGTGGTCGGGCAGCAGGTCGGCCCGCGCGGCGAGATGCTCGCCGCCGCCGAAGCCGATCTCGAAGTGAAGCGGGCAATCGTGGCCGAACAGCCGCTCGGCCGTGACCGGGCCTTCCGCCGGCACCGCGATCCGCGGCAGCAGCGTGTCGACCAGCGCCTGCTGCCCGGCGCGCAGCGGCCGCCCCTGGGCGCGGCCGTAGAGCCGGTTGAGCGTGGTCGGGTCGCCGGTCTTGTCCGCCGTCATCGCCGCGGCGCTAACGGAAAACCGCCCCGGAGCAAGCCCCGGGGCGGTTCCACGTTCCAGGAGGAAACTTGTCGGTTAGGCCGCTTCGGCCTCTTCGCCCGGGTCGCGCAGCACGTAGCCGCGGCCCCACACGGTCTCGATGTAGTTCTCGCCGCCGCACGCGCTCGAGAGCTTCTTGCGCAGCTTGCAGATGAACACGTCGATGATCTTCAGTTCGGGCTCGTCCATCCCGCCGTAGAGGTGGTTGAGAAACATTTCCTTGGTCAGCGTGGTGCCCTTGCGCAAGCTGAGCAGCTCGAGCATCGCGTATTCCTTGCCGGTCAAGTGGACCCGCGCGCCGTCGACCTCGACGGTCTTGGCATCGAGGTTGACCGCCAGCTTGCCGGTGCGGATGACCGACTGCGAATGGCCCTTCGAGCGGCGCACCACGGCGTGGATGCGGGCGACCAGCTCGTCGCGGTGGAACGGCTTGGTGACGTAGTCGTCGGCGCCGAAGCCGAAGCTGCGGATCTTCGAATCCATCTCGGCGATGCCGGAGAGGATCAGGACCGGCGTCTGCACTTTGGCGACGCGCAGCTTCTTGAGCACATCGTAGCCGTGCATGTCGGGCAGGTTCAGGTCGAGCAGGATGATGTCGTAATCATACAGCTTGCCGAGGTCCAAGCCTTCCTCGCCGAGGTCGGTCGAGTAGACGTTGAAGCCCTCTGTCGTAAGCATGAGCTCGATCGCCTTGGCGGTCGTCGGCTCGTCTTCGATCAGCAGCACGCGCATGGGTAAGTCCCCCTTCGAACCCCTGGTTACGACCCGCTAACAGGTGTTGACCGGAATTAACCACGCCATCTCTCAACGAAAAAGGTTAATTTTTCCTTTCACGATTTGGAAAGATCGCGAGTCTTTTGGGCCACACAGGCTCACGCGCGGTTTAGGCGACGCGCGCCAGCTTCTTCTGCCGTCGGCGCTGGACCGAGCTGCCGATGCCGATCGCCTCGCGGTACTTGGCGACGGTGCGGCGGGCGAGGTCGAAGCCCTTCTCCTTGAGCAAGTCGACGAGCTGGTCGTCGGACAGGATCGCGCCCGGGTCCTCGGCGTCGCACAGCGCGCGGATCTGCGCCTTGACCGCTTCGGCCGAAGCCCCGCCCTCGCCATCGGTCGAGGCGACCCCGCTGGTGAAGAAGTACTTCAGCTCGAACGTGCCGCGCGGGCAGTTGAGGTACTTGTTCGAGGTCACCCGGCTGACCGTGCTCTCGTGCATCGCGATCGCCTCGGCCACCGCGCGCAGCGTCAGCGGCTTGAGGTGCGACACGCCGCGGCGGAAGAAGCCCTCCTGCTGCCTGACGATCTCGGCGGCGACCTTGAGGATAGTCTTCTGCCGCTGGTCGAGCGCCTTGATCAGCGACCGGGCATCGGCCAGCTTCTCGCCGAGCCAGCCTTTGGCCGCCTTGTCGACGCACCCGTTGCGCAGCTCGACGTAGTACGAGCGGTTGATCACCAGCCGGGGCAGCGTCGCCTCGTTGATGGCGATGTGCCACCCGGCCTTGCCGCCCTCGGTGACAAGGATGTCGGGCACCACCGGCGCGCGCTCGCCTTCGCCATAGCGCAAGCCCGGCTTGGGATCGTAGCCGCGCAGCTCGGCGAGCATGTCGGCGAAGTCCTCATCGTCGACGTCGCACATCCGCTTGAGCCGCGCGACCTCGCCGCGCGCGACGAGCTCGAGGTTGTCGATCAGCCGCGCCATGCATGGGTCGTAGCGGTCCGCCTCCCTCGCCTGCAGCGCCAGGCATTCGGACAAGCTGCGGGCGCCGACGCCGGTCGGATCGAGCGCTTGCACCGCCGCCAGCGCTTCCTCGACGCAGGCGAGCGGCACCCCGAGGTCGTCCGCCACCTCACGCAGCGGCGCATGCAGGTAGCCGGCCTCGTCGAGCAGCCCGATCAGGTGCCGGGCGACGAACAGCGTGCGCGGCTCGTCGACCACCGAGCCGATCTGGGCTTCGAGATGCTCGGCGAGCGTGGCCGCGTCGTCGGCCCGGTCGTCGATGTCCGGGCCGTCCTCGAAGCCGCCCGAGGACGGCGCGGCCGACCAGTCGCCGGTGTCGCGATCGCGGTCGAGCGCGGTGGGATCGATGTCGAGCGGAGCATCGGCCTCGCCCTGGCCGCGCGCGATCAGCTCGTCGGCCGTCGGCTCGGGCCGCGGCTCCTCCGGCGCGTCAATCGTCGCCCCGCGTTCGTGCGCCAGCTCGCCCGCCTCGAGCAGCGGGTTGTTGTCGAGCGCATCGCCGATGAACGCCTCGATCTCGAGGTTCGACAGCGCCAGCAGCTTGATCGCCTGCTGCAACTGCGGCGTCATCACCAGCGACTGCGACTGCCTGAGGTCGAGGCGCGGCCCCAAGGCCATGGTTCAGCCCCCCGAGCCCGCCGTCACAGCGTGAAGCTCTCGCCGAGGTAGAGCCGACGGACGTTCTCGTCGGCCACCAGGTCCTCGGGGCTGCCGGCGAACAGCACCTGGCCGCCGTAGATGATGCAGGCGCGGTCGACGATGTCGAGCGTCTCGCGCACGTTGTGGTCGGTGATCAGCACGCCGATGCCGCGGCGCTTCAAGTCCTTCACCAGCTCGCGGATGTCGCCGATCGACAGCGGGTCGATGCCGGCGAACGGCTCGTCGAGCAGCATGATCGACGGCTTGGCCGCGAGCGCGCGGGCGATCTCGCAGCGGCGCCGCTCGCCGCCCGACAGCGCCATCGCCGCGCTTTCGCGCAAGCGGGTGAGGTGAAACTCGTCGAGCAGCCGGTCGAGCTCGGCGGCGCGCGTCGCCTTGTCGGGCTCGACCATCTCGAGCACGCAGTTGATGTTCTGCTCGACCGTCATGCCGCGGAAGATGCTGGTTTCCTGCGGCAGGTAGCCGAGCCCGAGGATCGCCCGGCGGTACATCGGCAGCTTGGTCACGTCGACGCCGTCCATCAGGATGCGTCCGCTGTCGGGCCGCACCAGGCCCATGATCGAATAGAAGCAGGTCGTCTTGCCGGCGCCATTGGGGCCGAGCAGACCGAGCACCTCGCCCTTGCCAACGGTCAGCGAGATGTCGCTGAGCACCGCGCGCTTGTCGTAGCTCTTGGCGATCGAGATCACCTCGAGCCCCCCCTGGGGGATCGGCGGCGCGGCGTTGTGCGGCGCCTGGGCCATCGCCTCGGCGAGGTGCGCGGTGTCGATCGTGTGCTGTTCCAGCGAGGTCATCGGCGCGGCTTAGCACGCTCGCCCGAGGTTTGAAGCCCGTTGGCAGGATTCGTGCATGTCCCGCGACGGGCCGACCCGGAGGCGCCGCGTCGCGGGCCTTGAAAGCGCCTTGTCGCGGTGAGATAGTGCCGAGTCGGGAGAGCAGAGGGAGAAGGCGCGTGGACGAGGCGTTCCGCAAGTCCGTGGCCGCGGCGCACCGGCGCGCGGCCGGCAAGCTCGACTGGCGCAAGAAGATCAGCGATCACGTCGCCTATGGCCTGCTGGTCTATACCGGCCTGCAGATTTTCGTCACGATGGGCGCGCTCAAGACCGGGCACGGCTCGATCCTGCCCTATTTCGCGCTGATCGTGCTCGTCGCGGCGATCATCCCCGGCTGTCGGATGTTCGAGAAGCGCTGGGAAGGGCTGAGCGACAGCGAGGCCGCCAACCCCGAGCTGGCCGACCGCTTCAAGCGCGACCGGCTGATCATCTGGCTGTGCGCCATCAGCCTGCCGCTCATGCTGACCGGGCTGTTCTGGCTCGTCACCCCGCTGCTGTGACGCCTTAGCGCGTCGCCTGCTTCGCCCGCTCGATCGCCTCGAGCACGATGCGGCGCGCCGCGGCGGCGTCGCCCCACTCGCCGACGCGGACCCACTTCTCGGCCTCGAGGTCCTTGTAGTGCTTGAAGAAGTGCTCGATCTGCTGGAGCACGATCGACGGCAGGTCCTGGCGCTCGCCGACGTCCGAGTAATACGGGAACGTGGTGTCGACCGGCACGCAGATCAGCTTCTCGTCGCCGCCGTGCTCGTCCTCCAGGACCAGCACCCCGATCGGCCGGGCGCGGACCACGCAGCCGGGGATGAACGGCGAGCGCGCGATGACCAGCGCGTCGAGCGGGTCGCCGTCGGGCGACAGGGTGTGCGGCACGAAGCCATAATTGGTCGGGTACCGCATCGGGGTGTGCAGGATGCGGTCGACGAACAGCGCGCCGCTCGCCTTGTCGAACTCGTACTTGACCGGCTCGCCGCCGACCGGGACCTCGATGATGACGTTGAGGCTCTCGGGCGGATTGTCCCCGGCGGGAATGTGTTCGATGCGCATGGATGCTCGCTTCCGTTGGCTGGCGGCACCCTCCCCGCGGCGCGCGCTAGACCAATTGCCCGCGCTCGCCAAGTGCGGCATCCTCGCCGGCGAATATCGAGAGGATTCTGCAATGCATGTAGGCTTGGCCACCGGGTTCGCGCACCAGCGCGGCGACGCTTATCCCGACGCGCGGTTCATCCGCGAGGAGCTCGACAACCTCGTGCTCGCCGAGGAGCTCGGGTTCGATTCGGTGTGGATCACCGAGCATCATTTCTCCGACTACTCGATGTCGAACGACCCGTTGCAGCTGCTCAGCTACCTTGCCGGGCGGACCAAGCGGATGAAGCTCGGCACGCAAGTGATCATCGTGCCGTGGCGCGATCCGGTGCGGCTGGCCGAGGCGATCATCAACCTCGATCACATGTCGGGCGGGCGGGCGATCCTCGGCTTCGGCGGCGGGCTCGCGCCGCACGAGTTCACGGGCCTCAGGGTCGACCAGAACAAGTCGCGCGCGCTGTACAACGACATTCTGTCGATGGTCATACCGGCGTTAGAGAGCGGGGTGCTCGAAGGCGAGACCGAGACCATCAGCCAGCCGCGCGTCGAGCTGCGCCCGCGCCCGCTGAAGAGCTTCGAGGGGCGCAAGTTCTGCGGCTCGCTGTCGGGCACCTCGATGGTCACCGCCGCCCGGCTCGGGTTTGGCAACATGGTGCTGATGCTGCCGCAGCGCGGCAAGGAAACGCCGCCCGACAAGTACGCCGAGGTGTGGCAGGACGTGCACGGCCCCGGCACCAGGCCCCCGGCGCCGATGGTCAGCGGCAACTTCTACATCGACGAAAGCGCCGACTTCGCCGAGGAGCAGGGCCGCAAGTACCTCGCCAACACGATGAGGGCGGCGATCCGCAACTACAGCCTCGACAAGCCGGGCACCTTCGCCGGCATCAAGGGCTACGAGCATTACGAGACCATGACGATGGAGCCCGCGGCGGTCGAGGAATACTGCCAGGCGTTCGGCCACGGCGCGGTCACCGGCACGCCGCAGATGATCCTCGAGCGGATGTGGGAGCTCAAGCAGATCTACCAGCCGCAGGGCTTCTTCCCGCACCTCTACTTCGGCGGGATGGAGCAGGCCGACGCGCTCAAGCGGATGCACCTCTTCGCCGAAACGGTGCTGCCCGAGGTCAAGAGCTGGGACGCCGACGTGTCGATCGACGACCGGTTCCTCGAAGCGGCGGAGTAGCGGCGGGCCCTTCGAGACGGGCCTTCGCTTTGCTCAGTCCCTCCTCAGGACGAGCGGAGATTTGAGAAAACCCGTTCGCCCCGAGGAGCGAGGCCGAAGGGCCGAGCGTCTCTAAGGACCGCGGAACTAGGTTCTAGGCGCCAGCAGCCGATCGAGCCCCTGCTCGCCTTCGCCGGCGGGTTCAAGCCACGGCCAGCGCAGCCCGCCGTGGTAGTCAACCGGCACGGTCAGGTAACGCTCGCCGCGCTTGACCAGCAGCTCGATCGGCGCGCGGCTGTCCTTGGCGGCGGTGATCGCCTGCTGGATGCCCTCGGCGCTGTAGGCCTCGCCGTTCACCGCGACGATCTGCGCGGTGTTGACGATCCCGGCATCGAACGCCGGGCTGCCCCACAGCGTCGCGGTGACCTTGCCGTCCTTGTCGAGCGAGACGCCGAGCGAATACTGCAGGTTGAGCGTTCCGGAATCGCCCGAGCGGTCCTTCTCGTAGGGATTCATCTCCTCCTTCCACACCAGGCGGTAGCCGGCCTTCTCGATCCCGGCGAGCGGCGCCGGCTGGCCCGGCGACTTGATGCGCGTCTCGAAGAACCCGGCCCAGTCGTACGGATGGACCGCATTCAGCGTGGCAACGACGTCGTCGAACGTGTAAGTCAGCACGCCCCAGTCGCCGTCGTTCATGCCGAAAAACGCCCTGGCGAAATCGTCGAGGCCTTTGGCCCCGCCGGTGCCTTCGCGGATGATCTGGTCGGCCTCGAGCCACACCAGCATGCCTTCGGAGTAATAGTCCTCGTTGCGGTTGAGCGAGGCGAACGGCTGCGGCTTGCGCTTGTCGATGATCGGATCGAACGTGGTGTCTTCCACCGAGCGCCACGCCCGGCCCGGCTGGACGGCGTAGAACCCGGCCGAGTTGGCCATCGCCCCGAGCACGATGTCCCTCGGCTGCAGCCCTGAGCGGGCGGCGAGGACATAGCCCCACAACTGGTCCTGCCCCTCGTAGACCCACAGCAGCTCGTCGGGCATCGGGGTGCGGTAATCGGGCGTCCACAGCCCGGCCGGGCGGCGGTACTTGCCGTCCCAGCTGTGGGAGAGTTCGTGGGCGACAACGTTGCGGTCCCAGCCGTAATCGTCCCATTTGACGAAGTTCTCGGGGTCGTAGTCGTTCTCGCTCGAGCGGTGGTGCTCGAGGCCGATGCCGCCCATCCGCTCGGTCAGCGCGAGGAGGATGTCGTAGTGGTCGAAGTGCCGCGCGCCGTAGAGCGCCAGCGCCTCGTCGACCAGCTTCTCGAACGTGGCGAGGTGCTCGGGCGCGAGCGCGAGCTGCCCGGGCTCGTCGGCCACCGCGGAGAGCCGCACGTCGTGGCCGAGGTCCCACTGGCGCGCGTGCCGGCCGGCGAACACCGGCGAATCGACCAGCGTCTCGTAGTCGACCGCCGCCCAGCTCACGCTGTCGCCGCGCGCCCGCTTCCCGTCGAGCGCGGTCCAGGCGGTCCACCCCTCGGGAAACCTGACCGTCGGCCGGACGCGGATCTGCCGCACGTAGTGCCCGGCGGGGTAGAGGCTCATCGCTTCCCACTGCAGGTTGAGCATCTCCTGCGTCATCACGATGCGCCCCTCGCTGGACTGGAGCGGCGAGGTGTAGACGAAGCGCGCGGTGACCTCGCGCGCGCCGCGCGGCAGCGGGATGCGGAAGGCGTAAGTCTCGATCGGATCGCGCGTCCACGCGGCGAGCTTGCCGTCGACCTCGAAGCGGACGTCGGCGATCAGGTTCATCGCCCCGCGGGCGTCGTGCTTGCCCGGGTGCCATTCGGGCAGCAGCAGGATCAGCTCGTCCTCTCCGGGGGGCACCGGCACCGTCTCGACTACGCGGAACACCCCGCGGCGGGTGTCGGTGGCGTCGATCTCGAGCTCGATAGTCCCGGGGAACGGGATGTCCTGGGCCTCGGGGAGCGACGGCGGCAGCGGGATCGCCTGCGGGGCGGAGCGCTCGGCCGGCTGGGCCAGCGCCGGCGGAGCGGTTGCGAAGAGCAGGGCGGCGAGCAGCGGAGCGACCGGGGAAGTGTGCGACATGCGCGCCCCTTGGCGCGATGTGGTCGCAATCGCAACCGGTTGATCGACGAAGAGCTTCCACACCCGACCACCCCTGTTCGTCACCCTGAACTCGGTTCAGGGTCCATCGCGCCGCACTCCCAGAGCGTTGCGGGCAAGCACGGCCCTTGCGCCAGAATCTGGCGGCCGGGTTCGACCTCGCGCGCTGACTGAGTGCGGGAGGAGAAACGGCTCCTGGAACGAGTTCAGGATGACGACGGGGGAAGTGGCCGGTTGGTTCTTTGCGAACGGCGCGATTAGCCGCTAACGCGCGGCCAATGGCGAAGATCGACACCCCCCGGCCCATCCGCGGCACGCAGGACATTTTCGGCGCCGAGGCCGAGGCGTTCGCGCACGTGGTCGAGACGTTCGAGCGGGTCCGCAAGCTGTATCGCTTCCGCCGCATCGAGATGCCGGTGTTCGAGAAGACCGAGGTGTTCTCGCGCTCGCTCGGCGAGACCACCGACGTGGTCTCGAAGGAAATGTACAGCTTCGAGGACCGCGGCGGGGAATCGCTGACCCTGCGCCCCGAATTCACTGCCGGGATTGCCCGCGCCTGGCTGACCGACGGCTGGCAGCAGCACGCCCCGCTGAAGGTCGCCACCCACGGCCCGCTGTTCCGCTACGAGCGCCCGCAGAAGGGCCGCTACCGCCAGTTCCACCAGCTCGACGCCGAGATCATCGGCGCCGCCGAGCCGCAGGCCGACGTCGAGCTGCTGGCGATGGCCGACCAGCTCTTGAACGAGCTCGGTATCGCCGACGGGGTGACGCTGCAGCTCAATACCCTCGGCGACGCGCCGAGCCGCGAGGCCTGGCGGCAAGCGCTGGTCGAATACTTCCGCGATCATCGCGCGGCGCTGAGCGAGGACAGCCAGGAGCGGCTGGAGAGGAACCCGCTGCGCATCCTCGACAGCAAGGACCCGCGCGACAAGGCGCTGGTCCACGAAGCGCCGCGGATCGACGATTTCCTCAGCGGCGAGGCGCGCGAGTTCTTCGGTCAGGTGTGCGCGGGCCTCGATGCCGCCGGGGTCGAATGGACCCGCGCCCCCTCGCTGGTGCGCGGCCTCGACTACTACCGCCACACCGCGTTCGAGTTCGTCACCGACCGGCTGGGGGCGCAAGGGACCGTGCTCGGCGGTGGGCGGTATGACGGGTTGATGGAGACGCTTGGCGGAGCGCACACCCCTGCTGTTGGCTGGGCGGCCGGCATCGAAAGGCTAGCCATGCTAATGGGCGTGACCGGGAACCAGGGCCTGCATGTCACGATCATTCCTGTTGGTGATGAAGCGATAGCCACAGCGACTGCTGCGCTGGCCGATCTACGCCGCTACGGGATAGAGGCCGACATGGCCTTCAAGGGTAACCTAAAGAAGCGACTCCAGCGGGCCAATGACATCGGTGCCTCGATCGCTGTCATCATTGGCGAAGAGGAAATCCAGACCGGCGAGGCGACGGTTCGCGATCTAGCGAATGGTGAACAGTACAAGGTTCCAATCCAAGCGCTCGACACGAATCTGTTCACGCTGCTTGAGGTCAAGAAGCATGGGCTTGATACGCCCGCGTTTGGCGAGGCGCTGGATGGTGTCGAAATCAGGGCGACAAAGGATGGGATAGTCCTGGGCTTCCAAGGTAACGACAAGCTGCCTGACGAATGACCATCCCCGAAGAGCGCCTCGCGCAAATCCAGCATCGTTTTTCCGAACTCGAAGCCCGTCTTGCCTCGGGGCAGCTCGAGGGCGAGCAATTCGTCGCCGCGAGCCGCGATTATGCCGAGCTCGAGCCGGTTGCGCGGGCGGCGCAGGAAGTGCGCGCGATGCGCGCCGAGATCGCCGAACTGGCGGCGATGGACGATCCGGAGATGAAGGCGCTGGCCGACGAGGAGCTGGCCGAGCTGCGCGAGAAGCTGCCGGAGGCCGAGCACCAGCTTGCCGTCGCGCTATTGCCGCGCGATTCCGCCGATCTGCGCCCGGCGATGCTGGAAATCCGCGCCGGCACCGGCGGCGACGAGGCGGCGCTGTTCGCCGGCGACCTCTACCGGATGTACGAGCGCTACGCCGCCGAGCAGGGCTGGAAGGTCGAGCCGATCTCGATGAGCGCGTCGGACGTCGGCGGGTTCAAGGAGATCGTCGCCAACGTCGCCGGTTCGGGAGTGTTCGCCAAGCTCAAGTTCGAGAGCGGGGTGCACCGCGTCCAGCGCGTGCCGGTGACCGAGAGTGGCGGGCGCATCCACACTTCGGCCGCGACCGTCGCGGTCATGCCCGAGCCGACCGAGATCGACGTGCAGATCGACGAGCAGCGCGACTTGCGGATCGACATCTTCCGCGCTTCCGGCCCGGGCGGGCAGGGCGTCAACACCACCGACAGCGCGGTGCGCATCACGCATTTACCGACCGGCCTCGTAGTGATCCAGCAGGACGAGCGCAGCCAGCTCAAGAACAAGGCCAAGGCGATGCAAGTGCTGCGCGCGCGGCTCTACGAGAAGATGCGCGAGGAAGCCCACGGCGCCGAGGCCGAGGCGCGGAAGGCGATGGTCGGATCGGGCGACCGCTCCGAGCGCATCCGCACCTACAACTTCCCGCAAGGCCGCGTGACCGACCACCGCATCGGCCTGACGCTGCACAAGCTCGACGAAGTGCTCGCCGGGACCGGCCTCGGCGAGCTGGTCGACGCGCTCACCGCCGAGGACCAGGCCAAGCGGCTGGCGGCGCTCGGTGACTAAGCACGTCTTCGGGGCCAATTCCCCCTTTCCGGTCTGGGAATGAAGGTTTCGGACGCCTTGCGCGAGGCGGCCGGGCGGCTGGCGGCTACTTCCGACACCGCGCGGCTCGATGCCGAGCTGCTGATGGCCGAGGTGCTGGGCGTGACGCGGTCGGACATGCTGCTGCGACGCATGGACGACGAGGCGCCTCAGTCCTACGCGGCGCTGGTGGAACGTCGCGCGGCGCATGAGCCGGTCGCCTATATTGTCGGTCGCAAGGAGTTCTATGGCCTCGAGCTCGAGGTCACCCACGCCGTCCTGATTCCCCGCGCCGACAGCGAATCCCTGATCGAAGTCGCCCGCGAGGCGTTCGTCGGCCGCACGCCCGAGCGAATCCTGGACCTCGGAACCGGTTCGGGCGCGCTGCTGCTCGCGGCGCTGACCGTTTGGCCGCGGGCCGAAGGCTGGGGCCTCGATCGTTCGGCGGAAGCGCTCTTCGTCGCCATCAGGAACGCCCAGCGCCACGCCAATACGCCGATAGCCTTCGTGGGCGGAAGTCCCGCCGAGCTGCCGCCTCCCCGCGCCGATCGCGGCTTCGCGCGCTTCATCCAGCGCGATTGGCGCAAGCGCCGCTGGCACGAGGATCTCGGCCGGTTCGACCTGGTCCTGTGCAATCCGCCCTACATCGAGGATACGGCCGAGCTGGGGCGCGACGTGCGCGAGTGGGAGCCCGAAGGCGCGCTGTTTGCCGGTCCGGACGGGCTCGACGACTACCGCATCCTGATCCCGCAGGTGCCCAAGCTGTTGGCCGACGGGGGCGTGGCCATCTTCGAGATCGGCGCCACCCAGGCCGAATC
This sequence comes from Croceibacterium sp., assembly GCA_035626815.1. Lineage (GTDB taxonomy): Bacteria > Pseudomonadota > Alphaproteobacteria > Sphingomonadales > Sphingomonadaceae > Croceibacterium_A. The sequence goes on from DASPMY010000011.1 coordinate 56,869, forward strand.
CGTCTCCGCCATCGCCGCTGCGGCCGGCTTCGCTTCCGAGCTGCGCCGCGATCTCGCCGGGCGGCCGCGCGCGCTGGTCCTGCGATTAGGGCTTGGCAATTCGCCGTTAAGTGACTACCTCTAGGCACAGGCCAGCGGTGGGGAGGCGTAATGCCGGCACCGGGCCTTGAAACTCCATCATTTGCTTGAGGATCGCGGGCACTGGCCCATCGATCGTGCAGATGGGGAACCACGCAGCGCCGTGAAGGCGCCGCGGGAGGGGTCATGCGACCGGAATACCGGTCATTAGGCAAGGAAACGGATTTCCTTTGAACCAGAATCGAAACCAGAATCGCCGGCGCGGCCGCGGCAGCAATCGTGGCGGCCAGGGCGGCGGCAACCAGGGCAATCGGATCGACAGCCGCGCCCGCGGCAACGCGCCCCAGCTGCTCGAGAAGTACAAGAAGCTGGCGCACGACGCCTCGCTCAACGGCGACCGCGTGCAGACCGAGTACTACCTGCAGTACGCCGATCACTATTTCCGCGTCGTCGCCGACAGCCGGACGCAGCGCGACGACCAGCGTCCGCGGCCCGACCGCGAGCGCGACCAGGACCGCGAGCCGTCGTTCGACGACGGCGACGACTACGAGGATCAGGGCGACACCATCAACCGCGCCGGCGGCCAGCGCGAGCCGCGCGACCGCTACGAGGAAGTCTCGCCGGTCGAAGGCGAGCGCGCCAGCGAGGGCGACGAGAGCGACAACCCGTTCACCCGCGACAGCCGCGAGCAGCGTCCGCGCTCGCGCGGCCGCGGCCGCTCGGCCAACGATGCTCGCCCCGTCAATGGCGCCGCCGAAGGCGAGCCGGAGAGCGGCTTCGACGCCGCCGTGCTGCCGCCGTCGATAGCGCGCGAGGACGAGGCCGCGCCGCGGCCGCGGACCCGTACCCGGCGCCCGCGCCCGTCCGAGGACGACGGCGAAGAGGCCCTCGAAGCGATCCGCTGAGGCTTGCGCCGGCGGCCGCGGCGCGGCACCTGACCGCGATGCCACCCGCCGGCCGCCTCTGGCCCTTGTTGATCCGCTACCCCCGGCTCGCCGCGCTGGCGCTGGGCGTGCTCGCCGCGACGGGGTTCGAGCCGCTCGGGCTGTGGCCGCTGGCGCTGGCGGCGATGGCCGCGTTCGCCGCGCTGATCGCCGAAGCGCCTGACGCGAGGCGCGCCGGGTGGCTCGGCTGGCTGTTCGGCCTCGGCCATTTCACCTTCGGCAACAACTGGATCGCCACCGCCTTCACTTACCAGGCGGAGATGCCGGCCGGGCTCGGCTGGGTCGCTGTGCCGCTGCTCGCGGTCTACCTGGCGGTCTATCCGGCGCTCGCCGCGCTCGGCGCTCGCGCCATCGCCGGCCGGCGCCTCGGCTGGCCGTTCGCGCTGGCCCTGGCCGGCTGCTGGACGGTGTCGGAGATGCTCCGCGCGACGGTGTTCACCGGCTATGCGTGGAACCCGTTCGCGATGGTCCTGCTCGGCCCGTTCGACCGCCCGGGCCTCGCCGCGCTGGCGCCGTGGCTGGGGACGTATGCGTTGTCGGGGCTCGCGGTGCTGCTGGCGGCGGCGCTGGCGGTGCTGCTGCGCGAGCGGCGCCCGTGGGTCGCGCTGGCGATCGCGCTGCTGGCGGCGGCGGGAATGTACCTCCCGGCCGGCAAGCCGCGCGAAGGGACGCTGCCGTTCACGCTGGTCCAGCCCGACCTGGATCAGCAGCGCTTGGCCGACCCGCGCTATTACGAGGCCAACTTCGTCCGCCTGGCGCAGCTTGCCGCGCCGCGCGACGCGGTCGGCACCCGGCTGGTGCTGTGGCCCGAATCCGGCCTCGTCGACTACCTCCGCCCCGGCTACCCGCAGCCGTACTACGACCGGACCACCGCGCTCGGCGACCCGGCTTACGCCCGCGCGCGGATCGGCCGCGCGATCGGCCCGGGCAGCGTGCTGCTGACCGGCGCGGTCGACCTCGAGATCGCCGGCGGCCGCGCGGTCGGCGCCTACAACGCGGTCACCGCTCTCGACAGCGACGGCACAATCCGCGGCGGCTACGCCAAGGCCCACCTCGTGCCCTACGGCGAGTACCTGCCGATGCGCGCGCTGCTCGAGCCGCTCGGGCTCAGCCGGCTGGTCGCCGGGACGATCGACTTCCTCCCCGGCCCGGGCCCGCGCACCCTCGACCTGGGCGGGCACGGCAAGGCCGGTATCCAGGTCTGCTACGAGATCGTCTTCTCGGGCGAGGTGGCCGAGCGCGGCAACCGCCCCGATTACATCTTCAATCCGTCGAACGACGGCTGGTTCGGCCGCTTCGGCCCGCCGCAGCACCTGGCCCAGGCGCGGCTGCGGGCGATCGAGGAAGGTCTGCCGGTGCTGCGCTCGACGACCACCGGGATCAGCGCGGTGATCGACCCGCGCGGCGTGGTGCGCGAGCACCTGCCGCTGCATCGCATGGGGCGGATCGACGGCATCGTCCCGCCGGCGCTGGCGCCGACGCCGTTCGCCCGGCTCGGCAACGCGCTGCCGCTGGGGTGGGCGCTGCTCGCGGTAGCGGCCGCGCTGATTGCCTCGCGCCGGAGGGCCGGGTAGGGTCCGCGCGACCGTTTGCGGGAGAGGCTTGCATGGCGACTGCCGGGGTGCCGAACGAAGCCGCAGCCGAGCCCGCGCCGGGCAGCGCCGAGCCGGGCTTCCGCTTCTACGACAACCGCCAGAACTACCTGCTGTTCGTCAACACCTGCTCGGAGAAATGGGTCGTCGCCGAGCGGGTCGCGCGCGAGCTCGACCACATCGCGCCCCAGCCGCCGGCGATCCGCTTCTTCGACGCCGGGATCGGCGACGGCACCGTGCTCGCCCGCGTCGTGCGCAAGATGCACCAGCGCTTCGAGCGCATGCCGTTCTACGTCGCCGGCAAGGAGATCAGCCTCGAGGACGTGCGGCTGGCGCTCGACAAGGTCCCCGACCGGCTGTTCGAGCACCCGGAGATGGTGCTGGCGATCACCAACATGTCCTATGCCCGGGCGCCGTGGCTGTGGCCCGCCGGCGAGGCCGACCGGCAGCGGCTGGTGTGGCACGAGGTCGCGCTGACCGGCTCGACCACGGCCGAGTTCGAGCGCCAGATCCAGGACCTGCAGGGCTTCCTCGGCGAGCACTGGACGACCCGGGTCAGCCCGGCGACCGGGCGGTTGGTGCCCGAGGTGCCGACCGTGCTGGTCCTCTACCGCGCGGACTGCCGCTTCATCCTCGACAGCGTGATTCCCCGCCGCGGCGAGGCGGCGGCCGATTTCGACCTCGTCCTCGCCAGCCAGCCGTTCCGCCTGCGCGCGCCGGTGGCGTTCAAGGCCGGGCGCATCCTCGCCCCGCTGGCCCGCGCGCTGCGTCCGGGCGGGCGCCTGCTCGGCATCCATTCGGCGGGCAGCGATCCCGGCATGGAGATCGTCCAGCGGGTGTGGCCGGGCGAGGATCCGTTCGTCACCTCGCGCCACGAGCTGGTCGAAGCGACCCGGGAGGCGCTCGGCGACGCGGCCGAGGATTACCAGTTCGACCCGCTGCCGTCGTCGCGCGCGCTGTTCCGCTACGAGATGCACACGCTGCCCGACGAGCTCGATCGGGACGCGGCGCTGATCGGCACCTCGACCCTGCTCGCCGCATGGAACGCCGCGGTCTATGTCGCGCAGATCGACGATCGGCGCGTGACCGAGGCGATGACCGGACCCGGCTACCTCGAGGCGACCCGGGCGGTGCTGCGCAAATACGGGGAGTTGTGGTTCAACGACGAAAGCTATCTGATCAGCCGCTTGCCCTGAGGCGCGTTAACGGCAAAAGAGGCGCTCCATCCGAGGGGAAGCTCACAGCATGCGCGCCGATTACCTGTTCACCTCCGAAAGCGTTTCCGAAGGCCACCCGGACAAGGTGTCCGACCAGATTTCCGACGCCATCGTCGACCTGTTCCTGTCGAAGGACCCCGAGGCGCGCGTCGCCTGCGAGACGCTCACCACGACGCAGCTGGTCGTGCTCGCCGGCGAGATCCGCTGCAAGCCGATGTACGACGAGAGCCGCGACGACTGGGCCGAGAACGGCTTCTGGGCGCCGGGCGCCAAGGAAGAGATCGAGCGGACGGTGCGCCACACCGTGCGCGAGATCGGCTACGAGCAGGACGGCTTCCACTGGCGCACGCTGCGCTTCGAGAACAACCTCCACGGCCAGTCCGCGCACATCGCGCAAGGCGTCGACGCCGGCGGCAACAAGGACGAAGGCGCCGGTGACCAGGGGATCATGTTCGGCTACGCCGCCAACGACACGCCCGACCTGATGCCGGCGACGCTCTATTACAGCCACAAGATCCTCGAGCAGATGGCGGCCGACCGCCATTCCGGCGCCGCCCCGTTCCTCGAGCCCGACACCAAGAGCCAGGTCACGCTCCGCTACCAGGGCAGCCGGCCCGTCGCCTGCACCGCCGTCGTCGTCTCGACCCAGCACGGCAAGGGCTACGACGAAGGCGACAAGGAAGCCGAGCTCAAGGCTTACGTCAAACGGGTGATCGCCGGCGTGATCCCGGCGGAGCTGCTGTCCGACGCCACCGAGTACCACATCAACCCCACCGGCAGCTTCGAGATCGGCGGGCCCGACGGCGACGCCGGCCTGACCGGCCGCAAGATCATCGTCGACACTTATGGCGGCGCGGCCCCGCACGGCGGCGGCGCCTTCTCGGGCAAGGATCCGACCAAGGTCGACCGCTCGGCCGCCTACGTCACCCGCTACCTCGCCAAGAACATCGTCGCCGCCGGGCTCGCCCAGCGCTGCACGATCCAGCTCGCCTATGCGATCGGCGTGTCGAAGCCGCTGTCGCTGTATGTCGATACCCACGGCACCGGCAGCGTCGGCGACGACAGGATCGAGCAGGCGATCATGCGCATCGCCAAGCTCGGCGGGCTGACCCCGCGCGCCATTCGCACGCACCTCGGGCTCAACAAGCCGATCTACCGCAAGACCGCCTCGTACGGCCACTTCGGCCGCACCGCGGAGGGCGACTTCTTCCCGTGGGAGAAGACCGACCTGGTCGAGGACCTGAAGGCGGCGCTGGGGTGATGCAGGCTCCCCTCCCGCAAGCGGGAGGGTAGAAGCGGCTCGTCAGCCAGCCGTCGCCGGCTGCGCCCGGGTGCGCTCGGCCCAGTAGTGGCCTTCGCGCAGCCAGCCGCTGACCTTGCGGCCGAAGGTGGCGATCGCGTGCATGTTGAAGAAGTGCATCGCGCCGAGCACCACGACGGCGAGGCCGACCTTGCTGCTCAGGAACACGATCGCGTCGGGCACCGTCGCCGGCGGCTCGCCGAACTGCAGCGCGAGGAAGATGAAGCCGAGGTTCATCAGGTAGAACCCGACCACCAGCAGGTGATTGGTGCTCTTGGCGAGGATCTCGTCGTGGCCGAAGCACTCGACCAGGAAGACGATGCCGTTGCTCGACAGCGTGCGCGCGACCCACACGGTGAAGGCGATCGCGATGGCGAGATAAAGCGCATAGACGATGGTGGTCATCGTTACCTCCTGTTCGTTCGGTACACAGAGAAATCGCAAGGCATGGGTGGGCAGGCCCGGTTCGTCACCTTGGCGGCCTAGGGTTGGCTGGAGCGGGTCCCGCCGCGCACCGGCACGAACCGGGCGACGCGGGCGCCGAGCTTCATCAGGGCGACCAGCGTCGGCTTGGGCACGCGGCGGATGTCCTCGTACCACGCGGTGAGCGTGCCGATGAACTGGTGCATGCGGCCGATCCGCTGGCGGATGTGCTCGGGCACGTCCCGGCGGCCCTCGAGCCGTTCGGCGAGCTCGCCGAGCAATATCACCGTGGGATTGATCTCGCGCCGCTTGCGCTCCGCGGCGATCTTCATCAGCAGGTCCCACGGATCGGTTTCGGCGACGAAGTGGTCGCGCCGGTCGCCTTTGACGTGGGTCCGGCGGACGATCTCGTAGCCCTGCAGCTCGCGCAGCGCGGTCGAGACGTTCGAGCGGGCCAGGCCGAGCGCGTCGACGATATCTTCGGCGTGGAGCGGCCGGTCCGACAGGTAGAGCAGCGCGTGGACCTGGGCGACCGAGCGGTTGACGCCCCACTGGCTGCCCATCTCGCCCCAGTGGAGGATGAACGCCTCGGCTTCCGGGATTTGGGTGAGGGCGGCCACGACCCGGCTCCTGTTTCTGTTATTACAGAAATACCAGTCAGGGGCGGAATGTCAAGCGGTGCCGTGGACCGCGGCCGAATCGCGCCCGAGCCGCCGCGCCGCAAGGAGGTAGTGCCAACCCGCCCACACGTAGAGCGCGCCCCCGATCGCCATCGCCAGCGCCAGGCCCTGGGCCGGGCCGTACGACAGTGCCAGGCGGTCGCTGAGGGCCCCGAGCAGCATCGGGCCGAGCGCGCTCGCCACGCCGTAGACGACGTTGAGGACCGCGAAGGCCGACACGCGCATGCGCGGGTGCATAAGGTTCTGCAGCGCCGCGTAAGTCACGCCGAGGTAGCCGAACGTGAGGAACGCCGTCACGCTGATCAGCGCGAGCAGCAACGGCAGGCTGTCGCGAGTGATGGCCAGCCCGTAGAGCGGCCCGCCGACGAGTAGGCACACCGCCGGGATCAGCGCGTAGGTGGCGGGGCCTCCTTTGGCGCTCAGCCGGTCCGCCAGCCAGCCGCTGCCGAGCACCGAGAGCGCCGCCGGCAGGCTGGCGATCAGGCCCGAATAGAGCCCGGCCTCGGCAAGGCCGAGCGCGAACTTGCGGATCATCAGCGAGGTGAAGAAGTAGTTGAGGGCGAACCCGAGCATCGCCGCCAGCCCCGAGCCGATCACCAGGTGGCGCGCGCTCGGCAGAGCGAACAGGCGGCGCAGCACCTCGGTCATCGGCGGCACCGCCGCCCCCGCCACGGCGTCGTGCCGCCCGCGCCGCGGCTCGGCGATGAACAGCCACGCCGCCACGCCGAGGACGAGGCCGGGCAGCGCCGCGATCAGGAAGGTGGAGCGCCAGTCGAACTCCTGCGCGATCCACCCGCCGCCGACGAAACCGATGAACGCCCCGATCGGCGGCGCCAGCATCAGCACCGAGATCGCCAGCCCGCGCCGGTTGGGCGGGAAGTAGTCCGAGACCACCGACTGGTTGCTCGGCAGCCCGATCGCCTCGCCGAGCCCGACGCCCATCCGCGCCGCCAGCAGCTGCGCCCAGCTCGCCGCCCAGCCGCACGCCGCGGTCGCCACCGACCACAGCAGCGTCCCCACCGAGATCAGCGCCAGCCGCCGTCCCCGCTCGGCGAAGCGCGCGACGATCAGTCCGGCGCCGATGTTGAGCACGGTGAAGGCCGTCGCCATCAGCGAGACCTGGGTGTCGGTGAGCGCGAACTCGCCCTTGATCGGCTCGACCAGCACGTTGACCACAATGCGGTCGATGAACCCGACGGTGCCGATCGCGGCCAGCAGGATCAGCGCCAGCCACGGCGAATCGCGGCGCATCGTCATGGCGGGCTTTCCCCCGCGCCGCGGCGGGCATGGCGGGGCCGATGTGCACACGAAAGCCGCGCAAGAGTGGCATGCCGCGGCGGCCGTTTCATCGGTCCCACCCGCCCGGCGCGGCGCGCGCCTCGAGCCGCCGCAGATGGCGCAGGAGCGCCGAAGTGCTGGGCTTGCGCCAGGTTCTGACAAACCGTTGCCGGCGGATCAGGATGTGGAACGGGCCGTGGAAGGCGAGCTCCGCGAGCTCTTCGGCCGTGATCTTCCGATGGTGGAGTGGGCCGCCGCCGCGCAAGGCCACGATCGCCTCCCAGGCATGGGCGAAGCTAGCGGCGTGCGGACGCCGCCGCAGCCGATGCGCGCTTTCGCGGCTCATGCCCACGCGCCGCGCCGCCGCGGCGACCGAGCCGGTCTCGGCGAGGAAGCCAATGAACCGCGCCTGCCGCTCGGGCGTCCACCCGTCGGCGCGAGCGCGCAGCGGCACCGGCAGGAACGGCGGCACCCGCGCGTAAGGGGGCCAGCCGGAGGTGTTGGATTCGGCCATGGCGGCAGGGTGGACGAGGCCAAGGCGTGTAGGAAAGCGAAAAGCGACGGCGAGCGGCGGCTACCGATGGAAAGCGGCCCTCAGTCCGCGGTTACACCGTGGTCCGAAACGCGGCCGGCTCATCGCGCTTGAGGACTTGGCCACTCATGGTCGATCGGCATGTCAGGTTGGCCCGAAAAGTCAGCCTGGACCTGTGACGCCTTACAGGATCAGGTCGGCTACCGTCAGCGGCGCGGGGGTTTGCCCGTCGCCAACCGCCATAATGATGTCATACTGGCTTCCGAACTCGTTCAGAACGCCATCGATGCTGCCGACCAAATACCAGGAGCCGCTTCCGCCGCCCTGCAGAGACAGTTCCCCCGGCGCACCGGTGAAATTGTTGATGCCGACATAGTTGAACGCATCGTCTCCGGGAGTGCCCGCGATGGCATCGATCAGCGACAGGTCGATCTTGTCCTGCTCGGTCTCGAAGTCACGCACGTAATCGAAAGCACCATCGCGTGATTGCCTCGCATCGGAGTAGACGAAGATGTCGTTGCCGGAACCCCCGCGCAAGGTGTCGATCCCGAGGCCACCAAGGATCCAGTCGTTCCCCGCGCCGCCGGTGAGGGTGTCGTCGCCGGCCCCGCCCACGATGGAGAACTGCCCGTTGGTCTCGGCCGTGCCGTTGAACAGCAGCGGTTCACTGGCGGACAAGTCTCGGCCGACGATCGCCAGGGTTTGCCCCGCGGCAACGTTCGCCTCGTTCATGGTCAGGTTGTAGCGAGTCGCCGGGCCGCTGCCGCCAAAGCGGGTATCCGCCCCACTGAGCACGTGCACCCATTCAATGCCGAGCAGCTGACTCGCCCCGAACGTCACCGCATTGGCGGCTGTGTAGATCCCCTGGAGCCACAACGCGTCGCGTGTTCCCGTTCCGCCGTCGACCACATCGCCGGCGGACAGGTTCGCGCCGAAGTAAAAGCTGTCGTTCCCAGCGTCGCCGTAGAGCGCGTCCGTCCCGGTCCCGGCGTCAAGCAGATCGTTGGCCTCGCCGCCGTGCAGGACGTCATTGCCTGCCCCGCCGTACACCGCATCTTCGCCGCCTCCCGCGTAGACAGTGTCGATGCCGTCTTCCCCGTACAGCCTGTCGTGGCCGCCGCCGGCGTAGATCAGGTCATTCCCGCCAAGCCCGTGAACGACGTCGTGTCCGCCGCCGCCGCGGATTTCGTCGTCCTTCTGTCCCCCCGACAAGACGTCCTTGGCGACGCTGCCGCTGATGGCGAAGGAACCGTCGGTTTCCGCCGCACCGTTGAAGATGACGCTCTCGGCGGCGCGCAGGGTATTGAAGTAGACGCCCAGCCGCTGATTGGCGGCAACATTCGCGTCCACCGTGGCCAGGTTATAGCTGTAGCTGTTGCCGGCCATGTCGCCGAAGCGGGTGTTGTTGCCCGGCAGCAGCAGGAGCTGCTCGACATTGACGAGGTGGCTTGCCGCGAACGCGAACGGTACCGCGGCCGGCCCGAACGTCCCGTAGTTTCCCTGCAGCCACAGCGTGTCGAGGATCCCGGTTCCGCCGTCGGCGGTATCGCCGGCGGACAGGTTGGCGCCGAAGTAGAAGTCGTCCTCGCCCGCTTCGCCGTAGAGCCGATCGTCCCCGGTTCCGCTGTAAAGAAGGTCGGTCGCCAGCCCGCCATACAGGGTGTCGTTGCAGCCCTCCCCGTACATCGTATCCCA
>DASPMY010000012.1:0-158804 GCA_035626815.1 Croceibacterium sp.
ACGCGCACCGACCGTTCGAGCCTCCGGCTGCTGGGATCGGTGGGCGAACCGATCAACCCCGAGGCGTGGGAATGGTATTATGAGGTGGTCGGGAGCGGACGCTGCCCGATCGTCGACACCTGGTGGCAGACCGAGACCGGCGGGCACATGATCACCCCCTTGCCCGGCGCGACCGACCTCAAGCCCGGCAGCGCCAGCACGCCGATGTTCGGCGTCCGGCCCGAGATCGTCGACGGCGACGGCACCGTGCTCGAAGGCCCGTGCGAAGGCGCGCTGGTCATCGCCGACTCCTGGCCCGGCCAGATGCGCACCGTCTACGGCGACCACGAGCGCTTCTTCCAGACCTACTTCAGCACGTTCCCGGGCAAGTACTTCACCGGCGACGGCTGCCGCCGCGACGCCGACGGCTACTACTGGATCACCGGCCGCATCGACGACGTGATCAACGTCTCCGGCCACCGCATGGGCACCGCCGAGGTCGAGAGCGCGCTGGTGCTGCACGACAAGGTGGCGGAGGCCGCGGTGGTCGGCATGCCGCACGCCATCAAGGGCCAGGGCATCTACGCCTACGTCACCACCGTTGCGGGCACGCAGGACAGCGATGCGCTGCGCGCCGAGCTGGTGCAATGGGTGCGCAAGGAAATCGGCCCGATCGCCACCCCCGACGTCCTCCAGTTCGCCCCGGCGCTGCCCAAGACCCGCAGCGGCAAGATCATGCGCCGGATTTTGCGCAAGATCGCGGAGAACGATGTGGGGAATTTGGGGGACACGAGCACGCTGGCGGACCCGGGCGTGGTGGAGGATTTGCTGGCTGGGAGGCCGCAGTAAAGTCCGTAAATGTGCGCTGGCCTAAAAAAACGACACACATTGGATGAGCGGAATCGCCCGTATCCGGCGGACGACTGCTTCTAATTCGCAAGCGCACTAGCGAGCCACTCGGCAGCCTTGCTGATCCAACCTGTGATCTTCGGTAGCGCCGTGAACGCCGATATCGCCAATGCAGCTACTACGCCAAGAATCGCGCTCGGAAGTTCCTTAGCGTAGGGCCGCCTCACCCGGTCGGGGTCTAGATAGATACGTGCAAATGGTACTAGCTTGTGCGAGCGGACAATCACAAGCATTAGGCCGATAGCAAGAAGCACAATAATTATTCTGTCGGCCAATTCGAATTCTGGAAGCGCGATCAACAGCCCTAAAAACATGAAGAAATTCACGTTCAGTCCATGACGCCGAAGGAACCCAGTGAATGTGCTAGTGAATTGCTCTAAGAAACGGCTCAGTCGCTGAGCTACCGCCTCGGTCCACAGCTCGTCTGGCGAAGACACAGCGATCTTGCTATCGAGATCGTCACTGAGGGTTATCGTCACGATCTTTTTTAGACCGTGAGTGGCCTCCTTCTCGACCGCGAGGGTCAACTCTTTGACCATATCGGGCAAATCGCCCCGTGCGAGATATTCCGCAACGTTCCTCACCATCACCTGCTCAGACTCTTTTGCGCGGATGACGACCGTGACCGGCCCGTCAAAATAGCTTTCGAGTTCCGAGATGATGCGGCTTAGATCGGTTCGATACAGCGTAATCGCTCCAAGCGGCACTTCCTTGTTCGCGATAAGGAGCTGGGATTGCTCGATTGGACTAGCGGACGTCGATCCACCAAACTCTTTTAGAACGACTTCAAACGTGCCGGTCGAGCGATCGGTTAATCGCCACGTTCCGACGCGATGGCTTTGGCTAGCGTCTTCCAGTTCAAGATAGCCGACCGTTTGTGTGCTGTTGTCGGGAGCCTTTCCCGTGAGCACGAAACGTTTCGGATCTCCCGCATCGTGACGCGTTTCCAAGGTCAGCACATTACCGTCACTCTGGCCAACCGTTAGCTCGCCAGAACCGTCCTCACTCTCTCGCCAAAACAGGTTGCCGACGCGCGAGCCATTAAATTGGCCGATCCATTTGGAGTCAGACATTCAGGCCCTCCTGAACTTCCAGATTGGCTCGCCCGGTCCACCCGAGCCGGGAAATTGCCACCCCAAGCTCGTTACGGTGCTAACTACGGATGCGGCGAGCCCCGCCACATGCCGTCGCGTTTGCTGGAAGAACCCCACGTCAACCGGAGTCTCAAAGCGCCGAACCTTCCGGTCGACAAAATGAGCTCGTGATGCGCCACCTGAATCCGGCGGCCGCCAAGAGCCATGGCAAATTGCATCTCGAACCTGCTTTGCGGCGCGAAGGTCCTGGATCAGTTCATCGAAGTTTTCCATCTCGAGACCGCCGTGCGCCTTCACGGCCTTCTCGTAGGCGGCAATCTTTCCGCCGAGGGCGTCGGTGAGCGCCTTTTCGAGTTGGCCCTGCCATTTTTCCAAAGCCTGAGAGACAGCCTCCTCGGAGTATTCCGTTGTCGCTGTGAATGCGAATATCGCCTTGCCAAGCGTCTCCTCGAGAAAGCCAAAGGTCGCGACCATGCGACCAAGTTCCTCCCAGAATAGCGCGTCGTGTAAATGCGTTGGGAAGTTTTGGGGGAGAGCTTCAATATCGACGATATGGCTCTTGCGATCAGTCGAGTTGGTCAAGGACCTATAGCCCTAGTGCCTTCTTCACTGCCGCGCTGATTTCAGGCATTCGCTCCGAGGCCTCAGAAAAGGCCAGAGATCGAAAGCCCCCCAGCGTGCCGAGATAGGCATCGCAGCTTGCGCAGGTGATTTTAGCGTCGTCACCAAGACTCGGATCATACTTCACTTCGTCGGAGCCGCATGCCCCGCAGCCGATACTGATTTCTCCGATCTTCGTTGTGGTCATGTGGACCTCCTGCAGATTCTGCATATGTTCCACTAATAGGCTTGGTTGGCAACGAGCTTGTGGCGTTTTCCACCGACCATGATTCCGGCGGTAAATACCTGAATTCCGGCTGTAGCTCCCCCGACACCATCAAACGCCATTTCCTACACGCGCCCAACTTGTTTCATCCTGCCGGATGACGCCCGCCACTCGCCGGGATTGCGCTCTCGATCTGACCGCCTCCGCCTATCGCAACCCGCCCGCCAATCTTATATACTTATCGTGAAGCATGGAGACGACGGTGCCAATTTACCGTGAAGAGATAGCGCAGCGGGTGAAGGGCTCACTTGCCGAGACTGAAGATTTCTGGACGCTTTGCTACGATAGCGACGCAGATCGCTTCTATGTCGAGCATTACTGGAGCCACATGAACCCCTACAAGCTCGGCGAAGGCGACAGCGGCACTGCAACACACGACGTGGATGCGTGGGACGGTCCGGGGGCCGGCAAGATCGAGGACGCAAAGCAGCGGCTGCTGGAGCAAGCGGGTGCCTAGAGGACAAGGCCGAAGAGCTAGCGGCGGATATTAGCAGCAATGCGGTCCATTTCATGCGTGCTGACCAGCGAAGCGGATGACGCGCTCGAGATTTCCGGCGCTACGACGAGAGTCCCGAACACGGCACTAAACTCATAAACCAGTCCCGAAAGCCCCCAAAAAGCCATTTTCCTACACGGCCTCAATCTGCTTCATCCTGCCGGATGACGCCCTCCCCGCCTCCCGCCCGCCGCGCCTACCGGCGCCTCCGCGTCCCCGCGTTCTATCCGGTCCCGACCCGCATCCGCCAGTTTACCCTGAGCGCCTGCCTTGCAGGCAGTCGAAGGGGGTGGACCGTCGAGCGACAGGCCGACTGGGCATGCTGGCCGAGACCGGCTCGGCGATCGGCGCGTGCGAGGCGGTCGGGATGGGCCGCAAGAGCGCTTATCGCCTCCACGCGCTGCCCGGCGCCGAGAGCTTCGCGGCGGCGTGGGACGCGGCGCTCGGGATGCCGGTGCGGATGGTGACACGTCCCGCTCGCCACATCTCTTGTGCGACCCTGGGGCCCGGTGCGGTTGATCCTGTTCCGCGGCCGGATCGCGGCTCGGGGCGGGCAAGAGCCCTGCGCGGCGCTGGCGCTGGTCGATGCGCTCGGCGCCGGACAGGGTCACAGCGTGAGCCCGCGATCGTGACACCGCCCGGTGGAATCCCCCGCTCGCCGGGCTGACGAGGGGGCGAGTTTCCCCGGGCGATTCCGCCGCGCGCCCAATCCTGCTTGGCAAAGCGGCCCATTCGGGACAAAGTCATCCTCGAACACGGGACGCGCGGATTCGCCGGTCCCGTGCGAGGGGATCGACTGTCATGCGCTTGCCGGCCCGGCTGCTTCTGTCGTTGCTGCTTCCCGCGGCCCTCGGGCTCGGCGCCGGAACGGCCGCCGCGCAAGACAGCCACGTCCATGCCGACGCCGCGCCGGAAGCGCCGCCGGCCTCGCTGCGGCGGGTGCTGTGGTCCGACCCGGCCGCCTGGCCCGAGGGCCGGGTGCCGCGCGCCGGCGACGCGGTGACGATCGCGCGCGACACTGAGGTCGTCCTCGACGTCGATCCGCCGGCGCTGCGCAGCCTGACGATCGACGGCAAGCTGAGCTTCTCGGACGCGCTCGACATCGGGCTCGAGACCGAGTGGATCTACTTGCGCGGCGGCGCGCTCGCCATCGGCAGCGCTGCCGCTCCGCACACCCGCCAGGCGACGATCACGCTGACCGACACCGTCCCGGGCGAAGAGATCAACACCATGGGCGACCGCGGGATCATGTCGATGGGCGGCACGCTGAGCCTCCACGGCGACCGCGAGCACAGCTGGACCAAGCTCGCCCGGACCGCCGAGGCCGGCAGCCGCCGGATCGAGGTGCTCGACGCGCGCGGCTGGCGCGCCGGCGACGAGATCGTTCTCGCCTCGACCGACTTCGATCCGCGGCAGGCCGAGAAGCGCACCATCGCCGCCGTCGACGGCAACGCGCTCGTGCTCGACCGGCCGCTCGAGTTCATGCACTTCGGCGCGATCACCTTCGGGGTCGACGAGCGCGGCGAGGTCGGCCTGCTGACGCGCAACATCCGCATCCGGGCGTCGGACGACGCGGCGAGCTCGTACTTCGGCGGGCACATCATGGCGATGTCCGGCTCCAAGGTGTACCTGTCGGGCGTCGAGCTGTCGCGCATGGGGCAGCACCTGACGCTGGCCCGCTACCCGATGCACTGGCATCTCGGCGGCGACGGGCAGGGGCAGTACATCGAGAACTCCTCGATCCACGACACCTACAGCCGCTGCGTCACCGTCCACGGCACCGACAACGTTCGGGTCGAGAACAACGTGACCTTCAACACCGTCGGCCACTGCTTCTTCCTCGAGGACGCGGTCGAGACCGGCAACCAGTTCGTCCGCAACCTCGGGATCATGACCAAGTGCCATCCGACGCTGCCGTGCGAGCCGACCAACCTCGTGCTCGCTCATCAGTCGACCAGGGGCCAGGATTCCGAGCATATCCTGATCCCGTCGGACAACACCGTGGCCACGTTCTGGATCACCAACCCGGACAATGTCTACCGCGACAACGTCGCCGCCGGCTCCGACCAGATCGGCTTCTGGTTCGCCTTGCCGACGCACCCGACGGGCCAGTTCGAAGGCACCGAGATCAGCGCCCGGACCTGGCCCGGACGGACCCGTGTGCGCGAATTTAGCGGCAATACCGCCCACTCCACCTTCGATGGCATGGTGCTCGACCGCGGCCCCCGGCCCGACGGCAAGTTCGGCATCGCCGGCCCCAACCTCATCAGCTACGCCGATCCGGCCGATACGAAGAGCGGGCTGGTGGTGTCGGTGTTCGACAATTTCACCGGCTACAAGAACCGCAACGGCGCCATCTGGGGCCGCGGCGAGATGCACCTCTATTCCAATCTGAAGCTGGCCGACAACGCGATCGGCTTCACCCATGCGTCCGGTGCTCCCGGGATCGCGCCGTTCACCTCGCGCGTCGTCGACTCGCTGTTCGTCGGGGAGAGCGACAACATCGGCAACCCGCGCACGCCCGAGGAGATCGCCTACGGCCGCAGCCTGCCGGCCGCATCCGCCGATTTCCCGATCCGCGGCTACGAGTACTACGATTTCCACCACGAGGTGGAGAACACCACGTTCGTGAACTACGTGCCCAACGCGCTGCGCGATGCGGGCGCGCTGTCGTACCTGCTGTTCACCAGCTTCGGCATGAGCACCTCGAACTCGGTCGAGGGCCTGACGTTCGTCAACGCCAAGCCGGTCAGCTTCCCCCCGGTCCAGCGCCGCTGGGCGTCGGACTACGGCCGCAGCGCCGCCTACCGGAGCGCGGCGTTCCGCGACCTCGACGGCTCGGTCGGGGGAATTCCGGGCGCCTACATCGTCATCGACAACGGCATCGCCTCCGATGAACAAGCTTGCGAGATCAAGGCGAGCTGGAACGCGGCGGTCTGCCCGGGGGACATGGGCCGCTTCAGCATCGCCGGCAATTTCAGCGGGTTCGACAGCGGCCCCATCACCGATCCGATCATCCTTCAGCGCAACGGCCGGCGGTTCGAATACACCGGGGAGACCACGATCGGCAGCGGCGCCGAGGTGCGGGTCGAGACGGCGCGGGACACGCTGGCCGTGTCGCTGACGGAAATGGACGACGGCTCGTCGGTGATCCTGGAGCTTCCCGGCTTCGCAGCCGCCACGGGGGGCGTGGAACAATCGAGCCTGGAGGGGCTGCGCGCGGCCGGCGAGACCTCGTGGTACAGCACGAACGGCACGCTGTGGGCCAAGCTCGTCGTCGACAACGCCGCCGGCCTGACGGTTTCGCCCGGAAGCAATGCGCCACCCGGTCTCGCTGCCCGCGTCTTGCCGGTGGGAGCCCGCCTCGACGTCAGCAAGGCCCAAGGCGGGGCCAGCCTGGCGCCGCAGGTCGCCGCGAACTAGTCGAGGTTCATGATACAAGGGACCGCGGGTCCCGGCCGAGGGGATTAACGTCATGCGCAAGCTCTGTGCCTTGCTTCTTCCGGTAGCTTTGTTGCTCGGCGCGGGGGCCGCTGCCGCCCAGGACAGCCACACCCATGCGGAGGCGGGCGCGAACGCGCGGCCTGCCGCGGTCACGACGATGCGCTGGTCCGATCCCGCCGCCTGGCCCGAGGGCCAGGTGCCGGGTGAAGGCGATGCCGTGACCATCGGCGCGGACCGGGACATCGTCCTCGACGTCGATCCACCGGCGCTGCGCAGCCTGACCATCGACGGCAAGCTCAGCTTTGCCGACGATCGCGATGTCGGGCTCGAGACCGAATGGATCTACCTGCGCGGCGGCGAGCTGGCGATCGGCAGCGAGGCGAGGCCCTTCAGACACGACGCGACCATCACCCTGACCGACACCGTCCCGAACGAAGATATCAATACGATGGGCGACCGCGGGATTCTGCTCACGGGCGGCACTCTCAACCTGCATGGCGACCGCGAGCACACGTGGACCAAGCTGGCGAAGACCGCCCAGGCCGGCAGCACCCAGATCGAAGTTCTCGATGCCAGCGGCTGGCGCGCCGGCGACGAAATCGTCCTCGCCTCAACCGACTTCGACCCCCGGCAGGCCGAACAGCGGACCGTCGCCGCCATCCGGGGCAACACGATCACGCTCGATCGCGCGCTCGAATACATGCACTTCGGCCAGATCACCTACGGCGTCGACGAGCGCGGCGAGGTCGGCCTGCTCTCGCGCAACATCCGCATCCAGGCGTCGGAGGACGCGGCCCGTTCGTACTTCGGCGGGCACATCATGGCGATGGCCGGGTCGAAGATGTTCGTCTCGGGCGTCGAGCTGTCGCGCATGGGTCAACATCTGGAACTCGCCCGCTACCCGATCCACTGGCACATCCTCGGCGAAGGCCAAGGCCAGTATTTGGAGAACTCGTCGATCCACGACACCTACAGCCGCTGCGTCACGGTCCACGGCACCAACAACCTGCGGATCGAGAACAACGTCACCTTCAACACCGTCGGCCACTGCTTCTTCCTCGAGGACGCTGTCGAGCACGGCAACCAGTTCATCCGCAACCTGGCGATCCAGACCAAGTGCCATCCGACCCTGCCGTGCGAACCGACCAACCTCGGCCCGACTGCAACGCGGCCCTCGCTGGCGGCTTCGGCGGCCGGCCAGAGCTCGGGGAACATCCTGATCCCATCCGACAACACCGCGTCGTCGTTCTGGATCACCAATCCGGACAACATCTACCGCGACAACGTCGCCGCGGGTTCCGACGAGGTCGGCTTCTGGTTCGCCTTGCCCGAGCATCCGACCGGCGCGCACGAAGCCAACGAGGCCAGCGCCAATATCTGGCCGCGCCGGACCGCGGTGCGCGAGTTCAGCGGCAATACCGCCCATTCGAATTTCGACGGGTTCATGTTCGACCGCGGCCCGCGGCCCGACGGCAAGTTCAGCGTCGGCGGCAGCAACTACCACTTCGCCTTTTCCGACCCGACCGATCCCAACAGCGAGCCGAAGGGTTCGGTGTTCGAGAACTTCACCGCCTACAAGAACCGGCACGGCGCCGTGTGGGGCCGCGGCGAGCTGCACCTGTTCAAAAATCTCAGGGTCGCCGACAACGCGGTCGGCTTCACCCACGCCGCCTCGGCTGTCGGCCGCGCGCCCTATACCTCGCGGGTCGTCGATTCGATCTTCGTCGGCGAGAGCGACAATATCGGTAATCCGCGGACCCCGGCGGAAATCGCCTACGGGCGCACCCGGCCAAACAGCATCGCGGACTTCCCGATCCGCGGCTACGAGTATTACGACATGCGTCACGACGTGGTGGACACCACGTTCGTGAACTTCGCGCCCAACGCCACGCGCGATGCGGCGGCGGTCTCGTATCTGATGTACACCAGCTTCGGGATGAGCAGCGAGAACGCCATCGAGGGCGCGAAGTTCGTCAATTCCCAGCCCGTCGATTTCCCGCCGGTCGTGCGCGCCTGGGCGTCCGATTTCGGCCGGCAGAATGCCTGGCGCGGCGCGGCGATCCACGACAAGGACGGCTCGGTCGGCGGCGTGCCCGATTCCTACATCGTCCTCGACAACGGCATCGCCTCCGACGACGAGGCCTGCCAGATCAAGCCCGACTGGCACGCCGCCGTGTGCCGGGGCGACTTCGGGCACTTCGCCGTCGGCGGCAATTTCGGCTTCGGCGGCGAGCCGATCACCGATCCGGTGATGCTCAGCCGCAACGGCCGGCGCTGGGAATACACCGGGCAAGCCACGATCCGCAGCGGCGCCGAGGTAAGGGTCGAGACCGCCCGCAAGGACCTGACCCTGTCGCTGAACGAAATGGATAACGGCTCGTGGGTGATCTTCCAGCTTCCCGGGTTCACCACCACCGCCGGCGGCGAGCCGCAAACCAGCCTTGACGCGCTGCGCGCCGCCCCGTCCACGTCGTGGTTCAAGGACGACAACAGCCTGTGGGTCAAGCTGGTGGTCGACAACTCCGCCGGCGCAACGGTGACTCTCGGTCGGCCCGGTGCAGGCGTCAGCACCGTGGGCCCGGGCCCCGGTGGTGCCTTTGCGGCGGGAGCAAGCCTCAACGTCAGCAGGTCGGCTCCTTGAGGATTGCCCTCGCGCTGGGTGTGATCCTTGCGTCGGCCGCGCTCGCCGCGCAGCCGGCCGCCGCGCAGCAGGTTTCAACGCCGGCCTGCGACCGCGAGTGCCTGCGCGGCAAGGTCACCGAGGTCCTCGACGCGCTGGTCGAGCATGACGCCGGCCAGCTGGCGGTCGCCGGCAACTTGCGCGGCACCGAGGACGGGGTGGAGCCGTGGTCGACGAGCGCATGGGCCTCATCATGATGTGCCTGTCGCGGCGCGCGAGCGGGCCGGGCTCGGCGCGCTTGACGGCGTGGAAGGCGTTCAAGGTCTACGACGGTCAGATCCACAGGGTGCAGGCGTTCATCCGGCTGCTGCCGCCCGAGCTCGACCTCAGCGGATGGCCGATCGGCCCGGGGATCGGGCAGCCCTAGCCGTGGACTTCGACGATCTCCTTCAGCGTTATTTCGGCACGTCCGACCTCGCCGCGGCCTCGCCGGCGGTGCAGGCGGCGGGACTTGAGCGGCTGCGCGTCGATTTCGGGCTCGAGCGCGAGCGCGGGCGGCGGTTCGCGTTGTGGTCGCTGCTGCACTTGCTCGGGCAGGCGCCCGACCTCGATGTGGCCTTCGAGGACCCGGCCGACCGCGAGGCCGCGCGCCACCTGATGGACCTGCTGTCCGATCCGCCCGAGTCGTGACCGCCGGCCCCGCTGGCGCCTAGCGGCCCGGCGCGGCGGCGGTGTCGGGCAGGGCCTGGACCGCGATGCCCTCGATCCGCCACGCGCTGTCCCAGGTGAACAGCAAGTCGAAGGCGATCCCCGCCGGGCGCAGCGCGAAGCGCCCGCGCATGCGCAACATGCGCGGCTGGATCATCGTCGGGGCGATGTCCCACGCCGGGGTCGCCAGCAGCGTGGCCGACAGGTCGACGTCCTGCCCGCGCAGCCCGGCGAAGATCGCGGCGAGGTTGGCGGCGTTGTTGTTGGCCTGGAACGCCGGCGAGCCGAGATCGCGCAGCACCGAATAGTTGCCGGTGCGGTTGGCGTGATCGACCGCCGCCATAGCGCTCCACAGCATTTTCAGGCTGGTCGCCTCGTCCGGCACCGGCAGGGCGGGCGCCGCGGCGGCCGGCGGCGCCTGGGCCAAAGCCGCGCCGCCCGGCTGCGCCAGCGCCGCCAGCGCCAGCGCCGCGCAAACGAACCGGGCCGGGGCACGAGGCCCCGGCCTAGGGCTGGGCGAGCCGCCCGTCACCACGCGTGCTGGAAGCCCGCGCGGGCGCCGACCTCGCCGCTGTTGAGCCCGATGCCGACGCCTGCCGAGAGCGCCGACATGTCGCCGATCCGGGCGGTGAACGAGGCCGTTCCGGCGGTGCGGTCGTTGTAGTAGCCGAAGCCGCCGGCGATGGCGAAGTTCGCCCCGGCGGGAAGGCCCGGCGATTCCATCGCCAGCGCCATCGCCACGCCCTCGGTCGCCCGGTCGATGTCGCGCCGGTTGAGGTCGGACAAGTCGAACAGCGTGTCGATCTGCATGCCTTGCGCGGTCTGCGTCGTCGCCAGCGCGGCTTGCGCCGCCTGCAGCGCGGCGATGCCGCTCAGGTCCGGGCCGGTGCCGCGCCCGAGCGTGCCGTTGGCGTCGACGGTGACGTAGCTCAGCGTCCCGGTCTGCGCCGAGCTGCTGGCGGCGATGTCGCCGACGCGGACCGAGCTGCCGGTGCCGCCGAGCGTGACCTGGTTGGCCGCCGTGGTCGCCGCGCCGCTGCCGACCGCCGTCGAGCCGGCGAACGAGGCGGTGGCGCCCTGGCCGACCGCGGTGGCGTTGGCCGCCGAGGCAACCGCGAGGTTGCCGAGGGCGGTGGCAGCCGCGGCGGTCGCATCGGCGTTGTCGCCGAGCGCGACGGAGCCGACGCCGGTCGCTTGCGTCTGGCGGCCGATGGCGGTCGCGCGGTCGCCGCTCGCCAGCGCCTGCCAGCCGAACGCCTGGGCGCCGATGCCGGTGGCGTCCGATTCGCCGCCGACTGCGGACGAATGGAAGCCCGAGGCGATGGCCTGATCGCCGATCGCGACGGTATCCTCGTCGCTAGCTTCCGCCAGGTTGCCGATCGCCACAGAGGCGCCGGTCGACGCCGCGTTGGCGCTTTCGGTGGTGGCGGCTGTGCCGATTGCGACCGAGTTCACCGCAGTGGCCGTGCTGACAGCGCCGATCGCGATGCCGCCGTCCCCGTCGGCTAGGGCGACCGTGCCCAGCGCGATCGAATCCTCGCCCGTCGCGTCGGCGCCGTTGCCGATGGCGGTGGCGCTCACGGCGCTGGCCCTGTTGCCGTTGCCTATCGCAATGGCGCCGCTGGCGCTGGTCGTGTTGAAGGCGCCGAAGGCCGAGGAAAAGCTCCCCGCGGCCTCGACGGTGTTGCGGTCCCCGACGGCCGTGCCCCCGGTCGCGCCCGCGGCGACCTGGTTCCCGGTGCCGACGGCGGTGCTGAACCCGGCATCGGCGATGGTCGGGCGCGTGCCGCTACCGCCCGCCGGGTTGCCGCTGCCGATGGCTGTGGAATCGATCCCCCCGGCGGTCGTTCCGGAGCCCACCGCTGTCGAATACTCATCGCTCGCCACGGCGCCGTCGCCATACGCGGTCGCGTCGTTGTCGCCGGTGTTGGCGCCGTCGCCGCATTCGATGGTGTCCTCGGTGACGTCGCCGCGGCAACTGACCGGGATTTCCTGCGCGGTGGCGGCGGTGGCGGCGATCCCGATGGCGATCGAGCCGGCGGTGACGAACGTGATGTTCCTGATCAATCTCGACATAAGTCCCCCATTCGACGTTGGTGTGAAATGGTGCGACCCATCGGCGCTTGCCGCGCCCGAAATTCAGGTGATGATGACGATGGCCAGCAGAAAGGCGCAGCGATTAGGCCGTGGGAGCACGGGACGGACGGGCGCGGTGTGCCCCTTCTCAGCACCCCGCCGCGAAACGGCGGCGGGCTTCGCATCAGGCCGCCATCAGGCGCGCCCGGTCAGATCGGATAGGCGATCGGATCGAGGGTGTCGGGATCCCACTCGCCGCGCGCCAGCGACTGGCCTTCGGCCTTCACGCACGCGCCCCGGCTGGCATAGCCGCGGCTTTCCCAATAAGTGAATCCGGCGGTCGTCGGGCCGACATGATCGCACAGCCGCCCGGCCCAGTAGCCGTAGCCGTTCCCGTTTGGAGCCGCCGTGACGGCCGAGGTCGTGCCGATCATGCCGAAGACGCCGCAAGCCACTGCGGCTACCAGAAGATGCTTCTTCATTGCTTCCTCCATCCCATGAGGTCCGCTGGCCTATTCGCCTGCTCTGGACGCGCCAGTCGGAAACAACGCCGAGTCCCAGCGTGAGACGAGGGTGCCTACCTTTGGTTAACCAAGTCAATGCCCTACAGCCGACGCGCAAAGGGGCCGGAAACCGGTGGAGGTCTCCGGCCCCGCTTGCCCGGCTGCGCGACGGTCAGTCGGCGTCGGTGCCGTCGGTGCTGACGTCGACGTCGAGGTTGCCCTGGTCGTTCTCGCCGACATCGACGTCGACGCCCGGGATGTCGGGCCCGGTCGCCACGCCGTCGAGGTCGAGGCCGTCATCGTCGATGCGGATGCGGGTGCCGCCTTCGTCGACCCGGTAGCGCACGCCATCCTCGGTGACGATGCGCCAGCTGCCGTCGTCGATCGCGACGCGTGTGCCGCCCGGATCGACCCGGTAGGTGACTCCGCCTTCCTCGACGATGCGGGTGCCGGCCGGCCAGTCGGCCGAGGCGGTGGTGGCCGCGCCGGTGTCAACGGTGGCCGCCTCGTCGACGACCGCCGTGTCGTCGGTCGCGGCGTCATCGGCGCCGTCGCCGCAGGCCGCCAGCGTCAGGACTGCCGCGCCGAGCGCGCTGGTCAAGAGCAGTTTCTTCATAAAGCCTCCTGTTTTGACAGGGATGCGGACCCGGCGCGCCTCGCTACGGCGGCTCCGGTCACCGCAAGCCAATGCGACCGGCCGGCAATGGTTCCGCGCGTGGTGTCTCGACAGCGGGGCACAAACCGCCGCGGCGGCGGTTTTCGGGGCATGGGAACCAAGGCCAGGGCCGCCGAGCCCCTGCTCGCGATCGACCGCCGCACGGGCCGGCTGTTCAGGCCCTACAAGGACAGCGGGCCGGTCAAGGCGCTCGACTGGTTCGGCCAGGCCGGCGACCAGTTGCAGCTGCGCGTCCTGTGCGGCGGCGTGCTCGCGCTCGGGCTGGTGCGGCGCGACGAGCGGCTGGTGCGGGCGGCGGTGCGGATGCTGGTCAGCCACGAGCTCGCCACATTGGCCAAGAAGGCGGTCAAGAACCGCGTCGACCGCTGGCGCCCGCGCAGCATACGGCGCGGCAAGAGCGTCAAGCCGCGGCCGGGCTCCAGCAAGGCCAAGGCGCGCAACAGCTTCCCCTCGGGCCACAGCGCGGGGGCGATGGCGGTGTCGTGCGCGTTCGCCGCCGAGCTTCCCGAGCATCGCGCGGCGGCGCTGGCGGCGGGCGGCGCGGTCAGCCTCGCCCAGGTTCCGACCGCCTCGCACTATCCGAGCGATGTCGTCGCCGGCGCTGCGCTCGGCGCAGCGACTGACGCCGGCATCGGCCTCGCGTGGCGATTGGCTGAGCGGCTGTGGCGCAATCATTTGCTGGCGAAAGCGCCCCCGCCCTGACTACAACGGCGCAAAGCCGAAAATCGGGGAGAGAATCATGAGGGGATCGATCCGCACCACCCTGGCGGCCGCGGCGTTGTGCCTGGCCGGAGCCGCCTCCGCGCAGCCCGGCGGGGTGCCGCTCCCCGAGCATGGCTGCCAGCGGCAATGCCTCGAGGGCTTCATCGACAAGTACCTCCAGGCGATGGCCGACGGCGAGGTCGACCCGGAGCTGTTCGCGCCGAACGCGCGCTTCACCGAGAACGGCATCGAGCTGCCGCTCGGCAACGAGGGGCTGTGGGCGACGACCAGCGGGCTCGGAAAATACAAGTTCTACGTGCCCGATACCGAGACGCAGCAGGTCGCCTTCCTCGGCACGGTGATGGAGCAGGCGACGCAGTCCGCCACCGGCCCGCAGCGGTCGCCCGAGGCGGTGGGCCTGGCGCTGCGCCTGCGCATCGTTGACGGCAAGATCACCGAGGTCGAGCAGATCGCCGCCCGTCCCGACCGCCCGCGCGGCGGCGCGCCCAGCACCGACCCCTTCGGCGCCACCGGTGCCGCGGTCGAGGCGATGGGTTCGCCGCATCCGGAATTCCTGGAGACCGTTCCGGCGAACGAGCGCATGAGCCGCGCCGAGCTGATTGCGGTTGGCGATGCTTATTTCGAGGCGGTCGAGCGCAACACGGGCAAGGACTACTATCCGTTCACCGACGATTGCACGCGCTTCGAGAACGGCATCATGATCGCGGGCCCGCCGGGAAGCGGAGCGCGGACGCAGGCGTGCCGGCAGCAGCTCGAAACCTCGCTGATCGGCGCGGTCACCGGCATCCGCGACCGGCGCTTCGTCGCGGTCGACCGCGAGCGCGGGATCGTGTTCGCATTCGGCTTCTTCGACCACCGGCCGATCAACTGGACCTGGCAGCTGGGTGAGCTGTTCAAGATCGAGAACAACCTAATCAGCCGGGTCGAGGCGATCTTCATCCGCGGGCCCTACGGCGTGTGCTCGGGCTGGAGCACATACGAACAGTGCCGCTCCGAGGAAATCCAGGATGTCCGGTAGGCCACCGAGGGGGAGGACGTGAAATGATCCGCAAGATGTTGCTCGGCGCGCTGCTGGCGTGGGCCGCCACCCCCGCGCTGGCGCAGAACGGCCCGCCGCCGAGCCCTTACGCGCCGTTGCAGGACCGGCCGACCTGCACTCGCGACGAGCTCAAGGCGGTTACCGCCGCGTACGTCGAGGCGCAGCGCACGGGCGACATCTCCGGCCTGCCGCTGCACGACAAGGCGCGGTTCCTCGAGAACATGACCGACGTCGAACGCGGCGCCGGGCTGTGGAACACCGCGTTGCCGGTCGCCCACCAGATGAGCTTCCACGACGACAAGCGCTGCAAGACCTTCACCGAGGTGATCGTCACCGAAGGCGGCCGGCCTTATGTGATCGGCACGCGCCTCTACGTCCACGAGGGCAAGGTGATCCGCGTCGACAGCATCGTCACCAAGCCGGGCGACTGGCTGTTCAACGCCAACGCCTATCTCAAGTACTCGAGCGCCGAGGACTGGGCCCCGCTGATGAAGTACCAGCACACTCCGCCCGCCGAGATGATCCGTGGGGCCAACGCCTACCTCGACGCGTTCGCCGACAAGTTCGTCGACATCCCGTGGGGCCAGCCGTGCGCCCGGCTCGAAGGCGGGGCCTACACCAACCGCGATAACAAGCCCGACGCAAGCTGCGAGGTCGGCATCCCCGCGGGCGTGCTCTACATCGTCAACCGCGACTACCTGATCGACGAGGAGAAGGGCGTCATCAACGTGTTCTGCCGGTTCGGCAACAGCGCCACCGGCGGGCCGGATTCGCACAGCTTCCGCTTCGTCGACGGCAAGATCCGTGCGGTGCATACGCTGAGCGCCCTGCCCGGCCCGCAGGCCGACGACAACGGCGCCATCGTGCGGGCGGCGGCGCCGGCGGGCTAGACGCCCCTGCCCGCGCGATGCGCGTCGTCCAGATCAACGCGGCGATCGACGCGCACGGCCGGGCGCCGGAAGAGCTGCTGCAAGCCTGGCCGACCGTGCCGCTGGTCGCCGAGGCCGTCGCCCTCGCTGGCGCCGAAGTGACCGTGCTGCAGGCGAGCCGCCAGGCAGCCGCGCTCGAGCGCCATGGCGTGCGCTACCGCTTCGTCGCCGAGCCGCGCCTGGCCACCGGCAACGGGCCCGGGCTGCTGCCGTGGCGGCTGGCGGCGGAGGCGCGCGCGCTGCGGCCGGACGCAATCCACTTCAATGGCCTCGATTATCCGCTGCACCTGGCGTGGATCTGCCGTGCGGGTGCGCCGGTGCTGGTGCAGGATCATGCCAGCAAGCCCGGCGGCAAGCGCGCCGCGCTGCGCCGCCCGGCCCTGCGCCGCGTCGCCGGGGTCGCCTTCACCGCCGAGGCGCAGGCCGAGCCGTGGCGCCGGTCCGGGGAGCTGCCGGCGGACGTGCCGGTGTTCGCCATCCCCGAATCCTCGACGCTGTTCACCCCCGGCGACCGTGACGAAGCGCGCCACGAGGCGCGAATACACGGCGATCCGGCGCTGCTGTGGGTCGGCCGCCTCGACGCCAACAAGGATCCGCTGACGATCCTGCGCGCGGTGCGGGCGGCGAGCGCGCGCTTGCCGGGCCTGCAGCTGTGGATGGCCTACGGCGAGAGCGAGCTCTTGCCCGAGATCGAGCGCGCGCTGCGCAGCGACGCCGAACTCGCCGCGCGGGTCCACCTGCTCGGCACGGTCCCGCACGCGAGCATGGAGGCGCTTTACCGCGCCGCCGACCTGTTCGTGCTCGGCAGCCACCGCGAGGGCAGCGGCTACGCCCTGATCGAAGCGCTGGCCTGCGGGGTGACGCCGGTGGTCAGCGACATCCCCTCGTTCCGCGCGCTGACCGGAGACGGCGCGGTCGGCGCGCTGGCGCCGTGCGGCGACGCCGAGGCTTTCGCCGACCGGATCGTGGCCCTGGCCGCGCGACCGCAGCGCGCGGCGGTGCTCGACCACTTCGCGCGTCAGCTGTCGCCCGAGGCGGTCGGGCGCCAACTGGTCGCCGCCTACCGAGCGATCGCGCGCAGCTAGGCCAGCAGCCGGGCCAACCCGCGCCGCAAGTCCATCACCGCCTGCGCCTGCAGCGCGGTGTCGGGCACCATCTCGAACGCATGAATCGCGCCCGGGTAGACGTGCAGCTCGGTCTGCACGCCGCAGTCGACCAGGCGGCGGGCGTAGTCGAGGTCCTCGTCGAGGAACAAGTCGAGCGCGCCGGTGGCGATGTAGGCCGGCGGGAGGTGGGCGAGGTCGTGCGCCAGCGCCGGCGAGAACCACGCGGCGCGCTCGTCGGTCGGCTGGTAGGCGCCGCGCAGCGCTTCCCAGCCATAGCGGTTCTTCTCGCGGGTCCACACGAACTCGCCGGTGTGGCGGTTCCGGTAGAGGTCGCCGGGGCCGCCGGTGCGCCAGTCGAGCATTGGGTAGATCAGCACCTGGCCGGCGAGGCGGGGACCGCCGCGGTCGCGGGCCATCAGCGCGAGGCTGGCCGCGAGCCCGCCGCCGGCGCTTTCGCCCATGACGACGATCTTCGCAGGGTCGACCCCAAGGCTCGCGGCGTTGGCGTGCAGCCACAGCAGCGCGGCGTAGTTGTCCTCCTGCGGACCGGGGAACGGCGTCTCGGGGGCGAGGCGGTAGTCCACCGAGACGACCACGCAATCGTGCTCGAGCGCCAAGTGCGGCTTGTCTGCCACCGCGCGGTCGGGCGTGCCGACGACCATGCCGCCCCCGTGAAGGTGCAGCACCGCGCCGCGGTCTTGCGCTGCCGACGGCGGGTTCATGACGACCAGCCGGACGTCCGGCCCGGCCGCGTTGGGCGCACGCGCCTCGCTGACCGGAAACGGCGGCGGCGGCACCAGCTCGCCGGTGAACAGCGGGTTGGCGCGGATTTCGGGCAAGCTCTCGTCGGTCAGGTCGAGGCTCGGCATGTCGAGCATCTCGGCGATCTGCGGATCGACCAGGTGGCGCGAGGTCATGCGGATTCTCCGAGCTTGGGTGACGGCTTGCCCAGCGCCAGCTCGGCGTCGGAAAAGCGAATGGGCGTGCGCAGGCCCTTGAGGCCATCGCCGAGGTCGAGAACCATGCCGCGCGCGGCGATCTGCGGATCGGCGAGAGCCTCGGCGACGGTGTTGATCGGGCCAGCGGGAACGCCGCGCTCCTCGAGCGCGGCGAGCAACGCCTCGCGCTCCCACTCGCCGGTCCGCGTGGCGATCGCGTGAGACAGGCCGATGCGATTGGCGACGCGCGCGGCATTGCTGCGCCATTGCTCGGGCACCGGCAAGTCGAGCACCTCCGCCAGCCGCAGGAACTGGCCGTCGTTGCCGACCGCTATGATGATCCAGCCGTCGGCGACCGGAAACGCCTCGTACGGCGCGATGTTGGGATGGGCGTTGCCCATTCGAGTCGGGCTCTCGCCCGAAACGAGGCAGTTCATCGCCTGGTTGGCGAGCGTGCCGACCATGACGTCCATCAGCGCCATGTCGATCAGCTGCCCGCGCCCGGTCGCCTCGCGCTGGCGCAGCGCGGCCTGGATCGCGATCACCGCGTAGAGTCCGGTGAGGATGTCGGCATAGGCGACGCCGATCTTCTGCGGCGGGCCGGCGGGATCCCCGGTCAGGTCCATGATCCCGCTCATCCCCTGGACGATGAAGTCGTAGCCGGCGCGCGCGGCGTAAGGCCCGTCGTGGCCGAAGCCGGTGATCGAGCAATAGACGAGGCGCGGGTTGATCGCGCTGAGGCTGTCGTAATCGAGCCCGAACTTGCCGAGGCCGCCGAGCTTGAAGTTCTCGATCAGCACGTCGGCGTTGCGGACCAGCTCGAGCACCGCCGCGCGGCCTTGCTCGGTCGCGAAATCCGCCACTACCGACGTCTTTCCCCGGTTAGTCGCGTGGAAATAGGCCGCATCTTCGCCGACGAACGGCGGGCCCCAGCGGCGGGTGTCGTCGCCCGCGGGACTCTCGACCTTGACCACCTCGGCGCCGAGGTCGGCCAGCACCTGCCCGGCCCACGGACCCGCGAGGATGCGGGCGAGCTCGACGACCTTGATGCCGGTTAGGGGCGGCGCGCCCTTACCGCTCATGGTGAGGAGGGACTGAGCTTGTCGAAGGCCCGTCTCGAACCACCGGGCCCTTCGCGACGCCGCTTCGACAGGCTCAGCGGCTCCTCAGGATGAGCGGTTTTTGGCATCATTCCGCCGGATCGATATGGAACACGCGCTCGGCGTTGCCGTGGCATAGCGCGTGGCGTTCGGCCTCGGTGCACTCGAACTGCTCGATGAACCGCACCGCCGGCTCCATCGGCTGGTAGGGGTAATCGATCGCCCACATCACGTTGGCGATGCCGAGCTTGTCGATCGTGTAGCGCAGCGCCAGCGGGTCCTCGACGCCGCTGTTGGTGACGACGAAGTTGTCCTGGAAATACTCGGCCATCGAGCGCTCGGTCTTGCGGGCGCGGCCGACCACTTGGGCGCGGCTGTTCATGAAATTGATCCGCCACAGCCAGAACGGCACCGCCTCGCCCATGTGGCCGATGCAGATCTTGAGCTTCGGAAACCGGTCGAACACCCCGCCCGCCATCATCCGCACCGCATGGGTGCCGACCTCGACGCCGTAGCCCCACATCGCCGAGTCCATCCCGTAGTCCTGCAGCGGGCCCTTGAGCGTGTCGCTGGCCGCGCGCGGATGGATGTAGATGCACCGGTCGAGCGCCTCGGCCGCCTCGAGGATCGGCCAGAACTTGGGGTCGTCGAGGTATTCGCCGTAGGTATGGCTGTTGATCATAAAGCCGTTGAGCTTCAGCTCGTTGACGCAGCGCTCCATCTCCTGCGCCGCGCGCTTGGGGCTGTGCGGCGCCATGCTGGCGAGGCCGGCGAACCGGGTCGGGTACTTACTGCACAGGTCGGCCAGCCGATCGTTGGCGAGCATCGCCAGCTCGTGCGCGGTGTCGGCATCGAACATCTGCACGCCGGGCGCGGTTAGCGCCATCAGCTGCATGGCGACGCCGTACTGATCCATCTGCCGCAGCCGCTCCTGCTCGGCGTCGAGCAGGCCGCTGAGGAAGTCGAGCTTGCCATAGCCCGAGCTGTCCTGCGGCGCGTCGTAAATGCCTTTGATCAGCAGCTTGTCGAGGCTCTGCGTCGGACTGTTGGCGACCTTCTTCAGCTCGGCCGCGACTTCGGTGATCGACCAGGCTTCCTCGGTGGCGATCAGGCGGACTTTGCTGGGCATCGGCTCTCCCTTCGTGGCGCGCGAGACTAGCGGCTGACGGTGCCCGGGCAACGCCAATCTGCCTTGGATTCACCGCGGCGGCATGGTTAGAGAGCCGACAAGACGCCGCTCACCGGCGCGAGAGAGGTTGCCCCGAAATGTCCGACCCGAAAAGCTTCCCCCTGCCGAGCGACCTCACGGTCGTGCCCGGCACCGAAGGCGCGCAGGCTGCGTATCCGTACTACACCCAGTTCGTGCCCGAGGACGACGAGAAGTTCTGGTTCTACAACTCGATGCATTTCCCCGAGCCGATGCATCACTTCGACATGATCACCGCCGAGGCGGCCTACGTCGCGCTCGGCGCGTTCAACACGCGCGTGCACGTGCTGCCGACCGCGAAGGGGATCGAGCATCGGGTGATCAACGGGCGGGTCTACATCGGCGGCGTCGCGGTGACCGATCCCGCGGAGATCGAGGAGCGCGTCGGCGAATTCCAGCAGCGCGCGTTCTACTACTACGAGCACTGGGAGCGGCTCTACGACCAGTGGAAGGACAAGATGAAGGCGCTGATCGCCGACGCGCAGGCGCTGCCCAAGCCTTCGCTGCCCGACTACGAGCCGCTCGAGACGACCCACACCGGCAAGGGCGTCGCCAGCAACCACGCGCTGCTCGAGATCTACCAGAAGCAGGTCGAGGGCTACCACCGGATGTGGCACCACCACTTCGAGTTCCTGCTGCTCGGCTACGGCGCGTACATGACCTTCTTCGACTTCTGCAAGAAGGCCTTCCCCGAGATCAGCGACCAGGCGATCAGCCGCATGGTCGCGGGGATGGAAGCCGAGATCTTCCGGCCGGACGAGGAGGTCAAGCGGCTCGCGCGACGGGCGGTCGAGCTGGGCGTAGACCGGCATTTCACCGAGCAGATGGACATCGAGACCGTGCTCAAAGAGCTCGACGCCGTGGGCAACAGCGGCAAGGAGTGGCTCGGCGAGCTCGAGACGAGCCGCAATCCGTGGTTCAACGTCAGCTCGGGCGACGGCTTCTACCACTACCACCGCAGCTGGAACGACGACCTGTCGCTGCCGTTCGCCGCGCTCCCGGGCTACATCGAGAAGATCAAGGCCGGCGCCAACATCGAGCGGCCGACCGCGCAGCTCGTCGAGGAGCGCGAGCAGCTCGTCGCCGACTACCGCGAGCTGCTCGACACCGACGAGGACCGCGCCACCTACGACCAGCTGATCGGCCTCGCGCATCGCGTGTTCCCCTACGTCGAGGGCCACAAGTTCTACTGCGAGCACTGGTACACCAATCTGTTCTTCAACAAGATCCGGGAGTTCGGCGTGCTGCTCGCCGAGAAGGGCTTCTTCGGGCCGGGCGGCAAGGAGGACGACGTCTTCCATCTCAACCAGTACGAGCTCGAAAGCGCGATCATCGACCTGATGCTGTCGTGGGGCATCGGCGCGCCGCCGCGCGGGCCCGCGCACTGGCCGGCGATCGTCGCGGAGCGCAAGGCGGCGATCGAGGAATGGGGCAAGCACACCACCTCGCCCGCGCTCGGCGCGGTGCCGGATGCGATCGACGATCCGGCGATCGTGATGCTGTGGGGGATCACCCGCGAAAGCCTCGACGCCTGGCTCGATGACGGCGCGGGCAACGACAAGGAGCTGAAGGGATTCGCGGCCTGCTCGGGCGTGGTCGAAGGGACCGCGCGCGTGGTCAAGTCGGTCGCCGAGATCGGCCGCATCCGCCAGGGCGACATCCTCGTCTGCCAGGTGACCAACCCGACCTGGTCGCCGATCTTCCAGAAGATCGGGGCGGCCGTTTCCGACATCGGCGGGTCGATGAGCCACATGGCGATCGTCGCGCGCGAGTATGGGCTCCCGGCGGTGGTCGGGACCGGCAGCGCCACAACGAAGATCAAGGACGGCCAGCGCATCCGTGTCGACGGCGGGCGCGGGGTGGTGACCATCCTCGAGGACGAGCCGGTCCTGGAAGAGGCGTGATGGGAGTGGCGGGACTCCGTTCCGCCCCGGAACGGGGAGGGGGACCATGCGGAGCATGGTGGAGGGGCACGCGCGATGATCGCAGCGTTCCGTTCACTCGCACGTGCCCCTCCACCACCCTGCGGGTGGTCCCCCTCCCCCGGTGGGGGAGGAATTCTTGACCCCCGTCGCCTGGTTCGCGGACGTCGGCATCGCCGACCGGCCGACGGTGGGCGGCAAGGGCGGCTCGCTCGGCGAGCTGACCCGCGCCGGGATCGCCGTACCGCCCGGGTTCGTGGTGACCACGAGCGGGTTCGAGCTGTTCCTCGCCGCGCTCGAGGCGCACGAGCCGGTGCGCGCCAAGGTCGAGGCGCTCGATCCGGGCCACCTCGGCGCGGCGACCCGGCTCAGCGAGGAGCTGCGCCGCCGCGTGATCGAAGAGCCGATGCCCGCCGAGGTCGAGCAGGCCATCCGCGCCGCCCACGCCGAGCTCTGCCCGCACGGCGAACCGGTCGCGGTGCGCTCGTCGGCCACCACCGAGGACGCCGAGGACGCCAGCTTCGCGGGACTGCAGGACACCTTCCTGTGGGTGCTCGGGGCCGACCAGATGGTCGCCCGGGTGCGCGAGTGCTGGGGCAGCCTCTACTCGGTCGAGTCGATGACCTATCGCCGCAAGCAGGCCCTGCCCGAAGACGGCGTGGCGATGGCGGTGGTGGTGCAGCGGATGGTCGACGCGATGTGCGCCGGGGTCATGTTCACCCGCAGCCCGCTGACCGGCGACAAGTCGGTCATCACCGTCGAGGGCGCGTGGGGCCTGGGCAGCGCGGTCGTGTCGGGCGAGGTCACGCCCGACCGCTGGGTCCTGGGCAAGATCACCGGCGAGATCAGCGTGCGCGACATCTCTGACAAGCATGCGCGGCAGGTGCCGGCCGAGGGCGGCGGGATTCGCGAGGTCGCCAACGAGGAAGCCGTCGCGCGCCAGCCGTGCCTGACCGACGATCAGCTGATGGCGCTGCGCGAGGTCGGGCGAAAGATCGAGCGGCATTACGGCAAGCCGCAGGACATCGAATGGGCGCTCGACGCGGACGGCAACGTGCTGCTGCTGCAATCGCGGCCCGAGACGGTGTGGTCGGCCAAGGACGCCGCTCCGGTCGCCGCCGCGACCGACAATCCGCTCAGCCACGTGATGAACATCTTCGGGGGCAGGAAGTGAGCCTGACGAAGAAGGACATCGACCTGATCCAGGCGCTGCTCGAGGATTCGCAGTTCGACCGGCTCAGCCTCGAAATCGACGGCCTGAAGCTGGAGCTGGCGCGGAGCGGCGCCGCGCCGAAGAAGGCGGCCGCCGAACCTGTCCCCCCGCCCGGGCCAGCCGCCATCGCTACTCCCGCGCGCACCGAAGGCACCCCGGCACAAGGCTTGATCGAGGTGCGCTCACCGCTGCTCGGGGTGTTCTACCGCGCGCCCAAGCCCGGCGAGCCGCCGTTCGTCGCGGTCGGCTCGCGCGTCGAGGCGGACAGCGTGATCGGCATCATCGAGGTCATGAAGCTGATGAACTCCGCCCGCGCGGGCGTGGCCGGCGAGGTGATCGAGATCCGCGCCGCCGACGGCGAAATGGTCGAGCACGGCGAAGTGCTGATGCTCGTGCGGCCGGATTGATGCCATTGCCAGTACCTTTCCCGTTCCTGTCGAGCGAAGTCGAGACACGCCGCGCTACGCCTCTCGACCACGCTCGAGGCGAACGGATGCCGGAGTCCGGTTGAGCGGTGACAATCGAGCGCCTCCTCATCGCCAATCGCGGCGAGATCGCTGTCCGCGTGATCCGCACGTGCGAGGCGCTCGGCATCGAAACGGTGCTGTGCGTGTCGGAGGCCGATCGCCATTCGCTCGGTGCGCAAATGGCGACGCGCGCGGTGTGCATCGGCCCTTCCCAGCCGGCGAAGAGCTACCTGAGCGTCGAGACGGTGGTGCAGGCGGCCATGGGCTACCGCTGCGATGCGATCCATCCCGGTTATGGGTTCCTGTCCGAACGAGCCGATCTGGCGCGCCTGTGCGAGGAAGAGGGGGTGATCTTCATCGGCCCGACCGCCGCGCAGATCGAGGCGGTCGGCGACAAGCTGCGAGCGCGTGCCGAGGCGATCTCCGCCGACGTGCCGGTGGTCCCCGGCGGTCCGGTCGAATCCGCCGCCGAGGCGCGCGCCCTGGCGGGGCAGATCGGCGCGCCGCTGCTGGTCAAGGCGGTCGGCGGCGGCGGCGGGCGCGGGATGAAGCGGGTCGACGACCTGGCCAGGCTCGAAGCGACGATGGACATGGCCAGCGCCGAAGCCAGCGCGGCGTTCGGCGACGCCCGCGTCTATCTCGAGCGTTACGTCGCCCGGGGGCGGCACATCGAAGTCCAGCTGCTCGGCGACGGCGCCCGCCGCGTGGTCCACCTCGGCGAGCGCGACTGCTCGGTCCAGCGGCGTTACCAGAAGCTGGTCGAGGAGAGCCCCGCCCCGCGCCTGCCTCCTGCCACGCGCGAAAGGCTGCTGGATGCCGCAGTGCGCTTCGCCGAGCGATTGCATTATCGCGGCGCCGGCACGGTCGAGTTCCTCTACGACGTCGAGCGCGACGAGTTCTACTTCCTCGAGATGAACGCCCGCATCCAGGTCGAGCATCCGGTGACCGAGGAAGTCACCGGTGTGGACCTGGTTGCCGAGCAGATCGCCATCGCGGCCGGCGACGGCCTGCGCTTGGAGCAAGGCGATATCGCCTTTTCGGGCGCGGCCATCGAATGCCGCATCAACGCCGAGGACCCGGCCGACGATTTCATGCCCTCGCCCGGCACGGTAGGCGCGGTCGAGTGGCCGGACGGCGCCGGCATCCGCGTGGACACGCACATCGTCCCCGGCGCGGCGATCCCGCCGTTCTACGATTCCATGATCGCCAAAGTCATCGCGCACGGCCCCGACCGCGCCACCGCGCTCGGGCGCTTGCGCGGTGCGCTGGCGGCGACGCGCATCGAAGGCATCAAGACTAACCTCGCATTCCAGCAGCGCATCCTTGCCGACCCCCGCTTTGCGGCCGGTGGCGTGGACACCGGCTTTCTCGCGCGGATGCTCGAGAAGGAGTCGGCATGATCCCCTCGTCCGTTCGTGTCGGGCGGAGGCCAAAGGCCGCAGTCGAGACACGGTGCTGCTGGGCTCGCGTGTCTCGACTTCGCTCGACACGAACGGCAGGGGGTTAGGCGTTATGGCGAACATCGGCATCGTCGAGACCAGCTTGCGCGACGGCAACCAGTGCCTGTGGGGAGCGCTCGGGGTCACCACCGCCAACACGCTGAGCATCGCCCCGGCGATGGAGCGCGCCGGCTATCGCGCGATCGACTTCACCACCTCGACCCACATGGGCGTCGCCGTGCGCTACAAGCAGGAGGATCCGTGGGAACGGATCCGCGGCATGGCGGAGATCTGCCGCAACACGCCGCTGCAGTTCCTCTCGACCGGCTTCCGCTTCATCTCGTGGGAGACCGCGAGCCCCGAGTTCATGGACCTTGCTTACCGCACGCTGGCGAGGAACGGCATCCGCCGCTTCGCGCTCGCCGACCCGATGAACGACGCCCAGTCGAACGTCGAGGTCGCGCGGATGATCAAGCGCGGCGGCGGCGAGCAGGTGATCGGCGCGCTGGTCTATACCATCAGCCCGATCCACGACGACGCGCACTACGCCGCGGCCGCCCGCACGCTGGCGGCGAGCCCCGATATCGACGCGCTCTACATCAAGGACCCCGGCGGCCTGCTCACCGCGCGGCGCGCGCGCACGCTGATCCCGGCGATCATGGCCGAGATCGGCGACAAGCCGCTCGAGCTGCACAACCACTGCACGATCGGCTTGGCCGAGCCGGCCTGCCTCGAGGCCACCGAGCTCGGCGTCGCGGCGGTGCAGTGCGCCAGCGGCGGCGCCGCCGACGGCACCAGCAATCCGCCGATCCAGCGGATGATCGCCAACTTGCGCACGCTCGGCCACACGGTCGAGATCGACGACCAAGCCGTCGCCGAGGTCGCCGACTACTTCACCGCGCTGGCCGAGGCCGAGGACCTGCCGACCGGGCGGCCGATGGCGTTCGACGCCGCCTACCTGCGCCACCAGCTGCCCGGCGGCATGGTCGGGACGATGCGCCGCCATCTCGCCGAACACGGCGTGCCGCATCTCGAAGGCGCGGTGATCGAGGAGATGGGCCGGGTGCGCGAGGAGCTCGGCTGGCCGATCGTGATGACTCCGTTCGCGCAGATGCTGCAGACCCAGGCGGTGATGAACGTGACCGGCGGCGAACGCTACGCGGTGATCCCCGACGAGATCATCCGCTACGCGCTCGGCCGGTTCGGGCGGCCGAACGTGCCGATCGAGCCCCACGTGATGGACCGCATCATGGAGAACCCGCGGACCATGGAGCTCGCGGCGGAGCCGCCGATGGCCGAGCTGTCCGGGCTGCGCCGGCGGATCGGCGCGGAGCTGTCCGACGAGGAGTTCCTGCTGCGCGCGACGATGCCGGCCACGCTGGTCGACGCGATGCGCGCGGCCGGCCCGGCGCCGCGCGAATACGATCCGAAGACCCGGCCGGTGATGGACCTGCTGCGCCAGCTGCTCGCGCGCACCGACCTGACCCGCATCAGCGTCGAGAAGGCCGGCTTCAGGCTCGAGCTGGAGGCCGACGCGTGAGACGGCCGAAGGGCTTCATGTTCGACCTCGACGGCACGCTGATCCTCAGCGACCGCAGCCTCGGCGGCTATACCGCCATTCCGGGGGCGGCCGAGACGCTCGCGGCGCTCGACGCACGCGGCATTCCGTGGCTCGCGATGACCAACGGCAGCGCCTATCCGGCGAGCGTGCAGGCGCCGAAGCTGCGCGCGGTCGGCCTGCCGGTGCGCGACGAGCGGCTGTTCACGCCCAACTCGGTGGCGGCCAAGGCGATGATCGAGCGCGGCTATGCCCGCGTGCTGGTCCTCGGCACGCAGGGCGTGGTCGATGCGCTCGAGCAGGAAGGCGTGGCTTGCGTGCTCCCCGACAACCCGGGCGCGCACGAGGCCGATGCGGTCTATGCCGCCTGGCACCCCGAGTGCGCGATGCCGCACATCCACCTTGCCTGCGAGCGGGTGCTGGAAGGCGCGGCGTTCCTGACCGCGTCCGACGTGCCGTGGTTCGCCAGCAAGGACGGGCGCGCGTTCGGCTATTCGTGCGCGATCAACGGCGCCGTTTCGCGCATCACCGGCGTCGAGCCCGAGCCGACCGGCAAGCCATCCGCGCTGGCGCTGGCGATGATCGCTGAGCAACTCGGGATCGCAGAGACCGACGTCGGCGTGGTCGGCGACGACCCGCAGGCCGAGATGGAGATGGCCCGCGCCGGCGGGGCGATCGGCATCGCCGTCGCCAGCGGCTCGACCAGCCGCGCACAATGGGCCGCCCAGCCGGGAAGCCGCGCGCCGCATCTCGTCATCGACAGCGTCAAGGATTTGCTGGCGGGAGGCATCCTCGGCTAGGAGGTCGCACATGAAACTAGGCCGCCTCAACCATGTCGGCGTCGCCACGCCCGACATCGACGCGGCGATCGCCTTCTGGCGCGACACGATGGGCGCGACCGCGATCACCGAGCCGTTCGACATGCCCGCGCAAGGCGTGCGGGTGTGCTTCGTCGATACGCCCGATGGCGGCACCCAGATCGAGCTGCTGGCGCCGCTCGATGAAAGCTCGCCGATCGCCGCGTTCCTCGCGCGCAACCCGCCCGGCGGCCAGCACCACCTCGCCTTCGAAGTGCCCGACATCCACGTCGCCCACGCGTGGTTCGTGTCGCAAGGCAAGCGCGTGCTCGGCGAGATCCGCACCGGCGCGCACGGCACGCCGGTGTTCTTCGTCCACCCGCGCGACATGGCGGGCACGCTGACCGAGATCATGGAAACGCCGGCCCATGGGTGATGCCGCCCTCCCCTTCATCGTCACCCTGAACTTGTTTCAGGGTCCATCGTGCCGCCCTTCCCGAAGCGAGCGGATGATCAGCCGCCCTGCGGTTGGGTCGTGTCTAAGGCCGATGGCTTCAGGGGGTGCCGAGAGATGGACCCTGAAACAAGTTCAGGGTGACGGGTTTGGGGGATGGTGGGCGTGACGTCCCGGAAGGAGTGGGAGGGGAAGGCCGCCGCTGAGCTTAAAGGCCGCGACGCGGCCTGGCGGGTGCCCGAAGGCTTCGCCATCCGGCCGCTCTACACCGCCGATGACGCCGCGCCCGATCCCGGCCTGCCGGGCTTCGCGCCGTTCACCCGCGGCCCCTACGCCTCAATGTACACGGGCCGGCCGTGGACGATCCGCCAGTACGCCGGCTTCTCGACCGCCGAGGAATCGAACGCCTTCTATCGCCGCAACCTCGCGGGCGGGCAGAAGGGGCTGTCGGTGGCGTTCGATCTGGCCACCCATCGCGGCTACGATTCCGACCACCCGCGCGTGGTCGGCGACGTCGGCAAGGCCGGCGTGGCGATCGACACCGTGCGCGACATGGAGATCCTGTTCGACGGCATCCCGCTCGACCAGATGAGCGTCAGCATGACGATGAACGGCGCGGTGCTGCCGGTGCTGGCGTTCTACATCGTCGCCGCCGAGCGGCAGGGCGTGAGCCGCGACAAGCTCCAGGGGACGATCCAGAACGACATCCTCAAGGAATTCATGGTCCGCAACACCTACATCTACCCGCCCGAGCCGAGCATGCGGATCGTCGCGGACATCATCGCGTACTGCGCGGCCGAGATGCCGAAGTTCAACTCGATCTCGATCTCCGGCTACCACATGCACGAGGCCGGGGCGACGGCGGTGCAGGAGCTCGCCTTCACGATCGCCGACGGCAAGGAATACGCGAAGCGGGCGATGGCCGCGGGGCTCGACCTCGACGCCTTCGCGCCGCAGCTCAGCTTCTTCTTCGGCATCGGCATGAACCTGTTCATGGAAGTCGCCAAGCTGCGCGCCGCGCGGGTGCTGTGGACCGGGGTGATGGAGGAGCTCGGCGCCCGCGACGAGCGCTCGAAGATGCTGCGCACGCATTGCCAGACCAGCGGCGTCAGCCTGCAGGAGCAGGACCCGTACAACAACGTCATCCGCACCACGGTGGAAGCGCTCGCGGCGGTGTTGGGCGGCACGCAAAGCCTGCACACCAACGCGCTCGACGAGGCGCTGGCGCTGCCGACTGACTTCTCGGCCCGGATCGCGCGCAACACCCAGCTCGTGCTGGCCGAGGAGAGCGGGGTGACCCGGGTGATCGACCCGCTTGGGGGCAGCTACTACGTAGAATCCCTTACCGCGACGCTGGTCGAGGAAGCGGGCAAGCTGATCGCCGAAGTGGACGGCATGGGCGGCATGACCGCGGCGGTGGCGAGCGGGATGCCCAAGCGAATGATCGAGGAAGCGGCGGCCGCGCGGCAGGCACGGATCGACCGCGGCGAGGATGTGATCGTCGGGGTCAACAAGTACCCGCTCGACGTCCATTCAAGGATCGACACGCTCGAGGTCGACAATCACCGGGCGCGCGATGGTCAGGCCGCGCGGATCGCCATGGTCCGCGCCGGGCGCGACGAGGAACGTTGCCAAGCCGCGTTGAAAGCGTGCAGCAAAGGCGCGCAATCGAACGATAACTTGCTGGCGCTGGCAGTCGAGGCGGCACGCGCTGATGCGACTCTCGGAGAAATCTCAAGCGCACTTGAGGTCGTGTTCGGACGCTATGGAACCACGCCCGTCCCGGTGCGTGGCGTCTACTCCCGCGCCTACGATCACGACGAGCGCTACGCCCAGGTCGTCGCCGGAGTCGAAGCGGTCGTGCGCCGGCTCGGCCGCCCTCCGCGCCTGCTGGTCGCCAAGATGGGCCAGGACGGCCACGACCGTGGCGCCAACGTGATCGCCAGCGCTTTCAGCGACTTGGGCTTCGACGTCGTCAGCGGCCCGCTGTTCCAGACCCCCGAGGAAGCCGCCGCGCTGGCGCTCGACCGCGCGGTCGATGCGGTCGGCGCCAGCTCGCTCGCCGCCGGGCACAAGACGCTGGTGCCCGAGCTGATCGACCGGCTGCGCGACGCCGGGCGGGCCGACATCAAGGTCGTGGTCGGCGGCGTGATCCCGCCGCAGGACTACGACTTCCTGCGCGAGGCCGGGGTGCAGGGCATCTACGGCCCCGGCTCGAACGTGGTCGAATGCGCCGCCGACCTGCTGCGCCTGCTCGGCCACAACATGCCGCCGCCCGGCGAGGAGATGAAGGAGGCGGCGGAGTGAGCGCTTCCGAAAAGACGTGCGCCCCTGCGAAGGCAGGGGCCTCAGGCAGCAAGCGGTCCGTTGAAGGCACGAGGTCCCTGCCTTCGCAGGGACTCACGGGGGTGAGGATGGACTGGGCGCGCGAGGAAATCGCCGCCCTCTTCGACCTTCCCTTCACCGAGCTGGTGTTCCGCGCCGCCGAGGTGCACCGCGCGCACCACGCCCCAGGCGAAGTCCAGCTCTGCACGCTACTCTCGATCAAGACCGGCGGCTGCCCGGAGGACTGCGGCTACTGCGCGCAGTCGGTCCATGCCGACAGCGGGGTCGAGGCGACCAAGCTGCTCGACGTGCAGGAAGTGCTGCAGCGCGCGGCGCAGGCGCGCGATGCGGGCAGCCAGCGGTTCTGCATGGGCGCCGCGTGGCGCAATCCCAAGGACCGCGACATGCCGGCGGTGGTCGAGATCGTCGAGGGCGTGCGGGCGATGGGGCTCGAGACCTGCATGACGCTCGGCATGCTGACGCCGCGCCAGGCCGGCCAGCTCGCCGAGGCCGGGCTCGACTACTACAACCACAACATCGACAGCAGCCCCGAGTACTACGCGCGCGTCATCACCACGCGCAGCTTCCAGGACCGGCTCGACACACTCGAAAACGTGCGCGCGGCGGGGATCGCGGTGTGCAGCGGCGGGATCGTCGGCATGGGCGAGACGCGCGGGGACCGCGTCGGCTTCATTCACACCCTCGCCACGCTGCCGCAGCATCCCGAGAGCGTGCCGGTCAACGCGCTGGTGCCGGTCGAGGGCACCGTGCTCGGCGACATGCTGCTGGAGGATCGCGCCAAAAAGTGGGAACCGGTTTTTGGCACCAGCGATCCGACCGACAAGGACGACACGCCGCTCGCGAAGATCGACGACATCGAGTTCGTCCGCACCGTGGCGGTGGCGCGGATCACCATGCCGCGCTCGATGGTCCGCCTTTCCGCCGGGCGAGAGAGCATGAGCGAGGCGACCCAGGCGCTGTGCTTCCTCGCCGGCGCGAACTCGATCTTCACCGGCGACAAGCTGCTGACCGCGCCGAACGCGGGGGACGACGCGGATGCGGCGCTGTTCGCGAAGCTGGGGCTGACGCCGCTGGGCGGGGGAGGAGCCGATGCGGGCTTGCCCAAAGAAGGAGGCGGCCGAGTGAGCTATAATGAGCGCCGATCTCTCACCGGATGGCAACGAGCTGGCATGGGCGCCTACTGGATCATCGGCGCCTTCCTCATACTTCTTGCGCTGGGCATGGCGCTTCTCGGCGGTTGTCCGGCATTTGCTTCACCATCTTGTGAACCAGCAAACGAGTGGTTCCTGCGTGCTGTCTTCCCCGTCACCCTGGTCTTGGTCCTGATCGGCCATGTACTGCTTTTGGCGTATTTCCGACGGGATCGAGGCTGAGTGTTCTCCAAGATCCTCATCGCCAACCGCGGGGAGATCGCCTGCCGCGTCATCCGCACGGCGCGGCGGATGGGAATTGCGACGGTGGCGGTCTATTCGGATGCCGATGCGCGCGCGCCGCATGTCAGGCAAGCGGACGAGGCGGTGCATATCGGGCCCTCGCCCGCCTCTGAAAGCTACCTGCGGGCCGACAAGATCATCGAGGCGTGCAAGGCGACCGGGGCGGAGGCGGTGCATCCGGGCTACGGCTTCCTCAGCGAGCGGGCGAGCTTCGTCGAGGCGCTCGAGGCCGAGGGGATCGCGTTCATCGGCCCGCCGGCGAGCGCGATCGCGGCGATGGGCGACAAGATCGAGAGCAAGAAGCTGGCGCTCGCCGCCGGCGTCAATGTCGTGCCCGGCTTCGTCGGCGAGATCGCCGATGCCGACCACGCGGTGAAGATTGCCGGTGAGATCGGCTATCCAGTGATGATGAAGGCCAGCGCCGGGGGCGGCGGCAAGGGCATGCGGCTGGCGTGGTCGGAGCAGGACGTGCGCGAGGGGTTCGAGGCGACCAGGCGCGAGGGGCTCAACTCGTTCGGCGACGACCGGGTGTTCATCGAGAAGTTCATCGAGGACCCGCGCCACATCGAGATCCAGCTGCTCGGCGACAAGCACGGCAACCTCGTGCACCTCAACGAGCGCGAATGCTCGATCCAGCGGCGCCACCAGAAGGTGGTCGAGGAAGCGCCCTCCCCGTTCGTCACGCCCGCGATGCGCTTGGCGATGGGCGAGCAGGCGATCGCGCTGGCCCGCGCGGTCGGGTACCATTCGGCCGGCACCGTCGAGCTGATCGTCAGCGGCAACGACCCCACCGGCGAGAGTTTCTACTTCCTCGAGATGAACACCCGGCTCCAGGTCGAGCATCCGGTGACCGAGGCGATCACCGGCATCGACCTCGTCGAGCAGATGATCAGCGTCGCGGCGGGCGAGAAGCTGGGGTTCACGCAGGCCGATATCGGCGTGAACGGGTGGGCGATCGAGACGCGGGTCTACGCCGAGGACCCCTATCGCGGCTTCCTGCCGAGCACCGGGCGGCTGGTGCGGTATCGGCCGCCATGCGAGGTCCTTCGAGACGGGCCTTCGACAACCTCAGTCCCTCCTCAGGATGAGCGGAAATTGGAAAGCTTCGCTCATCCTGAGGAGCGGCTGAGGAGCCGCGCAGCGGCGTCGCGAAGCCGCGTCTCGAAGGACCCTCCGTACGTCCGCATCGACGATGGCGTCGCCGAGGGGGGCGAGGTGTCGATGTTCTACGACCCGATGATCGCCAAGCTGATCACCTGGGCCCCAACTCGCAACGAAGCGGCCGACATGCAGGTCGCGGCACTGGACCGGTTCGAGATCGAGGGGCCGGGGCACAACATCGATTTCCTCAGCGCGCTGATGCAGCACCCACGCTTCCGCGCCGGCGAGCTGACCACCGGGTTCATCGCCGAGGCGTACCCCGAGGGCTTCCACGGCGCGCCGGCGGACGCGGACCGGCTGCGGGTCATCGCCGCGATCGCGGCCGGGATGGCGTGCACCCGCATGGCCCGCGCCGCGCGCACCTCGCAGCAGCTCAACGGCGCGCCGCGGGCGCCGAGCGAGTGGACCGTGCGGATCGGCGGTCACGACTACGAGGTCACGCTCGGCGAGGGCCACGCGATGGTCGACCAGCACAAGATCGAGGGCACGTGCGACTGGCGGCCGGGCATGCGCACCGCCACGGCGAGCGGCAACGGCGAGACGCTCGGCCTGATGGTCGTGCGCAAAGGCCTCGACTGGCTCATCACCACCCACGGCGCCCGCCACCGCGCGCGGGCCCTGCCCGCCCGCCTCGCCCCGCTCGCGGCGCATATGCTCGAAAAGACCCCGCCCGACCTGTCGCGCTTGCTGATCTGCCCGATGCCGGGGCTGCTGGTCGCGCTCAATGTCGGGGTGGGCGACACGGTCGAGCCCGGCCAGCCGCTCGCCACGATCGAGGCGATGAAGATGGAGAACATCTTGCGCGCGCATCACCGCGGCACGGTCAAGGCGGTCAACGCCGAGGTCGGCGAGAGCCTCGCCGCCGACGCGGTGATCCTCGAGCTCGAATGACCTTCGATTACCAAGCCTATGTCGCGGATTTCCTGACCGGTGACGACGAGGGCCTGATCGAGCGCTGGTTCGCCGAAGACTGCGCGATGGAAAGCGCCAGCGGCACCTTCGAAGGCCATGCCGGGAT
This sequence comes from Croceibacterium sp., assembly GCA_035626815.1. Lineage (GTDB taxonomy): Bacteria > Pseudomonadota > Alphaproteobacteria > Sphingomonadales > Sphingomonadaceae > Croceibacterium_A. Next base: position 34,242 of record DASPMY010000012.1, read on the forward strand.
GCGCCGCTTCCTCGCCTGGGCCCACGACGGGGTGCGCGAATGCCCGCGCATCGTGGCCTGGGCCCAGCAGGGCCGCGACCTGTTCGCCGAGATCGACATGGACTTCCATGCCGTGAAGGAGCGCGCGGACTTTCCGTTCCGGCACCTGTTCCCCGGCGACAGCATCACGGTGAAGTTCCTCACCCACTACGTTCTCGACGATGAGGGCAAGATCCGGCGGCTCAAGACGATGACCTGGCCCGCCGAAAAGGGCGTCAGCAAGCTGCCGCCGCTCGGTCCGCATCCGAGCCAGCTCGCCGCCTACGGCGCCTACACAGCGGCGTTCTCGAACGGCGATCCGGAGCGCTACACGCGGTTCTACACCGACGATGTCGAGCTGCTGCTCGGCTCGGTGCCGCCGATGCGCGGCAAGCAGGCGATCGCGGATTTCTACACCGCGATGTTCAAGCGCGTGCGCGAGAGCCTGACGGTGCATTCGATAACGGCGAGCGAGCGGGAGATCGTCAGCGACACCACCAGCCGCTTCACCGCCATCGCCGACGCGCCGGACTTCGTGGTCGGAGCGCTGAGCCAAGGCGACTATATCGAGGTGCGCGTGCTGGTGACCTACAGCTTGCGCGACGGGCTGATCGAGCGGATCGCCGTCAAGCGCGCGGGCGACCCGGTGACGGTGCGGGCGGATCGCTAACCGCGCCCACCCCAGCCCCTCCCGCAAGCGGGAGGGGAGCAACTCGCACGGCCAATTCCCCTCCCGCTTGCGGGAGGGGTCAGGGGTGGGCCAGTCGCAGCATCCGCGCCGCCTCCGCCAGATCCTCCGGCGTGTCGACATCGCGCAGCATTCCGGGCGGAGGATCGAGCAGCCTCGCGCGGCTCAACAGCGGGCCTGCGCCGCGATCGCCGGTCAGCCGCGAGGCCTTCTCGATCATCCGCTTGTCGAGCAGCGCCGGAACGCCCGCATGCCGCGCGGGATAACGCGTGGCGGCGGGTGCGGTGCGGGCGCCCAGCTCGCGCAGGTAGTCGGCGGTGACCAGCGGCATGTCGGCGAGCAGGACCAGCAGCGCGTCTTTTCCTGCGGGCACCAGCCGCGCTGCGAGCGCGAGCGACGACGCTAGTCCGGCCTCCGGATGCGGATTGACCGCCCGGGTCCAGCCGCCGGCGAACGACACCCACTCGGGCCCGGTAATGATCGTGCCCGGTCCCAGCTCCGCCGCCTCGACCGCCTCGATCGCCCAGCGCCCGAGCGGCTTGCCGGCGCACGGCGCCTCAAGCTTGTCGCCGCCGAACCGCGTGCCCCGTCCGGCCGCGAGCACCGCGACCGCGGGCCTAGCCATGCGGATGCAGCGCCTCGTACTCGCCGACGATCTCGGCCAGCACCGACAGCGCCAGCACGCCCGGCTCGCGGCTGTGGGTGATGACGCCGACCGGCGAACGGATGCGGCCGAGCTGCTCGGGCGGCAGGCCGCGGGCCGCGAGGCGCTCGATGCGCCCGCGCCGGGCTTCGAACCCACCCTGCGCGCCGATATGGAACGCCGGCGTGTCGAGCGCCCATTCGAGGATCGGCCGCTCCCACTCGTGGTCGTGGAACAGCAGCACGACCGCCGTCCATGGGTCCGCGGCGAGCCCGGCGGGGCGCCGGCCGAGCGACAGCGCGTCCTTACCGTGCGCGCGCGCGTCGATCCCGGCCGCCGCCGCCAGCGCGACGAGCGCGGCCAGCTCGGGCCCCTCGCCGAACAGCTGCAGGCGCAGCGCGGGGATGTAGCGCCGCATCGGCAGCCCGAGCGCGGGCAGCACCATGATCGCTTCCTCACGCCCGTCGAGCCGCTCGACCGCGGCGCGGCACAAGTCCCGCTCGGGCTCCGGATCGATCAGGACGTCGAGACCGCTGCCGCACGGCAGGCGGAAGTCGATCAGCTCCGAGCCCGCGCCGAAGCGCTTGACCACCGGTCCGTCGGCCGCGGCGATCTCGCTCGCCAGCTGCTTCTCGAGGCAGCCGTCGGCAAGGCTGCCGGTGATCGCGCCGTCAGGCCCGACCGCGAGCTGCGCGCCGACCCGGCGCGAGAAGCTGCCCTCGATGCCGATCACCGTGCACAGCCCCACGCCCGGCGCGCATGCCGCGCGCAGGGCGGCCCGGTCGTCGGCCCAGAGCGTCGCCAGGGTCAGCCTCGCTCGCCGATTGCCGCGCTCGGAGCCACGCAGGTGAAGCTCGAGGCAGTGTTCGGATCGCCGCCGCCGTTGTAGCGGGCGTAGCGCGGGTATGGGCACAGCGGCCTCGATTGGGCGGGTCGGACAGGGGGCTGCGGCGAGTCCGCCGCCGCACCGCCCACTGCGGGGCGAGTGGCCCGGATCGCATCCGGCGCAACACCGGTCGTCGCCCACTCGTCAAGCGCACCAAGTATATCGAACTCAAGGCCGCCCGCGCCACCGCCGCAGTGATCCATCCCCGGGACCATGAACAGCCGGTACTGATCGGCCGCCTGTTGTGCGTTCAGCGTCGGCATCAGCTCATCGTGGAACCGCAGCGAATTGTTCGCCGGGATCAGCCCATCGGCCCAACCGTGGCTCATCAACAGCTTGCCGCCGCGCGCAAAGAACGCGCCGAGACCCGTCGCCGGCACGTCCAGAATGTGCGCGCCGTAAACCCGCCCGGCCGCGGCATCGGCGGTGTAGTCGAAGGTCTTCCACTCCCATCCCGGCCGGTCGGCGAATGCCAGCATCGTGAAATAGGTCAGTGCGACCGGGAACGGCTGCTGCCCTTGGGTAAGAACGGCGAGTTGGAGCTCGCTGCCGGCCGGCCAGCCCGGCAGGCCCGGCGGCCCGCGATAGAGCGCGCGCATTGTGTCAGCCTGCGCGACGCTCAGCGTGGTCACGGTCCCGGGATCGAACGCGCACTGGTTCGGCAGGCCGATCAGCCCGTCTTCGAGGCCGTCGAGCTTGTCGCATTGCGTCAAAGCCGCCCGATAAACCGCGCTGACCAGCGGTGGCGACAGCGCCGCGCCCGGCTCGCGTTGCGGCTGCCAGCCGGCCCACATCGACTGGGTCATCAGGTCGGTCATCGGGTTGGCCGGAGCCATCGCGCTGATCGCGTCGTAGTCCTCGGGATAGCGGTACGCCGCCATCAGCCCCTGGCGCCCGCCCGTCGAGCACGACTCCCACAGCGAGAGCGACGGACCGCGGCCGTAGAACGCCGCGATCGCGTGCTTGGCGCTCACGGCGGTCTCGTGCACCGCGCGGTGGCCGAAATCGACGAGCTTCTCGGGGTGGCCGATCGCCCATTCGGCGGTCAGCCCGTTGCCGGTGTGGCCGGTGTCGGTGGCCGCGACCGCATAACCTCGCGCCAGCGCCGCGCCGAGCTCGCCGTAGCTGATCGTGCCGGCCCAGATGCCGTTGCCGATACCGACATACTTGCCGTTCCACCCGCCGATGGGCAGCCAGACCTCCGACTTGATGTCAGAATCGCTCGACGGGGTCAGCGTCGCTTGCACCCGGCAAAACGCGGGCAGGCTCGAGAAACGGCCCGGCGGAACCCCCGGCGGCCCGCCGGCGCCGGCAGGCGGCTGAAACGCGCCCGCCGCCACCACCGTCGCCCCGGTGACCTTGCCGTTCGGCAGCGCGAGATCAGCAAGCTCGCCGCACTCCGCCGCGGCGACCGGCCCGGCCCACGCCGCCACCACCGCCGCGCCCGCCAGGGTCATCGTCTTCAAGCGTCGCCTTGCCATGGCTCGTCTCCCCTTTCGCCCCGTCATAACCGGCTTTGCAGCGAAGGCCACAAGCTCCATACTCGCGGCCAACCCGGCGACGACCGGACAAGAGGGACGAGGGGACCGCCGACATGAACAAGCTGATTTTCGCCGCGGCGTTCGCGCTGGCGCTTCCGGCCGCCGCGCAGGCGCAGGACTGCGACCGCGAATGCCTGATCAAGCTCGCCGACGACTATGCGGCCGCGCTGGTCGCGCACGATCCGGCGCGGGTGCCCCTGGCGAGCGACATCGTGACGGTCGAGAACGCGAGGAAGGTCGCGCGCGGCGAGGGGCTATGGCGGACAGCGACCGCGGGACCGACCAGTTATGCCATCCACGTGCCCGACCCGGTCTCGCAGCAGGTCGGGCTGATGGCGATGATGGAAGTCGACGGGAAGCCGGCGCTGGTCGGCATCCGCCTCAAGCGCGAAGGCGCTAGGATCGTCGAGGCCGAGCACATGGTCGCCGGCAACCTCAGCCCCGCCGCGCTCGCCAACCTGCAGGCCCCGCGCCCGGCGCTGCTGCGCCCGGTGGCCGAGGAATACGCCGATTCGCGCGGCCGGCTGATCCACATCGCCAAGAGCTACTACGACGCGCTCGACCTCAACAACGGCGCCTACACGCCCTTCGCTGACGACTGCGAGCGGCGCGAGAACGGCTTCCAGACCGCGCGCAACCCGATGGTCCGCACCACGCCCGGCGGCAACGGCCAGACCGACCCGGCCCTGGCCTACCTTGGCGGGCTTGGCTGCGAGGCGCAGATGAACACCAACATGTGGGAGTACATCGACACCATCGACAACCGCCGCGTCGAGATCGCCGATCCCGTCACTGGCCTGGTCTGGGGCATGAGCCACTTCCGCCACGACATGAAGGAGCCGAGCTATCGCCTGATCGGCGTGCCGTTCGCCACCGAGCGCGTGATCCGCGCCTCGACCGGGGCCGGCTTCGACCTGCCGGCGATCCACATCTACAAGGTGTGGGGCGGGCAAATGCACGAGATCGAGGCGATGGGCGTGGTCCTGCCCTACATGTCCCCGACCGGGTGGGAGGAGTGATCGCCGGGTCGCTCCCCGAGACCGGCTCGGGGAGGACTTAGGCGAACTGCTTCGGGTCGATCGGCAGGCTGCGGACGCGCTTGCCGGTGAGGGCGAACAGCGCGTTGGTCAGCGCCGGGATCACCGGCGGCAGCGCCGGCTCGCCCATGCCGGTCGGCGGGTTGTCGGACCGGACGAACTCGGTGGTGATCTTCGGCGTCACCGGCATGCGCGGCAGCTGGTAATCGTGGAAGTTCGATTGCTTGGCGCCGCCGTTCTCGATCTCGACCGCAAGGCCCATTGCCTGGCCGAGGCCGTCGATCACCGAGCCCTCGACCTGGTTCAGCGCCCCGAACGGGTTGATCACGTGGCTGCCGACGTCGCCCGCGACCCACACGTTGTGGACCACCGGCGTGCCGCGGCTGCCCACGCTCGCCTCGACCACTTCGGCGAAGTAGCCGAGGTGGCTGTAGTAGAAGCCGAAGCCCTTGGCCCGGCCGCCGCCCGCCGGGGCGCTCCAGTCCGACAGCGCCATGGCCTTCTCGATCACCGCCTTGGCGCGCGGCGGGCTGAACCCGGGCTGCGGGCCGAACGGGCCGTTGGTGCCGGGGAACGGCTCGCGGTCGCCGAGCAGCTCGAGCATCAGCGTCGGCAGATCCTTGCCCTGTGCGTGGGCGACCTCGTCGAGGAAGGACTGGTAGGCGAACGACAGCGCGTTGGAGCGCGGGGCGCGCAGCGCGCCCGTCGGCACGCGCGTCTCGATCGTCGACTGGCCGAGGCGCATGTGGTCGAGGAACTTCACCGGGAACTCGTCCGGGGTCATCGAGGTCTCGAGCGACACCTGCCCGTTATGCGTGAAGGTGACGAAGTGGTTGTCCATGCCGACGAGCTGGCCGCTCGCGTCGAGCGCGGCGCGCATGCGGTGCCAGCCGGCCGGGCGGTAGAAGTCCTGGCGGACGTCGTCCTCCCGGCTCCAGATCAGCTGGATCGGCACGCCCGGCTTCTCGGCCGCGATGGCCGCCGCCTGGACCATGAAGTCGTTGGTCAGGCGCCGGCCGAAGCCGCCGCCCATGCGGGTGATGTGGATGGCGATTTTGTCGGGCGCGATGCCGAGCTGCTTGGCGATGCCCTGCGCGCCGGCCGTCGGGTTCTGGGTCGGCGCCCACAGCTCGACCTTGCCGTCCTCGTGCATCAGCGCGGTGCAGTTCATCGGCTCCATCGCCACGTGGGCGAGGAACGGGTAGCTGTAATCGGCCTCGATCACTTTCGCCGCCCCGGCAAAGGCCGCGGTGACGTCGCCGGCCTCGCCGAGCACGCTTCCGGGCGCCGCCGCCATCAGCTCGGCCGCACGGGCGTTGTAGCCCGCCGTGCTGTGGCTGCCCCATTCGCCGGCGTCCCACTGGACGGCGAGCTTCTTGCGGGCCTGGTCGGCGATCCACCAGTTGCGCGCGATCACGGCGACGCCGTCGACCAGCAGCGCAGGATCGTCGCCGCCTTGCATGACGATGACGTCCTCCACCCCCGGCATGGCCTTGACCTCGTTGAGGTTGGCGGAAACGAACCTGGCGCCGAACGTCGCCGGCCGCTCGAACACCGCGTAGCGCAGGCCCGGCAGCTGGGTGTCGACGCCGAAGATCGGCTCGCCGCGAACGATGCGCGGCGAATCGATCCCGGCGATGGCGCGGCCGATGATGGTGAAGTCCTTCGGGTCCTTGAGTGTCACCTGGGCCGGGTCGGGCGGGGTGAGCGCCGCGGCGGCTGTCGCCACCTCGCCGTAGCTGAGCGCGCGCCCGCTCCGATCGAGGATCCGGCCCTTCTCGGTCCGCAGCGTGTCCGCGGGCACGCCCCAGCGCTGCGCGGCGGCCGCCAGCAGCATCTGCCGCGCGGCGGCGCCGACCTGGCGCATCGGCAGCCAGTTCATCGGCGTGGCGAAGCTGCCGCCGGCGAACTGGAAGCCGTACTTCTGCGGGTCGAAGTCGGCCTGGGTGATGCGCACCTGGTCCCAGTCGGCGTCGAGCTCGTCGGCGATCAGCATCGGCAGCATCGTCTTGATGCCCTGGCCGATCTCGGGGTTCTTGCCGACGATGGTGATGGTGTTGTCGGGCGCGATCGAGACGTAGGCGCTGAGCTCGGCCGCCGCCGGCGCCGCGCCGGCGACCGTGGCGGCGCGCGCGATCATCGGCATCGACGCGGTGAGGACCAGCCCGCCGCCGGCCAGGGCGCCGGCCTTGAGCAGCGTGCGGCGGCTGAGGGCGATCGACTCAGACATTGGCGGTTCCCTTCTCGGCCACCAGCGCGATCGCGTCGTGGATGCGGGTGTAGCAGGCGCAGCGGCAGATGTTGCCGGCCATGGCCGACTGGATCTGGTCGCTGCTCGGCTTCGGGTTGCGGGCGAGGAGCGCGCTGGCGTTCATCAGCTGGCCGGCCTGGCAATAGCCGCACTGCATCACGTCGGTGTCGAGCCAGGCTTCCTGCAGCGCCCGGCCGACGGACGTCTCGGCGAGGGCCTCGATGGTGGTCACCTTCTTGTCGCCGATCGAGCCCACCGGCAGCGAGCACGAGCGGGTCGCCACGCCATCGACGTGCACGGTGCACGCCCCGCACAGGCCCATGCCGCAGCCGAACTTGGTCCCGACCATGCCGAGCTCGTTGCGCAGCGCCCACAGCAGCGGCATTTCCGCCGGCACGTCGAGCTCGCGAGCCTCGCCGTTGATGTCGACCCGATAGGCCATGAAAGTCTCCCGTCTGCGGCGAGCGCCGCGATCCCGATGCGGCGCCAGCGGTAAGGCACCGGACAAAGTCAAACCCTCCCGTAGCGGACGGCAGCGATTCTGGAAAGCGGGCGTTGCCGGGCGCTAGCGGCCCTGGCCCCAGTCCTCGTTGGCGCGCGCGATCAGGTACGCATGAATCGCCTCGGCATCGTCCTCGCTCAGCAGATCGGCGAAGCTGGCCATCCCTTTGTCGAGGTAGAGCCCGCGCAGGACGATGTCGTTGAACTTGCCGTGGGTCGCCGCAGTCATGTGGCGCAAGTCCTTGACCCCGCCGATCGCGTTGCGGCCGTGGCACACCGCACAGGTGTCGGCGAACAACTGGGCGCCGCGCTGCACCGCCGCCTCGCTCGCCCGCAGCGGCGGCGGCGGCGACACCGCGGCGGTCGCCTCGAGCGGCGGCAGCTGCGCCGTGCCGCCGAGCCGGAACACCAACAGCCGCGCCTTCGCCCGCGGCAGCTCGATCCCCGCACCCTGCTCGATCTGCGCCGCGCCGCCGCCCCAGCCGGCGTTGATCGCGACGTACTGCACCCCGTCGAGCAGGTAGGTGATGCCGCCGGCGACCGGCGCGCTTTGCGTCGGGAACTCCCACAGCACCGCACCGGTGCGCGCGTCGAACGCGGCGAACGTCTGCCAGGTGGTGCCTTCGAACACCAGGTCGCTGGCGGTGACGAACACCCCGCCGTTGCCGTGGCGCGGCAGCTCGACCTGCCACGCGGCGCGCTGCTCGACCGGATCCCACGCGGTCAGCCAGGCCTTCTCGATCGCGTTGGCCTGCGCCTGCAACGGCGCGCGCGTGGCCGCCATGTCGGGACCGAAGCCGCCCCAGCCGCTGTTCGAGCGCCGCGGCTGCGGCCTCCAGTTCGGCTGCAGAGCGTAGACGAAGCCCGACTGGTAGGCGGGAAAATAGGCGAGCCGCGTGCGCGGGCTGAAGGCCATCGGGAACCAGTTGTGCGCCCCGCCCGGCCCCGGCATGACCAACTTGGGCTCGAAGCCGTAGCGCACCGCTTCGCTGGTGATCGGGCGTCCCTCGTCGTCGAAGCCCTCGTTCCAGTTCTGCATGACGTGCGCGCCGGCGCTGATGAACTCGCCGGTCTTGCGGTCGAGCACGTAGAAGAACCCGTTCTTCGGCGCCTGCATCAGCACCTGGCGTTGCCGCCCGGCGATCGCGAGGTCGGCGGTGACGATCGAGCTCGTGCAGGTCCAGTCCCACTCCTCGCCCGGGTTCATCTGGTAGTGCCACGCGTAGCTGCCGTCGGCGGCATGGAGCGCGACGATCGAGCACACGAACAGGTTGTCGCCCTGGTTCTGCGAACGGTAGTAGCGTGAATGAGGCGAGGCGTTGCCGGTGCCGACGTAGACCAGGTCGAGCTCCGGATCGTACGCGATCGAATCCCATGGATTGGCGCCCCCGCCGAGCTGCTTCCACAAGCCGTCCTCGGACCAGGTCGCGCGGACCCAGTCCATGACCGGGTCGGAGGCTTCGCCGTCGAGGCCCCTGGCGGGATCGTTCGGCGTCAGGAAGAACTTCCACAGCTTCTCGCCGGTCTCGGCGCTGTACGCCGAGACGAACCCGCGCACCCCAAAGTCGCCGCCGGACTGGCCGATCACCACCTTGTCGCCGAACACCCGCGGCGCGCCGGTGATGGCATAAGTGAAGTCGTCGCCGAAGGTGCGCGTCGTCCACAGCGGCTGCCCGGTGGCCTTGTCGAGCGCGATCAGGCGCCCGTCGAGCGTGGCGATGATGACCCTGTTCTTCCACAGCGCCAGGCCGCGCGAGACCGGCTCGCAACAGGCGTAGCGGGCGTGCTCGCGCGGGACTTGCGGATCGTAGGTCCACAGCCGCTCGCCGGTCCTCGCGTCGTAGGCGATGGTCACGTTGAACGGCAGGATGTTGTAGAGCACGCCGTTCGCGTAAATCGGGGTCGCCTCGACCCCGCGATAAGTATCGAGATCGTCGAACCACGCCAGCCCGAGCCGGCTCACGTTCGAAGCGTCGATCTGGGTCAGCGGGCTGTAGCGCTGCGCGGTGTAGTCGCGCCCGTCGCTCGGCCAGTTTTCCGGGCGCGGCGTCCAGTTCTCGTCCTGGTCGCCGGGCCGAGGGGTTGCCGCGGCCGTTACCGCAGCCGACAACTCGCCGTCCCACTGTGGCCGCGGCGAGCCACCTGTGGCCGCGCACCCGGCGATGAGCATCGCCGCGACGGGCGCAAGCAGAGCACCCGCGCACAGCGGGCTTCGGCTTGTCACGGTCATCGATCCCTCGGCGGCTCGGCGATCGGCTGGGTGCCGTCGGCGAGTCGGCCGACCTCGAAAGCGGCGGCCTGCTCGGACGTGCCCGGCGGGCGGTGATAGGCGCCCACTTGGCCGGTATCGGGCACGAACGGCTTGCCGGTCACCGGGTTCGGATAGTGGAACGGCACAATATAATACGCCGGGTAGGTCAGGTAGACCGTCGTCGGCGGCAGGTCCGGCGGCGGGTCGAACTTGTCGGGCCAGGTGTTGTTGAGCGCGTTCTTCCCCCACCCTTCCCAGCTGGTGTACATCGTGAACGGACCCGACAGCCGGCTGATCCGCCACACGCCGTCATCGCCCTTGCGGTATTCGTTCTCGTACAGCGGCAGGCCCCAGCCCGCGTTGCTCATCACGAAGGCGCGGCTGCGGACCCAGCCGATCCGGCCGTCGGGCGAGATGTCGGGGATCGGCTGGAACTGCATGTGCTGCGCCAGCACGTTGTCCTTGGCCCCTTCCGCCCCGAAGGCCGTCTGCATGTACTCGAGCACCCGCGCGCGGCCGACGAAGATGCCCTTCCCGCCGATCTCGAGCGTGGCGTCCTCGGCGAACAGTTCCGACAGCCGGGTCCACTGGCCCTCATCGACGAAGTAGCCGTAGACCTTCTGCAGCCGCTCGATCGCGTTCATGTCCTCGAGCCGCGCGATGCGGGCCTCGAGCTGGTCGAGGCGTTCATCGGTCGACTGCGCGGCGGCCGGCGCCGCGGCAATGGCGAGCACCGCCACCACGAGGGGAAGCGCGAGCCTCACTTCGGCCTCGCCACGTCGTCGGCCGGCTGCGTCACCGGCAGGGCTTCCCCCGTCACCGGATGGACGAAGCTGAACGGGGGCGTATAGCCCGAGGGAAAGGCGCGATAGACCTCGGTCGGCGGCCGGTCGGGCGGGAACAGCGCGCTCGGCCCCTCTAGGCGCAGCGCGCCGCGGCCGAAGCCGAGGTCGTAGTCGGCCATAGCCTGGACGTAGAAGTGCAGCTTGCTGATTTTCCAGATGCCGCGCTCCTTGACGTAGGCGTTCTCGTATTGGCCCACGCCCCACACGCCGTTCGCGCCGGGCTCCGACAGCATCACCATCCCCTGCCACCGCGCGGTGGCGGTGCGCCCGTCCGGCGCGATGGTGATGACCGACTGCAATTGCATGTGGTTGTTCAGCCGCCCGGGTCCGAGCCCGAGCCGTCCGAACAGCAGCAGCGCCCGCTCGATCCGCTGCTTGCCGATGTAGACCCCGCGCTGCCCGTACTCGAAGCTGCCGTCCTCGGCGAACAGATCGGCGACGGCGTCCCACAAGCCCTTGTCGAAATAGTAGCCGTAGGTCGCCTGCAGATTCTCGATCGCGTCCTCGTCCTCGAGCCGCTCGACCCGCTCGGCATATGCGGCCAGACGCGCCTCGGCCGATTGCGCCTGGGCGTGCATCGGGGCGAGCGCGGCGAGTAGAGACAAGCCGAGGGCCAAGCCGCGCATCAGTGGTGCTCCTCCACCCCGCGCCCCGTCACCGGGTGCGCGGTGGGGAACGGGGTGATCAGCGTCCCCGGAAAGCTCCTGTACCGGGCTCCCCCGCGCCGGTCCGGCGGGAAATCCATCGACGCCTGGCTCCGCGTCAGCCCTTCACCCGGCTGCAGCCGGGCCCAGCCTTCGGCGTACGGCGCCACGAAATAGACCCACAGCCTGAGGTCCTTGATCTTCCAGACCCCTTCTTCCTTCACGTAAGTGTTCTCGTAAATGCCGTCGCGCCATTCGGCGTGCTGCTTGTACTGCCCCAGCATTCCGAGGTCGCGCCACCGGGCGACGGCGCTCTGCCCGTCGGGCGAGACCGCGATCACCGGCTGCAGCGTCACCCACTCGTTGAGCTGGCCGTAGACCAGCCCTTGCTGCCCGCCGTGCAGCCGGCGTAGGTATTCCTCGATGCGCTCCTTGCCGACGTAGACGCCGTCGATCCCGATCTCGATCGTGCCGTCGTCGGCGAACAAGTCGGCCGCCTCGCCCCACAAGCCGCGGTCGACGTAGTAGCCGAACGCGCGCTGCAGCTTCTTGACCGCGCGCGTGCCCTCGAGCCGCTCGACCCGCTCAGTCAGCGCCTCGATCTGCGCATCGACGCCTTGCGCCTGCGCGGGTGCGGCCACGGCCATCCCGGCGACGGCGATCACGGCGACGAGCCTCATTGCCCCGCCTCGAGCGCGACCGCGTGGATCGTGAACGGCCCCGGGTCCGCGTCGCGTTTCGCCGCGTCGAACAGGTAGCCGATCTTGCCCTCGGGGACGTAGACGGTGCGGCCGACCAGGGTCATGGACGCGGGGTAATCGAGCCCCGTCGCCAGCGGGAGCATGACGGCCCGGTCGTCGGCGATCGTCACCAGCGACACGCGCCCGCCCGGCCCCTCGGCCTGGAGGAAGCGGTTTCCGCCGATCGCGCGCAGGCCGTCCGGCCCGCTGAGCGGCAGCGAGGTGGCGATCGTGGTCAGCCCGCCGAAGCGGCCTTCGGCGCGCTCGACCCGTTGCAGCAGGTTCTGCTGCACGTTGTTGACGTAGAGCGTGCCGTCGTCCGCAAAGGCGATCCCGTCGATGCCCCGCAGCTCCGCCGAAGCGGCGAATTCGGCCAGCGTCGAGGCGCCCGGAGCGAGCGTGACGATCCGCCCGCCGATCGTGTCGGTGGCATGGACGGTGCCGTCGGGCGCGATGGCGATGTCGTTGCACAGCGCCCGGGCGGTGCCGGGGAACGGGTAGCCGGAATGCAGGCGGCCGCTGGTCAGCTCGAATGCCTTGAGAGTGGCCGCGCCGGAAGCTCCGGGTCCGGGGTTCGAGCATACCCACAAAAGCCCGCGCGGATCGTCGGCGAGGACGCCGAACACCGACTGCAAGCCGTTCTCCGCGTCTGGCACGATCCACGGCACCGCCTCGCTGTCGCCCGAACGGGCGCGGTAGATAGTGCCCGGGTTGCTGCCGACGTAGATCGTGCCGAGGTTGTCGGAGGTGATGCTTTCGGGAAACACGCGGGCGCCGGCGATGCCGATGCTCGTGGGACTGTGAGCCTCGCCGGTGGTGCACGAAGCTAGCGCCGCGCAAAGCGCCGCAAGCAGCGTCAACGCGCCCCCACGCTTGATCGATGCCGGCATGAACCCTCCCTGCGCTCGAGGGTCATGATAGGCGGCGGAAAGGCGCTGGAAAGCCCCAATTACCGGAGAGCGGCGAGCGCCACGCTGTCCGCCAGGTTCTCGGCGACCTTCTCGAGCGAGAACCGCTCCTCGTAGCGCGCCAGCGAGGCGCGGCGCATGCGCAGGAGCAACGCACGGTCCTGCGCCAGCCGGGCGATGCGCTCGGCGACCATCGCCGCGTCGCGCGGCTCGATCGCATAGCCGTTCACGCCGTCGATAACCGTCTCTTCGGTCGCCCCGTCGTGCCGCGACGCGAGCAGCGCGAGCCCATAGGCGAGGCCTTCGAACCCGGCTAGCGAGCGGTAGTCGGCGAGCGACGGGATCACCAGCACGTCGGCGGCGGCATAGAACTCTCCCAGCTCGGCATAGGGTCGCCGCCCGACGAAGCGCAGCCGCTCGCCCATCGCCAGGTCGGCGGCGCGCGCCTCGAGCTCGGCGCGCTCGGGCCCATCGCCGACGATAGTCAGCTCGATCGCTTCGCGCACGGCGGGGTCCAGAAGCGCAAGGACCTTGAGGAGCTCGGCCATCCCCTTGCGCGGGACCAGGCTGTTGGCGAACAGCATGCGCAGCGGACCTTCTCGGGCCTCGACCCGCGCCTCGGGGCCGGGCGGGCGCGAAGTCAGGTAAGGGGCGATGCGGACCGCGCCCGGGTCGGCGCCGAGGTCCTCGACCAGGTAGCGCAGCCCTTTCGCGTCGCTGGTCTGGATGACGTCGGCCCGGCGCACCGCCCAGCGCTTGACGCGCCGGACGAGGGGGTGGGCGCTCCCCCCGCGCGCCGCGGGATCGGATTCGACCAGCAGCACCAGCCGCTTGCGCGACAGGCGGGCGGCCAGAGTGGCGATGAGCGCCGCGGGCGTGAATTCGATGGCGATCAGCACGTTCGCGGACGAAGCGCAGAGCCGGGGAAGGAGCGCCGGACCGGGAACGGCGACCGCCGTGGCGTAGGCTTCGCCGCCGGGGCTGCGGCGGCGGAGAGGGCGCCGCCACTGGCGCATCAGCGGCAGCAGCTCGATGCCATAAGGATTGCGGAAGCGCGTGCCCGCGTCGACCGCCACCGCCATCTTCGGCACCCGCTCGCGAAAGTGTCGGAAGATCTCGCCGAAGTACATCAGGTCGCCGTCGTAGCCGTAGCTGGCGGAGACCCACAGGACGCGCAACTCGGCGAGGCGCTGGCGCTCCGTCGGTGTCATGGCTTCGGCATCCCCCCTCCCGCCGGCGGGAAGCTAGCAGAGCGCCCGAAGCCGGGCGACTATCCGTTTCACCGGGCGGCAAACGCCTGTAGGTGGGGCCAGCGAGCAGGGGCAGCGCATGAAGGTGGCGGTCTTTCATCCGGGGACCCAGCACAGCTGGCAGACCGCCGCCGCCTTGCAGGACCTCGCGCTGCTCGAATTCTACGCGACGAGCATCTTCTATCAGCCGGACCGCTGGCCTTACCGGGTCGAACGCTACTTGCCCGCAGCGCTCCGCCGGCGCGCCCATGCGGAATTCGGCCGCTTCGAGCATCCCGCGCTGGATCCGCGGCGGGTCAAGACCTACGGCCTGTTCGAATGGCTCGAGCGCCTGGCCATGCGCGCCGGGCTGGCGCACGCCGCGGTCAGGCTCGACCGGCTCGGGAACCGCCGCTTCTCACGCCATCTGGAGGATGAAGTCCGTTCCGCGCGGCCGTTCGCGCTGTGGGGCTTCAATTCGAGCTCGCTCGAGACGTTCACCGCGGGCCGCGCCGCCGGGCGCTATTGCATCCTCGACCGCACGATCGGTGACTGGCGGTACTACAACGCGGTGATGCGCGGGGTGTTCGAGACGCACGCCGAATGGTTTCCGCAAGGGCGCCACACGGTCGACGACTACGTCATCGAGCGGAACGACGCCGAATACCGCGCGGCCGACCTGATCGTCTGCGGCAGCGCCTTCTGCGCCGAGACCGTGCGCGCCCATTCGCCGGTCGCCGGCCTCGCCGCGAAGCTGCGCGTGCTGCCTTATTGCTTCGACGAGGCGCTGTTCGCGAACCTCCCGCCGCCAGCGCCCGCCGACCCCGCGGGGCCAGTGCGGTTCCTGTTCGTCGGCCAGGTGAGCCCGCGCAAGGGCATCCATCACCTGCTCGAGGCGATCGCGCAAATACCGAGATCGGAAGCCGAGCTGACGGTTGTCGGGCCGATGGGCGTCCCGCGTGAGGTGTTCGCCCGCTTCGAGGATCGCGTGAGCTACCTGCCGAGCGTGCCCCGCGCGGAAATTCCGGCGATCATGGCCCGGCATCACGCGCTGGTCTTCCCGAGCTATTTCGAGGGCTCGTCGCTGTCGCTGCTCGAGGGCCTCGCCGCCGGGCTGGCGCTAGTCCACACGCCCCAGGCGGGCAACGGGGCGACAGCGGACAGCGGCATCCTTCTCGCGCGACCCGATACCGAGCTGACGCTGGCGGCGATGCGCCGCCTGATCGACGATCGCGCCGCGCTCGCGCGCTTCCGCTCGCGCGCCCGGGCCGAGGCGGAGAATTACTCGTTCGCCCGCTATCGCATGCGGATCGCCGCCCTCCTCGCCGAGGCCGGCCTGGTCGACGAGGAAGGCGGCGACTCGCCTGCCGCTAGGCCTCCGGCCCCCTGACCAGCGCCGCCCAGGTCGCCGCGGCCGGGTCGGACGGGTTCGCTCCGTCGATGTTGCGGACCCAGAACAGCACCTGGTCGGTCCCCGCGCGCACCGCCGAGACGACGAAGCCGCCGGCGCCGGCGGCGGGTGGCAGCACTTGCGCCGGCAGGTTCGGCCGGCAGCCGGGGAGCGCGATCGTGTACGGGCCGCTCTCGGCGCCGAGGGCGGTCGCGGCGATGTCGATGCTCGCGCTCGCCTTGCGCGGCGCGGGCGCCTGGACGATGTCCCACCGCGCGAAAAGCTTGTTGCAGCGTAGCCGCACGCGGTCCTTGTAGCCCAGCAGCGCGCGTCCATCGACCAGCAGCGTCGCGTTCGGCGCGCCGCCGTCGCGGTGCTCGATGGTCACTTCGTGCCCGTCGCCGAAGTTGGTCGTCGCCGGCAGCGCGCACGTCTGCTGCGCGGCCGAGCCGGCGGTGAACGTCGGGCGCAGCCACACCCAGCCCGGCTCGATCACCGGATTGCTCATCGCATCGAAGGCGATCGCCTGGTTGCCGAAGCTGTTGAGATGGATCCCACGGTCGATCACCTTGAGCCGCGTCCCGCCCCACGTCCCGGTGTTGCCGACCATCGTGCCGAAGGTCTCGCTGCCCGACAGCTCGACCGCGCAGTTGGGGCCGAGCGAGCCGCTGGTGCGGACCAGCGCGTTGAAGAACTTGGTGTTGTCGACCGCGTATTGCGAGCGCGTCAGGTGCGCCCGGACATGCACGTTCTCGACCGTGCCGCCGGCCGATCCGGCGTTCGCCGCTATCGCCACCGCGCCGTCGATATGGGCCTTGTGCGCTTCGATGTGCGCCTCGATGAAGATGTCGCGCTTCTGCTCGTTGGCGTAGGTCTCGGAGCAGTTCAATTGCGTGTCGATCAGGTGCAGGCGGCCTTTGGTGAACGAGCCGATGCGGATCGCGACGCAGTTCTCGAACACCGCCTCGAGGTACAGCAGCGGCTGCGAATTGTCCGCCCGCAGCGGCGTGTCGTAGATCGTGCTGCCGGCGATGCCGCCCGCGCCGCAATCCTTGAAATGGGCGTTGACGATGCGCCCGCCGCGCGAGCCCGTCCATCCTTCCAGCGAGAACCCGCAGTTCTCGGCGTAGAGTCCGTCGATGTCGAACACTCCGGGCCCGTTCGGATTGAGCGCCTGGGCGTTGGTGTGCTTCATCACCAGGTTGCGGCCGATGAGGCCGCAGGTCTCGTCGTAGTTGGTGTAGATGCACTCGCCGAGGAAGCCGACGATGTCGACGTTCTCGGCGTGGACCACGCCCTCCTGGTAATCGTTCTGGAAATAGATGCCCTTGTTGGTGATGTCCCACGAGTTGGGATTGGCCTGCGTGCTCGGCCAGGCGGCGTCCTTCTCGCCGACGGCATCGCTGAAGAGCACGATGTTCTCGAGCCGCACCGCCGGCAGGTTCTCTGCCGGCTGGGTGGCCTGCCACGAGATGTACGGGCTGGCCAGCTTGATCCCGCTGCCGCGCCAGATGTAGTTCGTCCCGGCGAACGTCTGATAGTCGGTCTGCAGGCTGCCGCCGGTCGGGCCCTTGCAGTGCAGCGTCGCGCGGAGCGGGTGCGAGCCGATCAGCGCGACGCGCCCGCGGATCACGATGAAGTTGCCGGTCTGGTTGCTCTGCAGGAAGAAGCTCGACACCCCGTCCCACGTCCGCGCGGGCGCCCACAGCTCGTAGACCCGCTGCGACAGGACCACCCCCCTGAGGCCGACCGTCTCAGCGTACTCGATCGCCGCCTGGATGTACGGGCGCTGGTCGGTGCCCGGCGCATAAGCCGGACAGCCGAGCTGCTCGGGGGTAATGTAGCCGTGCGCGTCGCCGGCCAGCCGGAAATGGCGGCCCTCGGCTCCGGCGAACACCGCCGCCGGGTGCGCGGCATGCAGCGCCGCGTCGGCCAGCTCATCGGACACGTAAGTCCCGGCGCCGAGGCCGACCGCGGCAAAGCCGTTGCTGTCGATGCGGGTGACATGCGCCGGCAGCCTGGCCTGGGCGAGCTCGGCGAAGCTCAGCGGCGTATGCGCGGCGGCGCGCAGGGCCAGCGCCCGCGCGGTGAAGTCGAGCGCGCTCATTGCGACAGCCGATAGCCGAGCGTGCCAGAGGTCAGCACGATGTCGAGGTAGAAGGTCGCGCCGCGCTCGCTCTCCTGCCACACCGCCTCGTTGGCGTTGCCCTCGAAGCGCGCCCACGGCAGCCCGCCGGCGGTCAGCGCGGTGCGAGTCGCGCCACCGTCGGTCGAGCGCTGCAGCTCGGCGCGGCCGGTCCAGCTGCCCGACAGCTGCAGGTGCAACGGCGCATCGGGCAGCGGCGCGAACGGACCGGCGACGACCGATTCGCTCGCCAGGCCGGCCAGCGGTTGCGGTGCCTGGCCGCGGATGATGGCCGTCGGCAGCGGCGAATCGGCGCTGACCAGCACCAGCTCGTCTTGCTCGTCGGCAAAGCCCACGGCCGTCGGCGCGACATAGCCGCTGGGCGATGAAATGCGTTTGGGTGGGGACATGCGGGGCCTCGCTGTGTGGAAGAAGCCCGACTCCAGCTAGGGACAAATTGGCGTGTAGGACAGCATGAAATTCACCATTTCGGCGTTTTTGTCGCGTCGGAGGGAAAATCCACCCGGCCGGTGTGCAGCGGCACGCGGCGGTCCTCGGCGGGCGGCTGCATGTAATCGCCGTAAAGCCGCGCGAGATAGGCGTCCGTATCGGCCGGCAACGGCACGGCGTCGCCGCCGAACCGGCCCATGCTGGGGGGCTCGAGGTCGCGCCGCCGGACCATTGTGCGCCGATGCGACGAGACGCCGAACATCGCGTAGCAATCGGCCCATTCGCCTTTCGGCAGGACCTCCATCCGCAGCAGCCATTCGCGCGCCCGGACCAGCGGGCGCAGCGGCACCACCGCGCGCGCCTTGACCGCCAGCGCCTTGAGCGCCCGCCGGGGTCGCGAACGCGGCGCGGCGGCCCCCTCGTACAATGGCGGCAGGATCAGCAGGTTGAGCAGCCCCAGCCCGTAGCGTTGCAGCCAGACCGCAAGGGTGCTCCGCGGCAGGGGCTCGTAGGGGAACACGTCGATCGAGATCCCGCGATGGAACCCGGTGGCATCGAACTCGGCGTCGTCGATGAAGCTGCCGTCGAGCCTCAGCTTGGCGAACGGCAACGGGTAGCCGGGCTCGCTGTCCCAGTGCTGGAGGAACGTGCCGGGGATCGGCTCGCGCGCCAGCAGCCGGCACAGCCGGTCGTAGTCGGGCCTCAGCATGCCGACGTCGATATCGTCGTCCCACGGGATGACGTCGCCATGGCGGACCGCGCCGAGCGCCGAGCCCGCGGCGAGGAAGAAGCGCAGGCCGTGCCGCTCGCACGTCGCCGCCAGCAGCCGCAGGAGCCGCTTGTGCTGGTGCTGGAGGCGCAGCAGGTCAGGGCTCGGGCGCCCGTCGCGGTATGCGATCATGGGGCCGCGATCATGCGGAACACGTGCGCGTCGTCCTCGCGGTATTTGGCCATGCCGGTGCCTTCGGCGCGATAGCATAGATGCAATCCGCGCTGCTCGAGCGCCGCGGCGAAATCGTCGGGCCGGATGAACCGCCGGTAGTGCTCGGGGGTGACTTTGGCGGCCCGCGCGTCGCGGTCGGTGCGCGCCTCGACGCACAGCACGCCGCCGCGCGCGTGGAGCAGCGCCGCCGCGCGGTCGAGCACGCGGGCCTGGGCTTGCTCGTCGATGGCGTGGAAGAAGAACCGGGCATAGATGAGCGGCGCCCCGCTCGTGGCTCGGGCGAGCTCGGACCAGATCGGCTCGTCGTCGGCCCGGCCGAGCGTGAAACGGGCCAGCCGCCGCTCGCCGTCGGGCTTGCGCGCGAGCTGCTCGCCGCAGCCGGCGATCGCCGCCTCCGAGGCGTCGACCGCGTGGACTGGGCGGCCGAACTGGAGGAAGAAGAAGCTGTCGCGCCCGTTGCCGCAGCCGAGGTCGACCACCGCGCCGATCTCGGGCAGCTGGCCGGTCAAGAGCTCGTTGGCGACGAACGCGGCGAACTGCGACGGCAGGATCGGCGTTTCGCGCCGGCGATAATAGCGGGTCCAGTAATCGCCATCGGCGCGATCGGTCATTGCGTCCAGCCCACCCCCTCGCGCGCCCCGGTCGCCGCGATCCCCGCCGCGAGAATGACGATAATTGCCCACGGCGCAAGGCTCAGCGCGGCGCTCGTCGTCGCACGAGCTCCGCGGCCCGGCGCTCGAAGCCGTCGATCACGCTGTCGCGCGACCAGCGCGCCGCCGCCCGCCGCCCGGCTTCGGCACCGAGCGCCTCGCGCAAGGCCGGCTCGTCGACCAGCCTGGCGACCGCATCCGCCAGCGCCTGTGGATCTCCCGGCTCGGTGACCAGCCCGCACCCGTCGACTTCGGCCGCGAGCCCGGTGCCGGCCGCGGCGGTCGCCGCCACGGGGCGCGCCGAGGCGAGCATGTTGGTCAGCTTCGACGGCAGCACGAGGTCGGCCGCGCCGACGATCTGCGGCAGCAAGTGGACGGTGGCGAGCGAGAGCAGGTCGGCCATCCGCGCGGCCGATTGCAGCCCGTGGAACTGCACGTTTGGCAAGCCCCCGGCGAGCTGCTCGAGCCGCGCGCGGTTCGGCCCCTCGCCGCAGATGACGAACGCGATGTCGTCGCGCGCCGCCAGCATCCGCGCCGCTGCGATGACGATCTCGAGCCCCTGCTTGTTGGCGATGTTGCCCGAGTAGAGCGCGACGTGGCGCTCGCCGAGCCGCCATTCCCGCCGATAGGTGCGGGCGTCGGCCCGCGCGAAATCGAAACCGGGGTCGCTCCAGTTGCGCAGCTCGAACACCCGCTCGCGGGCGATGCCTTTGGCGACCAGCCGGTCGCACATTTGCGGACCGATCGACGAGACCACGTCGGCCAGGGCGAGTATCCGGCCTTCCCCCCACCGCGCGGCGCGTCCGACGACAGATGCCGGGTCAAGCAGCCCGGTGGCGAACGCCGCCTCGATCTCGAAATCCTGCACGTGCGCCCACAGCGGGGCGTCCGCGGCCCGCGCGGCGCGGGCGGCGATGGCGATCGACAGCAGCGACGGGGCGACGGCGAAGACCAGATCGGGCTTCGCGCGCGCCGCCCGCATCGTCGGCGCGTACGACGAAGCGGCGAAGCTCAGGTGATGGAGGATGCGCTTGCCGCCGCTGGGGTCGGCCGGGA
The DNA here is from genome assembly GCA_035626815.1 of Croceibacterium sp. Lineage (GTDB taxonomy): Bacteria > Pseudomonadota > Alphaproteobacteria > Sphingomonadales > Sphingomonadaceae > Croceibacterium_A. The sequence goes on from DASPMY010000012.1 coordinate 55,038, forward strand.
TGACGTGCGGCACGCGGGTGACCGCGACGCCGCGCTCGACCGTCTCGGCGCGGCCGTTTTCGTGCCCGTCGTAGAGCCGCCATTGCGGATAATACGGCTTGCCGGCGATCACCGCGACCCGGTGCCCCCTCGCCGCGAGCGCTTCGGCGAGGCCCGCGGTGTAAGGGCCGATCCCGACCGGCTCGGGAGCGTAGTTGAGGCCGAGCATCAGCAACTTCATGGCGCGCCGGGCTCAGTCTCGGGAGTGCTTCGCGTCGCCGGCGAGGAACGCGGCGTAAGTATCGGCTATGCCTTCGCGCAGCCCGATGCGCGGCGACCAGCCCATCGCCGCGATCCGGTCGCTGCTCAGCAGCTTGCGCGGCGTGCCGTCGGGCTTGCTCGGGTCGGTGACGATGCCGCCGTCGAACCCGACGACCTCGCACACCAGCGCGGCGAGGTCGGCGATGGTGACGTCCGCGCCCGACCCGACATTGACAGGCTCCTCGCCCGAATAGCGCTGCAGCAGGAAGACGCAGGCATCGGCGAGGTCGTCGACGTGGAGGAACTCGCGGCGCGGCGAGCCGGTGCCCCAGACGGTGACGCTCGCCGCGCCGGCCTGCTTCGCCTCGTGCGCCTTGCGGATCAAAGCCGGCAGCACATGGCTCGACTGGAGCTCGAAGTTGTCGCCCGGCCCGTAGAGGTTGGTCGGCATCGCCGAGATGAAATCGCAGCCGTGCTGCCGCCGGTATGCCTGGCACAGCTTGATCCCAGCGATCTTGGCGATGGCGTACCATTGGTTGGTTGGCTCGAGCGGGCCCGTCAGCAGCGCCTGTTCGGCGATCGGCTGCTCGGCGAGCTTCGGGTAGATGCACGACGAGCCGAGGAACAGCAGCTTCTCGACGCCGGCCGCTCGGGCGGCCTCGATCACGTTCGCCTCGATCATCAGGTTGTCGTAGAGAAAGTCCGCCGGGTAGCGGTCGTTGGCAAGGATGCCGCCGACCCTCGCCGCCGCCAGCACGACGACCTCCGGCCCGCGGGCGGAGAACCACGCCCGGACTTTCGCCTGGTCGCGCAAGTCGGTCTCGCCATGCTCCGCGGTGAGCACCTCGCAGCCCTCGCCGGCGAGCCGGCGGACGACCGCCGCGCCGACCATGCCGCGGTGCCCGGCGACATAGATCCGCTTGCCGGAGAGCGGGAAGATCATCGCCTGGCCGAGCTGGCTCACGACCGGCCCGCCCGATGCGCCCTGAGCGTCGTCAGCGGCGAACGCAAGTCGGCCAGCGACGCCGCGGCGCCGCGGCGGAACTCGGGATCGCGCAGCCAGTGCCGCGCGAGGAACACGCCGCAGGCGGCGAGCATCGCCGTATCGACGCACGCAAAGGCCATTCCCGCGGAAGTGGCGCCAAGCGCGCCACCGGTGGCGGCGATGAAGGCGAGGCCGCCCGCCGCCATCGCCATGCTGACATAGCCGATCGCCTTCTGCGCGTTCACCGACAGCAGCAGGTTCGACAACGGGTTCCACAGCGCGGTCGCAGAGGCGGAAACGGCCATGACCAGGATGAACGCCATCGGCGGCTCGATCAGCCCGGCGGTCCACAGCGCCACCACGGGTCGCCCCAGCCCCGCCAGCCCGACGCCCATGCCGAGCGCCATCACGATCGACGTCGCGGCGACCAGGCCGAAGTACCGCCCGGCGCGAAACAGGTTGCCGCGGGCCATTTCCTGGCCGAACTCCTGGGCCGTCGGCCACGACACCAGCTGCGCCGCCTGCACCCCGATGCGGGAAAGCGTGCGGACCGCGACGAACACCGGCACCGCCGCCGCGCCCGCCACGGTTCCGAGCACGACGACGCTCGCCTGGAGGAACACGAGGTATCCGGCACCGAGGCTGAGCGCGTGCAGCGCGGGCGGCCACAGCTCGGCCCATTCGCCGCGGCTGGCGGCGCCGAAGCCTGGTCTGAGGCCGGCATAGCGCCGCACGCTGGATACCCAGAGGACGAACAGCGAGACGGTGCGGGCGGCAAGCAGGATGAGCGCGCCCTCCAGCGGGCCGGCCCCGAGCAGCACCCCGGCGATCAGCGCGAGGTTCTCGGCGGCCGCGGCCGCCGTGCTCGACAGCATCGCCCGCGGAAAATGGCCCGAAGCGCGGATCACCACGGTGATGAGGCCGAACAGCAGCGCGCTGATCCCGTACAGCACGAAGGCCATGATCGTCGCCCGGGATTCGGTCTCGCCGAACCCGGCGGCGACCGGCACGACGCCGTCGGACAGCCACCACAGCGTCACCGCGGCGAGGGTGGCGATGGTGGCGGCGATCACGGCCATGGCCAGCCACGCGGTGTGCAGCACCGCGCGGGCGCGGGCGAGCTCGCCGCGCGAGACGAACATCGTCATCCGCGACCAGGCCGAACTCTGGATGCCGAAGTCGCCGACCACCAGCATCGCCGGTATCGTGCTGATCATCGCCCACACGCCGAACAGCGTCAGGCCCCAGCGGTGGGACAGCAGCGGCAGCAGGATCAGCACCGCCACCGTCCCGGTGGCCTGCGAGATCGCATACGCGCCGACGCCCTTGCCGAGGCGGCGCAGGCTCACCGGCGCTCCCCGTGCGCGCTCACGGGCGCGTCACTTGCGGTGGCGGACATAAGTCAGGTTCTCGCCGCGGATCAGCAGCGCGAATTCCCGCCGCCCCATCTCGCGCTGGAGGTTCCCGCTGGTGCGGCGGTCGGGGAACAGCCAGTCATGCGGTTCGACCCACAGCACCTCGAGCGCGTCGAGCCAGCCGGTCTCGGCGGCGAACAGGTCGTCCTCGAACCCTTCGATATCGACCTTGACCGCGAACAGCGTGCCGCCGGGCACGGAGGCGACGAGGTCGGGGATGGTGACCACCGCGACCCCGGCGGCGGATCGCTCGGTGCGCGCGGCCCAGCCGCTGTGGTCCCCGGTCACCGAGACGAACCCGCCTGCCGATCCGATGGCCGCCTCGACGATGGTCACGCGGCGTAGGCCGCCCACGTTCTCGCGCAGGATGCGGGCGTTGTCCGGTTCGGGCTCGACCGCGAGCAGGCGGGCCTCGGGGTACTTGCGGGCGAGCCACAGCGTCGCCGCGCCGACGTTCGCGCCGGCATCGACGATCACCGGACATTGGCCGGCCGCGACGATGGCGCGGTAGCGGTCCATCACCCGCCGCTCGTAGGCGGCGTCGAGGTCGTAGTCGCGATTGCGGAACACCTGCCGGAAGGTCTCGAAATCGCTCATCCCGCGGCGCGCGACGAGCCGGTGTCCGTCGCTGCGCCAGGCGACCAGCCCCGTCCCGCGGGCCTGGCGCAAGCCGGCGGCGGCGAACGCCGGACCACAGCGGTACGCGTCCTTCAGCGTCTGCCGCAGCCCCCTCAGCATCGACCGAGCCCCCGCCGCCGCGCCGGTCCGGCGTCCGCTTCGTCGCCGACCCGGCCGTCCAGCCAGTCGCACAGGCCGGCGTGGGCCGAGCCGAGCTTGCGGACGAAGAACCGGCTGCTCCCGGCGATCGCCTGGCGCAGCGCCGGGCCGTCGCGGAGCCAGCGGCCCTCCGTCTCGGCGACGAAATGCAGCGGCGCGCGGTAGAGGTTGCGCGTCCCGAGGTCCGGATCGGCGACCTGCCGGCGCCCGGCGGCCGCCCCGACCAGCGTGTGGAAGAACGTCTCGTCGGGCGCCCACGTGGTCCGGAACGAAGCCCAGCGAGGCTTGGCCGCCTCGCGCCGGATCGCATGGATGGATTCCTCCGTCAGCGCCCACCACTGGCTCCCGTGGTAGTGCGTCGCGGGGGCGATTTCGGCGGCAAAATCGCGCCGCCGTGCGCGCGCCAGCCGGTTGCGCACGCGGCGGGCGAGGTCGTCGGCGCGGGCCAGCAGCGGAAAGCGGCGGCGCCACCGGCTCGGCAGGTACGGCGCCATGCGCCACCGGCGGCCGACGTTGTTCCGCAGCTCCGAGGCCGGGCCGACCGCGGCCATCGCGATATGGTCCGCATCCGGGGCACCGGCGAGAAACGCCTGCAGTTCCGCCACCGGGCGCGCCGGATAGCAATGGCCCGAGAGCAGCACCGTATGACCGGCGGGCCCGTCCGCCCGCGCCGCCTCGATCAGCGCGAGCGTCGCCTCGACGACCGAAAAGTCAGCCCAGTGGACTTCGTGCCGCCGCCCGATGACCATGGCATTGGCGGGCAGGTCCAGCCCGAGCCGCTCGAACGGGCCCGCCTTGGCGTCGAGGTGGACATAGACCGGATGCGGCGCCAGCCGGCGGCACAGCCGGGCGAGATGCGGCGGGTCGTCGTGCGCCAGGACCAGGAAGGCGAGCGGGCGGTTCACTAGCTGCCCTTGGCGATCGGCGCGTCCCGCATCGTCAGCATGTCCGCCGCGACCATCTCCCTCGCCAGCTCGCGCACGCTCGTCTGGTGCCGCCAGCCGAGCTTCTGGTGCGCCTTGCCGGGATCGCCGAGCAGCAAGTCGACCTCGGTCGGCCGGAAATAGCGCGGATCGACTTCGATCAGCACGCGCCCGTCGCCCTGGGCATGGCCTTTCTCGGCGAGGCCCTCACCGCGAAACTCGATCGGAATGCCGGCGTCCTCGAACGCCCAGCGGACGAATTCGCGCACTTCGGTGGTCTCGCCGGTGGCGAGCACGTAGTCGTCGGGCTCGTCCTGCTGCAGCATCAGCCACATGCCGCGCACGTACTCCCTCGCGTGGCCCCAGTCGCGCCTCGCGTCGAGGTTGCCGAGGTAGAGCTTGTCCTGCCGCCCAAGCGCGATTGCCGCCGCCGCGCGCGTGATCTTGCGGGTGACGAACGTCTCGCCGCGCAGCGGGCTCTCGTGGTTGAACAGGATGCCGTTGGAGGCGTGCAGGCGATACGCCTCGCGGTAGTTGACCACGATCCAGTAGCCGTAAAGCTTGGCCACGCCGTAGGGCGAGCGCGGATAGAACGGGGTCGTCTCGCGCTGCGGCACTTCCTGCGCCAGCCCGTACATCTCGCTCGACGACGCCTGGTAAAACCGCGTCTTCTTCTCCAGCCCGAGGATGCGCATCGCCTCCAGCAGGCGCAGCGTGCCGAGCGCGTCGGCGTTGGCCGTGTATTCGGGCGTCTCGAAGCTCACGGCGACATGGCTTTGCGCGGCGAGGTTGTAGATTTCCGCGGGCTGCACCTCCTGGATGATGCGGATCAGGTTGGTCGAATCCGTCAGGTCGCCATAGTGCAGCACGAACCGCTGGTCGGGATCGTGCGGGTCGCGGTAGATGTCCTCGATGCGGCCGGTGTTGAACGAAGACGAGCGGCGTTTGATGCCGTGGACCTCATAGCCCTTGTCGAGCAGGAGCTGCGCCAGGTAGGCGCCGTCCTGCCCCGTCACGCCGGTCAGCAGCGCGCATTTCCGTTGCCCCATGGCCGGTCCCGCCGCCCCCGTTCCGCGATTGCCTGAATGCTAATCACCGAACCGGAGCGAACACAAGGGCGGCCGCCGGCCTATCCGGCGGGGGTGACGTCTTGGACCCGGCCGGTCGCCGGAACCGTGACGCCGCGCGCGATGTACGCCTCGAGCGCGTCGAGATCGAGGCCGGCGTCGGCCACCGGGCGCTGCTCGGTGAACACCGAGAACCCGTCGCCGCCGCTCATCAGGAAGTTGTTGATGGCGACCCGGTACTTCGCCGCCGGATCGACCGGCTGGCCGTTCAGCGCCATCGAGACGATCCGTTCGCCGACCGAACGGCTGCGGTCGTACGAGAAGGTGAACCCTTCCGACGGGATCAGCAGCGACTGGCGGATGCGCGCCGGGCTGTCGGCGCCGAACTGCTGCTCGAGCAGGCGCTTGAGTTGCGCACCGGTCACCTCGAGCACGACCAGGCTGTTGCCGAACGGCTGCAGCGCGAAAATCTGTCCATAGGTCACCGAGCCGTCGGCGGCCGGCGTGAAGCGCGTGCGGACCCCGCCCGAGTTGATGAACGACAGGTCCGCCCCGCCTTTGGTCGCGGCGAGCTGCGCATCGGCGACGAGATTGCCGAGCGGGGAATCGGTATCGCTCCCCGTCCACTCGAGCGAGCCTTGGAGTCGGCCGACCACGCGCGCGGCGATCGGCGCCGTGGCTTCGGCATAGCGCTGGACGACCGCGGCGATGTCCGGCTGCTCGCCGGCGCTCTCGATCACCGGGCGGTTGACAGCGGACAGCGACTGGACCTCGTCGCTCGCCGGGTCCACCGTCAGGCGGATGTCGGTCACGAAATAGCCGTAGCGGCCGGCGCTCGTCAGCAGCCGCGTCGAGCCGTCCGACGCCGGGCGCTCGCAGGTATAGGCCTGGTGGGTATGGCCGGAGACCACCAGCCGGATCGCCGGGTCGAGCCGGTCGAGGATCGGCAGGATGTCGCCGGTCATCTGCGGGCACCCGGCGACGTTGTAGAGCGGATCGACATCGGCGCCCTGGTGGATCAGCAGCACCACCGCGTCGGCGCCCTGCGCGCGCAGCTCGGCGGCGAGCGCATTGGCGGTCTCGGCCTCGTCGGCGAAGCGGTAGCCCGCGGTGCCGGCCGGCGAGACGAGGATCCCGGTGTCCTTCAGCGTCATGCCGATGAAGCCGAGCGTGACGCGGCCGAACTGCTTCAGCGCGGTGCCGGGGAACAGCGTGTTGCCCTGCGGGTCGAGCACGTTGGCGGCGAGGTAGGTGAAGCGGGCGCCTTCAAACGGGCGATCGAGCCGGCACGGCACCCGGTTGGTGTGCACCTCGCAGCCGCCCTGCTGCATCCGCCGGAGCTCGGCGGCGCCGCGGTCGAACTCGTGGTTGCCGACCGAGGCCAGCTCCAGCCCGGCGCGGTTCAGCGCCATGATCGTCGGCTCGTCGAGGAAGTAGGCCGAGGCCAGCGGGCTGGCGCTGATCAGGTCGCCGGCCGCGACGGTGATCGTGTTCGCCTGCCCCTGGCGCCACGCGCCGAGCGTCGCCCCGAGCCGCGCCGCGCCGCCGAGCTGCGCCTGGGTCCGCTCGCTGCCGTCGAAATAAGTGGTCGGGCTGGCCGGCACCTCGATATTGCCGTGGAAGTCGTTGAGCGCGAGAATCTGGATGTCCTCGGCGGTCGCCTGGCCAGGTGCATCGGCGGGGACCGTGGCGCACGCGCCGAGCGCGAGCAGGCCGAGGCCCGCCATCGTCGCGCGAAGGCCGCGCAAGCCGTTCAATTGCTTCATGACCCGACCCTATCTTCCGGCGATGAAAATGGCGACGCCCGTTGGCGCCGCCATTCCCATTCCATGAACCCGCCGATCAGTATTCGATGCTCAGCGTGGCCGAGACCGTCCGCGGCGCGCCGATCTGGGCGAACGGCGGCGAGCCCGGACTACCGAGGAAGACGCTCTGGCCGAGCACGTTGCCCTGGTTCAGGCCCGAGGTGTAGTTGCCGACATAGAGCTTGTCGAACAGGTTGTAGACGTTGAGCTGCAGGAAGGTGTTGCGGTTGAGCCCGAGGTACTCGTCGAGCTGCACCCGCGCGTCGAGGTTGACCATCCAGTAGGCATTGGTCTTGGCCGGATAGATCACGGTCGGCGCGGCAGCGGTCCCGCCAAAGATGGGCAGGTTGCTGTCGAAGATGTAGCGTCCGCCGGTCTTCTTCGCCGTTATGCCGAGCTCGACCGGTCCCAACGTGCCGCGCGCCTGGGCGCCGTACGTATAGGCCGGAGCGCCGCCTTCGCGGTTGCCCGCCGTGGCGACGAACAGCGGCTGGTCCACGGCCGTGCAGCCGGCGGTGTCGGCGTCCACTTGCGCCTGGGTGCAGGCCCCGCTCTGGACGTCGTCCTTGATCTCCGACTTCATGTACGAACCGAACAGGTAGAACACCAGCGGCTCGACCGGCTGCCAGGCGATGCTGGCGTCGATGCCGTATTTGTCGACGTCGCCGAGGTTCCGGTACACGTTGCGCTCGGTGATCGGGTCATAGGCCGACGCTAGGCGGTTCTTGTACTGGGTGTACCACCCCACCGCCTGCGCCTGGATGGCGCCCGAGCGGTAGCGCAAGCCGAGATCGAAGTTGTTGGTGGTTTCCGGGTTGGGCCGCGCAGAAGCCGTGTTCGGCGCGAAGAAGAACGCGTTATACAGCGCGTCCGTGCCCGGCACCTGCAGGCCCTTCGAGTAGTTGGCGAACACCGAAAGCGGCGCGGTGATGTCGTAGACGAAGCCGACGTTCGGCAGCAGCTTGTCGTACTTCAGCACGCGCTGCTGCGGGCCCTGCACCGTCGGGTTCGCAGCGGCGTAGGTTGCGTTGCGCGGATCGCCGCGGCCGAAGCAATCGACGAACCCCGAATCGCTGGTGGTGAAGCAGAAGTTGTTGAGGTCGCGCGTGAAGAACGGCGCGCGCAGGCCCGCGGTCACGGTCAGCGCCTCGTCCAGGAACGCGCCGCGATACTCGGCCGACACCTGGTGGAGCACCGCGAACGACAGGCGGTCGCGCTTCTGCAGCACGGTGCCGGTGACGTCCGACTGGGGATCGTTGACGGGGAACACGTCGAACGGCTCGCCGTCGAGGTCGAGCAGGCCGACCTCGCCGGTTTGCCGGTGGCGGGCGCGATCGAAGGTGTAGGCCAGGCGCGCGGTGTGGTTCGGGTCGAATTCCCAGATCAGGTTGGTGATCAGGCCGAGGCGATGGGTCTGCGTCTGGCTCGGCGCGACCATGGTGATTTCGTCGAGCAGGTCGCCGTCGCCGTTGAGGTCCATGCCGAAGTAGGGGCGGCCGCCGACATAACCCGCCACGTTCGTGGTCCCCGTGGGATTGATGTCGACCAGCCGCTCGCGCGCGTTGACCGTGCCGCCCCCGTTGGCCTTGACGTACTGGTAGCTCGGGTCGACCGACAGCGTCAGCCCCTCGGTCAGCGTGAAGCGCGAGCTGCCGCGCAAGTTGCCGGTGTTCGACGGGTTATAGCGCCGGTCGAACTCGGTTCCGCAGCCGTTCGTCAGATCGTCGTCGCCGGGCGTCGCGGTCGTGCTCACCGTGCACGGGAAGTTGATGTCGTACTTGCGCTCGTCCTGGTCCTGCGGGAAGCCGTTGGGAACCGTGCGATCGAGCCGCAGCGGCAGCGAGCCGAAGAAGTTGTTGCGGTTGACGTTGTAGTGGCCCGAGAGCGAGACGAAGTCGTCGCCGCTGCCGATCGGCTGGTAGATGCGGGCGTTGTACTGCTCTTTGTTGACCTTGCCGTAGTTGTTGTAGGGATTGTCGTACTGCGAGTGGCTCGCGGCGAGGAACACGCGCGTGCCGAGCGAGGTCAGCGCCCCGCTGTCGACCGAGCCGAACAGGCGCCAGAAGTTGTCCTCGCCGAGCGAGGCGGCGAGGCGGGCGGTGAACTCGTCGTTCGGGATGCGCGTGCGGTAGTTGACCGTCGAGCCGGTCGCCGCGGCCGTCGGGCTGTCGACGTCGGTGGTGCCGAGGTTGACGTTGACCTGCTCGATCAGCTCGGGATCGAGCTGCTGGTTGGCGTAGATCTGGTAGTTGCCCGAATCGTTGAGCGGAACACCGTCGAACGTCAGGCTGATGCGGTCCTGCCCGAAGCCACGGATCGACAGCTGGCCGCCGGACGAGCCGTAGGCGTCGTTGTTGGTGAAGGTTACCCCGGGAATGGTGTTGATGCTGTCGAGAATCGTCTGGCCGGGGTTGTTGCGGCCGATCTGCTCCTGGGTCAAAACCTGCTTGGCTTTCGAGGTGTCGGGCATGATCACGCCCTCGACTCCCGAGGTCACCGACCCGGTGACGATGATCTCGGTGTCCTCGAACTCGGCCGATCCGGTCGACTGCGCGTGGGCGGCGAAAGGCACGACCAGCGCGCTGGTGGCCAGCAGGTACTTCAACTTCATCGCTTGATCCCTCTTATGATTCCCCGAATGCCGTTGCGTTAGAAACGATTCGTGACACATCAAGGACAAATTTCCAGCCCGGCCGGCAAGTTGCCGGACCGTCCGGTCGTGCACAGCTTGTCCACAGCCCGGCCCTTGAAAAGGCGGCGCTTTCTCGTTGTTGCGGTCACGCAACAAAAGCCAAGAAACTGCGCCAGGACCGGCGCTCAGACCAGATTGATCTCGCGCAGGCGCTGCATCAGGTAATCGTGCGCAGTGATCGGCGACTCGACCTCGTCGCGGCGATCTTCGTCGACGCACTGGTCGAGCGCCTCGATCAGGAAGTCCGGCCGGAAGTGCAGGAAGAACGGCATCGAATAGCGCGCGTGCCGCGCCCGCTCGCCGACCGGGTTGACCACGCGGTGCGTGGTCGAGCGCAGCCGGCCGTTGGTCAGCCGCTGCAGCATGTCGCCGATGTTGACCGCCAGCGCCCCCTCGGGCGGCGAGACCGGGAGCCAGCGACCGTCCTTCGAGAGCAGCTCGAGCCCGGCTTCCTCGGCGCCGAGCAACAGGGTGATGGTGTTGATGTCCTCGTGCGCGGCGGCGCGGATGCGGCCTTCGGCTTCGGCGGGCACCGGCGGATAGTGCAGCAGCCGCATCACCGAGTTGCCGTGCTCGACCGTCGGATCGAAGAAATGCTCGGGCAGCCCGAGGTGGAGCGCGATCGCCGAGAGGATGCGCAAGCCGGTGCGTTCCATTGTCGCGTAAAGGGTCTCGAACGTGTCGCGGAAGCTCGGCACTTCCTCGGGCCAAACGTTCGGCTGCATGTACTGCTCGAGCGCATCGCCCGGCGGCAGGGTGCGGCCGACATGCCAGAACTCCTTGAGATCGTGGACCTGCGCGTCCTTGGCCCGCTCGATCCCGAACGGGGTGTAGCCGCGCGCGCCGCCCTGGCCCTTCAGGTGGTACTTGAGCTTCGTCTCCTCGGGCAGCGCAAAGAAGGCGCGCGACTTCTCCTCGGCGCGGGCGATCAGCTCGGCCGGAATGCCGTGGTCGCGGACGATGGCGAAGCCGTATTCGGAAAACGAGCGGCCGAGCTCCTCGGAGAACTCGCGCAAGGGGCGCTCGAGCGATACGGAGGCGATGTCAGACATGCGGCGCCCTCTACACCGGCATGAACAGGCCTGCCAGAGCCGCGCTCATCAGGTTGGCGAGCGAGCCCGCCGCCAGCGCGCGCAAGCCGAGCCTGGCGATCACCGGCCGCTGGTTCGGCGCGAGGCCGCCGGTCACCGCCATCTGGATCGCGATCGAGCTGAAGTTGGCGAACCCGCACAGCGCGAAGGTGACGATCGCCCGGGCCCGCGCGCCGAGCACGTCCGGCCCCATTTGGCCGAGATCGATGAAGGCGACGAACTCGTTGAGCACCACCTTGGTGCCGAACAGCCCGCCGGCGGCGACCGCCTCGTCCCACGGGATGCCGAGCAGGAACATCACCGGCGCGAAGACCCATCCGAGCAGGCCCTGGAATGACAGCTCGGGATAGCCGAACCAGCCGCCGATCCCGCCGAGGATGCCATTGGCGAGCGCGACGAGCGCGACGAACGCCAGCACCATCGCCCCGACCGCCACCGCCAGCCGCACGCCCGTCTGCGCGCCTTGCGCGGCCGCCTCGATCACGTTGGCGGCGCGGCCGTGCTCGTCGAACGATTCGGCGGCGACCACTTCGTGCGGCGGCTCGCCTTCGGTGATCGCCGCGGGACCCTCGGCGCTGATCCGCCCTTCGGGGAGGGCGATGACACCCTCGACGTCGGGCCCGGCGGGCGTCTCGTCGGGCATGACGATCTTGGCCATCAGGATGCCGCCGGGCGCGGACATGAATGCCGCCGCGAGCAGGTACGGCAGGTACTGGGCGCCGAGCAGGCTGGCGTAGGCCGCGAGGATCGTGCCGGCGACCCCGGCCATGCCAACGGTCATCACCGTGAACAGCCGCGCCGGGGTCAGCGCGGCGAGGTAGGGCCGCACCACCAGCGGGCTTTCCGACTGGCCGACGAAGATGTTGGCCGCCGCCGCCAGCGATTCGACGCGGCTGATCCCGGTGACCCAGCCGATCGCCCCGCCGACCCAGCGGACCACCCGCTGCATCACGCCGACGTGGTAGAGGATCGAGACCAGCGCGGCGAAGAAGATGATCACCGGCAGCGCGCCGAGCGCGAACGTGCCGGCGAGCGGATTGTCGGCCGTGGCGCCGAACAGGAACTCCGTCCCGGTGGTGGCATAGGACAGCAACGCCGAGACGCCGTCGGCCATCCACTGGATCGCCGCCCGTCCCCACGGCGTGCGCACGATCAAGAGCGCCAGCAGGGCCTGCAGCGCGAAGGCCGCGCCGACCACGCGCAGGCGGATGCGCTTGCGCGCGGTCGACAGCGCCACGGCGAGCAGCAGGATGACGACGATGCCGGCAATCGACATGACTTGTGGCGGCATCACGGGCCCTCCCCCTTGCCTGCGGACGCGCGCTTCTTCGCCGGTTCGGCGGCGGAAATCAAAGGGGATGCGGCGGCGGTCCCCTTTTCATTTGCACGATCAGCCCATACCACTCGCGCTCATGCCCCACGCGACGCCCCCGCAAGCCTTGCCGAAGCCGCTGTTCCTGTTCGCGCTGATCTATGGCGGGATGACGGTTCTCGCCGGCGTCCTCGGCGCCAAGCAGGTCGCGCTCGGCCCGTTGGCCGTCGAAGCCGGCATCTTCGCCTTCCTGATGCTGGTCGTGCTGTCGAGCACGGTCGCCCAGCTTTACGGGCGGGCGATGGCCGACCGCCTGGTGCTGTTCGGCTTCGTGCCGCTGGCGATGTCGATCCTGCTGATCTCGCTCGTCCTCCTTCTGCCGGCCTCGGCCGAGATGCCGCCGGAGAACCTCGCCGCGTTCGAGCGGGTGCTGTCGCAGACGCCGCGGATCATGGCCGCCGGCCCGGTGGCTTACGGCGTGTCGCTGTTCCTCAACGTGCGCATCTTTTCGGCGCTGCGCCGCGGTGAAGCAGACGGCGGCGCGTGGATGATGGTGCGCGGCGCCATCGCCTCGGCGGTCAGCCAGGTGGTCGACACGCTGATCTTCATCACGCTGGCGTTCTACGGCCAGTTCCCGATCGGCTCGCTGCTCGTCGGCCAGGCGCTGGCCAAGGTCGTGCTGTCGGTGGTGCTCGTGCCGCCGCTGATCGCGCTGCTGGTGCGCCTCGCGCGGCACCGCTCGCTAGCGGGTTGAGCCGAGCTCCGCGACGAGCCGCCGCTCCACCTTGTTGTGGTGCGCCAGCGAGAGCGCCAGCAGCACGTTCAGCGCCACCGCCTCGGTCAGCAGGAACCATAGCGGCGAGCCGGCCAGCATGCTGGCGCCGAGCAGGATGGTCCGCGGGTTGGCCCCGAGCGCCTTCTGCAGCCAGATCGACCGCTGCGCGGTTTCGCGCACGCGCCGGCGCATGTCGGCCAGGCGGGTGCCCGCGGCGCTCTCGAGCAGTTCGTCAAGCGCCGCCGACGCCGGCGACAACCAGCCGGCCAACGCGACATAGCCGCGCGCGACGCGCTCCGAAGCGCGGCTGAACCAGCCGCCGCCGGCGAACACCGGGCGTCCGTCCGACTCGGCGGTCTTGAGCCACGGCACCCCGTAGACCCGCCACAGGAACGAACGCCGCTGCGTCTCGGCGTGATTACTCTGCACGACGCGCGACAGCGCCGCCGCGGTGGACAGCAGCCACGCCCAGACGCCGATGGCGTCGTCGAGGACGATGGCCAGCGCGACATAGAGCACGCCGTGCCCGAGATAATCGCAGGCGCCGTCGACGAACTCGCCCACCGCGCTCGCCCGCCCGGTCAGCCGGGCGAGGTCGCCGTCGGCCCCGTCGACCACGTGCCACGCCAGATGACAGGCGAATCCGAGCCACACGGCGGCCGCCCAGTCGGAGCGCGTGTAGAACGCCGCGGCGGCGCAGATCAGCAGCCCGCTCATCACCGATACGGTATTGGGCGACAGCCCGGTCGGCTGCAGCAGCCGCGCCAGCCGCGCGGCAAGCGGGTGGTACACGTAGCGGTTGAGCGGATCCTGCAGCTCGGGCACGCGACCCGCCGCCGGTTGCCCGCGACGCGGCGCCTCGACCGCTGGGGTCGTGGTCATGGCCCGGCCTGCGCCGGCTCGGGCGCGGGCGCGGACTTGCGCGACGGCAGCAGGGCCCCGGCCACGAACACGATCCACACCGGCGTCACCACCGCGAACAGGTAGAGGCCGGCGATCGGGATGCCGGCCACCGCCAGCACCAAGTAGAGCAAGGCGCAGAAATCGCGGCTGGTGCCGAGCGTGGCTACGGTCATCAAGCGCGAGCCCAGCGGCCCGGCGAATCGCCCGCGGTATTCGTCCTTCACCAGGTCGAACGTGAACGGGCCGCCCTGCCGCAGCGAGCGCCAACCGATCGCGCCGAGACCGAGCAGCAGCAGCGACAGGCCCCACACCGCGAGCGCCATTGCCTCGGGCTGGCCGTGCAGGCTGAGGTTGATCGCCAGCCCCAGCATCGCCAGCAGGTTGGTGACCATATCGATGCCGGAATCGAGCGCCGCGCCCGAGCGCGAGGTGCGGAACGTCGCCCGCGCCATCTCGCCGTCGACCCCGTCGAAGACCGAGGCCGCGTGGAACAGCAACCCGCCAGCGATCACTCCCGCCGGACCTCCGAGAACCAGCACGGCGAACATCACCACCGCCAGCAGCGCAGTGCCGACGGTCGCATGGATGGGCCGCGCCCCGGGTATCCGCAGCAGCAGCCCGGACAAGAGGCGCGAGATCGGTCGGTTGAGCCAGCGCGAGACCAGCCCGTCGCTCGGCTTGCCGGTGGTCAGGAGGATCTCGGCGGCGGCGGAAGCCCCGTCGAGGCGAATGAACGGATAAGGCCGGCTCGCCCGGAACGCCGGCATCGCCTCGGCGGCGATCAAGCGATCGCCGCGGAAAAACTCCACGACCTGGCCATCGGGAACCGGCGCGACCCGCACGGTCATTCCGCCGGCGAGGCGGCGGACGTCGGCCATCGCCGCCTGGTCAAGCGGCTGGGCCCGGGGAATCACGATCCACGCTTCGGCAAACCCGGCGAGCTCCAGCTCGCGGACAATCCGCGCCGCCGCCGCGAGGCCGGCGACACGGCGTCCGGCCTCGTCCGCGCTGCCGAACGCCACCGCCGCCGCCGGACGGATATGCCTGCTTGTCATCGCCCTTGCTGATCCGACGAACCTCTCGTCGGGTCAAGCGCGCAAGCGCGTCCGCTACCGTCCGGCTTGACTTACCGGGGATTTGTAGCGTCTGTGCTGCGCCATAAAGTTGCGAGGAGCGGGTCAAATGGCAAAAATCCGGGTGGCGTTGATTGGGGTGGGCAATTGCGCGAGCTCGCTCGTGCAGGGAGTGTACCATTACGCCGATCCCGCCCGCGGCTCCGGCGGCCTGATTCACGACCTGGTCGGCGGCTACGGACCGGCCGACATCGAGTTCGTGCTCGCCTACGACACCGACGAGCGCAAGATCGGCCGCGACCTCGGCGAGGCGATCTTCACCGCGCCGAACTGCACCGCGGTGTTCCAGCGCGACATTCCCGCCACCGGTGTTGCCGTGCGAATGGGCAAAGTGCTCGACGGCATGGCCGAGCACATGAACGGGCGTGGCGAGCGCGGCTTCGTCCGCTCCGACGCGCCCGAGGCGAGCGCCGCGGAGATCGTCGCCGCGCTGAAGGAAACCCGCGCCGACGTGCTGGTCAACTACCTCCCGGTCGGCTCGGAGGAAGCCACCCGCTTCTACATGGAGTGCGCGCTCGAGGCCGGCGTGGCCGTGGTCAACTGCATCCCGGTGTTCATCGCCAGCGACCCGGCGTGGGAGCGGCGCTTCCTCGACAAGCGCATTCCGATCGTGGGTGACGACATCAAGGCCCAGCTCGGCGCGACGATCGTCCACCGTGTGCTGACCAACCTGTTCCGCCAGCGCGGGGTCAGCATGAACCACACCTACCAGCTCAACACCGGCGGCAACACCGACTTCCTCAACATGCTCGACCGCGGCCGGCTGGTGTCGAAGAAGGAATCGAAGACCGAGGCGGTGCAGTCGGTGATGAACGAACGGCTCGGCAACGACGACATCCACGTCGGCCCGTCGGACTACATCCCGTGGCTCAACGACAACAAGCTGTGCTTCCTGCGGCTCGAGGGCGAGCTGTTCGGCGGCGTGCCGATGAACCTCGAGCTGCGCCTGTCGGTCGAGGACAGCCCGAACTCGGCGGCCTGCGTGCTCGACGCGATCCGCTGCTGCAAGGTCGCGCTCGACCGCGGCATCGGCGGGGCGCTGACCGGCCCCTCGGCATTCTTCTGCAAGCACCCGCCGCAGCAGTTCAGCGACGACGTCGCCGCCCAGCTGACCGAGGAATTCATCGCCGACGAGGCGCTGGCGGCCGAATGAACTGCCTGATCCTCGCGGCCGGCCTCGGCAGCCGCTTGCGGGGGATCTCGGACTCGAAGCCGCTGACGCCGGTCGGCGGCGTCCCGCTGATCGAGCACGTGATCCGGCGCGCAGCAAAAGGCGGGGCCACGCGGATCGTCGTCGTTACCGGCCATGCGGCCGAGCGGGTCGAGGCCTACCTCGCCGAGCTGCAGTCGCGCCTCGCGCTGCCGTTGGGATGGGAGCGGGTCGACGACTGGACGCGCCCGAACGGATATTCGGTCCTCGCCGGGGCCGCCGTGCTCAACGGCAACTACCTGCTGTCGATGTGCGACCACGTGTTCGATCCGGCGATCTTGCACGGATTGCGCGCCGAGGCGCCCGCCGGCGTGACCCTGGCGGTCGACCGCAAGCTCGGCGGTCCGCTGCTCGACCTCGACGACGCGACCAAGGTGCAGGTTGCCCCGGACGGGGGGATCGCCGCGATCGGCAAGACCCTCGCCGTCTACAACGCGATCGACACCGGGCTTTTCCTCGCCACTCCGGCGCTCGCCGAGGCGATCCGAGCGGATATCGCGGCCGGCGGCAGCGGGAGCCTGTCGGAAGGTGTGCAGCGGCTCGCCGACGCAGGGCGGGCGCGGACGATGGATGTCGGCTCGGCGGCGTGGATCGACGTCGACAGCCCGGCGATGCTCGCGCTGGCCGAGCGGCTGGTCGCGAGCGACAGCCTTACGGGTAGCGCAGCCTGATCCGGGTGCGCAGGTCGGTCCTGGGCACCGACAGCCGCACCGAGCTCCACGCCGGCATCCCGAGGAACACCCGCGGATTGTTCGAGAACCCGAAGCCTTCGTCGGGCAGTCCGACCCCGGTGCGGTCGAAGCCGCGGTCGGCATCGGCGTCGTGATAGACGGCGAGCGCGTAGATCCCCGCGCTCGGCAGATGGATGCAGACCGAGGTCGTCCCGGCCCGCGCCGCGACGCGGCCGACGTACAGCGAACCGCGCTTGCGCAGGAACTTGCTCGCCTTGTCGGCATAGAGCGTCACCGCGACGAGGCCGTCGGACGAGCGCACGCCCTCGACGTCGACGTAGAGCTTCACGTCGCTTTCGGGCCCGGTGCACGAGGCGGTCTGCCCGGCGGCCTCGGACGCGAGGGCAGCGGCGCACGCCGGCGCCAGGAATCTGATAAAAGGCTTCATTCGCCGCCGCTTAGCAGCATCGCGCGCGATCCTCCAGTCAGGCGGTGCGGAACCCGGTGAGGCGCAACGTCTCGCCGGTCGCGCGTTGCCAGACGAGCAGCGCCGCTGCGTAGATCGCCAGCACCGCGGCGAGCGCCGCGACGTGATCGGCCAGCGGCGAGTCGGCGGCGACGTAGCGGTGCGCGACGAGGACCGCCACGGCGGCCGCGCATCCGGCGAGGAGCGGCCCGACACTGTGAAGCAGCGGGGTGGCCACGCCGAACCGCGAGCGCAGCAGGACGCGCCTGAGCACGGCCCCGCAGCCGATCGCGATCAGCACCGACAGCGCCGCTCCGTCGATGCCGTACGCGCCGATCAGCGGCACCGCCGTGGCCAGGTGCACGGCGATCATCGCCGCGGTCACCCACAGCGCCAGCCGCGCCCGCAGATAGAGCAACAGCAAGTCGCCGATGCTGAAGGCGCCCTGGATCGTCTCGGCCGCGCCGAGCAGCAGCGCGGCGACATAGGCGGCGGCGAACTCCGGGCCGAACCAGGCAAGCACCGGCTGTCCGCCGACCGCCAGCGTCAGCAGCAGCGCCAGCTGCACCGCCAGCATCATCCGCGTGGCGGAGGCGATCGCGGCGCCGGTCGGCACCGGTCCGTCGGCCGTCAGCGTCCGCGCCACGATCGGCGTCAGCAGGCTGTCGAGAGCCTGGCGCGCCTGGCGGATCGGTGTCCGGAACTGGCGCGCCATCGCGTAGATGCCGGCAGCGGTCTCGCCGAGGAACACGCCGACGAGGTAGAGGTCGGCGCGGTGGAAGAAGCCGGCGACGGTGTCGGTCGCCGTCGGCAGCGCGGTCGCGCGCAGCGTCGCCGCCAGCCCGCCGGGATGGACGCGAAAGCTTCGCAGGTGAAGCTTGCCGAAGCACAGTCGCATGCCGACCGCCGCATAGGCGAGCGCGGCGAGCGTTCCGGCGGCATAACCGATCAGCAGCCCGGCGATCTCGTACCCGGCGAGATAGGCGGCCACCGCGCCGAGCGCGCCGACGTAGGGCTCGATCAGGCTGCGCGCGGCGACCTCGTAGCGCATCCGGTGCTTCCAGCGGGTGGCGGCGAGGAACAAGTCGAGCAAGGCCTGGCCCGCGACCAGCGGCGCCGCCCACAGCAGCGCGTAGCCGGTCTGCGCGGCCAGCAGATCGGGCGGAGCGAGCATGGCCGCCAGCGCGATCGCCGCGCCGAGCACCACGCTGGCGGCGGTGACGAGCAGCCCCGCATCGATGAGCACGTGGCCTTGCTCACGGCTTCCGCGCTCCTCGAGCAGCTTGAACAGGTAGCGTTTCATGCCGAGGCCGCCGACCGCGACCGCCAGCTCGACCACCGCCACCGCCAGGCTGAAGGCGCCGAACACGGCCGCTCCGAACAGCTTGGCGGCAATCAGCACGAACGCCACTCGCGCGCCGAGGCGCATGGCAAGGCCGAGACCGGCCGAGGCCCCGCCGCGCAGGATCAGCCGATGCGCCCGCCCGTCCCGGGTCATCGCGCCTGCGTCCGACGGCCGGGGTCCAAAGCTTTGTGCGGCCTCACGATTGGCGCTTGTATCGGCCGCGGCGGCGATGGACAAATGCCCGATGCAGCCGCCGAACGGTCCACCTGACGCCGATCCGCGGCCGGCGATCGCGATCTACCGCTCGCCGCTGTTCAATGCCTCGGAAACGTTCGTCCGCGCCCACGCGATGGCGTTGACGCGCTACCGGCCGCTGCTCGCCGGGATCGACGACAAGGGCAACATCCCGACTGAGCTGCGCGGCTCGCTGTTCGTCCCGCGCGGGCCGGTCGCGCGGACATTGGCCCGGGCGGGCGGACCCGGCCGTCTCGCCGAGTGTTTGCAGAGCCACGAGCCGCGGCTGGTCCACGCGCATTTCGGGCCCGACGCGCTCGCCGCGCTGCCGCTCGCCCGCCGGCTGGGCATTCCGCTGATCGCGACGCTCCACGGCTACGACGTCACCCGCGGCGACGGGCGGCTGCTGCTGTCGGGCCGGCTGTCGTGGATGCGCTATGCGCTCGGGCGCCACAAGCTGATCCGCCGCTGCGATTTGTTCCTGACCGTTTCCGACGCGCTGCGCCGCACCGCGCTGGCGCGCGGTTTCCCCGCGGAGAGCACGCGGACGCATTATCTCGGCGTCGATCTCGCCCGTTTCGCCGCGGGCGGCGAGCGCGAGCGCGGGCTGATCCTCCACGTCGGCCGGCTGGTCGAGAAAAAGGGTACCGCGGTGCTGCTCGCGGCGCTCGAGCGGGTGCCCGACGCGCGCCTGGTGGTGATCGGCGACGGGCCCGAGCGCGCGGCGCTGCAGCGCCGCGCCGCCGGCTTCGGCGAGCGGGTGCGGTTCCTCGGCGCGCTGCCCGAAGGCGACGTCGCGGCGTGGATGCGCCGGGCCTGGCTGCTCGCCGCCCCGAGCGTCACCGCCGGCGACGGCGACGCCGAGGGCCTGCCGACCGTGATCGTCGAAGCGGCGGCGGCCGGCCTGCCGACGGTCGCAACACGGCATTCGGGCATTCCCGAGGCCATCGAGCACGAACGAACCGGCTTCCTCGTCGCGGAGCGCGATGCCGGGGCGCTCGCCGCGTCCCTGGCCGCGCTGTTGGCGTCGGCCGACTTGCGCGAACGGATGGGTGCAGCCGCGCGGCGGATGGCCAAGGAGAAGTTCGACCTGCGGCTCCAGAGCGAGCGTCTGGAGACTATTTACGACGAGCTGCTCGGCCAGATGCGATCCTGCCGCAGCAGATAGTCGTGCAAGCGCCGGGCCCGCTCGGCGCGTTCGAGCAGCCGCCGGGTCTCGGCGGGATAGCGCCTGGAAAGATCCTGCCGCTGAAGCCAGTCCGCGCGCCGATAGAGCCGCGGCTCGCCGTCGGCGGGGTCGAGCACCGCGGACCACGCCGGCGTCTCGGCGAGCATCGAATCGCGGAAGGCGAAGGCGACGCCGCCATTGTCGCCGACCGCCAGCAGGCTGTGCCCCTGCCACGGGTTGGCCTCGCGCACCCCGAGCAGGTCGGCCAGCGTCGGGGAAATGTCGAGCAGGGTGGCCGGCTCGTCGCGCCGGCCGGGGCGAAGCCGGGGATGCCGCCCGGCGATGACCAGCGGCACCCACACCGACTCGCGGTACAGGTTGTGCTGCCCCGCGACCTGGCCGTGCTCGCCGACGTTGAAGCCGTGATCGCCGGTGACGACGATCAGGGTGCGGGCGAACCACGCTTCGTCCTTAAGGCTCTCTATCAGCTCGCCCAGCGCCTGGTCGGCGTAGTGCGTCGTGTTGAGGATTCGCTCTGCCGGCGTGGCTTGCCCGGCGATGTCGAACGCGGGGTCGATGCTGGTGAACGGGGTGTGGTTGGTCACCGAGACGATGGCCGCGAAGAACGGCCGCTCGGCTCGGCCGAGCTCGCGGATGCGCGCCGCCGCCCGCCGGAACAGCGCGCGGTCGCTGCGTTCGGCCTCGGGGTGGCGCCACAAGCGGTCGTACCACCGGCGCAGCCACGGGGTGCTGTTGTCCCAGTCGGTGTCGGCCGCCTGGAACATCTCCGCGCGGTAGCCCTTGCCGCGCAGCAGCTCGGGCAGGCAGTGGAACTCGACGTGGGTCAGCGCGGTAATGTAGCGGCGCGATGGCGGCATGACCGAACAATGCGTGGCGAAGACGCCGTTGATCGTCGGCATCCCGAAGCTGATGGCGCGGGTCCACACCGCAGCGTTTGGGGCCCGCGACAGCCGGTCGAGATAGGGCGTCGGCGACGGCGACAGCTCGCGCCGCAGGAAGCCTGTGTCCATCCCGCGCATCGTCTCGAGCTGGATGTAGATGACGTTCCACCTGGCCGCAGGGGGACTCGCCGCGCTCACCGGCGCGCGGACATAAGGACGCTCGGGGTCGGTGAAGCGCCATCCCTTGTCGGTGCTGCGCGCGAGCCAGGCGCGCTGGTATTCGGCGGTCAACGCCGCGAAGTCGGCGGGCGGCTCGAGGTCTGCGTAGCCGGCGGACGCATCGACGGCGAACGCCAGCACGACCGGCTCGACCTTGCGCAGGCGAAACTGGCTGGTCGCCATCCGCCAGCCGTTCGCGGGAGCGGCCAGCGGGACGATCGCCAGCCCGATGGCCAGCCACAGCGGCACGCTCCGCATCGGCAGGCGGCGCAGCCGGCGCGAGGCCCACACGGCATAGATGGCCGGCACCGCGGCGAGCAGCACCAGCGCCAGCCACGCACCGCCCCGGTCGGACCCGATCACGTCGAGGAACAGCGCATCGCCGATCACCGCCGGCTTGGCATAGGCCATCACGAACGACGGGCTCAGGCGGACCCCGAGGAAGCGCAAAATCTCGTGGTCGACCTGGCTGAGAAGGAGGTTGAGCGTCAGCAGCGCGGCCTGGGCGACCGCGAGGACACGCCACCAGCGAGACGACAGCGGCGCGCGGTACAGCGTCAGCCACACCAGGAAGAAGGGCAGCGAGACAAGCCACACGCCGAGGAGGTCGTAGTAGTTGCCGAGCCAGAAATAGCGCTGCCACTCGGCCAGGAACGGCCCGCCGTGCGGCGCCGGGCGCAAGTACAGCGCGACTTGCAGCGCCACGCAGCCGAACCAGCCGCCCACCGCCAGCCACAGCGCGAGCATGAAGTGCTCGCGCCCGCGCGGCCCCGGTGCCTCGGCAGCTGTCGCCATCGTCTCCCCCGGCCGCACAGGTACACCGCCCGTTGACGGCGACAAAGCTTTGACCGATGCCCTGGCCCATGCGGATCCTCTACCCGGTGACGTGGGCGCGGCCCGGACGAGAGGCTTCCCACGCGCAGACCGTCGCCACCGCCGCCGCGCTCGCCCGCGCCGGGCACGAGGTCACGCTGATGCTCCCGCGCGGCGACGCCGACCCGGCAGTGACCGCCGACGATCTGCGCAGCCGCTTCGGCGTCGCGGGCGAGTTCCGCGTCGTCCAGCGCGACAGCCGCTGGGCGGGGGAGCCGGTTCTGCGCACGGTGATGTGGATGCTGCAGGTGTTCCGCGATCCGGCGATCGACGCCGCGCAAGTGCTCTATTCGCGCGTCCCGGCGATGTTCGGCGCGGGGCAGGTCTCGCCGTTGCCGTTCGCCACCGATCATTACCGCCCGTGGTCCGACGTCTATCGCTGGCTGCGGCCGTTCTTCCGCCTGACCGCGCGCCATCGCGATTGCCTCGGGGTGGTCATCCACTCGCACTACGCCGCCCAAGGGTATCGGCGCGCGGGAGTGCCGCCCGAGCGGATTCTCGTCGCGCACAACGGCTTCGATCCCCCGGCCGAGCGGCTCGACCGGGCGGAAGCGCGCCGGCGGCTCGGCCTCCCGCCCGGCCGTCCGATCGCGCTCTACGCGGGGCGGATCAACGGCGAGAAGGGCCTCGACGCGCTGCTCGCGCTCGCCGACCTCCGGCCGCACGTGCTGTTCGTGCTGGTCGGCTCCGAAGGCGACGGCGAGGTCGAGCGGGCGGCGGCCCGGCGAGCCAACGTGCGCGTCGTGCCGTGGGTCGAGCCGGTAGCGCTGCCCGCGTGGCTGTTCGCCGCCGATGTGCTCGTCATCCCCCCTTCGCGAGCGCCGCTCGAGCGCTTCGGCAACTGCATCCTGCCGCTGAAGCTGTTCGCCTATCTCGCCGCGGGCCGGCCGATCCTCGCGCCGATCGCGCCCGACACGGCGGAGCTGCTCGAGCATGGTGCGAACGCCTGGCTGGTCCCGCCGGACCACCCGGAGGCGGCGGCCGCCGCGCTCGACCGGCTGCTCGGCGACCCGGCGCTGGCGGCGCAGCTCTCGGCCAACGCCGCGCGCCTGTCCGAAGGGCTGACCTGGGATCGCCGCGCCCAGGCGATCGGAGAGTTCCTGCAGTCGCGCCTGGCTCAGCGCTCGGAGTACACCAGCACCGTCAGCCCGACGAGGATCGCCAGCACCGGCGCGGCCCACGCCCCCAGCAGCGGCGGCACGTAGCCGACTTGCGCGGCGACGGTGAGCACGCCGTCGCCGACCAGATAGAGCAGCCCCGCTCCGCCGGCATAGAGCACCGCGGG
Source organism: Croceibacterium sp. (assembly GCA_035626815.1). Classification (GTDB taxonomy): domain Bacteria; phylum Pseudomonadota; class Alphaproteobacteria; order Sphingomonadales; family Sphingomonadaceae; genus Croceibacterium_A. The sequence goes on from DASPMY010000012.1 coordinate 78,529, forward strand.
CCACGATCGCCCGGTCCGCGGCGGGATGAAGGCGAGCGGCAGCGCGAACAGGAGCATCGCCAGCGGCGCCAGCGGCTCGGCCGCCGAGCGATGGACGCGCGTGGCGAACAGCATTTCGGCCCGGCTCAGCGGCGCCTCCTGCGCCAGCGTCCGCCGCGCGGCCGCGGCCGACAGCGCGGGCGCCTGCGAGAAGAAGGCCGCGACGTCCTCACCGCGCAACGGCACCTCCCAGTCCTGCCGCGCGGCTTGCGTCCGGACGATGCCGTCGCTGCCGTATCGCGTCACTTGCACATCGCGCAGTTGCCAGCCGCCATCTCGCCGCACGGCGCGCGCGGCGGCAATGCGGCGTTCGAGCCGGCCTTGCGCGTCGCGCTGGTAGAGGCGGACGTTGCTCAGCCGCGTGCCGTCGGCGGACGGAGTGTCGGCCTTGACGATGTCGCCTCCGATCCGGAACCAGCGGGCTTCGGGGCGATCGTCGCTCGCGGCCGGCTCCGTCTGGGCCCACCACGTCGCCAGGCGAACCTGGCTGGCGGGGGTCGCCCATTCGGCCAGCGCGAAGATCGCCGCGAGCCCGATCACCGCCACCGGCGCGGCCTTGGCCAGGACCCGCCATTGCGACACGCCCGCCGCGCGCATCGCCGTCATCTCGCGGCGGCCGGCGAACAGCGCGAACGCCGCCATCGCCCCGGCCAGCGCGCCGATCGGCGCGGCCTGCTGCACGATGGCGGGAAGCTTGAGCCACGCATAGCGGCCGATCTCGGCCGGTCCGAAGCCGCGGCTCACGAACGCGCCACCCTGCTCGATCAGGTCGATCATCTGCAGGAACAGGGCGATGGTGAAAGTCGCCAGGAGGGTCCACTTCCCCACCTCCCAGAGGACGTACCCGGTCAGCGAGTGCCCGCGCAGGCCGGGCACCACGCGGGTCTTCGGCGCCAGTCGCGCGCCCGCCCTGGCGATCGGATCGAGCAGCGAGTGCAGCGGGCTGTGGCTCGGCAGCTTGCGCGCCGAGGCGAACAGCGCCAGCACCACCAGCGCCAGGGCGCCGATGGTCCCGAGGAGCAGCCGCGGGGGGCTGGCGGCGCCTGCTTCGGCGAGGTTGATGGCAAAGCTCAGCAGGTGGCGCGAGACGGCCACGAACGCGGCGCACAGCACGACTCCGAGCGTCCGGCCGCGCTTCTTGGTGGCGAACGCCAGCGGCACCACGAGCAACGGGATCACCGGGATCAGCAGCGCCCGCGCGATCCGGCCGTAGAACTCGACCTCGATGGCGCGGTGCGAATAGCCGCTCGCGCCGGTGCGCGCCTCCGCGAGCAGCTCCGGCAGCGTCAATTCCTTGGGATCCCAGCCCCTTTGCCAGGTCGAATCCTCGCGCCGCATCGTCTCCCGAAAGGCGAGATCGCGGAAATCGAGGGTGTACGGTTCGTCCCCCGCTTGCTCGGCGGTGTAGCGGCCGGCGGCGAAGTCGATCCCGAACAGCCCCTCGCGAGGCGAGAAGCCGACGCGGCCTGCGCCGCCGCTGACGACCAGCTCCTCGCCGCCGGCGAGCCGCTGCCACAGGAAGATGCCGCGCATGGTGCCGTCGGGCGCGCGCTCGTCGTACGTCACCGCCAGGTCGGCCGAGGGCTGGAACAGCGCGCGCGGCTGCAGCGCTGCGAGCCGGCCGGCATCGGCCGCCTCGATCTTCAGCGCGCGGTAGCCGTAGCGGCCGTGCGGCTCGAGCCAGCCCCCGGCGAGCAGGGCGAAGCCCGCCAGCACCCAGCCCAAAGCCACCAGCGGCGCCGCGATCCGCCACAGCGACAGGCCGCTCGCCAGCATCGCCTCGAGCTCGAGCCGCTCGTCGAGACGGGCGACGAGCAGCACCAGCGCAACCATGAAGGCGAGCGGAATCGCCAGCTCGAGATAGTAAGGCACGAGATGGAGCAGGATCGCCGGCAGGTAGCCGATGTCGGCGCCGAGCGCCGCCAGCTCGTGGATCAGCCGCAAGGCGCGTTCGAGCAGCAGGGCGACGGCGATGGCGACGAGCAGCAGCGCGAGCGGCCCGGCGACGCCGCGCAGCAGGTAAAGGTCGAGCCGGCCCGGGCGAAGCGGCCGGCGCCTGCCCCCGGCGGCCGGCGAACGGTTCGTGTCGGCGCGGTCGAAGCCCATCCGCCGACGGTTCTAGATCGTCGGCGAAGCGCTGGCCAGAAGCGGGCTCAGCCGCGCAACAGGCGGCCGAGGCGCGACCGGTCGGCGAGCACCTCGCGGGCGCAATTGTGCCCCGGAGCGCCGGTCACGCCGCCCCCCGGATGCGTGCCCGCGCCGCACATGTAGAGCCCGCCGAGCGGTCCGCGGTAGTTGCCCTGGCCGAGCACCGGGCGCGCGGACCACAACTGGTCGAGCGTCATCGCGCCGTGCATGATGTCGCCGCCGGCGAGCCCGAACTTGCGCTCGAGGCCCTTGGGGCTGAGCACCTGGCGACCGAGGATCGAGGCGCGGAAGCCGGGGGCGTGGGCCTCCACCGTGGCGATGATCGTATCGGCGGCCTTGTCCTCCTCCTCGTCCCAGTCGCGCCCGTCAGGCAGCTCGGGGGCGAATTGCTGGCAGAACAGGCTGGCGACGTGCCTGCCGGGCGGCGCGAGGCTGTCGTCGACGGTCGAGGGAATGAGCATCTCGACGATCGGTTGCTCCGACCAACCGTTCACTTTGGCACTGATGAACGCGCGGTCCATGTAATCGAGCGTCGGCGCGATGATGATGCCGGATTGAAGGTGCTCGCCCGGCTCGGGCAGGCAGGCGAAGCGCGGCAGCTCGCTCAGCGCGACGTTCATCCGGAAGGTCCCCGAGCCGACCTTGTAGCCCTTGATGCGGCGGCGGAACTCGGGATCGAGGTCGCTCTCGGCGAGCATTCGCTCGTAGAGCACTTTCGGGCCGACGTTGGCGATTACCCGCGGCGCGGCGATCTCCTCGCCGCCCTCGAGCCGCACGCCGGAGACCTTGCCTCCCTCGACGAGCACCCTTTCGACCGGCGTCTCGAGGCTGATCTCCACGCCGCGATCGCGGCACACCTTGGCCATGATCTGCGTGATCGCGCCCATCCCGCCGACTGAATGGCCCCAGGCGCCCTTCCTGCCGTTCACTTCGCCGAACACGTGGTGCAGCAGCACGTAGGCCGAGCCGGGCGTGTCGGGCGAGGCGTAGTTGCCGACCACGGCGTCGAACCCGAACGCCGCCTTGACCGCCTCGCTCTCGAACCATGAATCGAGGAAGCCGCGCGCCGACCGGGTGAACAGCTCGAGCACGTCGCGCTTGTGCGGCAGCGACAGCCGCGCGAGGCCGCGGCCCTGCCGCGCCCCGTCGACCAGCGTGCGCCAGCCCTCGCCGACATTCGGGGGAGTCTTGAGCGCGAGGCCGCGCAGCACTTCGGCGACGGCTTCGAGCGTCTCGTAATAGGCCGGCAGCGTCTCCGCATCACGGGGCGAGAACTTGCGGAACTCGGCCTGCGTCCGTGCGAGCCCGCCGCCGAGCTTGAGGTAGCCGCCGTCCTCCTGCGGCAGGAAATTGGAGATCGGCCGCTCGATCACGCGGTAGCCGTGCTCGGCGAGCCGCATGTCGCGTATCACCTTCGGCTGCAGCAGGCTGACGGTGTAGCTGGCGACCGAATTGCGGAAGCCGGGGTGGAACTCCTCGGTCACCGCGGCGCCGCCGACCACGTCGCGCCGCTCGACGATGCGGACCCTCAGCCCCGCGCGGGCGAGATAGAAGCCGCACACCAGGCCGTTGTGCCCGGCGCCGATGATGAGCGCGTCGTAGCGGGCGCTCATCCCGGGCTCCGTTCGCCTCGAGCGAAGTCGGGAGGCGTCGCGCAGCGTGTCTCGACTTCGCTCGACACGAACGGATTTGTAGTCATGGGCGGCTCCACCCGGACGCCGGCCGCTGCTCGTTGCGCGCCTCCGGAATCAGCTGGCGCATCCGGCGGCAGAAATGGCGCAGGCAGACTTCCTTGTCCGACAGCGGCCCGATCGTGAAGCGGCGCGAGGCCATGCCTTGCTGGACGCGGGCGACCAGCGCGGTGTCCTCGGCGTTGACCTGCCGGTTGATCCGCCAGTTCAAGTAGCGCGCGGCGCGCATCTCGCGGCGCTCGTCCGGAATCGCGTAGCTGATCTCGCGGATCAGGCTCTCGGTCGGCGAGACCGGCAGCCACTGCATGAAGTCGACCTGGTCGGGATAGACGTCGAAGGCGACGTTGGGCCACAGCTTGTAGTACGTCCAGCAGCGCTGGCGATCGTCCGGCAAGTGCGGCACGCCCGGCAGCAGCCGCTGGTAGGCCCGCTCCGACCAGTTGGCCGAAGGCCGGTCCTGCATCGCGCCCCACATCCGGTCGACGTGCTCTTGCGCCTCGACGCCGTAGCTGCGCCCGAACAGGCGGGTGAGCCCGGCATGGGCGACCGGAATATGCAATCCGTCGGAATAGTTGTCGCCGATGTTCTTCCAGTTGACCGCGCGCGGGCGCAGCGTGACCCGGCCGAGCGCCTGCAGCTCCTCGAACCGGTAGGGTGCGATCGTCGCCTCGTAGGGCGCCATCATTTCCGCGACCCCCGGGCCCCCGTCCTCCAGGCGGACGAACACGAACCCGCGCCACAGCTCCAGGGTCACCGGCGCAAGGCCGTGGCGCGCCTTGTCGAGCCCGGGATAACTGGCGCTGTCGGGCACGCCCGCGAGCGTGCCGTCGAGGTCGTAGGTCCACGCGTGGTAGGGGCACACCAGCTTCGTCGCGCAGCCGCTCGCCCCGTCGAGCAGCCGCGAACCGCGGTGGCGACAGACGTTGGCGAAAGCCCGCAAGGCCCGGTCGCGCCCGCGCACGACGATCACGCTTTCGCCGAGGTAGTTGAGCGCGCGCCAGTCGCCGGCGTTGGGCACGTCACTCGCGTGGCAGACGACCTGCCACGCCGGGGCGAACACCCGCTCCTTCTCCAGCGCGAAGAACTCGGGGTCGCTGTAGGTCCAGGCCGGCAGGCTCCAATTGTCGAGCGGGTCGCGGCTGGGGCCAGGTTCGGGCTGCGCTGCCATGCTAGCCGGCGCTATAGCGTTCCTCGAGCCCATTCACAGCCCGCTCGCGGCGCGCCCACCAGTACAGCGGCAGCCCGGCAATCATCAGCACCAGGCTGAGCGCGCTGGCGGCGATGCCGGCGCCCCACAAGGTGCCGGCGGCATAGGCCGCCCCGAGCAGCGCCGCCGGCCGGGCGACGCCGAGCCGCACCGCCGACACCGCGCAAGCGAGGTAGAACCACAACGTCGCCGAGGTCGAGAGCAGCAGCAGGAACTCGAACAGGCCCTGCAGGCTGCGGCTGGCGTTGAGCAGCGCGAGGACGCTGGCGCAGAGCGCCGAGACCGTCAGCGCCCTGCGGGGCGTGCCCGCCGCATCCGTCGCGCCGAGCCAGGCCGGCAGCAGCCGCTGCTCGGCCATCCGGCGCATCATCTCGCCCTGGACGAGGATCCACCCGTTCAGCGCGCCGACGCAGCTGACGATCGCGAACAGCGCGACCAGCGCGGCCGGGCCGGCGCTCCAGTAGCGTTCGACAAACGTGGCGAACGGCGCAGCCGAGGCGCTCGCCACTGCCGGCGGCAGCAGCATGGCGATGGCCGAGCAGACCAGCAGGTAAAGCAGGCCGGTGACGGCGGTGCCCCACAGCGTGGCGCGCGGCACGTTGACCGCCGGGTCGCGGACGCGCGCCGCCACGAGGCAGGCGCACTCGAACCCGAGCAACGCCCACAGCGTCAGGGCCGCTGCCCCGCCGAGAGCGCCCGCGGAGATCGCAGCGGGCTCGAACGGCGGCACTTGCGCCCGTTCGCCCGCAAGCACGCCCGCGGCGAGCACGACGACCACCACCAGCGGCACGATCTTGAGCGCGAGCGTGACGATCTGGACATGGCCCGCCGCGCGCACGCCGCGCAGGTTGACCAGCGTCATCGCCCACAGCAACGCCACCGCGCACAGCGCCGGCACGAACGGCCGCGCGGCGATTGCCGGCACGAAGCTCGACAGGTAGCTGATCGCGGCGACGGCGATGGTCACCACCCCGGCCAGCGTCGCGACCATGAACACCCAGTTGATCAGGAAGCCCGGAACCGGCCCGAACGCGGCGCGGACATAGCCGGTCGCCCCGCCCGCCGCGGGCAGCGCTCGGTCGAGCCGAGTGAGCACGAAGGCCAGCACCAGCGCGCCGGAGATGGTCACGACCCACCCGCCGACCGCGTTCCAGCCGTAGCGGGCGAGGCTCGCCGGCAGCAGGAACACGCCCGAGCCGATCATGTTGCCCATGACCAGCGCTATCGCCGCGAGCAGGCCGAGCTGGCGGGCGGGCGCGGCGCTCTTGCCGGCCAGGGCCGGCCGCCGGCTCAGAGGAAGAAGTCGGCGGCGGCGATCGGGCTGGCGTCGCTGACGACGACCTGCAGCTCGAAGTCGGCGAACCCGTTGCCGTCGGTGTCGCCCTGAACGAGCCACGTGGGTCCGGCGGTGTTGACCGCGCGAAGCTGCCCGGCGCTCGCGGCACCGAGCCCGCCGAACACCGCCGAACCGATGAAGCTGAACGCCTGGTTGCCCCCCGCCACGGAGTTGGCGTCGATCGCCGAGAGGTCGATCAGGTCGCCGGTGGTAAAATCCTGGATGCTGTCGCGCGACGCCGTGGTCGAGTGTGCGGCGCTGACGTAGGCGAAAGTGTCGTTGCCGAGGCCGCCGGTCAGGGTGTCGGCTCCGCCGGCGCCGTAGATCTTGTCGCCACCGAGGCCGCCGGCGATCGTGTCGTCCGCCGCGCCGCTGTAGATCTCGAACCGGCCATTGATTTCGGCCGCGCCGTTGAAGGTCAGCACTTCGCCGGCGACGAGCGCGTTGCCGACGATGTACATCGTCTGCGTCGCGGCGACGTTGCCGTCGTTCATCGTCAGCGAGTAGCTGAACGAGTCCGCGCCTCCCCCGTAAACCGTATTGGTGGCGCTCAGCAGCACGATCGACTCGATCCCGGCGAGCTGCGTGGCGCCGAACACGAGCGCGTAGTCGCCCTGCAGCCCGAGCTGGTCGCCGGTCCCGCCCTGCCCGTCGACGCTGTCGGTGGAGCCCCAGCGGCCGACGCCGAAGTAGAAGCCGTCGTTCTGCTGGCCGCCGGTGACGTCGTCGATGCCGTTGCCGGCCAGGGTGAGGAAGTAGCCGTTGCTCTCGGCCGCGCCGTTGAACGTCATGTTCTCGCCGACGCGCAGCGTGTTAGAGCTGACGATCAGCCGCTCGGTGGCGTCGACGTTGCTGTCGATCGTGGTGATGGCGTAGCTGTACAAGTTGTTGGCGGTGTCGCCGAAGCGGGTGTCGCTGCCCGACAGCAGCGCCAGCAGCTCGACGTCGATCAGGCTGTTCGCGTTGAGCGTCAGGGCCGGATAGCTGCCTTGCAGCGCGAGCTGGTCGTTGGTGCCGGCGCCCCCGTTGGCGAGGTCGGCGGTGGTGAACGAGGCGCCGAAATAGAGGCCGTCGTCGTTCTCGTCGCCGTAGAGGCTGTCGTTGCCGGTGCCGGCGAACAGGAGGTCGTCGCCTTCGTGGCCGTGGATGGCGTCGGCGCCCGCACCGCCGGTCAGCTGGTTGTCCGCGGTGTTGCCTTCCATCGTGTCGTCGCCGCCGGTGCCGATCGCGTTCTCGATCAGCGAGCGGACGTCGCTGTTGTAGAGATGCGCGTTGGCGATGTTACCGGGCACGGCGCCGCCGGTGTCGGGCAGCAATCCGGTCAGGCCGCTCCACATCCCGGGGCGCAGGTCGATCGTCCCGCCGCTGCCGAAGTTGGAGAAATCGTAGGTGTCGGTGCCGCCGCCGTCCCACACCGTCAGGTAGATGCCGAACGCGATCGGCGCGCCCTGGCCGACCGAGTTGATCGACATCTCGCCGGTCGTCTCGTCCCAGGTGTAGGTCGTGTCGGTGTTGTTGTAGGCGAAGTTCGCGCCGTAGACGTATTGCAGCGCGCGGATGTCCTCCATCATGTAGGTGTGGGCGTAGCTGCCGTCGGCGTTGAAGTAACCGAGCGGCGCGCTCTCGTAGGAGCGGTAGCTCATGACCGTGTACGACACCGAGTCGCGGTCGGCCGGCATCGCCGGCACGGCATCGTGCGGGTGGTTGAGGCCGAGCGCGTGCCCGATCTCGTGCATCAGCGTCAGGTAGGCGAACTCGCCCTTGATCGGGTTGTCGAGGTCGCCGCTGCTGTTGTTGAGCCACACGTCGCCGCCCTGGTCGAGCGAGGTCGGCAGATAGGCATGGGCCGGGCTGGTCGCGTCGGTCATCCCGAAGCGCATCACCGAAGTGGGGATGTTGGCGCCGGTCCCTTGCGTGAAGGTTAGGCTGCTGAACGACGAAATCTGCGTCAGGATGGCGTTGACGGCGGTGATTTGCGTGGCGTTGAAGCCTTCGAAGTTGTCGAACGGCTCCTCCGCGGGAACCGTGGTGTTGTCGTACCCGGTGAAGTCGGCCGCATCGGTGGGGAAGCTGTAAGTCAGCGCGGTGCCGACCCAGCGCAGCTTGATCAGCGCGTCGGTGTAGACGTTACCGGATGCGGGAGGAGTTTCGGCGTCCATTCAGGGCCCCCATGTGGCGCGCCCGATCGCTCCGACCGCGTGCCGGAACGCCGACGCTTCCACGCGCCAGATTGCCCGCGAATCGATTGCGATGCCACTGAAAACTTGGCGGCCGCGGCGCGGAGCGCAATGCTCCTCGGCACGGCGCCTAGAGCACGAAGTCGAGCGCGCCGATCGGGCTGCCGTCGGTAACCGTGACGAGCAGCTCGATCTCGGCGAGGCCGTTGCCGTCGATGTCGCCCTGGACCAGCCAGTCGTTGCCGCCGACAAGGCCCGCCCTGAGCTGACCGGCGACATGGCCGAAGGCGGCGCTGCCGATGAAAGTGAAGACATCGTCGATGCCACCCGGGATGGCGTCGATCGCCGACAGTCCGATCCAGTCGCCGGTCGTGAAGTCGCCGATGGCGTCGCGCGCGCCCGGTGCCGAGTGGGCGGCGCTGACATAGATGAAAGCGTCGTTGCCGCCGCCGCCATAGAGCGTGTCCGCGCCGGCTCCACCGCGGATCCTGTCGCGGCCGTCTCCGCCGTAGACGATGAATCGGCCGTCGAGCTCGGCGGTGCCGTCGAAGGTAAGCGTCTCGTCGGCGGCGAGCGCGTTGGCGACGATGTACAGCGTCTGTCCGGCAGCGACGTTGCCGTTGTTCATCGTCAGGTCGTAGCTGTACGTCAGCCCGCCGCTGCCGAAGCGCGAATCCCCGCCCGTGAGCAGCACGATCATCTCGATGCCCGAGAGCTGGCCGCCGTTGAACACGACCGCGTCGGCGCCGCTGAAGTTGCCCTGCAGGCCGAGCTGGTCGTTGCCGCCGCCCTGGCCGCTGACCGCGTCGCCGCCGGTCCAGCGGTCCGCGCCGAAGAAGAACCCGTCGTTGAGCTGGCCGCCGGTCACCTGGTCGAAGCCGAAGCCGCCGTAAGTCAGGAACCACCCGTCGGTTTCGGCCGAACCATCGAAGCGGACGTCCTCGCCGGCGGTGAGCTGGTTGAAGCTGACGATCAGCTCCCGGCCGGCGGCGACGTTCGCGTCGACCGTCTTCAAGCGGTAGTCGTAGAGGTTGCCGGCGGTGTCGCCGAACGCTGCGTTGGTGCCCGACAGCAAGGCCAGCAGCTCGACATTGACGAGATGGCCGGCCGACAGGGTCATCGGCGTTATCGACGTGCCGTAGTTGCCCTGCAGGCCGAGCTGGTCATTGCCGCCCGCGCCGCCGTCGATCGCATCGCCTGCCGCCAGGCTGGCGCCGAAATAGAACCCGTCGTCGCCGTTGCCGCCGCTCACGGTGTCGTTGCCTCCGGCGTTGAGCCGCAACACGTTGGCGGCATCGTTGCCGGTGACCGTATCGTTGCCCGAGCCGCCGACGGCGTTCTCGATCACCGTCCCGCGCGCGATCGCGACGTTGCCCACCCGGCCGCCGACGCTGGAAAACGCCTCGGCGTTGAGATCGATCACCTGGCTCGCCGAAAACCCCGAAAAGTCGAGCGTGTCGGCCCCGCCGTTGTCGTAGATCGTGTAGCTGGCGCTGGGATACGTCGCCGCGTCGAAGATCGCGCGGCCGGAGGTGTTGTTGAAGCCGTAGGTCGTGTTCCCGATGCGCGTCGCGGTCGCCCCGCCATAGAGCGTGGCGGCGGCGATCGCGTCGGCCACCATCGGCGTGAGGACGAACTGGCGGGTGAAGCCGAGGTCCTTGAAGTAGGTGTTCTCGGTCTGGTCGAAGTACGACATGACCGTCGCCGCCCAGCTGTCGTTGAGATAGAGCGAGTCGACGCCATAATCCGCGGTGGTGTTGTAATTGCCGGCATGGCCGAGCCCCAGCGCGTGGCCGGTCTCGTGCACGTAGGTCTGGAACGCGTAGCTGCCGAGCCCGCTGCCATAGCTGGTCAGCCACTGGCTCGAGACGTTGATCTCGGCGCTGCTGGTGACCCCGCCGCTGTAGGTGGCCGCGGTGTAGGCGCCTTCGTCACTGTCGTCGTAAACCAGTTGCCCGCCGGAGAAGACTTCGTTGAACACCAGCCCGGTGACGTCGCCCCACAGCGACAGCGCCTCGCGCGCGAGCGTCTGCCCGGCGGCGGTCAGCGCCTGGACGTTGAAGGTCAGCGCCTGGCCCGCCGTCACCGCGAAGCGGTGCGCGTTGCCCTGCCAGTAGCCATCGGCCAGCTGGTCGGCGATCTCGTCGGTGGTGAACAATTGCGGGGCCGGCGTGGTGAACGCGGTCAGGTTGAACGCGCCCGTCGCGCCGCCGTAGCCGCTGACGTCGAGATAGTAGTCGCCGGTCGTCGGAGCGGTGTAGCGGATGCCGGAGAACATGCCTTCGCCGGCGTCGTCGTTGCTGGCCAGCTGGCCGCCGTTGGCGTCGCGCAACGTCAGCCGCGTGTCGGTGTCGGTGCTGGCGACCGTCCCGCCGGTGCGGAAGATGTAGGTCTGCCCGGCGGTCAGCGCGATGCGGTAGTAGTCGTGATCGGCCGAGCTATCGAGATGGCCGTCGACGCTGCCCCTCACCGCGAAGGCGGTGGCGCCCCCGGTCGTGCCGCCGACGACGTCGCCCGGCTCGACGACCGCCGCGAGCGACAGATGGAAGCTGCCCGTGGTGTCGTCGGAGAACGTGCCGGCATCGATGTAGTAGGTCCCGCTGCTGGTCGGGGTGAAGCCGAGCAGCGCATTGTTGCGCTCGCCGCTGTCGTCGTCCGACTGCAGCAGCACGCCGACCGAGTTGCGCACCGCTAGGAGGGCGTCGGTGAACGTCGCGTCGAACGAGGTGTGGATGGTGTAGGTCGTCCCGGCGACGAGGGTCACCTTGTACCAGTCGTGGTCGCCCAGGGTCTCGATGATCACGTCGACGCTCGCGCCAATGGCCAGCGAGCTGGCTCCGGCCGGGCCGTCATTGATGACGTCGGCCGCATCGAGCTCGGCAGCCGAGGCCACGGCGCTGCGGCCCGAGGACGCGCCCTCGCCCAACGGGCCCTCCGGGCCGTCGATCGCCCGCCACTCGCGCAACATAACCGATCCCCACCCACGCGGCGCCGCTCGCGCGGTCGCCTGCCGTCAGGAAAGCCATGTAATACAATCGTCTGTCGCAAGTCTTAACGCCCGGCCCGCCGAACGCGCCGTGGTCTACAGCACGAAGTCGGTGCCGGTCAGCGGATGGTCGGTGGTGACGAGGATCAGCGGGCGCGCGCGCCCTGCTCCCCCACCACGTTCCCCGCCGTCGCCTCGATCGCGATCGGGCCGACCAGCGAGGCGACGATGCCCGGGCCCGTCTGGTCGGGCCGGCGCGCGTCCATGCGCATCTCGTTCATCGCGATGTGCGCGACGACATGGCGGTTGAACGGCAGCACGGTACCGTCGCCCCAGTCCTGGTGGACGATGTCGAACTCCAGCGTGTCGCCTTCAATCGCGAAGTTCTGCAGCGCGCCGAACGTGTAGGGGTTGTCGCACCGGCCGCAGGCGAGCCCGAACAGCCGGTCGCCATCGCGGCGGATCACGAAGTACTGCTTGTCCATGCCGACGCCGAAGCCGAGCCAGACCCCGACCACGTCGTCGGCGGTCAGCTGCCGCCACCCGGCGGGCTGCACATAAGCGACGGGCGGACCGCCGTTGCCGGCCCTCGCCGGCAAGACCGGGACGGGCGGGGCGTTCGGCGGCAGGATTGACTGCACGTAGGGACCGGGCGTCGGGCCGCGCGGATCCTTGATCGCCGCGTGCTCGAACGCTGCCCCGCCCGGCCCGCCGCGCGTTCCGGCGACGAGGAGCCGCCCGTCGACGAACCGCGCCGTCGCCCGGTCCTCCGAGCGGGGCGAGCCGTCGAGCTCGAGATGTCGAATGGTGAAGGCGATCCCGTCACGCTCATCGAAGGTGCCCTCGATCGGCGCCAGCGTGGTGCCGTCAGCGCACTGCGTGCAATAGACCCCTCTGACCCGCGCGCCGTCGATGACGAACTGATAGACGTGCGGCTCGCCGCCGTCCGTGCGCCAGCCGCCGCGGTACCAGTCCGCACCCTCGGCCGACGCAGCCGCCGGCGCCGCCAAGGCCGCGCAGGCCACAGCCGCCAGCGCGATCGATCGCCTCGCCATTGCTCCGTTCCCCTCCACGTTCATTCCCGCGCGACGCTAGCACCCTCCGGCGCGATTCCGGAATGATTCCGGGCGGCTATGTACGCAGCAAGTTGTCAATTCGCCGCGGCAGGCTAGGCTGCGGGTGCGGGAGGACGGAATGACACCTGAGGACGACGGCAAACACGCACGGCGCGGCGTGGAGCGGCGCGCGTTTCTCGGCGCGGCGGCGTTGGGCGCGGGGGCGGCGCTCGCCGGCGTAAGTACGCCGCGCCGTGCGCTGGCGGCCGAGCCCGCAGGGCAGGCCGGGCAAGTCGATTTTCCCGACTCCGGCGGCAGCTTCGGCGGCGGTCCTGCCGGCACCAACAACCGTGCCGAGATCGACCTTCACGACTGCGAGGTCGAAGGCCGGCTGCCGCTTGACCTCGACGGCGTGTTCTATCGCGTCGGGCCCGATCCGCAGTACCCCAAGCCGCCGCAATACGCCGGCGACATCGCCTTCGATGGCGAGGGCCACGTGTCGATGTTCCGCATCAAGGACGGCCACGTCGACTACCGGACGCGCTACGCCCGCACCCAGCGCTGGAAGGCGCAGCATGCGGCGCGCCGGTCGCTGTTCGGAATGTATCGCAACCCGCTGACCGATGATCCGAGCGTCGCCGGGCTGAGCCGCGGCACCGCCAATACCCAGCTGTTCCTCCACCACGGCAAGTTGCTGGTGTTCAAGGAAGACAGCCCGCCGGTCCACATGGACCCGCTGACGCTCGAAACGATCGACGACTACTACACGTTCGGCGGCAAGCTGCAGAGCCAGACGCACACCGCGCATCCGAAAATCGACCCGCTGACCGGCGAGTACATCGGCTTCGGCTACGAGGCGGGCGGCCTTCTGTCGAAAGACATCTTCGTGTTCTCGGCCGACCGCAATGGCGAGGTGAACTGGAGCACCACCGTGCAGGCGCCTTACGCCGGGATGATGCACGACTTCGTCGTCACCCAGCGGCACATCGTGCTGTACCTGACCAACATGATCGCCGACATGGAGCGCATCCAGGCCGGCGGGGTGCACTTCACGTACGACCCGGGCATGCCCTGCTACCTCGGCGTGATGCGGCGTGGCGGTGACGGCAAGGACCTCAAGTGGTTCCGCGGCCCGAACTACTTCTGCACCCACGTGATGGGCGGGTGGTCCGACGGCGACAAGCTGACGCTCGACTGGGACGGCGGCGAAAGCAACCAGTTCCCGTTCTTCCCGAGCAAGCAGCCGTTCGAACCGGCCAAGGCGACCGGGCTGATCCGCCGCTACACCGTCGACCTATCGAGCCGGACCGACGACCGCTACCAGGTCGAGACGCTCTACCCCGAGGTCAGCGGCGTGCTGTCGCGGCAGGACGACCGCTTCCACACGCTGCCCTACCGCTACGGCTACCTTGCCGCCTTCGGCCCGCGCGGCGGCTGGTGGATCATCGATCACCAGGAAAAGACCACGCAGCTCGCCTCGGTGCCCGACTATCAGCTCAGCGAGATGACCTTCGTGCCGCGCAACAAGGACGCCGCGGAAGGCGACGGGTACCTGATCGGCATCGGCAACAGCATCAAGGAAGCGGGGCGCTCGGACCTGATCCTGATCGACACCCAGGATGTGGCCGCGGGTCCCGTCGCGCGGGTGAAGATGCCGTTCAAGGTCGTCGGGCAGGTCCACGGCTTCTGGGCCGACGCCAGCGAGATTCCGGGAGCGGCTGCCGCATGAGCGTCGCCGCGCTTGCCCGGCGCCTGCTGCTGGCGCTCGTCCTGGCGCTGCTCGCGGCGCCCGCCGCGGCGCAGGAGCCCAAGCGCATCGCGCTGAGCTTCGACGACGTGCCGCGCCACGCGGGCGGGTTCATGACCCCCGACCAGCGCACGATCGCGCTGATCGCCGGGCTGCACGAGGCCGGGGTTGAGCAGGCGGCGTTTTTCGTCACCACCGGCAACCTCGAGCACGACTACGGCCACGGCGGCGAGGCGCGCATCCGCGCCTACGTCGCCGCCGGGCACGTGATCGCCAACCATTCGCACAGCCACACCTGGCTGCACCGCAGCGAGATCGTCGATTACATCGCGGACCTCGACCGCGCCGAGGCATGGCTCGCCGACAAGCCGGGCCGGCGGCCGTGGTACCGCTTCCCGTACCTCGACGAAGGGCGCGACCCCGCGCGCCGCGACGCGTTGCGCGCCGCGCTCGCCGAGCGGGGCCTGCGCAACGGCTACGTCACCGTCGACAACTTCGACTGGGCGGTCGACGACCTTGCGCGCAAGGCGGTCGAGGCCGGGCGCGAGATCCACCTCGCCGCGCTTGGCGCGCTGTACGTCGAGACGATCGTCAGCACCGCGAACTTCAACGACCGGGTCGCCCGGGAAACGCTCGGGCGCTCGCCGGCGCACGTGCTGCTCCTGCACGAGACCGATCTCAACGCGCTGTTCATCGCCGACCTGGTCGCCGGCCTGCGCGCCGACGGCTGGCAGATCGTCACCATGGACGAGGCCTATCGCGACCCGATCGCGCGAGCGGAGCCCGACACGCTCTATCTCGGCGGCGGGCGCGTCGCGGCGCTGGCCGCGGCGGCGGGGCGCGAGCCCGCCAGCCTGGTCCACGAGCGCACCGACGAGGCGGAGCTCGCGCGCCTGTTCGAGGAGCGCGTGGTCAAGCAGGCCGACGAGTGATCGCACGCGCCGTCAGGCTGGCCGCCGGGCTCGCAGTGGCGGCGCTCGTCGTCCCGGCTTGGGCCGAGGATGGCGGCGCGGCGCAAGTCGACCACGCCCGAATGCTCGCCGCCGATGCCGATCCGGGCGAGTGGATGAGCGTCGGGCGAACGTACGACGAGCAGCGCTTCAGCCCGCTGGCGCAGATCAACGACCGCACCGTCGGCCGGCTCGGCCTGGCGTGGTACGCCGACCTCAACACCGAGCGCGGCATGGAAGCGAGCCCCCTGGCGATCGACGGCGTGCTCTACAACGTCCAGCCGTGGAACGTCGTCACCGCCTACGACGCGCGGACGGGCGGCGTGCTGTGGCGCTACGATCCGCAAGTACCGCTGCGGTTCGGGCGGATGGCGTGCTGCGACATCGTCTCGCGCGGGCTCGCCGCGTGGCGCGGCAAAATCTACGTCGCCACGCTCGACGGGCGGCTGATCGCGCTCGATGCGCAGACGGGCCGGCCGGTGTGGTCGACGCTGACGGTCGACAACGCGAAGAACTACACCATCACCGGCGCGCCGCGGGTGTTCGACGGCAAGGTGCTGATCGGCAACGGCGGCGCCGAAGTCGGCGTGCGCGGCTACGTCTCGGCCTATGACGCCGAGACTGGCGAGCAGCTGTGGCGCTGGCACACGGTGCCCGGCAACCCGGCCGACGGGTTCGAGAACGCGGCGATGGAGCGCGCTGCGGCGACCTGGACCGGCGAGTGGTGGAAGGCCGGCGGCGGCGGGACGGTGTGGGACAGCCTGGCCTACGATCCCGGGCTGGGCCTGGTCTACATCGGCACCGGCAACGGCTCGCCGTGGGCACAGAAGTGGCGCAGCCCCGGCGGCGGCGACAACTTGTTCCTCGCCTCGATCGTCGCGCTCGACGCCGCGACCGGCGAGTACCGCTGGCACTACCAGACGGTGCCGGGCGAGCAGTGGGACTACACCGCGACCCAGCAGATGATCCTGGCCGACATCCGCATCGGCGGGCGCATCCGCCAAGTCTTGATGCAGGCGCCGAAGAACGGGTTCTTCTACGTCCTCGACCGCGCGACGGGCGAGCTGCTCTCGGCCGAAGCGATCGTCCCGGTCAACTGGGCGAGCGGCATCGACAAGGCGACCGGGCGGCCGATCGAGAACCCGGCGGCGCGCTATTCGACCACGCCGGTGATGGTCTCGCCCGGCGCGGGCGGGGCGCACAACTGGAACCCGATGGCGTTCAGCCCGCTGACCGGGCTGGTCTACGTGCCGGTGACCGAGACCTACATGGCCTATGCCGAGGCCGAGGCGTACGACCCGGCGCGCGGCGGGCTCGGCACCAGCTTTACCGGCTTCGACGCCGAGCGCCGCGCGATCGCCGAGTACGCCGACGCCCATTCGAAGGGCTGGCTGTCGGCGTGGGACCCGGTCGCCCAGCGCGAGGCGTGGCGCGGGCCGGTCGAGCAGAAGGGCAGCGGCGGGGTGCTGGTCACCGCCGGCAACCTCGTGTTCCAGGGCACCATCGGCCAGACGTTCGCCGCCTACCGCGCCGACACCGGCGAGAAGGTGTGGGAGATGCCGGTGCAGCAGGTGCCGATCTCGGCGCCGATTGCCTACGCGGTCGACGGCGAGCAGTACATCGCGGTCAACGCCGGCTGGGGCGGCGGGCTCGCCCATGTCGAGCGCTCGCTTTACACCCGGCTGTTCCTGTCCAAGCCGCGCCTGCTGGTGTTCAAGCTCGGCGGCACCGCGCAGCTCCCGCCGCTCCCGGCCGCGTCGATGGTCGTGCCCGAGCTGACCCCGCCGCCAGCGCTGACCGGCACCCCCGAGCAGGTCGCGCTCGGCGAGCGGCTTTATGGCGAGAACTGCGGCCTGTGCCATGGCGCGGCGGCGCGCGGCGGGGTCAAGGACTTACGCCACATGGAGCCGGCGACGCACGCCGCGTTCCTCGACATCGTGCTCGGCGGCACGCGCGCGGCGAGCGGGATGGCGAGCTTCGCCGACGTGCTCGGCCGCGACGAGGCCGAGGCAATCCACCACTACCTGATCTCGCGCGCCCATGACGACTGGGAGGATTGACCCGATGACCCGCTACCTTGCCGCGCTGGCTGCTCTGGCGCTGCTTATCGCCGCTCCCGCACGGGCGCACGACTACGCCCCGACTTACGCGCAGGATCGCGCCGAGATCGAGGACCTGATGGCGCGCTACCTGTTCGCCATCGATTACTTCGACTGGGACGCCTACGTCGCCACCTTCGCCGAGGACGGCGAGCTCGAATTCGCCAGCGGGACGTCGCGAGGCCGCGAGGCCATCCGCAAGGCCGTCACCGACTTCAGCGCCGGGATCGGGCGGTTCTATCACACCGAGGATGGCCAACCGGCGACGCTGCGCCACGTCATCCTGCAATCCGTCATCCGCGTCGAGGGCGACCGCGCGTGGGCGCGCTCGCTGTGGGTCGAGATGGCCAACCACGGCCCCGGCGACACGATGAAGATGGGCACTTACGGCATCTACGAGGACGAGTTCGCCCGCATCGACGGCCGCTGGCTGATCGCCCGGCGCAACGTGCTCAACGAGTTCATCCCCAGCCGCCACTCGGGCCCCGAGAACCCGGTCGCCGAGATGGACGGCCTGGCGGAGGCCCACGCCAGCGCGCGCTAGCGGCGAGCCCACCGGCATGGCTTGGCGAAACAAGATTATTGCGCCATGGTCTTTTCGTTCACGGAGTCGCGAGGCTCCGGCCCCTGTCGCGGGAGAGGATCCGGACCGTTCCCGGATCGCCGAAGGAGCAACCGCCCCGGAATCTCTCAGGCGAAAGGACCGTGGCGAGGGGATGGACACTCTGGAAAGCGAGCGGCGCTGGCGTCGTTCCACCGAAGGGGTAAGCGCGCGCCGCCCGGCGCCGCCCAAACTCTCAGGTTTCCCGACAGAGGGGGTGCCGGTGAAAATGCCCGCTGCGGGCATTGCCGGTCATGTCGGGAACTCGGTCAATGGAATCCGCGGCGGAATCTGACGGCGAACTCGGCACACTGCCGCTCGATGCCTGGCACCGCGCCCGCGGCGCCCGCATGGTCCCGTTCGCGGGCTACGCGATGCCGATTCAATATGACGGGATCGTCGCCGAGCACGCCTGGACCCGCGAGCACGCCGGCCTGTTCGACGTCTCGCACATGGGCCAGCTGTTCCTCTCCGGCGATGGGGCCGAAGCGGCGCTGGAAGCGCTGCTGCCGATTGACCTGACGACGCTCGAGCTCGGCGGGCTGCGCTATTCGCTGCTGCTCGACGACCACGGCGGCATTCTCGACGACCTGATCGTCGCGCGTTGGCGCCAGGGGTTGTTCATCGTCGTCAACGGCGCGACCAAGCACGCCGACATCGCGTGGATGCGCGAGCGGCTGCCGGCCGGCGTCGCGCTCGAGCATTGCGAGGACCGCGCGCTGCTCGCGCTGCAGGGGCCCGAAGCCTTCGCCGCGCTCGAGCGGCACACCACCGGTCACTGGCCGCTGGAGGCGCTTGCCTTCATGCGCGGCGGGCCGTTCGCGGTCGCCGGGGTCGAGGCGTGGATCAGCCGCACCGGCTACACCGGAGGGGACGGGTTCGAGATTTCCTTCGCGGCAGCCGAAGCCGAGCGCATCGCCGAGGTGCTGAGCGCCGAGCCGGAAGTGCGCCCCGCCGGGCTCGGCGCGCGCGACTCGCTGCGGCTGGAGGCCGGGCTGCCGCTGTACGGGCACGACCTCGACCGGGCGACGGACCCGGTCGGCGCGGGCCTCGCCTGGGCCATCGCCCGGCGCCGCCGCGCCGAGGGCGGCTTTCCCGGGCATGCGCGCATCGCGCAGCTCCTCGCCGCCGGACCCGGGCGCCGCCGCGTCGGCCTGTCGCTCGACGGCCGGCTGCCTGCCCGCGAAGGCGCGGCCGTGTTCGCCGGCGAGGCGGAGGTCGGGCGCGTGACCTCGGGCGGCTTCTCGCCGACGCTCGGCCACCCGATCGCCATGGCCTACGTCGACGCCGCCCGCTCCGCGACCGGCACTGAGCTCGCCATCGAGGTCCGCGGCCGCCGGCTCGACGCCACCGTCGTGCCGCTGCCGTTCGTCCCCCACCGCTACCACCGCCAAGGAGCCGCCCGATGACCCGCTATTTCACCGAAGAGCACGAATGGATCGACGTCGACGGCGACACAGCCACCGTCGGCATCACCGACCACGCGCAAGGCCAACTCGGCGACATCGTGTTCGTCGAGGTGCCCCAGCCGGGCACGTCCGTCGCCAAGGGCAAGGAAGCGGCGGTGGTCGAATCGGTCAAGGCGGCGAGCGACGTCTACTCGCCGATCAGCGGCACGGTGACCGAAGGCAACGCCGCGATCGAGGACGACCCGGCGCTGGTCAATTCCGACGCGGAGGGCGCGGGCTGGTTCTTCAAGCTGACGATCGCCGACAGAGGCGAGCTCGATGGCCTGATGGACGAGGCCGCCTACCGCGATTTCGTCGCGGGGTTGTAAGCCCCAGCGAAGGCGGGGGCCTCGCACCGCACCGAACCGCTTGACTGCCTGAGGCCCCTGCCTGCGCAGGGGCGCACGATTGGAAAGAGAATGCGCTACCTCCCCCTGACCGATGCCGACCGCTCGGCGATGCTCGACGTGATCGGCGTCTCTTCGATCGAGGACCTGTTCGCCGATGTGCCCGAGGCGGCGCGACTTGCCGGGCCGATCGAAGGCCTGCCGAACCACGCCAGCGAAATGGCGGTCGAGCGCCACATGGCCGGGCTCGCGGCGAAGAACCTCGCGGCCGGCAGCGCGCCGTTCTTCCTCGGCGCCGGGGCCTATCGCCACCACGTGCCGGCGAGCGTCGATCACCTGATCCAGCGCGGCGAGTTCCTCACCTCGTACACGCCGTACCAGCCGGAGATCGCCCAGGGCACGCTGCAGGTGCTGTTCGAGTTCCAGACCCAGGTCGCGCGGCTCTACGGCTGCGAGGTCGCCAACGCCTCGATGTACGATGGCTCGACCGCATGCTGGGAAGCGGTCTCGATGGCCCGGCGGATCACCCGGCGGGCGAAGGCGCTGCTCTCCGCCGGCCTCCACCCGCATTACGTGTCGGTGGTGCGGACGATGGCGCATTTCACCGACGACGAGGTCGGCTACGCCCCGCCGGTGCTCGACGCCGCCGGCGACCTCGATGCGCTGATCGCCGCGATCGACGAAGATACCAGCTGCGTCGTCGTCCAGTACCCGGACATCCTCGGCCGGATCGCCGATCTCGCGCCACTGGCCGAGGCCGCCCACGCCCGCGGCGCGCTGCTGGTCGCGGTGGTGACCGAGCCGGTGGCGCTCGGGGCGATCCGCTCGCCGGGCGAGATGGGCGCGGACATCGTCGTCGGCGAGGGCCAGTCGCTCGGCGTGGGGCTGCAGTTCGGCGGACCTTATGTGGGCCTGTTCGCCACGCGTGAGAAGTTCGTCCGGCAGATGCCCGGGCGGCTGTGCGGCGAGACCGTCGATGCCGAAGGCAAGCGCGGCTTCGTGCTCACCCTGTCGACCCGCGAGCAGCATATCCGCCGCGAGAAGGCGACCAGCAACATCTGCACCAACTCCGGCCTGTGCGCGCTGGCGTTCTCGATTCACATGACGCTGCTCGGCGGCATCGGCCTGAGCCGGCTGGCGGCGCTCAATCACGCCGCCGCCTGCGCCGCCGCCGAACGGCTGACGCGCGTCCCCGGCGTCGAGCTGGTGACGCCGCTCTTCTTCAACGAGTTCACCCTGCGCCTGCCGCGCGAGACGCGGCCCGTGGTGCGCGCGCTGGCCGACCGCGGGATCCTTGCGGGCGTCTCTCTCGGCCGGCTCTATCCCGACGGCGACGGGCGCGAGAACGGGCTGGTGGTGGCGGTCACCGAGACGGTCACCGAGGAGGACGTCGGAGCTTACGCCGCGGCGCTCGAGGAGGTGCTGGCATGACGCTGAACCCGAGCGGCTGGCGCCCCGAGATGAACGCCGCCGAGACAACCGGCCCCGCCACCTACACCGGCAACCGCGCGCTGATGCTCGAGGAACCGCTGATCTTCGAGATCGCCGGCCCGGAAACGACCGGCGTCGATTTCGAAGTCCTCCCCGAGCTTGCTCGGGGAGGTGGCAGCCACGCAGTGGCTGGCGGAGGGGCGGACCCCTCCACGACCCGCTTCGCGGGCTATCTCCCTCCCCGAGGCAAGCTGGCGGAGGATCGCCTCGGCGAGCTCGCCCGCGCGGCGCCTATCGGGCTCCCGGGACTGTCCGAGCCCGAGGCCGTGCGCCACTACACCCGGCTCAGCCGGCAGAACTACGCGATCGACCTCGGCCTCTTCCCGCTTGGCTCGTGCACGATGAAGCACAATCCGCGCTTGAACGAGAAGATCGCGCGGCTGCCCGGCTTTGCCGACCTGCACCCGCTCGCGCCGACCGATACCGTCCAGGGCGCGCTCGAGGTGATCCACCAGCTCGGCCACTGGCTGGTCGCCCTCACCGGCATGCATTCGGTGGCGATGAGCCCCAAGGCCGGCGCCCATGGCGAGCTGTGCGGCGTGCTGGCGATCCGCGCGGCGCTCGAGGCCAAGGGGCAGGGACATCGCAAGACCATCCTCGTGCCCGAGAGCGCGCACGGCACCAACCCCGCCACCGCCGCTTTCGCCGGCTACGCGGTCGAAGCGATCCCGGCGACCACCGAGGGCCGCGTCGACCTCGCCGCGCTCGAGGCCCGGCTCGGCGGGGACGTCGCCGGGGTGATGATCACCAACCCGAACACGTGCGGCCTGTTCGAGCGCGACATGAAGGCGATCTCCGACGCGGCCCATGCCGCCGGCGGCTTCGTCTACTGCGACGGCGCCAACTTCAACGCCATCGTCGGCCGGGTGCGGCCCGGCGACCTCGGCATCGATGCGATGCACATCAACCTGCACAAGACCTTCTCGACCCCGCACGGCGGCGGCGGGCCGGGCAGCGGGCCGGTGGTCTTTTCCGAGGCGCTCGCGCCCTTCGCCCCGCTGCCGTTCGTCGAGCGGACCGCCGAGGGCGCGTTCCGCCTGGTCGAGGAAGAGACCGTCGCCCACCGCCACAGCGACAGCTTCGGCCGGATGACCGCGTTCCACGGCCAGATGGGCATGTTCACCCGCGCGCTGGCCTACATCCTCAGCCACGGCGCCGACGGCCTGCGCCAGGTCTCCGGCGACGCGGTGCTCAACGCCAACTACCTGCTGCGCCGGCTCGAGGACGTGCTCGACGCGCCCTTCGCCGCGTCCGGGCCGTGCATGCACGAGGCGCTGTTCAGCGACCGTGGCTTCGCCGAGGGGTTCTCGACGCTCGACGTCGCCAAGGCGCTGATCGACGAGGGCTTCCATCCGATGACCGTGTACTTCCCGCTGGTGGTCCACGGGGCGATGCTGGTCGAGCCGACCGAGACCGAGAGCAAGGCCGCGCTCGACCAGTTCGCCGGCGCGCTGCGCGCCATCGCCGAGCGCGCCCGGCGCGGCGACCCGACGCTCAAGTCCGCTCCCCGCGCGGCCCCCCGCCGCCGGCTCGACGAGACCCGCGCCGCACGCCTGCCGCGCCTGACGTGGTCCGACGGCCGGGACGGCGGGGAGCCGGCCCGCTAGGCCGCGAGCGACCGGCTTTCTGGCGAGAACGTCCCCGGCGCCCCGCAACCGCCGGCGAGGGCGTGCGTTGCCTGGATAAATCCCTTGATGTCGGTTCGGCAAAGTAGGAGACAGTTACCGTTGAAACTATTTCGAGCCCGATGCGCAATCGCGGGGAGAGACACATGTCAGAGCCACTCCACAACCCGATCGGCCTGAACGGGTTCGAGTTCGTCGAGTTCTCGGCGCCCGAGAAAGGGCTGCTCGAGCCGGTGTTCCAGGCGATCGGCTTCACGCAGGTCGCGCGGCACCGGTCGAAGGACGTCGACCTGTGGCGGCAGGGCGAGATCAACCTGATCGCCAACTACGAGCCCGGCTCGCCGGCGGCCGAGTTCGCCGCCGAGCACGGCCCGTCAGCCTGCGGCATGGCCTTCCGCGTGCGCGATGCCCACACCGCCTACCGCGAGGTGCTGGCCCGCGGGGCGGACGCCGTGCGCGTCGAGAGCGGGCCGATGGAGCTGCGCCTCCCGGCGATCCAGGGCATCGGCGGCGCGATCATCTACCTGATCGACCGCTACGACGACGAGCTGTCGATCTACGACATCGATTTCGAGTACCTGCCCGGGGTCGACCGCCACCCGGCGGGGGCCGGGCTCAGGCTGATCGACCACTTGACCCACAACGTCCACAAGGGGCGGATGGCTCACTGGGCGCAGTACTACGAGCAGCTCTTCAATTTCCGCGAGATCCGCTACTTCGACATCAAGGGCGAGTACACCGGCCTGACCTCGCGCGCGATGACCGCTCCGGACGGGCTCATCCGCATCCCGCTCAACGAGGAAGGCGAGGAAGGCGGCGGCCAGATCGAGGAGTTCCTGCGCGCGTACAACGGCGAGGGCATCCAGCACATCGCCTTCCTCAGCGACGATCTGATCGCCGTGTGGGACCGCCTCAAGGCGCTCGGCACGCCGTTCATGAGCCCGCCGCCGGCGGCCTACTACGAGATGCTCGAGGAGCGCCTGCCCGGCCACGGCGAGCCGGTGGCCGAGCTGCAGAAGCGCGGCATCCTCCTCGACGGCTCGACGGAGGAAGGCGACCCGCGGCTGCTGTTGCAGATCTTTTCGACGCCGATGATCGGCCCGATCTTCTTCGAGTTCATCGAGCGCAAGAAGGACGAAGGCTTCGGCGAGGGCAACTTCAAGGCGTTGTTCGAATCGATGGAGCGCGACCAGCTGCGCCGCGGCGCGCTCGAGAAGGGGGACCGGCCATGACCGCACCGCCATTCTCGGTCGGCTGCATCCACCACGTCGCCTACCGCTGCCGCGACGCCCGAGAAACCGTCGAGTGGTACCAGCGGGTGCTCGGCCTGACCTTCACCACCGCCTTTGCCGAGGACCACGTCCCGTCGACCGGCGAGTACGATCCCTACATGCACGTCTTCCTCGAATGCGGCGGCGGCAACGTGATCGCGTTCTTCGAGCTGCCCAACCAGCCCGACATGGGCCGCGACGAAAACACCCCGGCGTGGGTGCAGCATATCGCGTTCCGCGTGCCCGACATGGCGACGCTCCAAGCCGCCAAGCGGCACATCGAAGGGGCCGGCATCGCCGTCGTCGGGCCGACTTATCACGGGGTGTTCCGCTCGATCTATTTCTTCGACCCCAACGGGCACCGGCTCGAGCTCGCCTGCGATATCGGCACGCCCGAGCAGTACGCCGAGCTCGCCCGGGTCGCGCCGCTGATGCTCGAGGAATGGTCGCAGACCAAGCAGGCCCCGCGCCACGCGGAATGGCTGCACAAGGAGCCGTCATCCGGTGATCGACCAGACGCATGACCCCGAGGCGCGGAGCTGGCTGGCTTCGGCTCAGGATCATCCCGAGTTCCCCGTCCAGAACCTGCCGCTCGGCGTGTTCTCGCCCGCCGATGGCAGGCCACGAGGAGGCGTGGCAATCGGCGACTCCATCCTCGATCTGGCCGGCGTCGCGCCGCTGCTCGACGGGGGCGCGCGCGAGGCGGCGCTGCTCGCCGGCGGCGCGGTGCTCAATCCGCTGCTTGGAGCCGGGCGCGTGCCGCTGCGCGCCCTCAGGCGCGGCCTATTCGCGCTCCTGACCGAGCCAGCGCGCCAGGCCGAGGTCCGGCCGCACCTCTACCCGGCCCCCGAGTGCCGTGTGCACCTGCCGGTCGCGATCGGCGACTACACCGACTTCTACGCCGGCATCCACCATGCGGTGACCGTCGGCAGCTTGTTCCGGCCCGACAACCCGCTGCTGCCGAATTACAAGCACGTCCCGATCGGCTATCACGGCCGCGCCTCGTCGGTGCGCGTCTCGGGCGGTGAAGTGGTCAGGCCGAACGGTCAGACCAAGGCGCCCGATGCCGAGGCGCCGCGCTTCGGCCCGTCCGCGAGGCTCGACTACGAGCTCGAGATGGCGATCTGGGTCGGCACCGGAAACGCTCTCGGCGAACCGGTGCCGATCGCCGAAGCGGCCGAGCACATCGCCGGCCTGTCGCTCCTCAACGACTGGTCCGCGCGCGACATCCAGGCGTGGGAATACCAGCCGCTCGGCCCGTTCCTGGCCAAGAGCTTCCACACCACAGTGTCTCCGTGGATCGTCACCCTCGACGCGCTGGCGCCCTATCGCACCGCCCAGCCCGCGCGAGCGCAGGGCGACCCGGAGCCCCTTCCTTACCTTTTCGCCGCCCATGACCAGGATGCCGGCGCCTTCAACCTGACGATGGACGTCCACCTCTCGACCGCGAGGATGCGCGGCGATGGCCAGGAGCCGTTTCGGCTCAGCCGCGGACGGATGACCTCGATGTACTGGACCGCGGCGCAACTGCTCACGCATCATGCGTCGAACGGCTGCAACTTGCGGCCGGGCGACTTGCTCGGCACCGGCACGCTGTCGGGCGAGGGGCGCGAGAGCATGGGCAGCCTGCTCGAGCTGAGCGGTGGGGGCAAGCAACCGGTCGAGCTCGGCAACGGGGAAACGCGCACCTTCCTGGAGGACGGCGACGAGGTGATCATCACGGCCTTTGCCGAGGCCGAAGGCTTCGTCCGCCTCGGCTTCGGCGAGTGCCGCGCCCGCATCGCCCCCGCGCCGCTATGACGGATGCGCGGGGAACGCCGCCCCGCTGCAGGCGTTGACCAGCGGCCCGGGAGGGTTGCTTGTGCCGAATAGCGCGCCGATCATCGAGAACCTGAACGGCGATGGCGTCACTTATGACGCCGCGCCGATCCGGCTCGACGCCCTTGCCGACAGCGCCATCAGCGATCCCGATCCGTTCGGCTTCGAGGTCGTTCGCGTCGGCGCGGGTCTCGCGGGCGGGCCCCTGTTTACGCTCGAGGTGCCCGACGGCTCGGGGCGGATGTATGTGGTCGAGAAGAGCGGCACGATCCGCATCCTCGATCCGGCCACGGGGACGATCGCCGCGACGCCGTTCCTCAGCGTCGCCGGCGAGGTCGCGACATCGGGCGAGCAGGGCCTGCTCGGCTTCGCGCTCAGCCCGGACTTCGCCACTAGCGGCGCGTTCTACATCTACATGACCAACACCAGCGGCGACAACGAGGTCCGCCGCTACAGCATCCTGCCCGGCAACATGAACCAGGCGGACCCGACGACCGCCGATCGCATCCTGCTCCTGCCCCACCCCGGCGCGACCAACCACAACGCCGGGTGGATCGACTTCGGGCCGGACAACCTGCTCTACATCCCGACCGGAGACGGCGCGGTCGGGGCCAATGCGCAGTCGCTGAGCAGCCCGCTCGGCAAGGTGCTGCGGATTGACCCGAGCTCGGACGCCTTTCCGGCCGATCCCGACCGCGACTATGCCATCCCCGCCGGCAATCCCTATGCCGGGGCGATTGCGGGCCTCGACGAGATCTGGGCCTCGGGCCTCAGGAACCCGTTCCGGGCCAGCTTCGACACCCTCACCGGCAACCTGTGGATCGGCGACGTCGGCGAGGGCACCCTCGAGGAGATAAACCTTGCGCCCGCCGGGCAGGCGGGCCTCAATTTCGGCTGGAATCTGCAAGAGGGGACCTCCGGCGCCAACAACGCCGCGTTCACCCGCCCGGTTGCCGAATACGGCCACGGGAGCGGCCCCTTCCAGGGCAATTCGATCACCGGCGGCCTGGTCTATCGCGGGCCGATCGCCGGGCTCGACGGACAATACGTGTTTGCCGACTTCTTCGATGAGCTGTGGTCGGTGCCGGTGGGCTCGCTGGTCCAGGGCACGACTTTGCCGAGCAGCGGCTTCACGCTGCGCGACACCGCCTTCACGCCGAACATCGGCACCATCAACCAGATCACCAGCTTTGCCACCGACGCGGCGGGCAATCTCTACATCACCGACCTCGGGGGCGAGATCTTCCGCGTCCAGCCGTCGGCCACGCCCAACTTCGCCGGCGGAAGCCTGACGGTGGAGATCGGCGCGGGGGAAGTGCCGGGCGAGGACCGGCTCGGGTTTGCCGCCGGGACGGTCGCGACCTCGAACGGCACCAATTTCGGCAGCCAGATCAGCGTCGGCGGGGTGCCGGTCGGGACGATCGCGCCCGGCTGCACCGGGGCGAACGGCGAGCCGCTCGTCGTCCTGTTCAGCAGCGGCGCGACGCAGGCGACGATTGGGGCGCTCGTCCAGGCGATCACCTATTCGAACGCCTCCGCCACCCCAACGCCCGGCACGCGCTCGGTCGCCATCCGGCTGAACGACGGAGCGGGCACCGGCGCGGGCGGCCAGGATACGACCATCGTCACGACCGCGGTCGCCGTTTCAGCCGGCCTAGGCGGCGAGCTGAACGGCACGCCCGACGACGACGTGCTGGTCGGCGGGGTCGGCGGCGACACCCTCGACGGGCTGGCAGGCAGCGACCGGCTGTTCGGCGCCGGCGGGAGCGACACGCTCAGCGGCGGCGACGGCGACGACATTCTCGACACCGGCACCGGTACCGACACCCTTCATGGCAATGGCGGCAACGACGGGTTCTACTTCGGCGCGAATCTCGACGCCGGCGACCAGGTCGACGGCGGGGCCGGAACGATCGACCAGGTCGGGTTGCAGGGCGACTACTCGGTGGGGCTGACGCTGGGGGCCGGCAGCCTGATCAACACGGAGATGCTGGTGCTGCTGCCGGGCAGCGACACGCGGTTCGGCGACCCGGGCACCAACGTCTACAGCTACAACCTGACGACGTCCGACGCGAACGTCGTCGGCGGCCAGAATTTCATCGTCAGCTTCAACACCCTGCGCGCGGGCGAGAACGTGACCTTCAACGGCGCCGCCGAGACCGACGGCACGTTCCTGACCTTCGGTGGATTCGGCAACGACCGCCTGACCGGCGGCGCGGGCGACGACGGGTTCTACTTCGGCCTCGACCGCTTCGGATCGGGTGACGCGCTCGATGGCCGCGGCGGCAGCCTGGACCAGCTCGGGCTGCAAGGCGACTATGCCGGCGCCAACGCCGTCGTGTTCGGAGCGGGCCAGCTCGGCGGCGTCGAGATGATCGTGTGCCTGACCGCGGCCGACGCGCGCTTCAACGGCAACCAGGCTCTGCTGTTCAGCTACGACCTGACGATGAACGAGGGCAACCTCGCCAACGGCCAGCTGCTGATGATCAGCGCCAACACGCTGGTCGCCGGCGAGAGCCTGGCCTTCGACGGCTCGGCCGAGACGGACGGCGGGCGCTACACCGTTTTCTCGGGCGGGGGCGACGACACGCTGGTCGGCAGCGCCGGGGCCGACACGTTCTTCGGCGCGGCCGGCGCCGACCGGCTCACCGGCGGCGGGGGCGACGACACCTTCGCCTATGTCAGCCAGGCGCACTCCACGTCTGCCGCGCGCGACACCATCCTCGACTTCACCGCCGGCGACACCATCGACTTGCGCGCGATCGACGCCATCGCCGACGGCGCCGACGACGCCTTCAGCTTCATCGGCGCGGCGGCATTCGGCCACACCGCCGGGCAGCTGCGCGCCGTGCTCCAGGGCGGCGCCGACTGGCTCGTCGAGGGGGACGTCAACGGCGACGGCGCGGCGGACTTCGCGCTGCTCGTCACCGTCACAGGCGGCCATGCGATGGGCGGCGGGGACTTCCTGCTGTGAAGGATCAGCGCCGAGCCCGCGGGCCGCGCCGCGGTGCCGCAGCCGGGCACGACGACACCGGTTGGGTGACCGGCCGGGCGCCCTGACGTGGCGCCGCCTCAAGCGGGGCCGTCAGCGGAGCCCATGGCTCCAGGGCTAAGTGGCGGAGCGGGTGGGATTCGAACCCACGATACGCTTGTGACGTATACACACTTTCCAGGCGTGCGCCTTCGACCACTCGGCCACCGCTCCGCATGCCTGACGGCGAGCGGCGCAGGTAGCGAGCGCGCCGCGGGATGACAAGCCGGGCGGCAGACCCTAACGCACCGGCATGACCCGCCCGATCGGCCTGGCCCCGTCCGCCGACGAAATCGAGGCGCTCGCGCGCGCGGCGCTGGCGCGGCTGCCCGAGCAATTTCACGCCCATCTCGGCGCGGTGGTGCTGCGGGTCGAGGAGTTCGCCGACGAGGCGCTGCTCGCCGAGCTGGGCATCGCGGACCCGTTCGACCTGACCGGGGTCTACGAAGGCCTGCCGCTGCACGAGAAGTCGATCGAGCACTCGGGCGCCCTGCCCGACCGCATCCGGCTGTTCCGCGCCCCGATCCTCGACGAATGGATCGCGCGCGGCGACGAGAGCCTCGAAACGCTCGTCGCGCACGTGCTGGTCCACGAGGTCGGGCACCATTTCGGCCTGAGCGACGAGGCGATGCACGCGCTCGAGGATGAGGTCGGATAATCCTCCCCGAGCACGCTCGGGGAGGATTATGCCTTTGCGCACGATCGGCTCGCTGGCAAACCGCCCGCATGAGGAAGACCATCGCCATCGCGGCCCTCGCCGCCTTCGCCCTCGCCGCCCCGCTCTCCGGGCAGGATATGCCCGAACCGCCCACCCCCGCCTCCATCGTCGCCGCCGCGCCGGCTTCCGATTGGCGAGCGATCGACCCGGCGGACCTGCTGGTGATGACTCTCGCCGCCGACGCGGGCGGCAACCCGCGCCAGGTGGTGGTCCAGCTCCTGCCGGCGCCGTTCAGCCAGAGCTGGGTCGGCAACATCCGCACCTTGGCCAAGGCGCACTGGTGGGACGGCACCAGCGTCTACCGCGTGGTCGACAACTGGGTCGCGCAATGGGGCGACGGCGAGGACGACGAGGCCAAGGCCAAGCCGCTGCCCGAGGGGATGCGGGTGGTGGCGGAGAGCGAGTACACGGTGCCGATGTCCTGCGAAGTATATCTGTTCGAAGGCAAGGTGATCGAGGACAGGTGTATTCCGGAGTTCAACGCCATCGAGGCGGTGGACGCCTACGTAATGAGCGGACAAACCGGCTTCACGGCAGGCTGGCCGGTGGCAATGAAGCTGGAGCCCGAGGGCAACCGCGTCTGGCCGGTCCACTGCTACGGCTCCGTCGGCGTCGCGCGCAATCTCTCCCCCGACACCGGCACCGGCGCCGAGCTTTACGCCGTGATCGGCCACGCGCCGCGAGCGCTCGACCGCAACATCGCCGTGGTAGGCCGGGTGATCGAGGGGATCGAGCACCTCTCGACGCTGCCGCGCGGCAAGGGCGACGCCGGAGTTTACGACGATCCCGCGCTGCGGGTGCCGATCGTCTCGGTGCGGCTCGGCAACGAGGTCGGGCAATTGCCGCAGCCTCAATACGAATACCTCGCCAGCGACAGCGCCAGCTTCGCCGAGTACGTCCGCGTCCGCGCCAACCGCAACGATCCGTTCTACAAGGTTCCGGCCGGCGGGGTCGACGTGTGCAACGTGCAGGTGCCGATCCGCCGGGTGCCGTCCGAGTGACCACGCTCGCCTTCGCCGGTCCGCTCAAGACGATCGTGATCGAGGAAGGCTACGCGCCGATGGGCTTCCTGCGCATCCCGCCCGAGACCGCCGAGGCGATTGTCGCGCACGCGCTCCAGCGGCGGCTCGACCTGGGCAAGCGGCGCGGGTTCGGCTCGGTCAAGGTGACCGTGACGCTCGGCGAGAGCCGCTGGCAGACCTCGCTGTTCCCCAACAAGGACGGCAGCTGGTTCCTGCCGATCAAGGCCCCGGTGCGCCGGGCCGAAGGGATCGCCGAGGGCGACCAGGTCGCGGTCGAGCTCGAATTGCACTGAGATCGGTCCCTTTTGCCTTATGCCGTGAACCATATTAGTCCTGTTCTTCGTGGTAGTTGGACGACTGTGCCTATGTCCTCCGACGTCGCCCTCGGTTCCGGCTCCGACGGGCCTCGGCTAGATCCGCTCGGCCTCGGCCACCGCGTCGCTGGCCCGCAAGGCGCTGAGGATGCGCGTCAGGTGCGCCAGGTCGTGCACCTCGAGGTCGACCTCGTAAGTATGGAACGGGTCGTCGAGCTGGGTCTGCTCGAGCGTGACCACGTTGGCGTGGCCCTTGGCGAAAATGCCGGCCATCTCGGCCAGCGTCCCGAGCCGGTGGTACAGCACCACTCTCAGCCGTCCGATGGCGCCCTGCGAGCGCTCGCCCCACGAGAGGTCGACCCAGTCGGCGTCGATCCCGCTGGCGAGCTCGAGGCAGTCGATCGCGTGGACCACCACCCCCTCGCCCTTGACCCTGAGGCCGACGATGCGGTCGCCCGGCACCGGGTGGCAGCATTCGGCGAGGGTGAAGCCCATCCCCGCGGTCAGCCCCTTGATCGAGATCGCCCGCGTCCGCCCCGGCTCCTCGGGCATCTCGGCGGTGCTGCCGGGGACGAGCGCCTCCATCACCTCGCGGTCGGTGAGCTTGGCGGCGCCTATGGCGTACATCAGGTCGTCGTCGTCCTCGAGCCCGAGCCGCTCGACCGCCGCCAGGATCGCCTTCTTGCCGATCTTGGCCGGCAGGCGCTCGGCGATCTGGCCGAACAGCTCCCTGCCGATCGTCGCCACCTCGGCGAATTCCTTGGCCCGCACCGCGCGGCGGATCGAGGCCCGCGCCTTGCCGGTGACGACGAAGCCGAGCCACGACAGCTGCGGCTCGGCGTTGGCGCCCTTGATGATCTCGACCACGTCGCCGTTGCCGAGCACCGTGCGCAGCGGCATGTGCCGCCCGTTGATCTTGGCCCCGACGGTGCGCGCGCCGAGGTCGGTATGCACGGCGAAGGCGAAGTCCACCGGGGTCGCGCCCTTGGGCAGCTGGAACAGCGCGCCCTTGGGGGTGAAGGCGAAGATGCGGTCCTGGTAGATCGCCAGCCGGGTGTGCTCGAGCAGCTCCTCGGCGTCGTGGCTGGCGTCGACGATCTCGATCAGGTCGCGCAGCCAGCCGACCTGGCCGTCGGGCCGGTCGCCCTGCTTGTAGGCCCAGTGCGCGGCGAGCCCGAACTCGTTGAGGCGGTGCATCGCCTGCGTGCGGATCTGCACCTCGACGCGCATCGAGCTCTCGTAGATCAGCGTCGTGTGCAGGCTGCGGTAGCCGTTGGTCTTGGGCGTCGAGATGTAGTCCTTGAAGCGCCCGGGCACGAACTGCCACGCCTGGTGCAGCACGCCGAGCGCGCGGTAGCAGTCCTCGACGGTGTCGGTCAGCACGCGGAAGGCGAAGATGTCGGTCACTTGCTCGAACGGCATGTGGCGCTCGGCCATCTTCTTCCAGATCGAGAACGGGTGCTTCTCGCGGCCCCACACCTCGGCCTTGATCCCGGCCTGGGCGAGCGCCTGCTTGATCTGCAGCGCGATCGCGTCGACCTGGCCGTTCTCGGTGCTGCGCAGCTGCTCGAGCCGGCCGGTGATGGTGGCGTAAGCCTCGGGCTCGAGCTGCTCGAACGCGAGCAGCTGCATCTCGCGCATGTATTCGTACATCCCCACGCGCTCGGCCAGCGGGGCGTAGATGTCCATCGTCTCGCGGGCGATGCGGCGGCGCTTCTCCGGGCTCTTGATGAAGTGCAGCGTGCGCATGTTGTGCAGCCGGTCGGCGAGCTTGACCAGCAGCACGCGGATGTCCTCGCTCATCGCC
This sequence comes from Croceibacterium sp., assembly GCA_035626815.1. Lineage (GTDB taxonomy): Bacteria > Pseudomonadota > Alphaproteobacteria > Sphingomonadales > Sphingomonadaceae > Croceibacterium_A. Next base: position 111,457 of record DASPMY010000012.1, read on the forward strand.
AGGAAGAACTTGCGCAAGTTCTCCGCCGCGCGCTCGTCGTCGGGCATCTGCTCGAGCTTGCTGAGCTTGGTGACCCCGTCGACCAGCTTGGCGACGTCGGCGCCGAAGTTCTTCTCGATGTCCTCGATCGTCGTCAGCGTGTCCTCGACGGTGTCGTGGAGCAGCGCGGTGACGATCGTCTCCTGGTCGAGCTTGAGGTCGGTCATCAGGCCGGCGACCTCGACCGGGTGGCTGAAGTACGGGTCGCCGCTGGCGCGCTTCTGCGCGCCGTGCTTCTGCACCGTGTAGACGTAAGCGCGGTTGAGCAGCGCCTCGTCGGCCCCGGGCTCGTACGCCTTGACGCGTTCCACAAGTTCGTACTGGCGCAGCATTGACGCGAATGTGCGGTGCGGGCTGCCCGGCGGCAAGCGCAAAAGGCGTTACCGCGTTGCCGGACCGGGGCGATGCCCTCTAAACTGCGGCGATGCCCGACCGGTCGACCTCGATCTTCGAGCGCACCTCGGCGCTGGCGCGCGAGCTCGGGGCGATCAACCTCGGGCAGGGCTTCCCGGACTTGCCCGAGCCGCCCGAGCTGCTCGAAGCGGCCCGCCGGGCGCTGGTCGCGCATCCCAACCAGTACCCGCCGATGCGCGGGCTCGCCGAGTTGCGCCGCGCAGTCGCCGAATTCTACCGGCGCGAGCAGGGGCTGGAGGTGGGCGAGGGCGAGGTGATCGTCACCTCGGGCGCGACCGAGGCGCTCGCCGCGGCGATCCTCGCCTTCGTCGGGCCCGGCGACGAGGCGATCCTGCTGCAGCCGTTCTACGACGCCTACCTGCCGCTGATCGAGCGCGCCGGCGGCGTGGCCCGCACCGTCGGCCTCGAGCCGCCGGGCTGGACCGTGCCGCTCGACCGGCTCGCAGCCGCGATCGGCCCGCGGACGAAGCTGATCGTCCTCAACACCCCCAACAACCCCACCGGCACCGTGATCGACCGGGCCACGCTCGCGGCGATCGGCGCGCTGTGCCGGCGCCACGACCTCGTGCTGCTGAGCGACGAGGTGTGGGAGGGGATGGTGTACGGCGGCGCCCGCCACGTCTCGGCCTTGTCGGTCCCCGACTTGCGCGAGCGGGCGGTCAAGGTCGGCTCGGCCGGCAAGATCTTTTCGCTCACCGGGTGGAAGGTCGGCTGGGCCGTCGCCGCGCCGCCGCTCGCCGAGGCGATCGCGCGCCAGCACCAGTTCCTCACCTTTACCACCGCCACGCCGCTGCAATGGGCGGTCGCCGAAGGGCTCGCGCTGCCGGGCGAGTGGCACGCCGCGCACCGCGCCCGCTACGCCGCTGCGCGCGCGCGGCTGGTCGGCGGGCTGGCGGCGGCAGGCTACGCCGTGCTGCCGGCCGCGGGCACCTGGTTCGTCACCGTCGACCTCGCCGCCTCGGGCCTGCCGCCCGACGACGAAGCCGTCGCCGAGCGCCTGGTGCGCGAGGCCGGGGTCGCCGCGATCCCGGTCTCGGCGTTCTATCGCGACGCGCCCGAGACCGGCTACCTGCGCCTGTGCTTCGCCAAGGAGCAGGCCACGCTCGATGCCGCGATCGAGCGGCTGGCGGCGTTCCGGCGCTGATCGCCCTCGCCCTTTCGCGCCCTCGACGCCCTGTCCCTCTCCCGATGGGAGAGGGAGGGGCGTGAGCGGGTGAGGGTCAGCCGGCCGGCGCCACCACATCGTCGACCGAGCCTTGCGTCACCGAATGGTACCCGGCGCGCGTCCGGGCGTAGATGCGCCGCGCGATCGGCTGGCCCCACTCGCCCTGCTTCATCAGCGCCTCGAACAGCGGCAGCACGAACTTGCGGCGGCCGACGCGGGCGAGGAACTGCTCGGCGACCGGCACCGCCGCGTCGTAGCGGTTGGCCAGCGCCAGCTCGAGCCAGGCGAACAGCACCTCGTTGTTGCCCGACTGCGACAGGCCGAGATGGACGTCGAGGTCGCCGAGCTGCGCGCGGGTCAGCTCCTTCGGCAGCTTGCCGAGGAAGCGCAGCCGCTCCTGCGTGCTCCACCGCGCCCACGCCTCCGAATCGACCACATGGCTGGCCCGGTAATCGGCCGCCTTGGCGTCGACCTCGGCGAACGCCGCGGGGTCCGGGCGGGCGACGTTGGCCGGCAGCCCGGTGCCGTAGACCCACTCGTCGAGCATCAGCCGGCGCTCGAGCTCGGCGTCGCCCCGGACGAGCTGGGCGCGCATGTCGGCGAGCAACAGCGCCGAGGTCGCCGGCTGGAACGCGTGGCTGTCGAACCAGGCGCGCAGCCAGGCGTCGAACCGCTCGCGGCCGACGATCGTCTCGACCGTGCGCATGAACGCCGCGCCCTTGTCGTAGACGATGCCGCTCTCGCCGCCGTCGGGCGTCGCCTCGGCCTCGGGCAGGTGCAGCGCCGTCACCGCGGCGTCGCGGCCCTTCTCCTCGAACACCTTCTCGATCTCGGCGAAGCTCAGCGCCGCCTCCTGGCTGGCGCGATGCGAGCCGTAGAGCGCCTCGAGGATGCGGTTCTCGAAATACGAGGTCACGCCCTCGTTGAGCCAGCCGTCGGCCCAGTTGGCGTTGGTGACGAGGTTGCCCGACCACGAGTGCGCCAGCTCGTGCGCGACGAGCCCGGTCAGGCTGCGGTCGCCGGCGATGAACGTCGGGGTGAGGAACGTCAGCGTCGGGTTCTCCATCCCGCCGTAGGGGAAGCTCGGCGGCAGCACGATCATGTCGTAGCGGCCCCAGCGGTAGGGGCCGTAAAGCGCCTCGGCGGCCGCGACCATCTTCTCGGTGTCGACCAGCTCGGCGGCGGCGGCGTCGAGCATCGCCGGCTCGGTCCACACGCCGGTGCGCGGGCCGAGCTCGCGGAACGTGAGGTCGCCGGCGGCGAGCGCGATCAGGTACGGCGCGACCGGCTTGTCCATCCGGAAGCGGAAGGCGCGCTTGTCGCCGAGGTCCTCGGGCTCGCCGACCCGCAGGCCCGACATGACCACGGTGAGCGGCTTGGGGGCGACGATGCGCGCTTCCCAGGTCTGGCGCACGCCGGGGCTGTCCTGCGTCGGGATCCACGTCCGGTTGAGCGTCGGCTGCCCCTGGCTGAGCAGGTACGGGTGCTCGCCGCCGGCGGTCTGCTCGGGCGCCAGCCACTGCAGCGCCTCGGCGTCCGGCGCGGCGGTGTAGGCGACGACCACGCGGCGCGCGCCGCCCAGGGTGATCGTGCCCGAGCCGCCGGTGCTGCCCGGGGCGAGCGGCGCGTTGACCACGTAGGGCAGCCGGTTGCCGGCCGCGTCGGTCACGCTGGACACCCGCAGCAGATGGCTGTCGAGCACCAGCTCGGTCGCGCCGGGCGCGGCGAGGATGTCGAGCGTGGCGGTGCCGGCGACCTGCCGGCGCTCGAAATCGAGCTCGAGGTCGAGCGCCACGTGGGTCACCCGCGCGACCTCGGGGCGCGCCGCGCTCCACGGGTCGTGCGCGTCCTCGCTGGTCAGGATCGGCGAGATCATCGGCGCCTCGCTGTCCTGCGCGGCAGCGGGGGCGGCGGCGACGGCGACGGACATCAGGACGGCGGCAACGAAACGCATGGAAATCTCCGGAAATCTGGGCGGGGAGTCTGGTATCCGCGGAAACCTTATCGAGCGCGCCCGACTGAACGCTGAACGGGGGCGGGTCAACCGGCCCGGGGCACCGGCCCGAAGGCGACAATGGCGACGATGGCGACAGGGCGTCGCCCGCTCATCCCGCGATAGTTCCCTTGCTTTGCCGTAACTTACGGCAAAATCGACAGGGCGACACTGTCCCGGCCAGAATCGCCTTTTCACTCGAATCGACGCGCCGATCATGGACCGGTGCGGGGCGTGTAGGACAGCGATTTTCCGGGACTGCCAGCGCGTAACTGGACAAAACAGCTATTCCAGCTATATTGGCCATATGACCGAAATGACTGCCCTCGATGCCAAGAACCGCTTCGGCCGCCTGATGGAGCTCGCCCAGCGCGCGCCGGTCACGATTACCAAGAACGGCCGCCCGAGCGTGGTGGTCATGTCTGCCGACGCTTACGAGCGGCGGCGCCACGCGGCTGCTCGCCGTCTTGGCGAGGCGTTGGAACGCACACGCAAAGGGGCCGCCCGCAACGGCTTGACCGAGGCCGAGCTCGAAGCGTTGCTGGCGGATGACAGCTGAGCGGCTGGTCTTTGATTGCAATGTCCTGATCAGCGCGGCGCTCGTCGAAGCGGGAACCGCAGCGAAGGCGCTCGACGCCGCGTATGCCGGACACATCCTGTTATTTTCGGCGCCGACGTTCGATGAACTTGTCTCGCGTCTCTCGCGGCCGAAGTTCGACCGCTATCTCGATGATGCGTCGCGCCTCGGCATTCTGGAAGCGCTTTCGGCGGTAGCCGAATGGATCGAGATCGAAGATCTACCGCTAGGGTGCCGCGATCCCGATGACGACAAGTATCTCGAAACAGCCTTGCGCGGCGCAGCGGACGCGATCGTGACAGGTGATCGCGACTTGCTCGTTATGAACCCCTTCGACGGAATCCCGATCCTCACTCCCGCAGACTGGTTACGGCGGGGAGGCGCGCACTAGCTCCACTTCACCTCCGGCGGCAGGCTCATCAGGATGGCGTCGATGTTGCCGCCGGTCTTGAGGCCGAACAGCGTGCCGCGGTCGTAGACGAGGTTGAACTCGACGTAGCGGCCGCGCCATTCGAGCTGGGCCTCCTTCTCCTGCGCCGTCCACTCGGCGCCCATGCGCTTGCGCACGATCTTCGGGAAGGCGTCGAGGAACGCCTCGCCGACGTCCCTGGTGAAGGCGAAGTGGCGCTCCCATTCAGCCGCGTCGGCGCATTCGAGATGGTCGTAGAAGATGCCGCCGACCCCCCGGTGCACGCCGCGGTGGGGGATGAAGAAGTACTCGTCCGCCCACTTGGCGAAGCGTTCGTAGTACGTCGGGTTGTGGGCGGCGCAGGCGGCGCGGAAGCGGGCGTGGAAGGCCTCGGTGTCCTCCGCGTAGGGGATCGGCGGGTTGAGGTCGGCGCCGCCGCCGAACCACGCCTTGCCGGTGGTCAGGAAGCGCGTGTTCATGTGGACGGCGGGGACGTGCGGGTTGGCCATATGCGCGACCAGGCTGATGCCGGTGGCGGTGAAGGCGGGGTTCTCGTCCGCGCCATGCATGGTGCGGGCGAACTCGGGCGCGAAGGTGCCCTGCACGGTCGAGACGTTGACCCCGACTTTCTCGAACACCTGGCCCTTCATCACCCCGCGCATGCCGCCGCCGGGATCGGGATGGCCTTCCTCTTCGCGCTGCCATTCGATGTACTCGAATGACGCGTCGGAGCCGGCCTCGCGCTCGATCGCCTCGAACTCGGCGCAGATCCGGTCGCGCAACGATTCGAACCATTCGCGGGCGCGGGCGGTATGGGGCTGCCAATCAGTCATTTGCTTTCAATCCCCCCTCCCGCTTGCGGGAGGGGCCGGGGGTGGGCCTGTGAGGCGGGACTGGCCCACCCCTAACCCCTCCCGCAAGCGGGAGGGGGACTATAGTTGCCTTGCCAACGCAGCGGACCCGGTGCAAGGGAAGCCCATGGTTCCCCTTTCGTTCGACTTCTGCGGCGAGGAATTCGTCCTCACCCGCGACCGCGCGCTGTACTGGCCGCGCGAGCGGGCGCTGCTGGTCGCCGACCTGCACCTCGAGAAGGCCAGCTTCTTCGCCCGCCACGGCCAGCTGCTGCCGCCGTACGACAGCCGCGAGACCCTGGAGCGCCTCGCGCTGGCGATCCGCGAGACGGGCGCGCGGCGGGTCTACACGCTGGGCGACAACTTCCACGATTCGGCCGGCACCGAGCGGCTCGAGCCGCATGCGGCCGGAATGCTGGCGGCGCTGACGCGCGCGACCGACTGGGTGTGGATCACCGGCAACCACGACGCGGCGATGGAGGCCAAGGCCGGCGGCGCGCTCGCCGTCGAGCTGGAGATCGCCGGGATCGTGCTGCGCCATCGGGCACAGGCGGGCGAGACGCGGCCCGAGCTGTCGGGCCACTACCACCCGCGGCTGCAACTCACCGTCCACCATCGCCGCATCCGCCGCCCGTGCGCGGTGGTCAGCCACGATGCGACCGGCTGCGGGCGGATGATCCTCCCGGCCTATGGCGCGCTGACCGGCGGGATGGACGCGGGCGACCCGGCGATCCTCGCCGCGCTCCAGCCGGCTACCGCGATCGACGCGGTGCTGCCGGCCGGGGGCAAGCTGGTGCAGTTCCCCTTGTGGCGCGCGGCCGCCTGATTCCTCCCCGTCCCGGGGAGGATTCCACCCTAGCGCCGCCCCGCGTAACGCACTAAGTAGCCCGCTTCGTAATTCAGCCATCAGGAGATCGGCCCATACCCCGTCCACCCCGGCGCATGCTGGCGCCCCCGGTCAAGTCCGGACCCAAGTTCGACGATTTGATCCTGGCCGAGAAGGTTCGCGTCATCGACGAGAACGGTGAGAATCTCGGCGTCATGTACACCAAGGAAGCGATCGAGCAGGCCAACGAGCTCGGCCTCAACCTGGTCGAGGTCTCGCCCGGGGCCGACCCGCCGGTGTGCAAGTACCTCGACGTCGGCAAGCACCGCTACGAGGCGCAGAAGAAGGCCAACGCCGCGCGCAAGACGCAGAAGACGCAGCAGATCAAGGAGATCAAGATGCGTCCGAACATCGACGATCACGACTACGACGTGAAGATGCGCAGCGTCACCAAGTTCCTCGAGGACGGCGACAAGGTGAAGATGACCTTGCGCTTCCGCGGCCGCGAGATGGCCCACCAGGAGCTCGGCATGGACCTGTTGAAGCGCGTCCAGGACGACACCGCCGAGATCGCCAAGATCGAGGCCTATCCCCGGCTCGAGGGCCGCCAGATGCTGATGGTGCTGTCGCCGAAATAGACGCCGCCGGTCAGCTGCCGGCCGCTCTCACCAGCTTGTAGTAGTACTTCACCTGGGCGCCGTAGAACGCGCCCACGGTGATGACCGCTTCCGAGCCGACCGGCGCGTTCTGCGGCACGATCCGCACGCTCATCGTGCGCGTGCCCGAACCGTTGCGGCCGAGGTTGAGCGGCAGGTCGAGGCCGGTCGCTTCGCCGTTCAGCACGGTCAAGTCGACGTTGCTGCCCCGGATCTGGATGCCGGTCGCCCAAGTATTGCCGCCGCTCGCTTCGCCGCTGACGGTGAGCGTGACCACCGAGCCCGCGGGCCCGATCGACTGCGGCAGCTCGCTCCACTGGAACGTGCCGTTGGTGACCGGGGACGTGTAGGCGATCAGGCCCGGCGAGACCGTCGACCAGCTGCCGTCGCGCGGAGTCGGCTCGGGCGGACGCGCCGGGTCCATCTCGAGCACGGGCCCGCCAACCGGCTCGGCACGAGGCGGCGGCGCGGCGCTGGTGGCGACGACCGGCGGCGGAGCGTCCTCGTCGAAGCAGCCGCCGAGGCTCATCTGCTCGACGATCGCGCGGCGCGTCGCTTCGGCATAGACGGCGCGCGGGTCCGACCCGCCGCTGCCCGCCTCGACCGCGTCGTCGACCAGCGCGAGCGCCTCGGCATCGCGCAGCAGCCGTTCGAGCTGCACGCGCAGCTGCTCGCGGCACACGTTGCCGGCAAGGCAGGAAAGCTCGTGGCGCGCGGCGATCGTCGCGACCTGCGAGTCGGCCGCTGCCGGCAGTTGCTCGAGCGACAAGGTCACATACCAGACGGCATACGCGGCGGGATCGGCGCTGCGCATGATCTTATGCGCCCCGTCGGCAAAATATCTGGCGCAGGTCGGGATCGTCAGCGCCGCCCCGTTGCATCGCAGGCCCATGATCCCGGCCAGCCGTTCCATCTCGGGATAGTAGGCACGGTTCACCTGACCCGCCGTCGCAATCGCGTTGGGGTCGCTCGAGCCGGTGTTGAAGCTCTGGATCGCCGCATTGAGATCGGCGAGACGGACCGCGATCATCCGGCCATCCTCGATCGTCATCGGCTCGGCGAGCATGTCGTCGGCCTGATCGAACTGCGCCCTCAGCGCCGCGCAATACTGCGGCGTCTGCGCGCTCGCCGACGCGCCCACGGCGAGAACCGCCGCCAATGCCATAATCCGTGCCGATCGCCGCATCGAGGCTCCCCGCTCCGACTTGGCGGCAAGATACCATGCGGCCGGGCGCGGAGCAATTTGTGCGCGCCCGCCGGGGCGGCTAGGAAAGCGGCGGGAACGGGGGAGTAGATGACGGCCAAGCGGATCGGATTTCTCGTCGGCCTGCTGGCCTTCCTGCTCACGCTCGCCCTGCCCGCCCCCGCCGGGATGCCGCGCGAGGCGTGGCTGGTGGCCGGGCTGGTCGTGTGGATGGCGGCGTGGTGGATGACCGAGGCGGTGCCGCTGACCGCCACCGCGCTGCTGCCGTTCCTGGTGCTGCCGCTCGGCGGGGTGATGGACGCCGGCGCGGCGGCGAGCGCCTATTACTCGCCGACGATGTTCCTGATCCTCGGCGGCGCGTTCCTGGCGCTGGCGATCGAGCGCACCAACCTGCATTGCCGGCTGGCGGTCGGCATCCTCAACACGCTCGGCAAGCGCGGCGGGCCAGCGCAACTGCTGCTCGCCTTCATGCTCGCGACCGGGCTGCTCTCGACGACGATCTCGAACACCTCGACCGCGCTCATCATGATGCCGATGGCCTTGGCGGTGCTGGCGGCGGGCGGGGTCGGCCCCGAGCACCAGGACGGCCTGTCGGGCGCGTTGCCGCTCGGCATCGCCTTCGCCGCCTCGATCGGCGGGCTCGGCACGATCATCGGCTCGCCGACCAACGCCATCGCCGTCGGCCTGCTCGAGGAAACGATCGGCGTGCGCATCGGCTTCGCGCAATGGATGCTCTACGGCATGCCGCTCGTCCTGCTCGGCGTCCCCCTCGCGGCGCTGATCGTGGCCAAGGTGCAGAAGGTCGGCGAGGACCGTTTCGACGTCGCCGCGGCGCGCAGCGCGATTGCCACCCAGCGCGCGTGGACGACGCCCGAGAAGTCCCTGATCCCGCTGTTCGCGCTCGCGTTCCTGCTATGGGTGACGCAGCCGCTGACCGAGCCGTTGCTGCCCGACGGCGCGCTGACCGACGGCACGATCGCGGTGTTCGTCGGCCTGCTGCTGTTCGTGGTGCCCGACGGCACCGGGCGCCCGCTGCTGACCTGGCCCGAGGCCAACCGCGCGCCGTGGGACGTGATCATGATGTTCGGCGGCGGGCTCGCGCTCGCCGCGGGGATGACCGCCTCGGGGCTCGCCGGGTGGCTCGGCCAGTCGCTGCTGCCGCTGGCGGCGCTGCCGCTGTGGCTCGTCGCGCTGGCGGTGGTCGCGCTGGTCGTGCTGATCACCGAGTTCGCCAGCAACGTCGCCACCGCCAGCGGGATCATGCCGGTGGTGGCGAGCCTGACGGTGGCGCTCGGCGCCGATCCGCTGCTGCTGGCGCTGCCGGCGGCGATGGCGGCGAGCTGGGGCTTCATGCTGCCGGCGGGCACCGGCCCGAACGCGATCGCCTGGGCCACCGGGCGGGTGGCGCTGCCGCGGATGCTCGGCGCCGGCCTCGCGCTCGACGTCGCCGGGATCTTCCTGCTGGTCGGCGCGATCTGGGCGGTGGCCGCGCTCGCCTGACTGGCGCCGCCCGGATAAACCGTTACAGGGGAAACCATGTCCGACCCGATCGACCGCACGCCCCGCCGCAAGCCCAAGCGCGAAATCACCACCATCGCCGGCCGCCCGCTCAATCCCGCGACGCTGATGATGGGCTACGGCTACGACCCGGCGCTGTCGGAAGGCGCGCTCAAGCCGCCGATCTTCCTCACCAGCACGTTCGCCTTCGAGAGCGCCGAGGCCGGCAAGCGCCACTTCGAGGGCATCACCGGCAAGCGCGCCGGCGGCGCCGAAGGGCTCGTCTATTCGCGCTTCAACGGACCCAACCAGGAGATTCTCGAGGACCGTCTCGGGGTGTGGGAAGGGGCCGAGGACGCGCTGGTGTTCTCCAGCGGCATGTCGGCCATCGCCACGCTGATCATGGCCTATTGCGAGGCCGGCGACGTGGTCGTCCACTCGGGCCCGCTCTACGCCGCGACCGAGGGCTTCATCGCCCGGGTGATGGGCCGCTACGGCGTGACTTACCTCGACTTCCCGGCCGGGGCCGGGCGCGCGGAGATCGACGCCGTCGTCGCCCGCGCCACGGAGCAGGCGGCCGGCAGCGGCGGCAAGCTGGCGCTGATCTATCTCGAAAGCCCGGCCAACCCGACCAACGCCCTGGTCGACGTCGAGGCGGTCGCCGCGGCGCGCGACGCGGCGTTCGCGGGGGCCGAGCACGCGCCGCCGATCGCCATCGACAACACCTTCCTCGGGCCGTTGTGGCAACGCCCGCTGGGCCACGGGGCGGACGTGGTCGTCTATTCGCTGACCAAGTATGCCGGCGGCCACTCGGACCTCGTCGCCGGCGGCGTCGTCGGCGCCAAGCGGTGGATGGACCCGGTCCGCGCGCTCAGGAACACGATGGGCACGATCTGCGACCCGAACACCTCGTGGATGCTGCTGCGCAGCCTCGAGACGCTCGAGATCCGCATGCAGCGGGCGACCGACAACGCGGTCAAGGTGTGCGACTTCCTCAACGGGCACCCGAAGGTCGCAGGGCTCGGCTTCCTCGGCCTGCTGCCCGAAGGCTCGCAGCGCGACATCTACCGCCGCCACTGCACCGGGCCGGGCAGCACCTTCAGCCTGTTCGTCAAGGGCGGCGAGGCGGAGGCGTTCCGCTTCCTCGATGCGCTGCGCATCGCCAAGCTCGCGGTCAGCCTCGGCGGCACCGAGACGCTCGCCAGCCATCCGGCGGCGATGACCCACCTGTCGGTCCCCGACGCGCGCAAGCTGCAGCTGGGCATCACCGACAACCTCGTGCGCATCTCGATCGGCATCGAGGACGCCGGCGACCTGATCGCCGACTTCGAGCAGGCGCTGGCGGCGGTCTAGGCGCCGCCGATCCCGCTCCGGAAATTCAGGCGAAGCGGCCGGTCAGCCGCCGCATCCAGTGCCGCAGCAGGCCCGACAGGTTGGCCGCGCTTTCGGGCTCGGGCTCGTGGACCGGCTCGGGCTCGGGCTCGTCGAGGCCCAGCGCCACCGAGGCCGCATTGCTCAGCGGCCGCTCGAACTGCACGCCGACCTGGCGCTGGCGGGTCCACACCACCTGCCCGGCGAAGGCGCGCACCGCCGGCGGCTCGAGCACCACCGTCCCGCCGAGCTCGACGTCGGCTTCGCGGAACTCCAGCCGGCAGCCGAGGTGCGACAGGTCGTGCATGACCGCCGGGCGGGGCCGGGCCGGCACGCGGCAGGTCAGCTGGATGTTGGTCTCGATCCGCTCGTCGCTTCGCCGTTCCATATCGCGTCCCCGGTCCCGGGCCGATGCTATGCGGCTGAAGGCAAAGGAACTCTTAAGATGCGCGCCGGCCCCGCGCCGCGGCGGCCGGAACTTCCCCGCGGCGCCGGGCTTTTCCCTTGTGCCTCGCCGCGAACGGCGTGCCGAAAGAGAGGAACCAGGATGAACAAGCTCGCCATCATCGCCGCCGCCGGGCTCGGCCTCGCGCTGGCCGGGTGCGACAGCCAGGCCGAGAACGAAGTCGAGGAGCAGGCCACGGCGATCGACGAGGCGTACGAGGCCGACGCCAATCTCGAGGAAGCGATGACCGAGGGCGGGCCCGACGACGCCGCCGGCGAGGCCGCGGCCGACGCGATGCGCGAGACCGGCGAGGAGACCAAGGACCAGCTCGAGGACGCCGCCGACGAGATGGATTCGACGCCGCAATGACCGGCCAGCGCCGGCCGCGCCCGGCCGGCAAAAAGATCGGCTAGCTCACCCCCGCCACTCGCGCCGTTCCTCGGCCTGGCGGAGCACCTCGTAGGCGAGCTGGGCGGCCTGGAACTGGCGCGCGGCGTCGGCGTCGCCCTGGTTGACGTCGGGATGGCTCTCGCGCGCCTTGGCCCGCCAGGCCTTCTTGATCGCCTCGAAATCGGCATCGGCGTCGAGCCCGAGCACGTCGAGCGCGCGCATCTCGTCGGCGCTGCGGGTGCCGTCGCCCGACGACGCCCAGCCATAGTGCGCCGCCGAGCGGTATCCGGCGGCCTCGCTCGATTCGGAGCGCTCGCGCGCTTCGGCCTCGGCTTTCTCGAGCCCTTCGAAGTAGTCCCACCGGGAGTTGTACTCGGCCGCGTGGCGCTGGCAGAAATACCACCGCTCCGGGCTGTTGGGGGCCTTGGGGGCGGGACAGTTGCCCGGCGCGTCGCAGCCATGGCGGTCGCACAGGCGAACCTTGGCCGCCTCGCGCGAGCTGCCGTAGCCGCGCCAGCGCGGGAAGCCCCAGTCGAGCGAGCGTTTGGAGGGCGGCATCAGGCGGGATCGGTCATCGGCATCCGGCCTTTATAGGCACGCGGAGCTGCCGCGGGAACCGCACGCGGCCCGCGCAAGGCCGATTTGGCGCGACGATACAAATCGCGACCAATGTTGCATTGCAATATGGGCGCGCCAGTTTATGTGCACTGCACCATGTCCAAGCAGCTTTCCATCGCCTCGGCTTTCGCCGTCTTCGCGCTCTCGGCGCTGGCGCTGTTCGCGCCCGGCTCGCTGCATCCGTCGGACATGCTGGCGGGGAGCGCGCCGAGCGGCCTCGCCGCGCCCGCCTTCGCCACCGTTCTTTCCGACTAACTGGATCCCCTCCCGCAAGCGGGAGGGGAGGGGCCTAGTTCAGCACGATCGTGACCGCGCGGCGGTTCTGCGCCCAGGCGGCCTCGTTCGAGCCGGTCGCCACCGGGCGTTCCTTGCCGTAGCTGACGGTGCTGATCCGGTCGGCCGGCACGCCCAGACTGACGAGGTAGTTCTTGGCCGCGTTGGCGCGCCGCTCGCCGAGCGCGAGGTTGTAGTCGCGCGTGCCGCGCTCGTCGCAATGGCCTTCGACGGTGGCGCGGACGTTCGGGTACTGGCGCAGGTAGGTGGCCTGCTGCTGCAGCGCCGCCTGGTCCTCGGCGTCGATGTTGAAGCGGTCGGTGTCGAAATAGATCACGTCGCGGCCCTGCATCGTCTGGCTGAAGTGCGCCTGGGTGCCCGGGACCGGGCCGGTCGGCTGCGCCGGGCCCGGGGTCGGCGTCGGGGTGACGACGTTCTGCGGCGGCGGGGGCAGCTCCTCGGGCGCGTCCTTCTTGCACGCCGACAGCGCCAGCGCGCTCGCCAGGGTGAGCGCGATTGCGATCTTGTTCATGCCTGTTCCTCCTTCGTAATGGCAGGTTCTTGTTCGGGACGGTCTCGGGGAGTGAAACGCGTTCAGGGCAGGACCGGTCCCCAGGCCGGGTCGGACGCCCCGACCGGGGTCGGCAGGCGCCGCTCGTTGCGCCCGGTCAGGTCGACCTGCCAGATCGAGGTTTCGCCGCTGTTGCGGGCGGTGCGGAAAAACTGGACGATGCGGCCGTTGGGCGCCCAGGTCGGCGCCTCGTCCTGCCAGCTGTCGGTCAGGTAGCGCAGGCTGCCGCCGCCCGGGCTCATCACCGCGATGCGCAAGTCGCCGACGATGTGGGTGAAGGCGATCTGGTCGCCGCGCGGGCTCCACTCGGGCGTCGCCGCGCGGCCGCCGAAGAAGCTGATCCGCCGCTGGTTCGAGCCGTCGGCGTCCATCACGTAGATCTGCTGGCTGCCCGAGCGGTCGCTTTCGAACACGATCCGGCCGCCGTCGGGCGAATACGATCCGCCGACGTCGATGCCGGGCCCGTCGGTCAGCCGCTGCGGGGTGCCGCCGGTCGACGGCACGCGATAGATGTCGGTGTTGCCGCCGACCGCCAGCGAATAGAGGATCCACCGCCCGTCGGGCGACCAGCGCGGGGCGAACGTCGCGTTCTCGCTTTGCGTGATCAGCGTCTGCCGCCCGCTGCCGATGTCGTAGACGAAGATCCGCGCGAAGCCGTTGAGGTAGCTGACATAGGCGATCTTCGAGTAGTCTGGCGAATAGCGCGGGGTCAGCGCGGTCGCCTGGCCGTTGGTGATGAAGCGGTGGTTGGCGCCGTCCGAATCCATGATCGCCAGGCGCTTGACGCGGTTGTCCTTGGGCCCCGTCTCGGCGATGTAGGCGATCTTGGAATCGAAGAACGGGCTCTCGCCCGAAAGGCGCGAATAGACGAGGTCGGCGCACTTGTGCGCCGCGCGGCGCCATTCGGCCGGCGTGACGATCCACCCTTCGCGGACCAGCTCCTGCTGCAGCTGCACGTCGTAGAGGTAGCAGCCGACCGTGAGGTTGCCGTCGCCGCCGGCGCGGACGTAGCCGTGGACCAGCATCTCGGCCGAGCGGCCCTGCCACGTGCCCCACGCCGGCGCGGTGATCTGCTCGTAACCCGGGCGCGGCAGCGAATCCGGGCCGACGGGGCGGAACAGGCCGTTGTTCCTGAGGTCGTTGAACACCACGCGGGCGAGCTCGAGGCCGAGCGCGCCGGTGCCCTGCGAGTTGGCCGGGGTCGGCCGGTTGGCGTTGGTGGCGAACGACGGGATGGCGATGCCGAGGTCCTGCCACGCGCTTTCGTCGGTGACGGTGACCTGCAGGCCGCCCTCGTCCTCGGCGGGCGACACCGCCTCGCTCGGCGGCGGCGCCGGCGCGTCGGCGTCCTGCGCCAGCGCCGGCGCGGCGCCCAGCCACATGCCCGCGCCGACCAGCAAGGTGAGCAGCGATTTCATCACAATCTCCTGTCGAAGCGCGAGGTGACGAGCTTCCATTTGTCGTAGAACTCGTCCGGCAGGTCGAACGGCGCCGCCAGCTGGACCGCGCGGATGGCGCGCTCGCAGTGCAAGTCCTTCTGCGCGGCGTTGGACGGCGTTTCGCCGCTCTGGCTGACGCACGCCGGCCGCCCGCTGAGGCTGCCGTCGGGATTGAGCCTGAAGCGGACGAGGGTGACGAGCTTCTCGACGTCGACGCCTTGCGGAGAGCTCCAGTGCGGCTTGAGCTGGCGGGCGATCGCCTGGTTGAGCGAGGCCGCCTCGGCCGGGCCGAACGTCGCCGCCGGGGTGCCGCGCGCGTTGCTGCGCTCGCTGCCGCCGGTGCCCTCGAGGAAGTCGTCGCCGATCCGCGAGCCGCCCGGGCGCTGCGTCGGCCGCGGCGCCGGCGTCGTCGTCGGCCGCGGGCTCGGCCGCGGCGCCGCGGTCGGGCGCGTCACCGGGGTCGGGCGGACGACCGGGCGCTCCGGCTCGCGCTCGACCACCGGCGCCGGCTCGGGGGCGAGCGTCGGGGCGATCGCCGCCTGCGGCTCAGCCGAGGGATCGGGCGCGGTCGATTCGAGGCTGACCTCGTCGGCCAGGCTGACGTCCATCCGCTCGGGGATCGGCAGCGGCGTCGGATCGTCCTGCACTTGCAGCACCAGCGCCGCGACCAGCGCGACGTGGAGCACGGCGGCGATCCCGAGACCGGTACGCTCCTCGCGCGACAGCTGGGCGAAGGATGCCATGGCCATCGGGCTATGGGGCCGCGACTGAACCCTGGGTGACCAGGGATATACTATTACACCCGGCCCGGTTGAGCTCGCCCATGACCGCCATCACCCGGCCGTAGTCGAGCGAGCGGTCGGCCCGCAGCGTCACCAGCGGCCCCGCGTCGCCGCCGCAGCGGATCCGCCCGATGGCCTCGCCGACGCCGCCTTCCTCGACCAGCGCGTCGTCGATGTAGACGAAGCCCGCGCGGTCGATGGCGATGGTCACCTGGTCGGGCTGCTGGTCGAGCGCGTTGGCGCGGCTTTCCGGCAGCTCGACCGGCACCCCGCTCGCCAGCAGCGGCGCGGTGACCATGAAGATGATCAGCAGCACCAGCATCACGTCGACCAGCGGGGTGACGTTGATCTCCGCCATCGGCGCGCGCCGCTTCGAGCGCCCGCGCGACGAGGCGTGCAAGCCCATCGCCATCAGCTGCGCTCCAGCTCGCGCCCGATCTGGGCGTGGACGCGGTCGGCGAAGCGCTGCATGCGGGCCTCGTAGGCGTTCACCCGGTGGCTGAAGCGGTTGTAGGCGATCACCGCCGGGATCGCCGCGAACAGCCCGATGGCGGTGGCGAACAGCGCCTCGGAGATGCCCGGCGCGACCACCGCGAGCGACGAGTTCTGCTGCATGCCGATCTGGAAGAAGCTGTTCATGATGCCCCACACGGTGCCGAACAGCCCGACGAACGGCGCCACCGAGCCGGTCGTGGCGAGGAAGTTGAGGCGCTCGGCGAGGGCGTCGGATTCGGCCGCGACCTGGCCTTCCATCGCCAGCGCGATCCGCTGGCGCGCGCCGTCGCGGTCGCGCAGGCCGTCCTTGGTCGAGGTGCGCAGCTCGGCGAGCCCGGCGGCGGCGACGCGGGCCGAGGGGTTGTCGTGCCGCCGCTTGCCGGTGACGAGGGCCTCGGGCTGGTCGGCGTCCCAGAAGTCCTGCTCGAACGCGTCGCTGCGGCGGCGCACCTGGCCCATGCGCATCGAGAACGACACGATGATCGTCCACACCCAGATGCTCGCCAGCACCAGGCCGACGATCACCACCTGCACGACGATGTCGGCATCGAGGAACAGTTGCAGCGGGTCGAGCCGGGTCGGCACGGCTGAAGCGGTCGATACGGCGGCAAGCAGGGTCATTCAGGGTCTTTCCGGGC
Source organism: Croceibacterium sp. (assembly GCA_035626815.1). Taxonomy (GTDB): domain Bacteria; phylum Pseudomonadota; class Alphaproteobacteria; order Sphingomonadales; family Sphingomonadaceae; genus Croceibacterium_A. The sequence goes on from DASPMY010000012.1 coordinate 128,110, forward strand.
AAGAACGGCTTCGAAGGCGGCGCGCCAGGCGGCGGGTTGCCGGCGCGGTCGTCCGCCAGGCGAGATGAATCCCACCCGAACCGAGGCGTCGGCCAGCAGTTCGCCGTCGCGGCTCGCCCGCTGGCGCAGGCGCACGCTGGCGGCGCCGAGCTCGAGCGCGCTGGTGGCGATGGTGACCGCGTCGTCGAGCCTGGCGGGCGCGAGGTAGCGGACGGTCAGCTCGGTGACGGTGTAGGTGCCCTCGCCGCTTTCGGCGGCGGCGCGCTGGTCGATGCCGAGCCGGCGCAGCAGGTCGGAGCGGGCGCGCTCGAACCAGCGCAAGTAGTTGGCATGGTAGACCATGCCCGAAAGATCGGTGTCCTCGTAATAGACGCGCACCGGGAACAGGTGCAGCGCTCCATCGAGGAGGCCGGAAGGCGGCGGGGGGGAAGTCGCTTCCATCGCCGGAGCGCCTTAGCCAACCGGCGACTCCGCTGGCAACCTCGCGCAAGCTAGATGTTGATCCGGCGCGGAAATCCCCGACGAGCGGTGGCTAGCGCGCGATCATCGGCCCCAACGGCCGCCCGCCGAACAAGTGGACATGGAGATGCGGCACTTCCTGCCCGCCGTGCGCGCCGAGGTTGACCAGCAGGCGGTAGCCGGGCTCGACGAGCCCGTTGTCGCGCGCCACCCGGCCGACCGCGCGGACGAAGCCGGCGATCTCCTCCGGCGAAGCCGCTGCCGAGAAATCGTCCCACCCGACGTAGGCGCCCTTGGGGATCACCAGCACGTGCACCGGGGCCTGCCGGGCGATGTCGTGGAAGGCCAGCGCCCACTCGTCCTCGTAGACCCTGGTGCACGGAATCTCGCCGCGCAGGATCTTCGCGAACACGTTGTCGGGATCGTAGGGGGCTGTCGCGTCGATCGGCATCAGGCCCCTCGCGCGGCTTTCTCGGCGAGGCCCGAGGTGCCCTCGCGGCGGTCGAGCTCGGCGAGCACTTCGGCCAGCGGCACGTCGCGCGCGGCGAGCAGCACGAGGAGGTGGAACAGCACGTCGGCGGCCTCGCCGACCAGTTCCTCGCGCGTGCCGGACAGCGCGGCGACGGCCGCCTCGACGCCCTCCTCGCCGAGCTTGCGGGCCATCGCCGGCAGGCCGCGCGCGGCGAGGCCGGCGACATAGCTGTCCTCGGGCGAGGCGGTGCGGCGCTCGGCTATCGTGAGTTCGAGGCGGGACAGCGTGTCCATGCGCGCGGAATGGGCAAGCGCGCCGCCCGCGTCAAGGATGCGAGGCTAGTCCTTGTCGCGCTTGCGGCGCTGGGCGGAGATCGAGGCGCGGCGGCCGACGATGACGCCGAGCAGGCCGAGCGCGAACAAGGTCAGCTGCGAGCCTTCGGGCACCGCGGCGCTGTCCTGCGCCCAGGCCGGCGCGGCCGAAACAAGCGCGGCGACAGCGAGGAAGATTCGGGCGCCCATGGCTGCCGGGATGGACCCCGCCGCGGGCAAATCAATCGCTCGGGCGCCGGCGTCCCGCAACGGGACTGTCACCCGCGCGCGGGTAAACCCGCGGCGCGCAAGGCGGCATGCGCCTCGGCGATGGTGTGCGCGCCGAAATGGAAGATCGACGCGGCGAGCACCGCGCTGGCGTGGCCTTCGGTCACTCCCTCGACGAGGTGCTCGAGCCTGCCGACCCCGCCGCTGGCGATCACCGGCACCGAGACCGCATCGGCGATGCTTCGGGTGAGCCGGAGGTCGTAGCCGGCTTGCGTGCCGTCGCCGTCCATCGAGGTGACCAGCAATTCGCCGGCCCCGAGCTCGGCCAGCCGCACCGCGTGCGCGACCGCGTCGATCCCGGTCGCGCGGCGGCCGCCGTGGGTGAATATCTCCCATCCGTCCCCCGAGCGGCGCGCGTCGACCGACGCTACCACGCACTGGCTGCCGAACCGGGCGGCGACCTCGGCGACGACTTCGGGCCGCGCCACGGCCGCGGAATTGACCGCCACCTTGTCGGCCCCGGCCAGCAGCAGCGCGCGCGCATCCTCGACCGATCGCACGCCGCCGCCGACGGTCAGCGGCATGAAGCACACCGCCGCGGTGCGCCGGACCACGTCGAGCAGCGTCCCGCGCCCTTCATGGCTGGCCGAGATATCGAGGAAGCACAGCTCGTCGGCCCCGGCCGCGTCATAGGCGCGCGCCTGCTCGACCGGATCGCCGGCGTCCTTGAGGTCGACGAAGTTGACCCCCTTGACCACGCGGCCATTCGCAACGTCGAGGCAGGGGATGACGCGGATGCGGACGGTCATGGGCGTCCTTCGAGACGCGACCGGGCCTTCGACAAGCTCAGTCCCGCTCGCTCCTCAGGATGAGCGCACTTTTTCAAATAGCCGCTCGTCCTGAGGAGGGACTGAGCCAAGCCCGCAGGGCGTAGTCGAAGGCCCGTCTCGAAGGACATCATGTCCGCTCAGCAATCTGGATCGCTGCCGAGAGATCGAGCCGGCCGTCGTATATGGCGCGGCCGGCGATCACCCCCTCGATCCCCTCGCTCGCGTGGATCGCGAGCAGGCGGATGTCGTCGAGGCCCTTGACCCCGCCGCTGGCGATCACCGGCAGGCTGGTGCGGCGGGCGAGGTCGACGGTGGCGTCGATGTTGCAGCCGGTGAGGAGGCCATCGCGGCCGATGTCGGTGAACAGCAGGCTGGCGACCCCGGCGTCCTCGAAGCGGCGCGCCATGTCGACGACCGGCACGTCGGACACTTCGGCCCAGCCTTCGGTGGCGACCATGCCATCGCGGGCGTCGACGGCGACGACGATGCCGTTCTCCCACTCGCGCGCCATGGCATTGACGAACTGCGGGTCTTTGAGCGCGGCGGTGCCGATCACCACGCGCGCCACGCCGAGCCCGAACCAGCCTTCGACCGCCGCGGCCGTGCGGATGCCGCCGCCGAGCTGGACGTAGCCGGGGAACGTCTCGACGATCGCCTCGACCGCCGCGCGGTTGCGGCTTTCGCCGGCGAAGGCGCCATCGAGATCGACCACGTGCAAGTGCCCGGCGCCGGCCTCGGCGAACGTTCGCGCCCACGCCGCCGGGTCGTCGCCGTAGACGGTGGCGCGGTCCATGTCGCCCTCGGCGAGGCGCACGACCTGGCCCTGCTTGAGGTCGATGGCGGGGAAAACGATCATGCGCGGCGCGCCTAACATCCGCCCCGCCGCAATTCCATCGTCATTGCGAGCGCAGCGAAGCTGCGCGCCTCGCGATGACGATGGTCGTGAGTGCTGCTACGCTCCCGGGTCCTCCGACGGCACGAACGCGTCCTTCGGCACGTGCGTGATGCGGCAGGCGAGGTCGGCTTCGCCGCTGGCGACGATGAAGTGGTCGTCCTCCTCGACGATGCCGGTCGAGAACACCACGTCGTCGAGGTACATCTGGTGCTTGAGCGGCTCGGTCAGCTCGGGGTTGGCCTCGAGCAGCGGCGGATGGCTGGTGGCGATGACCTTCCACGGCTCGTCGGGATCGAGCAGCGACCAGTAGGTGCGGTAGATGCCGACGATCTGCTTCGGCTCGACCCCGTGCCACAGCGTCAGCCAGCCGCGCCGGCCGGCGACCTCGGTCAGGATCGGCGGGGTGCCGCCGCCGATGCGCGCGGTCGCCGCGGTGCCGGTGTGCGGGCGGATGTGCGGCTCGATGTGCGGCATCCAGTGCCGCGCGTCGGGGCTCGTGGCGAGGTTCATCGACGGCCCGGCATGGTACGGGCTGCCCGGCGGATAAGCGAAGAACAGCGCCCCGAGCGGCCGCGTCTGCGCCCAGTACTGGCCGCCGACCAGCCCTTCGAAGATCAGCATGTCCTTGTTCTGGTGATCGAGCACGATGCCCTCGAACGTCCAGTCGAGCGCGTTGTCCGAGCTGTAGAGGGTGGTCGAATGCCGCTCGGGGCTGACCGAGCAGGTGGTCATCAGCCAGCGCCCTTCGACGCGGCTGATCCGCGCGTCCTCGATCCCGTAGCACTGGTAGTTGCCGCGCGGGGCGATGGCCTTGTCGTAATGCATCCGCACGACCGCGCGCCCGTCGGGCGTCAGCTCGACCGGCAGCAGCCAGGCGAGCGAGGTCAGCGCCATGATCTTCCAGCCGTGGCCGTGGAGCAGGAACTTGCGCGGGTCTGAGGTGTCGCACAGCTCGAGCGGCCAGCCGTCGAGCACGTAGCCGAGCTCGGCGTCCCAGCGGATGGCGTGCACGTGGCCGTCGAACATCGGCTCGCGCAATGCCTCGGCGACGCGGACCATCAGCAGGAGGTTGCCGTTGGCGAGCCGCGTCATGCCCGGATTGAACGCGCCGAGCACGTAAGTCTCGACGTCGAGATGACCGGCGAGCGGGCTGCGCGACAGGTCGATGTCGTCCGGCGTGAGGACCAGCTGGTCGACGGGGAAGGTGCCCGCCGGCCGGGTCGCGGTCATCGCGTCCATTGCGCTACTCCGCGATGCGCGGCTCGACGTGGATCATCGATACCAGCGAGCGGCGCGGCTGGGTGAGCATGTACTGCGTGGCCACGGCGATATCCTCGGCGCGGAGCATCTTGTGCTGCTCGATCCACTCGCGCTGCCGCTCGGGCGGGAAGTCGGGGTACTGCATGTCGGTGCCGGTCTTGCCCGGCTGGATGATGCCGACCTTGATGTCCTTCTCGGCGAGCTCCTTGCGCAGCGCGGTGGCGAAGCCTTCGACGCCGGTCTTGGTGGCGACATAGACCGACGCGCCGGCTTCCTGCGTCACCGACGACATCGAGCCGATGAACACCACGTCGCTGCCCGCCTCCATCCGGTCGGTGGCGAGCTTGGCGGTCTCGACGAACGCGGTGAGGTTGGTGTCCATCACGTAGCGGATGTCGTCCGGTGAGGTGTCTTCGAGCGTCTCGGCCGGCAGCGCGGCGTTGATCACCGCGACGTCGATGCCGCCGAGGTACTTCTCGCCTTCGTCGACGAAGCGTTGGATGTCGGCCTGGCGGGTCAGGTCGACGTTGATCCCGTCGCCTTCGCCGACCTCGCGGATGCGCGCGAGCGCGTCGTCGAGGTGCGCCGGCGTGCGCCCGCAGACGAACACCTTGGCGCCTTCGGAGGCGAGCAGGATGGCGATCGCCCGGCCGATGCCGGTGGTGCCGCCGCTGATCAGCACCTTGCGGCCCTGCAGCGAAGGCTTCTCGGTGTGGGCGTCGGTCAGGTTGCGGGGGTCGGCGTCGGCCATGGGCGTCTCCTCTTGCAGCGGAGACGAACGGCTCCGGCCGAGGTTCCAGTGGCTGAACCTGCGTTGGCCACGGCTTACGGATTCCACTCGAGGAACCGCGCCAGCAGCGCGATCCCGTAGGCCTGGCTCTTTTCCGGATGGAACTGCACGCCGACGAGGTTGTCGCGCGCCACCGCCGCGACCAGCCCCCCGCCGTGGTCGGTCATCGCCGCGATGTCGCGCCCGTTGTCGGGACGGAAGTGGTACGAATGGAGGAAATAGGCCTCGCCGGCCGCGATCAGCGAGGCGCCGCCGCGGTGCGGGGTCGGCGAGACGTCGTTCCACCCCATGTGCGGGATCTTGATCGCCGGGTCGGTGCGCTCGATCGGGCGCACCTCGCCCGGAATCCACCCGAGGCCCGGCGTCTCGCCGTGCTCGAACCCGCTGCTGGCGAGCAATTGCATGCCGACGCACACGCCGAGGAACGGCACGCCGTGATCCATCACGCGCTGCTCGAGCGCGTCGACCAGCCCGGGGATCGCGTGCAGCCCGGTGGCGCAGGTGCGGAACGCGCCGACGCCGGGCAGCACGATCCGCCGCGCGCCGCGCACGATCCTCGGGTCGCTGGTCACCGCGACCCGCTCGGCCCCGGCGGCGATCAGCGCGTTGTGGACCGAATGGAGGTTGCCCGCGCCATAATCGATCAGCGCGATGGCCTCAGCCATGTCTCGTGCTTTTCGCACGCCCATCCGGGCGCGCGATCCTCGGTAGACGGGCAGCCAAGCTGCCCCCGCTGCGGGCGGCCGTTCGGCCTTGCGGCTGCTGCGCAGCCGTTATTGGCGCGCTAGCCACCGAGCTGGCCCTTGGTCGACGGGATCGCCCCGCCCTTCCGCGGGTCGAGCTCGACGGCGGTTCGCATCGCCCGCGCGAAGCCCTTGAAGATGGCCTCGCACACGTGGTGGTTGTTCTGCCCGTAGAGCAGCTGGACGTGCAGGGTTATTCCCGCCGCCTGGGCGACCGAGTGGAACCAGTGCTCGATCAGCTCGGTGTCCCACTCGCCGAGCTTCTCCTGCGTGAAGCGCGCCTTCCACACCAGGAAGGGCCGGCCCGAGATGTCGAGCGCGACGCGCGCCAGCGTCTCGTCCATCGGCGAGTAGGCGTGGCCGTAGCGGCCGATCCCGGCCTTGTCGCCGAGCGCCTGGGCGAGCGCCTGGCCGAGCGCGATGGCGCTGTCCTCGGTCGTGTGGTGCTGGTCGATGTGCAGGTCGCCGGCGACCTTCAGCGTGACGTCGATCAGCGAGTGGCGGCTGAACTGCTCGACCATGTGGTCGAGGAAGCCGATCCCGGTGGCGACGTCGTACGCGCCCTCTCCGTCGAGATCGACCTCGACGAGAATATCGGTTTCGGCGGTCTTGCGGGCGATCCGGCCGGTGCGCATGGCTTGGCGCTATACGCGAGGCGCGAGGCCGCGCAAGCATTGGCGCTTGACCGGGAAGCCGCCCGCCGCCACCTAATTCGCCGATGACCGACGAGACGCCCGACAGCCTGATCCCGTACGACGAGATCGTGCAGGAAGCGCTGCGCGCGGTGGTCGGGCGGGTGCTCGGGGCGGTCGAGCGCGGCGGCGGCGTGCTGCCGGGCAACCACCACTTCTACATCACCTTCAAGACCGGCGCGCAGGGGGTGAGCATCCCGCAGCACTTGCGCGAGCGCTTCCCCGACGAGATGACCATCGTGCTGCAGAACAAGTTCTGGGACCTCAAGGTCGACGACGACGGCTTCGGCGTCGGCCTCAGCTTCAACCAGATCCCGGCCAAGCTGGCGATCCCGTTCGCGGCGATCACCGCGTTCGTCGATCCGGCGGTCGATTTCGGGCTGCAGTTCCAGGCCGCGGTCGGCGACGTCGAGCCCGCCGCGCACGACGCCGCCGAGAACGACACGCCCGAGGGCGACGCGGAACGCGGCGGCGGACCGGGCGTTGGCTCGGGCGACGACGGGACCAACGTCGTCACGGTCGATTTCGGCCGCAAGAAATAGGCCCCGGGCAGCGCCCGCGCGGTGGGAGCAGCCGGATGAGCCTCACCCCCAAGCTCAAGTCGACCGCGCGCAAGGCGGCGCGCGAGACCCGGGCCGTCGCCGCCAGGGTCCCGGGGCCGAGCACCAACCCGGCCACCAACCTGCTGATCATGGACGTCGCCATGCGCGGCGCCACGCTGGTCTTCGGCCGCGTGATCGAAAAGGCGCTGCTGCGCGCCCGCTACGATCCCGGCAAGGCCGCCGACGTCGTCAAGGGCCGCACCTTCGTCCAGTCGATGGCCGCGACCGGCGCCGCCCGCGTCGCCACCAAGTCGGTCCCCGGGTTCCTGCTGGTCAGCGGCGGCCTGCTGGCCAAGGCGATCTTCGACCGCAGCTTCTCGCGCCGCGAATCCGTCCGCCGCGGCGAGCGCACGATCGCCGAGCAGGCGGCCAAGGCGCGGGACGTGTAGCTCCCGCTCCTCTGGCCGGCTCAGGTCGGGCTTGATTTCCCCACCCCGCCTGCGGCAACAGCGTGCATGGCCGATCAAGACACGCTGGCCCGCCGCGGGCTGATGTTCATCCTCTCCTCGCCGTCGGGCGCCGGGAAGACGACGATCGCCCGCCGGCTGCTCGACGAGGAGCGCGGCAATCTCAAGCTGTCGGTATCGGTCACCACCCGGCCGATGCGCCCGGGCGAGGTCGACGGGCGCGACTACTATTTCGTCGAGGACGACAAGTTCGCCGAGCTGGTCACCGATGAGGCCTTCTTCGAATGGGCCGAAGTGTTCGGCCACTGCTACGGCACCCCCAAGGCGCACATCCGCGAGGAGCTCAAGCGCGGCGAGGATTTCCTGTTCGACATCGACTGGCAGGGCACGCAGCAGCTCTACCAGCGCGCGCAGGGCGACGTGGTGCGCGTGTTCCTGCTCCCGCCGAGCATCGGCGAGCTCGAGCAGCGGCTGCGCGCGCGCGGCACCGACAGCGACGAGGTCATCCGCCGCCGCATGGAGCGGGCCCGCGCCGAGATCAGCCACTGGGACGCCTACGACTACGTCGTCATCAACGACGACATCGACGCGTGCTTCGGCAAGGTGCGGATGATCCTCGAGGCCGAGCGGATGCGCCGCCTGCGCCAGACCGGCCTGATCGACTTTGTCCGCGGGCTGACCCGCTAGCGCCTTGCCCGTCCGGCGCGCGCGGGCTAGCGGCCGTCGCACGTACCGACAGGAGCCCGCATGTCCGCCGACCTCGAAAGCGCCATCGCCGCGGCCTGGGACGACCGCGCCTCGGTCACCCCGGCGAGCGCCGCGGTGCGCGAGCCGGTCGAGGCGGCGCTCGAGCTGCTCGACAGCGGCCGGGCGCGCGTCGCCGAGCCCGATGGCCAGGGCGGTTGGAAGGTCAACCAGTGGCTCAAGCAGGCGGTGCTGCTGTCGTTCCGCCTGAACGACAACCGGGTGCTCGAGGGCGCCGGGGCGCCGGCCTACGACAAGGTGCCGAGCAAGTTCGCCGGCTGGGGCGAGAACCGCTTCCGCGAAGCCGGCTTCCGCGTGGTGCCGGGCGCGGTGGCGCGGCGCGGCAGCTACATCGCCCGCGGCGTGGTGCTGATGCCGAGCTTCGTCAACATCGGCGCCTACATCGACGAGGGCACGATGGTCGATACCTGGGCGACCGTCGGCTCGTGCGCGCAGATCGGCCGGAACGTGCACATCTCGGGCGGCGCCGGCATCGGCGGCGTGCTCGAGCCGCTTCAGGCGGGTCCGGTGGTGATCGGCGACGGGGCGTTCATCGGCGCCCGCGCGGAAGTGGCCGAGGGCGTGCGCGTCGGCGAAGGCGCGGTGCTGTCGATGGGCGTCTATCTCGGCGCCTCGACCAGGATCGTCGACCGGGCCACCGGCGAGGTCCACCGCGGCGAGGTGCCGCCGTACGCGGTGGTCGTCCCCGGCGCGCTGCCCGGCAAGCCGCTGCCCGACGGCAGCCCCGGCCCGTCGCTCTATTGCGCGGTGATCGTCAAGACGGTGGACGCGCAGACGCGCTCCAAGACCGGCATCAACGAGCTGCTCCGCGACTAGCCGTTTGGCACGCCCGGCGCCGTGTGGTATGCCTGTGCAACGGGCGCGCTGATCATCGGCTTCTTCGGGAGGGCGCGATGTCCAAGTTCGGTCTCACCGCACCCGTGCTGGCGCTTGCCGCCACCGCCGCGCCTGCTTCGGCCCAGGACACGACGTGGACGGGGTTCTACATCGGCGCACACGGCGCGACGGCCGACACCAATGCCGAGTGGACCGGCACCAACATCTACCAGACGGTCGACGGCGCCGAAGGCGGCTTCACCGTGGTGCCCCACAGCGACGCCATCGCCCACGAGCTGTCCAACGCCGAGATCGGCGGCGGCGGCCGGATCGGCTTCAACTGGCAGGCCGGCTCGTTCGTGCTCGGCGCGGAGGCCGACGCCACGCTGTACGACTTCGACCGGTCGGTCACCCGCACGATGCCGGCGGCCAGCTACACGCTCCGCTCGCGCGCCTCGCACCTCGAGACCGTCCGCGCCCGCGCGGGCGTATCCACCGGGCGTGTGCTGCTCTTCCTCACCGGCGGCGTGGCGTTCTCCAATTTGCGGCATAGCCTGGCCGCCACCGACATGTCGCAAGTCGTCATCGACGGCGGCGAAGGCGGATCGTCGGCCGGCGCGGCCACGGCCAACCTCGCTGCCGCGGGCAAGACCGGCACCGGCTGGACCGTCGGCGGCGGCGGCGAGGTGCAGGCGAGCGACAGGCTGAGCATCGCGCTGACCGTGCTGCACGTCGACTTCGGCTCCGAAGCGCTTGCCGCCTCGTCCCCGCCCAGCAGCATCGCCACGACGATCGATTCGCGGATGCTGGTCGGAATGCTCGGCGCCAATCTGCGCTTCTGACCCTCCGGTGAGGGGCGACGTCAGCGCGCGGGGCTGGCGGGACCTTCACGCGCGCATCGACCTGCTCGAGCTGCCGCAGCGACCCGATGCCCGCATCGCGGCGCGTTACGCCGCCGAGCTCGCCGGGCATGACGCCCGGGTCCTGCTGCTCGGCGTGACCCGCGAGCTCGCCGGCCTCGGCGACAGCCTGACGGTGGTCGACTGGAGCCGCGAGCAGATCGAGCGGCTGTGGCCGGGCGGGCTATCGCGTCGCGGCGTAGTGCTGGCCGACTGGCGCGAGATGAGCCTGCCGCGCGCCCGCTACACCGCCGCCGTCGGCGACGGCAGCCTGTCGACGCTCGCGTGGCCGGAGGACTACCGCGCGACGCTGGCCAACGTGGTCGCGGCGCTCGCGCCCGGGGGCCGGCTGGTGGTTCGCTGCTACCTCGCGCCCGATACGCCGGAAACGCTCGACTGCGTGGTGCGCGACGTGGAGGCGGGGCGCGAGCCGAGCTTTCACGCCGCCCGCTGGCGGATGGCGATGGCGGTCGCCGGGCGGCAGGGCAACGTGGGGCTGGCCCGGATCCACGAGGCGTTCGAGCAAGCCTTCCCCGACCGCGAGCGGCTGGCCCGGGCGACCGGGTGGAGCCTGGCGACGATCGGCGTGATCGACGCCTTCCGCGCCTCGCCGATGGTCTACAGCTTCATCACCGGGGCGGAACTGCTGGAGACGCTGCCGGAAGACTTCGTCGCTGCGCGCTTCGTGCCCTCGGGCGACTATCCGCTATCCGAGCGGTGCCCGTTCCTCGTCGCCGAGCGCGCCGGCTGATGCGCTCGCCGCTCGATGGGGTCCGCAGCGGCGTGGAGGGCGTCACCTGGCCGCCGCTGGTCGAGGGCGATACCGCGACCATGCTCGCCCTCGCCCGCCACCTGGAGGCGTCGCAATGGCACGATGCGGACGCGATCGCTCCCCGGCAGCTCGGCCAGTTGGCGGTGCTCGCACCGTGGCTCGCGGACCATTCGCCGGCGTTTGCCCGCCGGCTGGGCGCAGCCGGTCTCGCCCCGCAGGACCTGGCCACGCCGGAGGGCCTCGCGGCGTTGCCCGTGGTCGACCGCCGGTGGTTCCGCGAGCAGGCGGACGTCGACTGCGACCGCGTCCCGCCCGGCCACGAGCCGGTCGGCACCAACGTCACCTCGGGCTCGACCGGCGAGTTCATCCGCGTCCGGCGCACCCGGGTCTGCCAGCTGGTGTGGCTGGCGATGATGCTGCGCGACCATGCGTGGCGGCAAACCGACTTCGCGGTGCCGCTGGCCACGGCGAAGGCTCCAAGCCCGGGCATCCGGCGCTATCCCAACTGGGGCGCCCCGGCGAATCTGCTGTACGACACCGGCCCGGCGCTGGTGCTCCCCGTCAGCCTTCCGGGCGGCGAGATGCTCGAGCTGCTGGCCGGGTTCGAGACCGGCAACCTGCTGATCTATCCGAATGCGCTGCGCGCGCTGATCGATGCGGCCGAGGCGCGCGGCGCGCGGCTCGCCAACCTGCGCGCCATCCGCACCGTCGGCGAGGTCGTCGACGAGCGCTTGCGCGAGCGCGTCCGCGCCGTGCTCGGCGTGACGGTGAGCGACGCCTACACCAGCCAGGAGGCCGGCTACATCGCCCTCGAATGCCCCGACACCGGGCTCTACCACGTCATGGCCGAAGCGCTGATCGTCGAGGTGCTCCGCGCCGACGGAACGCCCTGCAGCGAGGACGAGACGGGCACGGTCGTCATCACCGACCTGCACAACCATGCGACGCCGGTCGTGCGCTACGCGCTGGGCGATCTCGCCGAGGTGGGCGGCTCGTGCGCCTGCGGCCGCGGCCTGCCGACCGTCCGCCGCATCATCGGCCGCAGCCGCAACCTGATCCTCATGCCAGGCGGCGAGCGGGTGTGGCCGTCGCTCGGCGGGTTCGGGCCCGACGGCTACCTGCACGTCCTGCCGATCCTGCAATTCCAGGTGCAGCAGACCGAAGCCGACCGGCTCGAGATCCGTCTGGTGACCGAGCGCCCGCTGACCCCCGCGGAGGAGGCGATCATCGCCGACCGCACCCGCCGCTCGCTCGGTCATCCGTTCCGGCTCGCGTTCCGCTATTTCGACGGGCGCCTGCCGCTGCCGCCGTCGGGCAAGTTCGAGGACTTCATCTGCCTCGTCCAGCCGGCAGCGCGCGACTGAACCCGCGGAACATTCCGCGCCACCAACCGTAAAACCGGGTAAGCCTGGGCACAGGGTCGGTGAGTCGCGGGAGGAGCAAGAGCATGGACGACGAGAGCCACGAACCGCACTTCGAAACCGACGCGGCGCGCGGCGGGTCGACACCCCACATCGTCCGCTGGATCCTCGCGATCAGCCTGTTCGCGGCGATCGCGCTGCTGTCGGTGATCTGGATCACCGGCGCCGCGACGCAGGGCGACAAGGAGAGCACCGTCTCCTATCCGCCGCCGACGCAATCGGCGGGCGACCAGACCGACAGCATCGTCGGCGAGGACGCCGACGAGATCGAGGCGGCCGAGCCGGGTGACGCCGACAGCGAAGCGCAGCCCGTCGTCGAGAATTGACCGCCGGCCCCGCGACCGGTCTCGCTCGCTTCGTCGGCGCCCAGCAGGACAGCTACGCCCGCGCGCTCGCCGAGCTGCGCACGGGGCGCAAGGCGGGCCACTGGATGTGGTTCGTGTTCCCGCAGATCGCCGGGCTCGGGCGCAGCGCCACCGCGCAGTTCTACGCCATTGCCGATCGGGCGGAGGCGCACGCTTACGCCCGCCACCCGCTGCTCGGCACGCGGCTGCGCGAATGCACCGAAGCCATGCTCGGCTGGGCCGGCCGGCGCAGCGCCGAGGACATCCTCGGCGGGATCGACGCGCTCAAGTTCGCGAGCTCGATGACTCTGTTCGAAGCGTGCGCCGACGACCGCGCGCCGTTCGCCGCGGCGCTCGACGCGTTCTACGCCGGGAAGCGCGACCCGGCGACGCTCGCGCGGCTGTAGTCGCTACTTCGCGACCCTGGTCTCGATCGGCGGATCGCCGCGATGCACGGCGGCGTAGGCCTCTGCCTCACGCAGCACGCGCATCATGTTGCGGCTGGCGATCTTTTCGAGGTCGGCCTGCGAGTAGCCGCGCCGGGCCAGCTCGCGGAACAGCGTCGGGTAGCCGGCGACATCCTCCATGCCGGCCGGGCCCGAATCCATCCCGTCGTAGTCGCCGCCCAGCCCGATGTGGTCGATCCCGGCGACCTCGCGGATGTGGTCGATGTGCTCGGCCATGTCGAGAAACGAGGCGACCGGCTTCTCATGCAGCCGCTCCCATTCGGCGAGGCCGGCCTTCACTCCGTCGGGGTTGCCTTGCCACAGCGATTTGAGGCGTGCCTCCTCGCCCGCCCGCTCGGCGGCCCACTGGCGCACCGTCTCGCTGAGATAGCTCGGCAGCGCGACGACCATGACGATGCCGCCGTTGTCCTTGAGCCTGCGCAGCACTTCGTCGGGCACGTTACGCGAATGGTCGACGACCGCCCGGGCGCCCGAATGGCTGAAGATCACCGGCGCCTCGGCCACGTCGAGCGCGTCGTTCATCGTGGCCTCGCTGACATGGCTCAGGTCGACGAGCATGCCGATGCGCTGCATTTCCCGCACGACCTGCTCGCCGAACCCGGTCAGCCCATCGTGCTGCGGATCGACCGAGGAGCTGTCGGCCCACGCGGTGTTCTTGTTGTGCGTCAGCGTCAGGTAGCGCGCGCCGAGGTCGTACATTTGCCGCAGCACGCCGAGGCTCCCGGCGATCGAGTGACCGCCCTCCATGCCGATCAACCCGGCAATCTGGCCCCGGTCCATCGCCTGCTGCACGTCGTCGGCGCTGAGGGCCAGCGCCAGCCGGTCGGGATAGCGCGCGATGAGCCGCTTGGTGACGTCGATCTGCTCGATCGTATCGACCGCCGCTTCGGCTTCCGGCTGGGCGTTGTCGACGTAGACCGACCAGAACTGCGCCCCGACGCGCCCCTGCGCCAGCCGCGCCAGGTCGGTGTGCATGACGCGGTTCTTGCCGTCGGGATCGCTCGGCCCCGTATCGCGGGTGTCGGCGAAATCGAACCCGGCGATGACGTCGCCGAAGCGCTGGCGCAACTGGTAGGGCACGTCGTTGTGCCCGTCCCACACCGGCGCCGCCTCGAGCGCGGCCGCGGCGATTTCTTCCGGGCTCTGCGCTGCGGCAGGCAGCGCCACTATCGATGCCGAGACAGCCAGGACGAAGTTAAGCCTGCCCATGCGAACTCCTGTTGCCGCGCGAAATCGCCCTATCGGGCGCATGTCGCGTTTGCGCAAAGCGGCCGGGAGCCCGGCCCGATTCGGCCGGGTCTAGCAACAGCGGCGCGCCGAGGAAAACGGCGCGCGCCGCTTAGGCCGCGCGCAGCTCCGCCAGCACGTTGTGCACGGTGTCGTGCAGGTTCTGCGTGCAGTCCGCGACAACCGAGGCGATGCGCCCCGTCTCGTCCATCTCGCCGTGCGCGGTCGAGATCGACTCGACCATCGCGTGGGCTTCGTTCGCGGCCAGCGCCACGTGCTGCGCCATCTGCTCGGCCATCGCCGCCAGGTCGGAGGTCGCGGTGACCTGCTCCTGCACCACTTGCGCGATCGTTGCGGCGGACTGGTCGACCGCGCTGGCGGACACCGAGGCGGTCGAGATCGCCTCGGCCACCGCGGCGACCGCGCCGCGAATGTCTTCGAGGTGGGCGGCAATCTGCTCGACGGCCCCGGCGGTCTGCTGCGAGAGCGTCTTGATTTCGTGCGCCACGACCACGAAGCCGCTGTTGGCCTGGCCGCCGCGCGCCGCCTCGATCGTGGCGTTGAGCGCGAGAATGTTGCTCTGGCTGGCAATGTTCGAGATGAGTTGCAGAATGCCGTTCGCGGCATCGACCGTGCTGTCCAGATCGGCCACTTTCGCCGGCAGCTCGCGGGCTACTTGTGCGCTGGCGCTCACCGTCTCGCGGGTGGCGTCGCTGCTGCGCCCGATCATCCGGATCGACGCGGCCAGCTGCTCGGTATCGGTGGCCATCGCCTGGACGTCCTTCTCGGCCTGCTCGTGCGAGCTGCGCAACTCCGCGGAGCGTTGCACGGTGGCCGACAGCGTCGCCGTCAGCGCCGCCTTGCTGTTCGACAGGCGCTCCGCCATCTGGCCGAGCTCGACCACGATCGCGCCGAAGCGTTCCTCGATCTCGTCGGCGACGAAGCGGCGGCGTTCCGCCGCCTCCTGCGCGGCCCGCACCTGATCTTCCGCCGCCCGGCGCAGCTCGTCCGCACGCTGCGCCTCCTGCAGCGCCGCCAGAGCCTCGTCGGAGCGGGCCCGCGCCGCGTCGGCCTCGATCCGCAACGCCTCGCTCGCTTCGGCCTGACCCGCCAGCCCGACGATGCCGCGTTGCAGCCGGTCGGTCAGCCACAGCAAGACGGCGGTCTGCATGATGACGATGACCGCGTGCAGCAGCACCCGGGGCAAATCGCCCCAGCCGGTGAACTCGGCGCCCGAAAAGACCCACTCGGGCGCGCTGAAATTCAGCACGAGGTGGTGCAGCGCGGTGAGCCCGGCAGCGGCGAGGATCGCCCGCTTGTCACACAGCACCGTCAGCGACGCGAGCGCCGCGAAGAAGTACATGTGCAGATCCATCTGCCACAGATGGCCCTGGAACAGGAACACGAACAGCGCCGGATAGCTGACCGCGGTGATCCCCAGCGCCAGCCGGGCGGAGGCGTCATACCGGTCGGTTCCGAGCACCATGACGCTCGGCAGCGCCGACAGCAGCACCGCGAACAGCGTGACTATCCCCGTGTTCGCCGACCCGAGCGCCAGGCCCGCGAACCAGAGGACGGGCACGTTGATCCAGAACAGCCCGGCCAACAGGCGGGCACCGGACCGGCGCAGGTCGTTGAACGGCGAAGCGCGATCGGTCGTCATGCCGTCTCCCCACAGGCGTCGGCAGGTGCGGCGAGGACCAGGATGCCCAGAGGCATGGCGGCCGCCGCGATCCGCCCCCGCTCGCCGCGGACGACAATCGAGCCGGCGACTGGGCCGGCGCGCAAGGGCAGCGCTCCGGCCGGCATCGTCCGCGAGAGGATGGCGCCCGGCGACATGCCGGTCGTCGATACGAGCAACATCGCGCCGCGTTCGGGCGGGATGACCGACAGGACGGCCAGCACACCCGCCGCCAGCAATATTTGCGATCCCGCCAGCCCCAGTCCGCGCATCCGCAAGACCCCCCAGTCCCGCTAACCCATTCGGACTATGCGGCTGGTGCCGTTAATTTGCGGTTAGCGGTGCGGTTACCATGCCTTTTCGGGATCCACGGCGACGAGAAAGCTACCGCCTCAGTAAAACCGACGCGCTCAGCGACTATTCGATCCGCCATTACAGCGCGTCCGCCAAGGCGAGCGCGGCGGCCGGGGCGCGCTCCTTGGCGCCGTTGATCATCAGGGCGAACACGTCGCCGGCCTGGCGCCGACTATCGGCCGGATCGGCGGCGTAAGGCAACCCCTCGGGCGCCTCGCCCGCCGCCCAGGAGCGGCACAATCCGGCAATCCGCTCGAGCTCGTTGCGCGAATATCCTGTCCGCCGCCGGGCCTCGAGGTTCTTGCAGCGCAGATAGGCGAAATCGGCCGTGCGATCGGCGATCGCCACGCGGCCCGCCTGCTCGCACCACACGATCGCCACGCCGGCCTCGCGCGCGATGGCGACGAACTCGGCGCAGGCGAAGCTTTCGTGGCCGACCTCGATCGCGTGGCGCAACGGGATGCCGTGAAGCTCGCGCGGCAGCAGCGCGAAGAACGCCGCGATGTCCTCGGCATCGAAGCGCTTGGTCGCCATCAGCTGCCACAGGATCGGCCCGAGCCGGCCGCCGAGCTGCTCGAGGCCCTGGGCGAAAAACTTCGGCAGCGCCGGCCCGGCGTTCGCCAGCACCTTGCGGTTGGTGATGTACGACGATCCCTTGACCGCGAAGACGAAGCCGTCGGGCGTCGCCTCGCGCCATTTGCGGAAGCTCTCGGGCTTCTGCAGGCTGTGGTAGGTGCCGTTGATCTCGATCGTCCCGAGCGCCCGCGCGGCATATTCGAGCTCGCGCTTCTGCACCAGGCCCGCCGGATAGAAGGCGCCCTTGCGCCACGCGGGATAGACCCAGCCGCCGATGCCTGTACGGATCATGCCGCCATCCTCCCAAGCGGAACCGAATCATCCCGTCCGCGATTCATGCTGTGGCGGGAAGCGTCGAAGGAGTTTCGCATGGCCGTCGAGGCTATCTGGAACGACCAGGTCATCGCCCATAGTGACCGCACGGTGGTGGTCGAGGGCAACCACTATTTTCCCCGCGAGGACGTCGACCCCTCGGTTCTCGAGAAAAGCCCGACGACGAGCGAATGCCCGTGGAAGGGCACCGCGCACTATTATTCGCTCGACTGCGACGGTCAGCGCAACGAGGATGCGGCGTGGTACTATCCCGCACCCAAGGCGGAGGCCGAGCAGATCAGGGACCGGATCGCGTTCTGGAACGGCGTCGAAGTGACCGAGGCGTGAGCCCGGCCAAGACCCTGATCGAGGAGCTGCGCCTGTCGCCGCATCCCGAGGGCGGGTGGTTCCGCGAGACCTGGCGCGCGCCCGCCGAGGACGGCGAGCGGGCGCTGGCGACGGCGATCTACTTCCTGCTCGAGGGTCACCAGCAATCGCACTGGCACAAGGTCGACGCCGCCGAAGTGTGGGCCTGGCATGCCGGCGATCCGCTGATGCTGTCGGTCAGCGTCTCCCCCAAAGGACCGGTGCGCGAGGTCCGGCTCGGCCCCGACGTCATCGCCGGCGACCGGCCGCATTACGTCGTCGGCGCGCACGAATGGCAGGCCGCCGTCCCGCTTCCCGGCACCGCCGGCTACACGCTGGTGTCGTGCGTGGTCAGCCCGGCGTTCAAGCTCTCCGGCTTCACCCTCGCCCCGCCGAACTGGCGGCCGGGAACGTAGCTCAGTCGTCCTTGCCGGCGACGCCGTAAGTGATCGCCGCGTTGCGGGTCTTCTGGAAGTCGTCGAGCGTCATGCCCTTGAACGCGGCGTAGATCGCCGGGTTGGGCACGCCGGTGACCGCGCCGAGCTTCTCGAGCATGAAGAAGATCACGCCGTAGTGGATCATGCCGATCCAGTCGCGGCGGCGGATCAGGTCGCGCTCCTCGTCGGAGAGGTCCGCGGCGGCGAGCGTGGCTTCCTCGT
The DNA here is from genome assembly GCA_035626815.1 of Croceibacterium sp. Taxonomy (GTDB): domain Bacteria; phylum Pseudomonadota; class Alphaproteobacteria; order Sphingomonadales; family Sphingomonadaceae; genus Croceibacterium_A. The sequence continues at coordinate 146,458 of DASPMY010000012.1, forward strand.
CCGCCTTGAACGCCTTCCTCACCTTGGGGTCGGTCAGCGAGTGGAGGAAGTGGTTGATGCGGAAGCCCTTGACCGAGCGCTCGATGGTGAACGGATAAGTGCCCTCCAGCTCCTCGGACCCCGCGTAGTCGTGCCAGGCGCGCTCGCGGGTCTGCTCGACCGGCTCGACCGGCGCGTCGTTGGAGACTTCCTCGAAGATCATCGTCGCGATCGGCGTCATCGAGGGCAGGAAGTAGGTCTTGTGGGTGACCTCGACTTGCTCCGACAGCGCGCCGCGCATCATCAGCCACATCACCACTTCGGCGCCTTCCCAGCCGCCGCGCCTGGCCAGTTCGGCGACGGTCAGGTCGAGCAGGCTCTCGGGGTCTTTCTCGAGCCGGTCCATGAACTCCATGTCCCACTCGGTGTTGTTGAAGCCGCAGCCTTCGCCGTGGACCTGGTGGCTGAGCCCGCCCGTGCCGGCGACCGCGACCTTGATGTCCTTGGGATAGCTGAGGATCGCCTGGCGCAGGCTCTTGCCGAACTTCCAGAACCGCCGCGCGCTCGGCAGCGGCACCGTCAGCACGCCGCACACCACCGGCAGCAGCTTCGTCGCCCAGCCGTTATCGTCGTGATCGACCATCACCGACAGCGGCGAGAACGCGCCGTGGTCGAGGTTCTTGCCCTGGAAGTAGCTGAGGTCGAACTCGTTGGCGACCATCACCCGGGCGACGTGCGCGGCGAACTCGGGATCGCCCTTGATCGCCGGGATGTCGCGCGGCCCGCCGCCCTCGTCCGCCGGGCCGAACTCCTGGCCCACGCCGAGCGCGAAGTGGCTGTAGTGGTCGAAGAACGCGGTCATGTGGTCGTTGTAGATGTAGACCAGCACGTCGGGCTGCTTGTCGCGAAACCACTGCTGGACCGGCTCGTAGCCTTCGAAGATCGGCTTCCACACCGGGTCGTCCATCTTGTTCGCGTCCTTGGCGAAGGCGATGGTGGGCGTGTGCGAGGTGGCGATGCCGCCGACGATCGTGGCCATGGTCGAGCTCTCTGTCTGCCGGGGCGCGCGCTGCATCGGCGCCCCTCAAAAGTCGGCGGCCCGCATGCCACCGTCGCGGCACGCGGGCCAGCCATTTTCGCTTGCCCGGAGGCAAGGCCGGTTCGCGACGGGCCTGCCGGCCCGCCGGCGTCAGGTCAGCTCAGATGCTTGGAGACCGCCGAGGTCATCTTGAACATCGAGATCTGGTCCTTGCCGGTCACCGCGCCGAGCTTGGCGTCGGGGTTGATCATCCGCCGGTCCTTGCTGTCCTGCAGGTTGTTGGCCTTGATGTGGTCCCACACCTTGGAGGTCACCTGCGCGCGGGTCAGCGGGCCCTTGCCGCAAACGTTCTCGAGTTCCGGCGAGAGATTCACGGGCTTGTTCAGCGCATTGTTCTTGGCGGCCATGCTTACGTCCTTTCCTTCCACTTACGACGCCGAGTCACCCCCCGCCGTCCTCATCCCAATCAGGATCGTCTTCTTCGCTTCGCGAATAGGTCGCGGTCAAGACCGCAGCGGCGACTATGCGCCCCTTTATCGCCTCGAGCAGGTCGCCGCGAGTGGCGCCGGGCATCAGCGCGAGCGGTTGATCGAGCGCGAACAGCTGGAAAACGTAGTCGTGCGCCCCATGCCCGGTGGGCGGATCGGGCAGCAGCCATTCGGAATTGCCGAAGGAATTCTTACCCACGCGCGGGGGTGCCTCGCCTTCGAGCAGCTGGCCCTTCTGCGCCGGCAAGCCCCACACCAGCCAGTGGCAGAACGGCTCGGGCGTCGGCGCGTCGGGGTCCTCGACGACCAGCGCCAGCTCGCGCGTGCCCGCAGGCGGCGCGCTCCATTCGAGCGGCGGGGCGACCGCGTCCTCCTCGTCGGCGGTGAAGCTGGGATCGAGCGCCTCGCCGTCGCGGAACGCTGCCGAGCGCAGCGCGAACCCGTCGCGGTGCAGCAAGGCCTCGCCGCCGAGCCGGGCCACCGCCAGCCGGCCGTGGCCGGCCCGCGCGCTGCGCAGGACCTTGCCGAGCCAGTCGGGAACATGTTCGAGCATCGCGGCCGTTTCTCGCCTTCTAAGCCTCGCCGATGGCGGCATGTGCCAAGCGGCCCGGGCGATGGCAAGGGCGGCGGGGCGCGATTCTGTCGACGGGATGCGCTTCGCCGCATCCGCGGCGAGCGGCCGTCAGCCGAAACGGAACGCCGACACCGTGCCGCCGAGCACGCTGTCGCGGTAGTCGTGCGTGCCGCGCCGGGCCGAAGCCCCGGCTGCGACCATCAGCGGGAGGAGGTGCTCCTCGCGCGGGTGGCACAAGCGGGCCGACGGGGCGCCGTCCCACCGCGGGAGCAACGCGGCGCGCTCGTCCGGCGCGGCGCCGGCGGCGGCCGACAGCCAGCGATCGAACTCGGCCGACGGCCCGGCCACCCGCGGGTCGCCCATCGCCCGCAGGTTGTGGAAGCTCATCCCCGAGCCGAGCACGAGCACCCCTTCCTCGCGCAACGGGGCCAGCGCCTCGCCCGCCGCGAGATGCAGCGCCGGGTCGAGCGAGGCGTGGAGCGACATCTGCACCACCGGCATCCCGGCTTCGGGAAACGCCACCTTGAGCGGGATGAACACGCCGTGGTCGAAGCCGCGCTGCCGGTCGATCGCGGTGGGCAGGCCCGCCTCGCGCAGCAGCGCGGCGCCGCGCTCGGCCAGCCACGGCGCGCCCGGCGCCGGCCACGTCAGGCGATAGGTTTCCGGCGGGAAGCCGTAATAGTCGTAGATCAGTCCGGGACGCTCGCCGCCGGTGAAGGCGAACGCGCGCTCCTCCCAGTGGCCCGAGACGACCAGGATCGCCCGCGGCGGCTCCGGCAAGCTGGCGGGCAACCCGCGCAAGTAGGCTTCCATGCGCGTCCACGTGCCGCGTGGATCGGGCATGAAGAAGCACGGCCCGCCGCCGTGCGGGATGAACAGGCTGGGTTGCCCGGCGGGACGGGTCGCGGCGGCGTCGCTCGTCCGGCCCAATCATAGGCATGCCCGGCGCGTCCGCCACCGGGACGCGCCCATGCCGGCCTATGGCAGGGTGCGGGCCTCGTCGAGGTGGTGCTCGACGACCATGGCCGTGGCCGTGGCGAACGCCTTGAGCGGCGCGCTGTCGCCGTCGGCGCCGTAAGCCTGCAGCAGCGCCAGCGCCTGCTCGTGCGCGGCGACCTGCTGCTGCGCGTAGACCGTGTCGAAATTGTCGCCCGCGCTGCGCAGCGCGTCGAGGTCGCCCTGCTGCTTCGCGGTCAGCGCCGGGGCGACGGTGACCGGCGGATCGGATTCGCCGGCGGCCGCCTTGAGGTCGGCGGAGGACTTGGTGTGATCGGTCGCCATCATCGCGGCGAACGCCTTGACCTTCTCGCCGGTGCCCATTTCCTGGGCCAGCTTGGCGGCTTCGAGCTCGTACATGTCGCTCGCCGCGACGGTGTCGGTGAAGCCTTGCGCGGTGGTGGCGTCGGGCGCGGCGGGCTCGGCAGCCACATCGGCGGTGGCGGTGTCGTCGGCCGCCGGCGCGGCGTCGTCGTTCGAGCCGCAAGCCGCCAGCGCCAACGCGGCGGCCGAGACGATCGAAAGGCGTATCTGCATCGGTCGGGTCCCCTGTTCTGGACGATGCCACGCAAGCGGCGGAATGCCGCGATAGTTCCCGAACTGAGAAAGGTTAAGGCGCCGAGCCTTCAGGGATGGGCCGGTCCTGCGAACGGCTGGCGCTCGGTCCAGCCGCAGCCGTTGCGCATGTCCTCGCCGATCTGCAGCGTGACCGTGAACGGATACGTCCGGTCGGACATGCCGTCGCTGCATTCGAGCGGCGTCACCATCATCTCGAAGTCGGCGCCGGCGAGAAGGCCGCTGAAGGCAATCCCCCCGCGGCCGGCGAACCGCTCGATCGCGATCACCTCGCCGCCCGGCTTCTCGGGCGTCTTGTAGGTCAGGGTAACGCCGGTCACTTCGCCGCCCCAGAACGGCTCGGTCCCGGTGAAGTGCAGCGTCTCGTCGCGGGCGATGCCGTCGTATGGACGGGTGCTGTCGTCGCCGGCCGCTCCGGCTTCGGCCGCGTCCTGCAGTACCTCGGTGAAGCTCTCGTCGGCCGCCTGCCCGGCCACCGCTTCGTCGGCCGCTTCCGGCTGGCACGCGCCGAGCAGCAGCGCGGCCGCGAGACAACTGGCGAGTTTGTCGATCCGCATGGCAGCTCAATCTCCGGCCGCGCGGCGCGGTTCCCGCGCCGGCTCGCCGCCGGCCCCGGCACGAGGGAACCGGCACGGCCGCGGCGCCGTTCCTTCGAACACCGCTTGAGGAGCCTGGCAATGCGCGACGCGATCATCGGCTGGCGGGTCGATGCCAACGACCGGGCGGCGCTGCTGCGGCGCTTTCCGCCGCGCTACGCCAACACCGTGGCCGATCACGTCACCTTCGGCCGCGGCAACCACCTGACGCTGCCCGACATCGCGGTGGCCGAAGTCGTCGGCCGGGCCGACGACGGCGCCGGTGTCGAAGCGCTCGTCGCCACGCTCGACGCAGCTCCGACCGACCGACCGGCGGGACCTATCACATCACCTGGTCGCTCGCCGACGGGCGCCGGGCGAAGGAGAGCAACGACGTCATCGCGCGCGATGGCTGGCAGCCGATCGGCGAGACCGCGACGGTGCGGCTCGAGCCGGCGCGCTGGCCCTGACGGACCGGCCGACGCCGTGGCCCGCGCCGCTCTCGGTTCGCCGCGCGCAGCGGGAACGCCGCCGCCGCGGCGGCATTCGTCGGGCATGATGACCGCGGGCAAAGTGGCGCTGGCGACCGTGTGCGGCGGGCTGCTCGGCGGCGCGCTGCTCGGCCAGGCGGCCAACCCGGTGATGAAGGCGCCGGCGGAGCAGTGGTGGCAGCTGACCGGCCGGCCCGAGCCGACCGAAGCCCCGGCAATCGCCTGGACCGAGCCCGCCGCCGGCGACCTCGCGCTGCCCGGCGGGTATCGGCCCGATCTCGACTACGACGCGTTCGTCACTGCCGACTGGCTGCCGCCGCCGAGCTGGTCGTGGTCCGGCGACGACGATGCGCTGGCGCGCGAGGCCGACTGGGCGGACGCTTATCCCGTGGCGCCGCTGCCCGACGAGGCCACCGTCGAAGCCGCCGTCGAGGCCGAGCAAGCGGCCGAGGACGCGCGCCTGGCCGATGGCGGGTCAGCCGCCGAGACGGCCTCGCCCGAGCCGCAACGCGCGGGCTCGGGGCTACCCGGCATCTGGTAGGCTCAGCCCGCGACCGGCTCCGCCGCCGCCTGGGCCGCTTCGGCTTCGGCCGCGCGGCGCTCGGCGCGGGCGATGTCGGCCTTGACCCGCTCTTCCTCGATCTGCAGCGCGCGGTTGGCCATGCCGCGCCAGGCGGCGGCCGAGCGCAAGGCCCGCTCGCGCACCATGACCAGCTCGGCCCGTTCGGCTTCGGCCTCGGATTCCCTGGCGCGCGCGTCGTAGAAGTCGAAAGTCTGACTCACCGGCGCAACTCCTGTCTGGGGGAAAGTGCCGGGCGCGGGAGGAACGCCGCGCCCGGACAGGTAATTCAGGCGTTGGAGAGGTTGACCGCGGCTTCCTTGCCGTTGCGGCCGCGCTCGACCTCGTAGTTGAGGCGCTGGTCCTTCTCGAGCGTCTGCATGCCCGCGGCCTGCACCGCCGAGATGTGGACGAAGCTGTCGGCCCCGCCGTCGTCGGGCTGGATGAAGCCATAGCCCTTGTCGGTGTTGAAGAATTTGACTGTGCCTACGGGCATCGCTGTTTCCTTTCGAGAAACGGTTGTGTCCCGGCCGCGAATGCGGGCGCGAGGGTCGTGCGTCAGGTCGTCAATCGAAAGGAAGTCGTCGTCAGCCTCGCGCTCCCGGAGGGGCGCTCGTCTTCGCCGAAGTCCGTCGCAATTCGACGTCAGCGGGGCGGCTGTAGCACGGCTTGGCCGGATCGCCTAATCGCCCGGCGCCGGCGCGGCCGCCGCCGCCCCCACCACCGTCCGCCACTCGCGCACGCGCCAGGCGGTGACGAGGCCCTCGGCGACGTAGGGATCGGCGCGGGCGAACGCCTCGGCGGCGCCCGGGTCCTCGCCGGCGAACAGCAGCACCGCCTCCTCCGCCGGCTCGAGCGCGCCGCCGAGCAGCAGCTCGCCGCGGGCGACCGCCGCGCGGGCCAGCGCCAGGTGCGCCGCGCGCAACGGCGGGCGCCGCGCGAGGTAATCGGCGGCGAGGGCGTAGGTCAGCAGGAAGTGCTTCATCGGCGCTTCCCTAGCACAGTCCGGGCGATTGCCACGCCCCGGCTTTTGCGACAGGTTCGCCGCGATGGTCGAGTTCCCGCTCCCCGCCGAGGACGCCGACGCCGCCGACGCCGCCGCGCCGGCCGGCGATGCCCCGCGCATCGAGTTCCTCTGCGCGCCCGAGCTCGCCGGCCGCATCCCGCCGCCCGGGCGGGCGGTCCGCTTCGCCCCCGAGTGGTTCCGCCGGCTCGAGCGCGAGATGGGCATGACTTACGCCACCGGCCTGCCGGCGCTGACCGCCAAGGCGTGCCTGCCGATGACCGACGCGTTCGCGCTCGGGTTCGTCATCCCGCTGCCTTTCGAGGTCCGCTTCGCCGTGCCCGAGGACCGCGCGCTGATCGGCCTCGAGTGGGCGCCCGACCTGCCGTTCCGCCCGATCGAGCAGCACCACCCGGCGCAGCTCGGCGCGCCCGCCCCGCCGTTCGAGAAAGTGCGGCCGCTCAAGTTCACCAACCCGTGGCGGATCAAGGTGCCGCCGGGATACTCGGTGCTGTTCACGCAGCCGCTCAGCCGGCCCGAGCTGCCGTTCACCTGCTTTGCCGGGGTGGTCGACTGCGACCGGTTCGACACCACGGTCAACCTGCCGTTCGTGTGGACCGGCCCGCCCGGCGCGCACGTGCTCCCCGCCGGGACCCCGCTCGTCCAGGTCGTGCCGCTGCGCCGCGACGCGCTGCTCAGGCACGGCGAGGCCCGCGCCGCCACCGCCGACGAGCTCGCCGAGCAGGCCCGCGCCGCCGAGCGCAAGTACGGCGAGGAATCGACTTACGCCCGCGAGTGGCGGGTGCGGAAATAGCTCAGGCGAGCACCGGCTGATCGAGCGGGATCGCGCGGAACACGTTGAGCGGGCTCATCCGGCCGGCCAGCCCGCGCCCGGGCCGCGGCTCGGTGCGGATCTCGAAGTGCAGGTGCTGGTCGAGCCCCCGCATCGTCCGGGCGTTGCCGGTGTTGCCGGTGAGCCCGAGCGGCTGCCCGCGCGAGACCGCCTGGCCGAGGCCGACGTGGAACGCGCTCAGGTGGGCTAGGCGGCGTAGAGCTGCCCGCCGGCGAACGGGAACGCCATCACCACCACGTTGCCGTAGTCGCCGGCGGTGCTGAGCAGCGCGACGGTGCCGTCGGCGATGGCGAAGCACGGCGTCCCCGGCAGCGCCTCGAAGTCCCACCCCTGGTGCGGCCGCTTGGTGCCGTTGGCGTTGTGGCGGACCATGCCGAACGTGTTCGACACGGCGTTGCGGCGGATGACGTTGCGGCCGAGCGGCCAGCGCAGATTCGGATCCATGGTTTCCCCCTGGGACTCGCGTAGCCGCCGACCATCGTCCGCCCATTCCCCGCCGGGCACAAGGCCCTTGCGGTCGCCGCTCCGGCCGGGCCGAGGGGCGCGCGATTCGGGCGGCGAAGGCGACAAGGGCGACGAGGCGACAAAAGCGACAAAGGCGACAGGGCGTCGCCCGCCCCGGGCGGCCCAGGAACCGCGGATTTCCGCGGCGTTGCGGCGCTTCGCGGCCGGGCGACACTTTTCCAACACGACGCGCCTAGTCCGCGGCCTAGCCGTCCTCGTCCGGATCGGCGTAATCCACCTCCGCCCACAGCTCGTCGCCGTGCTCGACGCGGGCGACCATCAGGTCGAAGTCGCCGGGATAGATCCCTTCGTCGTCGGCGCGATAGCAGCGCACTTCCGGCTCCAGCCGCGCGCGCAGCGCCAGCAGCGCCACGGTCGCCCGCTCGTCGTAGCGGCGCGAGGTGTGGATCAGCTCGCCCTTGTGGAAGTGCGGCACCTCGACGCCGTTGATCGCGCGTTCGACCGCCGCCTCGAGCAGCGCGTCGTACTGCAGGCGGAACGCGGCGTGCCAGGCGATGTCGAACGGCTCGCCCTTCAGGCGGTTGCGCAGCTTGTAGGCCGACTGGCGGCTCATCCCGACCGCGCGCGCGGCGGTGCTGACGCAGTGGGTGGCGGCCAGCTCGCGCAGGAAGCCGGCCTGGCGCGCCGGCGTCCAGCCGTCGTGGCGCTGGCCCGGCGGCGCGAGCGCTTCGGCGATGTCGGTGGAGGAGGCGCCGTCATGCGGCGCGGCGGGATCGATGGGCTGGTGCTTCATCCGGCAGGATAAGCCACAAAACGGGGGCTGTAGGACAGCCCTTTTTTCAGTCCTGCGGATAGCTGGCGAACACCCGCTCGCCGAAATCGCCGAAGGCGATGACCTGGTAGGGCTGCGTCACGCCGCCAGCCACTTCCATGCCGGGCGAGCCCGCGGGCATCCCCGCCACCGACAGGCCGCGCACGCCTTCGGGCCGCTCGCGCAGCAGGCGCGCGATCTCGCGCCCGGGCACGTGGCCTTCGAGGGTATAGCCTTCGATCTGCATCGAATGGCAGGCGATCAGCCTATCCGGCACGCCGTGGTCGTGCGCGGTGGCGGCGCCCGATTGCGGCCGGTCGCGCATGACGATCTCGACGCCAAGCTCCTTCTCGACGTGCTCGGCCCATTCCTCGCAGCACGGGCAGCCCGGATCGCGCTCCATGACATAGGGAGCGGCCTGCGCCGCGCCGGTGCAGGCGGCGACGAGCAGGGCGGCGGCAAGCGAGGGGGCGCGCATGGTGAATCTCCGGTCAGGCGGTCCGCCGCCCGCTTTAGCGCGGATCACGTGGCGCAGGAAAGGCGCCTCACTTGGCCTGGAAGCTGACCGCCTCGATCTTGTTGCCTTGGGGATCGCGGACGAAGGCGCCGTAGTAGTGGGCGTCGTACTCGGGCCTGAGGCCCGGCGCGCCGGCGTCGGTGCCGCCGTGGGCGAGCGCGACGCGGTGGAACTCGTCGACCTGCGCGCGAGTGCCGGCATCGAAGGCGATGTGGACGCCGTTGCCGACGCTGGCCGGCTTGCCGTCGCTCGGTTTCTCGAGGCTGAAGATCGTCTTCGAGACGCCGTAATCGACCGACCCGTCGCGCTCGCAAATCTTGCAGATGCCGAGCACGGCGAGGACGGGGTCATAGAACGCCGCCGCGCGCGCGGCGTCGTTGGTGCCGAGGGAGACGTGGCTGAGCATGGCGGAGGAACGCGTGAGGGGTGTGGGTGCCGGACTGAGATGGGCAACACACCCGCTGCTATACACTGGCATATCCTTTCGGATTTCGGCATGAGCGCCTCATCCACCATCTTAATGCACGGGACCCCGGTGAACGTACTGTTTTACGCCGTCGGCGTGTTTCTCATCCTGCTGGTAAAACTCACGGTTAATAACCGGGATGACCTGGGAGTCGATCGTTGGAAGAGGTATTTCGAAGTGCCAGCCGACATGACGATGCTGGCCTTCATGATGGGGATAGCTGGGCTCGCTCGGCTGAGCGAACACACCATGTGGACCTCGCTAGCAGTATTGGTGTTAATGGGCGCGGCTCTAATCAGCACCGCAATTTACAAGGAAATGTGCTCCTCCATCACTGACCTTGGCGGAGATGTGCAGTTTGATAGCGTGGGTAAGACAGTTGCTTGGTGGCTACTTAACACCGCCATAGCTCTTAGTTCTCTCGTCGCTTCCTATAGCTACTTAGGAGCGAACGCGTGACGGACATCAACTCTCTAGCCCTTCTTATCACAGCGGTAAGCGTCACATTCGGCGTCATCTTCGCTGCGCTTATAGCGACAAGGGCATTCCGCGTTAACGATGCCAATCGTGCCAATCTAGAAAATTTGGCCGATCGCGAGTTCCACTCCAATACCGAAGGATGGCGACTTCAAATCGAGGCCCAGCTAGCAGAGCTAAATAAGCGCCTCACCGACACGCCGCCCGAGTTTGCGGCGGTGAACCATCTTTTGGTGGATGCACAAAAACGGGGTGTTTCACTTGATGTCGCGGGAGCGATCAACACCGGTGAGTTTCTTCGTCGGATGGGAGTTTCTAGCGACCCCCACATTGATAGCGATTTGGTTTTTGTCCTCACGCCCTTTCACCCTAGGGAACGGGGAACGTTTTCCGCCATCGTCGAAGCCTTCCAGCCTTTTCCTGTGAAGGTTCTGCGTGGAGATGAGGAGGGAGCGGAAGGCGATGTATTGCGACACATCGTCAGCATGATCGTGCGGGCTCGCATTATTGTTGCCAACATCTCATCCCGAAATCCTAATGTAATGTATGAGCTAGGCATTGCTCATGCGTTAGGTAAGCCGGTGATCATGATTTCGAGCACGTCAGGCGAAGAATTGCCTTTTGATGTAAAAACGCAACGTGTGCTCTTTTATAAGACAAGAGCACACCTGATCATGAGACTTCGTGAAGAAGTGGCGCGTCGTCTTTTTAGCGACACACTTTAGAGTTTAATTGTCGCTCGGTCAGCGTTCCACCGGAGAGCTGCTTCATGGACAGCAGATCGCACCTCTCCAATATCTGTCTTGGTAATTCTGAGGTCTGCCAACGTCCATGGTTCCGCCGGCAAAATTCTGAGGGAACTAGGTTCGATGCTGAAAAGGCCCCGGTCGAAGAGCCGATGGTGAAGGACGCATAGCGCGAGGCCGTTCCTAGCATCATCGGTTCCGCTTAGCTTCTTTGGCACCAAATGTGCCGCATCGAGCCCCGCCGGAATGGCGAAATCACAGACAGCACAGCGAACATTTTGTTTGCGAAGCACCTCGTCGCGAAATGACGCTTGTGCGGACCTGTCACGAACTAAGCGAAGATGAGCCTCAGCCCGGGCCGCAAACAACTCGAACTCTGCTTGGGCAGACGCCGCATGCCGCTCATCAGTCTCTAGGAGGCTCGCGATAAAACTCTCTTCGGAGGGAAACCGGGAGCTGCCCAGTTTCGCCGATGCTAAGCGCATCGTGTTTCCGCGCATGTGATACCGGCTACCATATCCAAATTCGGCTTTGAACGCCTCCCACTCGTACCTGATTAGTTGGCCTTGGAGGAGGACAATAAGTGGGAAGCGTTGCTCTCCCCATAGATAAGCGGAAAGATCCCATGAAGGCTCATGAATCCGCTTGAGGACTTGCCCAACGTATCGGAACTCCTCGTTTTCCAAGAGCAGGAGGAAGTCGCCCGCTACCATGTTGCGCAGAACGCCCTCGGCTCCGGACGGTAGTCCCCAGATTTGGACGCCGGTCGGAGCAAGATCGGATTCGAGGTGCTCCAATTCCTCTACTGTTAGAGGGGAAAGGTCCGTCAAATAGGGCTTAAGTTCGTCGACGTGAAAATGACGGAGTCCTTCCTCCGAGCCCAGAGTCTTTGGCGCGTCGCGCGCCCACATTGCCCTTCCGATGTGCTGATAGTAGATCGACATCCTGCCTATGCTCGGCGAGCGCTAATCGTGCTCGCGCCCGCCCGCGCCCACGTATAGCTCGGAGCCAACCTCCCGAAACCGCTCGCTCATTGCCGCCATCCCGGCTTCCGCCTCCTCCGCGGCGATGAAGGCGTCGGCCTCGGCGTTCTGCTTCGCCGCGAAATCCCGCACCTCCTGCGTGATCTTCATCGAGCAGAACTTGGGCCCGCACATCGAGCAGAAGTGCGCGGTCTTGGCGCCTTCCGCCGGGAGGGTCTGGTCGTGGTATTGCTCGGCCGTATCCGGGTCCAACGAGAGGTTGAACTGGTCGCGCCAGCGGAACTCGAAGCGGGCGCGGCTGAGCGCGTCGTCGCGCACTTTCGCCGCCGGGTGGCCCTTGGCGAGGTCGGCGGCGTGGGCGGCGAGCTTGTAGGTGACCACGCCGACCTTGACGTCGTCGCGGTCGGGCAGGCCGAGGTGCTCCTTGGGGGTGACGTAGCAGAGCATCGCCGTGCCGAACCAGCCGATCATCGCCGCGCCGATGCCGCTGGTGATGTGGTCGTAGCCGGGGGCGACGTCGGTGACGAGCGGCCCGAGGGTGTAGAACGGGGCCTCGCCGCAGGCGGCGAGCTGCTTGTCCATGTTGGCCTTGATCTTGTGCATGGGCACGTGGCCGGGGCCTTCGATCATCACCTGGACGTCCTGCTCCCAGGCCCGCTTCGTGAGTTCGCCGAGGGTGTAGAGCTCGGCGAACTGGGCCTCGTCATTCGCGTCGGCGATCGAGCCGGGGCGCAGGCCGTCGCCCAATG